>NZ_CP024011.1:2542668-3178335 GCF_002688565.1 Acinetobacter sp. LoGeW2-3 | reverse complement strand
GGTTACTGAAAATCCCTTTGTCACTGTGGTACATGTCAGATAAACGGCCGTGCATGACACGTTTGGCACGCACAATGTCGCCACCAAATGCCTGACCAATACTTTGATGGCCCAGACATACGCCTAATAGCGGAATCTTGCCAGAAAAGTGCTGGATTGCAGGAATGGAAATACCCGCTTCACTTGGGGAACATGGACCAGGACCAATGACCAAATACTTTGGTTGCCATCGCTCAATATCTTCCAAAGTCACGGCATCATTACGGACTACTTTTACTTCTTGATTCAGCTCGCCAAAGTACTGGACTGTTATAAGTAAAGGAGTCATAGTTGTCGATCATTAAAGCATGAGCTTAACCTATTGAAATTAATGCACTTAAATGTGCTTGAGTAATCCAGATCGTGCTTTATTGCCGTTTTTTCAGCAAGTAAAAAGGCTAACTAACTGTTGATTTCATTGTGTGAAAATAAGCGACAATCATCATAACAAATAATCTAAAACTTCTGCGCAACAATTTGCCCAATTTTTCTGCTTAAGCAAAATGAACAGGGTTGATAAGGCTCAATAAGTGCAGTTATGTAACTAAAAAATAGGAATAACTAAAGTAAGTTAATACTAAAAGATATTTACAATATTTTGGATGCTTTAACTTTTTTAAGTTGCTGGTAAAAAACAACAGTGATTAATAAACAAAGAAGATGAAGCAGCTTATTATCGTTTATTCGTCTAAAGTGACTCAATTTGGGGAGTATTTTTAAGCGTTTGCCTTTAAGAAAAACTGAATATTGGCAACAAAATACAAAACACTTGAAAATTGATTAAGAATCACCGAAAGTTGATAAAAGCTACATAAGCTATCACTATTTACCAGAATAACATCTATAGAGAATTCGTTCGCACTGTTAAGGTGCAGTGTGAATCGAACGAAACAAAAATCGCAGAGAATGCTTGAATATAGTGCATTTAATTATACAGACAGTATAATAGGTCGAAAGTATTTCTTTCAATCCACGTATTCATAAGGATTTCAAGATTTTAGCTATACTTTTAAAAGTTGGTACGGTAATTGCTTAATAACTACCAACTACTAACACGCACTTCGTAAGTGCACAAAAAAACATCGGAGCAAATTGAGCATGGCGAACAAAGTCCTTCAACTCATCCAAGAAAGTGGCGCAAAATGGGTAGATTTCCGTTTTACAGACACTAAAGGTAAAGAGCAACACGTGACTTACCCAGCAGACACTATTGATGAAGATACATTTGAAGACGGTAAAATGTTCGATGGTTCTTCAATCTCTGGCTGGAAAGGTATTGAAGCGTCAGACATGATTTTTACGCCCAGATGCTGAAACTGGTTTTATCGACCCGTTCTTCGCTGAGCCTACAGTTGTTGTGACTTGTGACGTCATTGAACCTTCAACTGGTCAAGGTTATGACCGTGACCCACGTTCAATCGCTCGCCGTGCTGAAGAATACCTGAAATCTACTGGTATTGGTGATACTGCATTCTTCGGTCCAGAACCAGAATTCTTCGTATTTGACGAAGTAAAATGGGAAATCGACATGTCTGGCGCGCGCCATACATTGATCGCTGAAGAAGCTGCATGGTCAACTGGCAAAGATTACGAATCAGGTAACTCTGGTCACCGTCCACGTGTGAAAGGCGGTTACTTCCCAGTTCCTCCTGTAGATTCTTCACATGACATGCGTGCAGACATGTGTGCAAAAATCGAAGAAATCATGGGCCCAGGCCGTGTAGAAGTTCATCACCACGAAGTTGCATCTTGCCAGCTTGAAATCGGTGTAAGCTTCAACACAATGGTTCGTAAAGCTGACGAAGTTCAACAGTTCAAATATGCTGTTTGGAACGTTGCGCACCAATATGCTAAACAGCGACTTTCATGCCTAAACCAATGGTAGGTGATAACGGTTCTGGTATGCACGTTCACATGTCTATCTCTAAAGATGGCAAGAACCTGTTCGCTGGTGAGGAATATGCAGGTCTTTCTGAAACTGCACTTTACTTCATCGGGGGTATCATCAAACACGCTCGTTCATTGAATGCTTTAACAAACCCTTCTACAAACTCGTACAAGCGTTTGGTTCCGCATTTCGAAGCACCGATTATGCTTGCTTACTCAGCGCGTAACCGTTCTGCATCTATCGTATTCCTTACGTTTCTAGCCCTAAAGGCAAGCGTATCGAAGCACGCTTCCCTGATCCAATGATGAACCCGTACCTAGGTTTCGCTGCATTGTTGATGGCTGGTCTTGATGGTATCCAAAACAAGATTCACCCAGGTGAAGCTGCGGACAAAAACTTGTATGATCTTCCTCCTGAAGAAGAAGCTAAAATCCCTACAGTGGCGCATAGCCTTGATATGGCTCTTGAAGCGCTTCAAGCGGACCAAGATTACCTGCTTAAGGTGGCGTGTTCACTAAAGAAATGCTTGATGCTTATATCGAGCTTAAAACTGAAGAAGTACGTCGTCTAAACACGACTACTCACCCAGTTGAATTCGATATGTACTACAGCCTGTAATTCCTCTGAGAATTTCACTGTAAAAAAGACCCGCCTTAGTGCGGGTTTTTTGTATGATGCTGTTATTGATTAAAGATAAATGATTATGGCTGCACGTAAAAAACATACCGGCTTTTTTCCCTGGATTGATCCGCAGGATCATAGCAAGGGTTTTAAACTAAATTTTTCTGAAGTGACTTATATAGAAGTCGGGCGCACCCTGAAGGTTATAAGCAGGTTGAATTCGTCGCATTAAGAAATCCTGAATTGGCGCTAAATTATGACTATCCGCAAAGTTTTTATATCACTACGGATGGCCTGATTCTGAAAAAATTGCCAAGCGGGAAATATGAAGTCATCGCCAAGACAGATAATGCCTGATCATGAAGTTGGGAATGTTGTGAGTTTAAAATTTAAAAATCAACAGGGACAGAAGACGCCAGCCGCACTTCGGGAATGGCTATATGCATCAGGATCATTGACGCAACAGTTAACCGATTTGGCAGGTGGTCAGTTTCAGGTAGAGCCACAGCAGGAACATTTTCAACGTCTTAGTTTTGAAAATGCCCGCTGGATGAAGATGCCACATCAACATACCTCTTGGGTGCGGGAAAGCTATTTATATGGCTGTGATGAACAACCCTGGGTAAAAGCCAAAAGTATCTTTCCGATTCTGAGTTTGCAAAAACGAGCACGGATTTTTCAGCACATTGGATCGAAGCCGATAGGTTGGTTGTTATTTCAGCGTACTAATCCGCATTGTGAACGTCGTGTGATCTATCTGGAAGAAGGCTGGACCCGCCAGAGCTGCTATACTTGGCATGGTTGTAAATTTATCGTACAAGAAACTTTTTTACCTGCTTTCAGCACTATATAGAACATCAACAGGCTTAACTTGATATGGCAACTGCACAAGCAATTACCTGGCGTGAACGTCTGAGCGCCTATTATTATCTTTGTCGATTTGATAAGCCAATTGGCACAGAACTGGTATTTGGCCAACCATGTGGGCACTTTGGATTGCAGCGAAAGGAATACCTGATCTGAGTATTCTAGTACTGATGATTCTTGGTGTTATCTTTATGCGTGCGGCAGGGTGTGCCATTAATGACTTTGCTGACCGTAAAGTTGATGCTCATGTAGAACGTACTAAAACCCGCCCACTGGCAACTGGAATCATTAGTGGTAAAGAAGCAGTGATGGTGTTTCTGGTGCTGGTTGCTGCCAGTGCCTGCTTACTGTTCTTCTTGCCAATTGAAACCTTCTATTGGTCATTTGGGGCGTTATTTCTAGCGTTCATTTATCCATTTATGAAACGCTATACGCATTTGCCACAAGTATTCCTGGGTGCAGCTTTTTCTTGGTCGATTCCCATGGCTTATACTGCAGTAGGGCAGACACCAGATTTAACCTGCTGGTTGCTGTACTTTGGTAATCTGGCTTGGACCGTGGCTTATGACACGCAATATGCGATTACCGATCGTGAATATGATTTGAAGATTGGAGTTAAATCGACTGCGATTTTATTTGGTCAGCACGATATTCAGATTATTAGTTTATTGCAGGTAATCAGTCTCGTTCTGATCGGTGCGGCCCTATGGATTGAAGACCTACTTGTTCCATTCGGTTTAATTGGCTTAATCGCAGTAGCAACTGATTTTATTTACCAATGGTCAAAAACAAGAGATAAGGATCCGCAACGCTGTTTCTGGGCTTTTCGGCATAACCGTTGGGTTGGGATGATGATTTTCCTAGGAATCTTCGCCGCATTTTTGTAACTGCAACCTGTCGATTTATAACAAAAGCATCCTATAAGGGTGCTTTTTTTTATGATTAATTCAAATTTGCTTCATGAAAATATAAAAAACATAAGGGACTAGAAGATGAATAGCATAATGAAAAATGGTTTTAAAAAGACCGGCCTAGCAGTTATATGTTCAATGACATTGCTAATGACAGCATGTAATGATGATGACGATGATAAATTTGTAGGTTTTAATCCAGTAAAAACTTATACGGTTGATGATGAGGTAAGAACTGTTGTAGATCGACACGATATCTTTACTTACAACATGGAGAGCGTACAGGGTAAAAATATACGTGCCACGACTTTAGTGTTTACACCTAAAGGAACGCCACCTATGGGTGGTTGGCCGATTGTAGTTTGGGCGCATGGTACTACAGGCGCTGCAGATAAATGCGCTCCTTCACGATTACCATTGACTGGTGAAGAAAAAGCACTGGTGATGAAGTTGGTTGAGCGTGGCTATGCCGTAATTGCACCAGATTATGAAGGTCTGGGTAATGATAATGAACCGCATCCATATCTGCATTTAGAAAGTGCTGCAAACTCGATTCTGTCTGCGGTAAGTGAAGCCAAAAAATATTATGGCAATGTTTTAGCAAATGAATGGAGTGTGGTAGGTTGGTCACAAGGTGGACATGCAGCATTGGCGGCAGCAGAATATAGCACTAAGCTTGCTAATTTTGACTATAAAGGCGCTGTAGCGATTGCTCCTGCATCCTACTTAGTAGATACCTTGCAATATGGGATGGGCGTCGCAAATAATGTGGCGAGTCCAGGAACACCGGAAGCTATTGAGGCTGCTAAACAGATCGCCGGAACGCTCTATGGTTATGCAGCAATCGTTAGTTCGGGAATTAAGGCAGAAAAACCAGCATTCCAATATAACCAAGCCTTCTTGAATACTAAAGTGCCTTTGGCACAGGCAGCTGAAATTGAGTGTTCCCCACAAGTGGCTAAAGGATTTAGAGATGATATCCAATCTTATATTGATAAGGAGGGTGGAACTTATGCGACTTATCAGGCTCTGCAGCCTGAATTTAATCTGGATGACGACGTTAAAGAATATTTAGATAAGAATCAACCAGGGCAAAAGCCAATTCCAAAACGTGTATATGTATTCCAGGGTGAGATGGATACGACTGTGCCAGCTTTTATAACGGTTACCAAATTATTCCCGCAACTTTTACAAGTGGGTGCGGAGATCGAACAAGAAGATCTGATTCTTGATCCTGAGGCTAATCATCAAACGATTATGACTCGAAATATTGGCAGCATTGCCGATAAGGTAGATGACTTAATGTCAGAATAAATAACATCCATAAAAGGAGCTTTGGCTCCTTTTTTATATCCTATTCAAGCCTTGAGCAATGATTTGAATTTGCTATAGTGGTGGCGAAATATAAATGATATGAATAAATAGGTTTGTTATGTCTGAGCAGCCACAGCCCCGCAGCATCAAAAAACTATTGATCTTTGGTACGCTTGCTTTATGTATTCCAATTCTTCTAGTCAGTATGGCTTTTCTAGCCGTGAACAGTGATGCTGAAATCAAGAGAAATATAAACAGCAGCAAGCCGAAATGATTGCTCGGATTAAAGCGCGTGAAGAGGCTGAGAAAAAACAGGCATCAGAACAGCAAGTGAATACTGAAGTGGATGGGCAGGCGGCATCTGAAGCCAGCACCGCACAATAAGACTTTTATTGGAAAGTTATTATCTTAAATCGCGTTGCAATTGTCTGATACTTGGAATTTCAGTGTATCGGACAACCGTATAACCCGCAGCAATCAGCATGGCATCGCGTTCTGCATCTTCTTTTTCTTTGCCTATGTGAGTTGGATCATCAAGCTCCACAATCGCAATCACATTATATTCCCGATCCATCACCACAAAGTCCGTCACTTTGCGATTAAATTTACTGCGCATTTTCATCTGGTCATGGGTGATCAAAGCACTAAACGCAACTTGTGCCAAAATATGATGATGAGGAAAGGCATCTTTCAGGCGAGTGAACATCTTACTTTCAAAGACAGTAATCACACGCTTGGGATAGAATTTTTGCTGACGGGTAAATAGATGTGGGAAGAGCAGGCAAAATAAGGCAAAACTTGCCAGACAGCCAATCACAAAGAAAATAATCTGACTCAAATGAAACACAGCAGAACTTAGGACAAATAAAAAACCCACTTCATAATGAGTGGGTTCTTCGAGAATCTTGGCTCTCCCACCTGGGCTCGAACCAGGGACCTGCGGATTAACAGTCCGTCGCTCTACCGACTGAGCTATGGGAGAATAGATTGGCTCTCCAACCTGGGCTCGAACCAGGGACCTGCGGATTAACAGTCCGTCGCTCTACCGACTGAGCTATTGGAGAATCTGACAGCGATTATAGAGAGATTTTGAAAGGGGTCAAGGAACTTTTGTGAAAAATTCTATAAATCCTGTTTGAGTGATTTAAAAATAAGCTAAAGCGATGTGGTGGCTTTGAAAAGGTTTTAATTTGTTTGAATTTTAAGTCTTTTTTGTAGGGATAGATGGGACTTGAAAGTATATTTTTATGCTCTCTAATTTGATTATTATTCTTTTAGAATTTTGTGGGTTAAGAGTTTGAATTAACTGTTTAAGCAGATATAAAAAAACCCACTTCGTATTGAGTGGGTTTTTCAGAATCTTGGCTCTCCCACCTGGGCTCGAACCAGGGACCTGCGGATTAACAGTCCGTCGCTCTACCGACTGAGCTATGGGAGAATAGATTGGCTCTCCAACCTGGGCTCGAACCAGGGACCTGCGGATTAACAGTCCGTCGCTCTACCGACTGAGCTATTGGAGAATCTGATGCGCATTTTAGGGAGGAAACGAAAGGTCGTCAACCAATTAATTGAAAGAAATGAAACGTTTGCTTTATTAATATGCGTTTAGGACTTAAAAATAAAAAAATCACCCATGAAGGGTGATTTTTTAGGCTTTGAAATAAAAGATTATTTCTCAACACCAGCAGCTTGACCTGCATATTTCGCGTTTGCGTAGTCCCAGTTCACTAGGCTTTCTAGGAAAGTAGAGATGTATTTAGGACGAGCGTTACGGTAGTCGATGTAGTAAGCGTGTTCCCAAACATCGATAGTCAACACAGCAATTTTACCGTGCGCCATTGGAGTGTCAGCATTTGAAGTTTTAAGGATAGAAAGGTTGCCGTTTACTTCGTCAGCAACTAACCAAGCCCAACCTGAACCGAATTGAGTCGCAGCAGCAGTTGCGAATTCTTCAGCGAATTTTTCGTAAGAACCGAAAGCTTCGTCAATTTTAGCAGCCAAAGCGCCAGTAGCTTTACCGCCACCGTTTTTAGTCAAACAGTTCCAGTAGAAAGTGTGGTTCCATACTTGAGCAGCGTTGTTGAAAACACCTGCTTTAGATGAATCACCAGCAGAAGCCAGGATGATTTCTTCTAGAGTTTTGCCTTCAAGCTCAGTACCAGCGATCAGGTTGTTCAGGTTAACCACGTAAGTATTGTGGTGTTTGTCGTGGTGGTATTCTAAAGTTTCTTTGCTGATGTGTGGAGCAAGATCTTCGTAGCCGTAAGGTAATGCTGGTAAAGTAATGGTTGTCATGTTTTCAATTCCTTGCATTTTGCTGGGTTTTGACAGTAAGTGGCGTTATTGTAATAGAAAAACAGGCCGAAATGCGCATTACAGATAAATAAGAATACAGAATAAAGCCTGAAATTATACGTATAAAGCCGCTGTCAAATACCGTCAGATGAAATTAAATCGGATTGTTTAATTCGAAATAACTATACTCAATATTGAACTGCTGTGAAATAGCTTTTGCAAGGCGTTGAACACCATATTTTTCAGTCGCATGATGACCACAGGCATAATAATGCACATCCAGTTCCTGAGCTTCGTAGAAGGTACGTTCTGAGACTTCACCCGAAATATAAGCATCACAGTTCTGTGCCGCAGCTTTTTGAATATAATCCTGTGCACCGCCCGTACAGAATCCGACTTTACGAATTTCAGTTTTATCGGCTGGCAGATGAATCGCATCAAAGCCCAGCTTTTCTGAAACGTAGGCCTTAAATTGATCTGGTGTCATGGCTTGCTTTAAATAACCAATATTGCCAATTGGACGTCGTTCATTTGGATCTAGCTGTTCAATATTCTCAAGTTCTAATAAGCCAGCAATCGCAGCATTATTTCCCAGAGTTGGATGACTATCTAAAGGCAGATGATAGCCGACCAGTGAGATATCATTCTGAATCAAAGTCTTAATCCGTTTACCACGCATCCCGGTAATTGGGTAGGGTTCGCCTTTCCAGAAATAGCCATGATGCACCAGTAAAAGATCCGCACCTTGGGCAATTGCGGCTTCAATGGCCCCTTGAGAAGCAGTCACAGCACACAGAATTTTATTGACTTCAGAGCGGCCTTCAATCTGTAAGCCATTTGGTGCATAGTCTTTGAATTCATGCGCAGCTAGGGTCTGGTCACACCATGGAATAATGTCCTGCAATTTGGCCATAAAATTTCTCTTTAAACCTTTAAATTGTCATCATCAAAACATATTTTGAATTGTAACTAAAGCAGCACAAATCTCTTTTGCTTTTTTTATGTTTAGTTTTGTGTTTAGCTTTACAATAGAGCACAAATTGCTTAGTCATCAATAAATTAAAAATATTGTCAGAGGATAATAAAGTGCGTCGGACCTTTACATGGTTACCTTGGGTGTTGCTGATCTTAGTGATCATCGTCTTTCTAGGTTGGCAACAGTTGCAAAAACCAAAAGCACCTGTCGCGCCAGATGGCGTCAAAATGCCTGCTGAAAAAGTTGAACCATTATTGGATACTTCACGTGCTGGCGGAGTGGTTTCTTACAGTGCTGCGGTTAAAGTCGCTGCACCGGCTGTAGTGAATATCTTTACCACACAGAAAGTGAAGAAGCAGGATAATCCTTTACTCAACGATCCAGTCTTCCGTGAATTCTTTGGTGATCAATTACCAGAACAGTTTTCTCAAGGCCCAAATGAAAATAGCCTGGGTTCAGGGGTAATTGTACGTGCAGATGGTTATATTCTGACGAATAATCATGTGATTGCACAGGCTGACCAGATCATTGTGGCGTTGAATGATGGCCGTCGTGCTGAGGCAAAAGTGATTGGGACTGACCCAGATACCGACCTGGCGGTGATCAAGATTGAGCTGGATAAACTTCCAGTATTGCCATTTAAACTGAGTGGCAATGAAGTGGGTGATGTAGTCCTTGCAATTGGTAATCCGTTTGGTGTTGGTCAAACTGTGACTCAGGGTATTATCTCTGCGACAGGTCGTTCTGATCTCGGCATCAATACCTATGAAGACTTTGTACAAACGGATGCAGCAATTAACCCAGGTAACTCGGGTGGTGCATTGATTGACGTTTCAGGGAATCTGATTGGGGTGAATACTGCAATTTTCTCTCAGTCTGGTGGTTCATTAGGCATCGGTTTTGCGATTCCAGCTAAAGTCTGTCAGCAGATCATGAATGCCATTCTTAAAGATGGTCGTGTTGTCCGTGGCTGGTTGGGTATCAGCTTATTGCCACCACAACGTAATGACGTGATGAAACCATCGGAACAGGGTGTAACTGTGGCAGAGGTATTGCCAAATGGTCCTTCAGCCAAAGCGGGTATTCAGCGTGGTGACAAGATCATCAAGGTGAATGATGAACAGATTACTTCTGCATCACATCTGATCAACTATGTAGCGTTACAGGCTCCAGGTAGCAAGATTATGATTGAGGTAGAACGTGCAGGCAAAAAACTGGATCTGAATGTGGTGGTGGGCGAGCGTCAACAACAGCAGCAAAATGCATCATCACAATATATTCCTTTACCAGAATAAACTTTAAAATGTTTGAATAAAAAATCCCTCCTAGTGAGGGATTTTTTATGGTTAACTTCTATTTTTTGATTACAAAATAAGCATATTTTATGTGATTTAAATCATTTACCTTCATTGAATAAAATCAAAAAAAGAGTAAAGAACAATGAGTTTTATGAGTGCAGATCAAGCCAAAATTTTATCTGATGTAGCCAATATAAATATTGATATGTTTAAGCCACGTTTGGCTCAATTGATTGAAGACAATGCCCGACTAGGCAATACCGCTGTGCTGACGGTATTTCCCAAACATTTACCCTTAGAAGAGATTCGAGGTCTATCGGCAGAGCTGACTGAGCTTGGTTATAACGTGCGCTTTGAAGTGCAGGAATTTTATTATAGCTTTAATGTCTACTGGCTATAATTTTATCAATTGTTCAAAAATACTCCTATTCAGGCATATATCTTGCTGCATTCCTCTCATAGTTCGAATATGAGAGTTTTATGTCTTTATTTATTCATCCTGCAGCACAGGTAGATGTACCTTATGTGGTGCTTTCTTCCGGATTAGGTGGTCACGCCAGTTTTTGGAATCCGCAAATCCAAGCCTTGCAGCAATATTTTCATGTAGTCACTTATGATCAGGAAGGCTGTCATTCGAACTCTGAACTCTTGCCCACGCCTTATTCCATAGATCATATGGCCCGGCAGGTTCTGGATTTATTAATTACTAAAGATATCCGAGAATTTCATTTTATCGGGCATGCGCTGGGCGGACATATCGGCATGCAACTGGCGATCTATCAGGCTGAAAGAAAGTTTAAGCTGCTCAGTCTGACCATGTTAAATGCTTGGGGAGAGCTGGATGCCCATACGCAGAAATGTTTCGAGGCACGGACTTCGTTATTGGTGAATAGCGGGGCAGAGGCATATGTGAGAGCACAGGCTTTGTTTCTTTATCCGCCGCAGTGGATCTCAACCCATATTGATCAGTTAACTGAAGCAGAGAACAAGCAGCTCTTAGATTTCCCACCGATTCAAAATGTCTTGGCACGCTTACAAGCTGTACAGGCCTTTAAACTGGAAACAGAATATCAACAGGCACTCAAAGATGTTTCTGTACATCTGATTGCCAATCAGGATGATTTCCTGGTGCCTTATCAGCGTTCACAACAGTTACAGCAATGCTTGCCTCATAGTCACCTCAGTTTGCTTGCTACAGGTGCACATGCATCTACTGTGACTGTGACAGATCAGGTGAATCAACTAATCCTTTCATTCCTGATCTCCCCTTAGTTTGAAGATTTTTTAAAAACCAGACCTAGTGTCTGGTTTTTTATTTTTTCTAATTAATGTTTTTTATGACATTCCAGTGATTCTTACCATGAATTTATACATGAAAAAGAAAAGTAGTGATCTGTAGAGATGCACTTGAATGAAACATAGTGAACAAAATTGATCCATGATTAAAAACAGTTATTTTACTAAAGATTCAAAAAATAAAATATTAAGTATTTGAAATATTTTAATTAAAAATAGTTGGCATACGCTTTGCAATGTTTATCTTGTAGATAAAGTTCCCGAAGTGGAATCAGAATTTTGAATAAGTGTTAAAAATAATGAGGTGTGAAAATGAAAATAGGTGTCTTCTGTCCAATCGGAAATAATGGCTGGTTACTCTCTGAAAATGCACCGCAGTACATGCCGACTTTTGAGTTAAACAAACAAATCGTACAGCGCGCTGAGCACTATGGTTTCGATTTCGCACTTTCTATGGTCAAGCTGCGTGGCTTTGGTGGCAAGACTGAATTCTGGGAACATAACTTGGAAACGTTTACCTTAATGGCAGGCCTTGCGGCTGTTACCAGCAAAATTAAAATTTTCGCAACAGCAGCAACGCTGGTAATGCCACCTGCAATTGTCGCGCGTATGGCTTCTACGATTGATTCAATTTCAAATGGCCGTTTTGGTCTGAATGTGGTGACCGGCTGGCAGCCACCTGAATATACCCAAATGGGCATGTGGCCAGGTAATGATTATTTTGGCAAGCGCTATGAATACCTGTCTGAATATGTACAAATTCTGCGTGAACTTTGGGCGACGGGTAAATCAGACTTTAAAGGCGAACATTTCCAGATGGAAGACTGCCGTGTGAGCCCACGTCCACAAGCGGATATGAAAATTATCTGCGCAGGCCAGTCGGATGCAGGTTTAGAGTTTTCTGCACAATATGCCGACTATAACTTCGTATTTGGCAAAGGTCTGAATACTCCAACAGCTTATGCAGAAATTAATGACCGCCTGAAAGAAAAAACAGATGTAACTGGCCGTGATGTACAGACTTATGTGCTGTTTATGGTGATTGCTGCAGAAACCGATGAAGAAGCGCAAGCCAAATGGCAGCACTATAACGACGGTGCCGACATGGAAGCGATTAACTGGCTGATGAATCAGGGCGGTAAAGATACCACTTCCGGGACAGATACCAATATCCGTCAAATGGCTTCTAGCGTATCTCCAGTGAATATTAATATGGGTACGCTGGTGGGTTCTTATGAAAATGTGGCACGAATGTTGGATGAAATTGGCGAGATCAAAGGTACGGAAGGCGTACTACTGACGTTTGATGATTTTATTCAAGGGGTTGAAGATTTCGGTCAAAAAATCCAGCCGCTAATGAAATGTCGTGATCATATTGTCATTGAAGGTGCAACACCGGTTCTGGAGAAAAGCGCATGAGTGAATCAGTGGTAACAGCCGGTTTTACGGAAAAACTCGGCACAGGGAAAACGCTTAAAGCGGAACCAGAAGCGATTTGTCTTGCACCAGAACAGACTGCCTTGATTGTGATTGATATGCAGAATGCTTATACCTCACAGGGTGGCTATCTGGATCTGGCGGGCTTTGATGTTTCAAAGACCAGGCCAGTAGTAGAAAATATTAAAAAGGCCGTTGATGTAGCGCATGCAGCCGGTATTCAGGTGATTTATTTCAAAAATGGCTGGGATGCCGAATATAAGGAAGCAGGTGGTACCGACTCTCCAAACTTCCATAAATCCAATGCCTTAAAGACTATGCGTAAACGTCCTGAATTACAGGGACAATTGTTAGCAAAAGGCGGTTGGGATTTTGAGCTGATTGATGAGTTAAAGCCACTGCCACAGGATCTGGTCATTGAAAAGCCACGTTATAGCGGTTTCTTTCATACTGCGTTGGACAGCATGTTGCGTGTCCGAGGTATTCGCAATCTGGTCTTTGTCGGAATTGCCACCAACGTGTGTGTGGAATCAACGCTACGTGATGGCTTCTTCTTGGAGTATTTCGGTGTAGCCCTTGCTGATGCCTGCCATCAGGCAGGTCCAGTCGAAGCGCATGAAGCCAGTCTGTATAACATTAAGACTTTCTTTGGCTGGGTGTCAGATACTGCAAATTTTGTAGAGACCTTTCAAAAAGAAAGTGAGTCACTAAAAGAAACTAATTTGGCTGTAAGCGCATAAAGAATTAAAGAACAGAATTAAGGAAAAAATAGTATGCCTAAAGAAATCATTATTCCAGCAGGAACATCGAAACCATTAGCACCGTATGTACCGGCAACCAAGGCAGACAATATTGTGTATGTATCCGGTACATTAGCTTTTGATGAAAATAATAATGTGGTGCATGTCGGTGATGCCGCAGCACAGACCCGTCATATTCTGGAAACCATCAAGCGTGTGATTGAGGAAGCGGGAGGCAGTATGGATGACGTAACCTTTAACCATGTCTTTGTCAAAGACTGGGCAGATTATGCTGCGATTAATGCAGTTTATGCAGAGTATTTCCCGGGAGATAAGCCGGCACGGTATTGCGTACAGACAGGTTTGGTCAAACCTGATGCGCTAGTTGAAATTGCTTCGATTGCCCATGTATAAGCCGATCCACCTGATTCAATCTCATTACTAGATGCCCCAGGTCTGAAACTGAATATTGACTTGGGGTCAGGAGAACAGCATGAATGCCAAACTATCTAAAATCATCACAGAGACAGTTGCAGAAAATAACGCATTAAATAAGGTTTTGGCGACTAATTCATCGGGTGACATCTTTACCCAAGTCGATCAGCAGATTTTCCGTCAGGGCATGTCCAATCTGGGTGCTGCGGTGAATGTGATTACCACGCAAGGCGATGCAGGAATGGCTGGATTTACCGCTTCGGCCGTATGTAGCGTGACGGATACACCACCAACGTTGCTGGTGTGCCTGAACCGTTCTGCGTCAGTCTATGAAACCTTTAAAAAGAATCAGGTGTTGTGTGTGAATACTTTGGCATCACATCAACAACATCTTTCCAATCTGTTTGGTGGAAAAACACCAATGGCAGAGCGTTTCAGTCAGGGGAACTGGAAAACCCTGGTGACCCAGTCACCTGTACTTGAGGATGCCTTGGTCAGTTTTGACTGCGAGGTGGTCCAATGTTTATCCGTAGGCAGTCATGACGTGCTGTTCTGTGAGGTGAAAGCCATGTGCCAGAGTCAAGGCAATGCGCTGATGTACTTCAACCGTTCTTACTGTGAGCCACACAAAATGTGCTAATTCAATTCAATCCTAATCAAGGAGGGGAAGCCGATGCAAGAAAAAGAAACGTGGTTTCCAAAATTTAAGCCTTACCAAGGCAATCTCGATACCACACCCGTGCAAACAGATGAATATCTGCCTGCTGGAAAAAGTATTATTCTCGGGTTACAGCATGTGTTTGCCATGTTTGGCGCAACCGTGCTGGCACCCTTATTAATGGGGTTTGATCCCAATCTCACGATTTTTATTACCGGGATTGGCACCATTTTATTTTTCCTGATCACGGGCGGTCGATTGCCAAGTTATCTGGGATCAAGCTTTGCCTTTATTGGTGCGGTCGTCGCAGTAACGGGGTATTCCGGTGTTGGCGCGAATCCTAATATCGGACTGGCACTTGGCGGCACCATTGCTTGCGGTATCGTCTATGCCTTGATTGGGCTACTGGTCATGAAAACTGGTACCAACTGGATTGAAAAACTGATGCCACCTGTAGTGACAGGCGTGATCGTGATGATTATCGGCTTGAACCTGGCGCCCGTTGCGATTAAAAGTGTTTCAGCGAACCAGTTTGATTCCTGGATGGCATTAATCACCATTATCTGTATCAGTGTGATTGCTGTATTTACCCGAGGAATGGTACGCCGTCTGTTATTGTTATTGGGCTTATTATCTTCCTACCTAATTTACTTCCTTTTCACTAATGTGATGGGCTTCGGACCTGCGATTGATTTTACCAAAGTCAGTGAAGCCGCATGGTTTGGTTTACCAAATTTCCAGAGTCCGGTCTTTGAAATGAATGCCATGCTGATGATTGCACCAGTGGCAATTATCTTGGTTGCAGAAAATCTGGGGCACTTTAAAGCCGTATCTGCGATGACGGGTAAAAACCTGTCGCCATATATGGGTCGTGGTTTCTTTGCGGATGGGGTGTGTACTTCATTGTCAGCTTCTGTCGGTGGTACAGGGATGACTACGTATGCCGAAAATATCGGTGTAATGGCAGTGACCAAAGTTTATGCAACCACTGTATTTGTCTTCGCGGGTATCTTCGCCATTTTACTCGGACTTTCACCTAAATTCGGTGCAGTGATCAGTACCATTCCAGTGGCCTTATTAGGTGGTGCATCGATTGTCGTATTTGGCCTGATTACGGTGGCTGGTGCGAAAATCTGGGTAGATAACCGTGTTGATTTCACCAAGAACAGTACGCTGATTATTGGTGCCGTGTGTCTGATCATGGGGACAGGGAGCTATAGCTTGCAGATTGGTGGTTTTGACCTCGGTGGTATTGGTACTGCAACTGTGGCTGCGATTCTATTGAATCTATTTCTGAACCGTGGTGAAGATAAAGAATTGCCAGCATATGAATCAGCTGAAACCGTAACTGAAGTTGAAGCTAAGCCAGTCGCTTAATATGAGGAGCATTTTTTGAGTCATTCAATTGCATTTTTAGGACTCGGGGCAATGGGCTGGCATATGGCCTCCCATTTGCCAAAACTCGGACATCAGGTTTGGGTCTGGAACCGTACTGAACAGAAAGCTGTAGCGCATGCTGAAACTTTTGCAACGCAGGCAGTTGGTATTGAGCAGGTGGTTCAGGCAGATTTTATCTTTTCCTGTTTGCCGACCAGTCAGGATGTTGAAGCATTGATTGCAGCTCATCCACCCAAACAAGGTGCAATCTGGATTGACTGTACCAGCGGGGTGCCAGAATCTGCCCAGAAACTGGCGAAGCTCCTGGAGAAACAAGGCAGTTTTTATCTGGATGCACCGGTTTCGGGTCAAACGATTGGGGCAGAACGTGGCACTTTAACCGTTATGGTCGGAGGCAATGAACAAGCCTTTGAGCAAGCTAAACCGATCATTGATGCCTTTGCTAGTTTAATTGAATATGTGGGAGAAAGTGGTTCGGGCTTTGCGGTGAAAGCCGTGAATAATACCTTAATGGCGACTCACTTATGGGCATTGGCTGAAGGACTGACTGTACTGAAAGGACAGGGCGTTGATTTAAGCAGTGCACTGAACTGTATTAATCATTCCAGTGGTAAAAGCAGCATGTCGGAAAATATCATGGCGCAGCGTGTACTGAACCGTGAATTTAACAAGACCTTTGCACTGGATCTATTGCAGAAAGATATTGGCATTGCTTTGAAGCTGGTACAACAACAGCAACTGGATTTATCGGTGATGTCTTTGGTTCAGCAAGAGTTTCAGCAAATAGCGAAATCTCAGGCCAGTCAATTAGATTTTTCCGCTGCGGTGCAAGGCTTGGAGCAACGTACTCAAATTGAATTAAGAGGATAAGTTTATTTTTAATTTTTTATTAAACAGAGAAACTATGATTCTTTAATTAAAGAACAATAGATTTATCGATTCAAAATTTAAAAAACCGGGAATTTTAATTCCCGGCTTTATTATTGCTAAGATGGCTAAATAGCCTAAGCAATTCTTAACTCTGCTGATTCGATTGATATTCTTGGATCACTTCAAGCGCTGCACGGAATGCTTCTTGTGTTGCAGGAGCGCCGCAGTAAGGCAAGCTATGCAGTAGTACTTCCTGAATTTCTTCAACTGTCGCACCGTTATTCAAAGCGCCACGAACATGGCCTTTCAATTCAGTTGGGCTTTTTTGCGCGGTAAGAAAAGCAATAGTAATTAAAGAACGGTATTTACGTGGTAAAACCCCTTCACGTTGCCAGGTTGAACCCCAGGCATGTTCATTAATCCAGTCCTGTAACGGTTGGGTAAAAGGAACCGTATTGTCCTGAGCACGTTTTACAAAACTTGCACCCATCACTTCAGTACGGACTTTCAAGCCATTTTCATAATCTTGTTGTGACATCATTAACCCTCAATTTTATTATCGGTCTAGCTTAAGGCTTTAAAGGCAAAATGCCATCGTGCAATAGTCGTAAAAAAGTGGCTGGGTAGCCACTTGAGAGATTCCAAAGCAGAGTAAAGAAATAATACTTCGCTTTGGAATCAAAGACCGATTTAGATAAAAGCTCTATCTAAGGAGTCGTTGAATGCGAAGGATCTGTTTGAACTGAAGTATCAGTACCGGTTGCATCTGCCTTACTGATATATGGATTTTCTAATTCCATCGCTTCTTGGAGCTGCAGATCAAAGACATCAGTCAGCATACTGTCATAACGTCGGGCATTATAATGCAAGAGCTTTTCAGCCTCATGCTCGTTAATAAAACCATGTTGTCGTGCATCTGCTACATGTTCAGCAAAACTCAGACCTTTAAATTGGCCCTTATTCTCGGCTTTCTTAAAGCGATCCCAAAGATGCTCAATATCCAGCAGCATGCTAAAGGTTGATTCCATACGACCGGTGACATCATCTTCAGCTTTACTGTAGTAGACATGTTTTTTTAAAACTTGGCGGAAAGCATTATCTTCCATCATGCTATTCGCAACCTGCTGTTTGAGATGATCTGATGGTTTCTTCAATGGGCGACCAAATGGGAAGCAGAGTAATTTCACCATACCCGCTGCAATACGAACCGGGAAATTCTCAAACAGATCATAAAAAGCTTCCTGAGCAGTATATAAGGATTTTTCTACTGCCAATTTGGCATGTAAACGTTCAGCTTCAGTCTTTTTACTATGTTCAAAGAACTTGAGAATTGCAGAGGCAATAAATAAATGCGCATGAATATCTGCCAGACGACCGGACAGCATTTCCTTACGCTTAATATCACCGGCAAGTAAACCTAGACACATGTCTGCAGTCAGGGCAAAGTTGGCACTGAGTCGGTTAATGATCTTGTAATAAGGACGGGTAAAATCAACTGCACTTTGTGGAAATGCACCTGAGCCACCTGTAAAGGCATAAGCAAAGGAGCGAGCCGTACGGTTAAAGGTATAACCTAAATGCTTAAATAACAGATCATTAAATGTTTCTTGAGCTGCATCCCTGTCTTGCGCTTGTAAGAGCTGTAATTCTTCATACAAATAAGGATGGCAACGCATTGAACCTTGACCAAAAATCATTAAGGAACGACTGAGAATATTGGCACCTTCAACTGTAATCGACACCGGAATGGCTTGATAGTTCAAGGCGAGGAAGTTACGTGGACCCATCTGAATGGCACGGCCACCAACCACATCCATACCGTGATTAACAATTTTACGCATGGTTTCAGTCGCATAGTATTTGGCAATTGCGGTCATTACTGCTGGTTTACCACCCTGATTTAGGCCACAAGTTACTAGATAACGGAAAGCCTCCAGCATGTAAGTGTCGCTAGCAATTTCGCTATTGGCTTCCTGCACGCCCTCAAATTTACCCACCGATATTTTGAATTGCTGACGGATTCGTGAAAATGCGCCGACATTCAGATAAGCCATTTCTGCACTGGAAGTAGATAGAGCGGGTAGCGAAATACCACGACCTACTGCCAGACATTCCATCAGCATACGCCAGCCTTTACCGGCATTTTTAACACCGCCAATAATCCAGTCCAGTGGAATGAAGACATCTTTACCTTCAACCGTACCATTCATAAATGGCGGGCCGGGATTATGACGTGGACCGACGACAACGCCTTCATGATTGGCAGGTAACAGGGCACAGGTAATGCCATATTCGGCTGGTCCTTCCAGTAAACGGTCTGGATCATACATTTTAAAGGCTAAACCGACGACAGTAGCGATCGGCGCCAAGGTAATCCAGCGTTTAGAGAAATTCATTCTCAAACCCAGAACTTCTTGGCCTTCATACTGTCCATAGCAGACTACACCAGTATCTGGAATCGCACCGGCATCGGAACCGGCTTCCGGGCTGGTCAGACCGAAACAGGGGATTTCTAGTCCTTTAGCTAAACCGGGTAAATAACGATTTTTCTGTTCTTCTGTTCCATAATGCAGCAACAGTTCACCCGGTCCAAGCGAGTTTGGCACCATACAGCTCACTGCAGCTGTTAAAGATCGGGAAGCAATCTTACTCATTACACGGCTTTGGGCAAAGGAGCTAAAGGCACGACCACCATATTCTTTTGGAATAATCAGACCCAAGAAACCATTGTCTTTAATAAATTGCCAGATATGTGCAGGAAGTTCTTTCTGTTGATGAATTTCCCATTCATCTAACATGCTGCAAAGTGTTTCGACTTCATTATCTATGAAAGACTGTTCTTCATTAGACAGCTTGGGATATGGATAGTTGTTAAAGATTTTCCAGTCTGGAGCACCCATAAACAGTTCTTTTTCCCACCAACTAGTGCCGGATTCCAATGCTTCACGCTCTGTTGAACTGATGCTCGGCATGGCATTCGCCAAGGCTTTGTAAGCTGGTCGTGTAATGACAGCCATACGTAAAGGATCAATCAGTACCACCAGACTGATTAGAATCAGAGGGATGCCTAGTAAAAGCGACCATGGACTGATAAATGCAACCAAGATCGACACAAAAATCAGGGCAAATGCACCTGTGGTTCGAGAAAGCTGAAAATAAAAAATCGCCCATAAGCTGAGTAATAGAAGCAAAACAGCATAGATAAATAGCATCGTTATATTTCTCCAGGGTTATGCATCCATGACCTTAATTTGTTGGTCTATCTGTCAGTATCATGGTGCAATCACTGCACATGGCTTTGATCATGGATGTTCTTGAGACTCTTATCGTTTTTCACTTCATAACGATATTGTTGAATGTTTAGCTATTTTTGAGATTGTTTGAAAAGTGATCAGTATTCAAGTGAGAACACGAAAAGAAATGTGAAGATAAGTAATAACTTAGCTCAGGTAAAAAAATGGAAAATAGAATCTTAACAGAATAGAAGATCGCAATAGCTTGAGAACTACTGACGATAAGAGTGATAAGACATTTTAAAAGGATTTTTCTAATTTAGGATCGCAGAAGAAATTTCTATTCAGCATAAAAAAGCCCTCTACATAGAGGGCTTTGATTTAAGCAAAATTAAGCTTCAATCGTTTGTACTGCAATTTTTTTGGCAGGATCAGCCTTACGACGTACTGCTGGAACCGGCTCGCCGTAGTATTGACGATCCGCAAAATAACTAGAACGCACCATTGGTGCAGACCAGATATTTTTAAAGCCAAGTTTTCGGCCATGTTCTGCATAACGCTCAAATTCTTCAGGCGTTACAAAGCGGTCAATCGGCGCGTGCTGTTTAGATGGCTGCAAGTACTGACCAATGGTCACATAATCAACTTCATGTGCTTTTAAGTCATCTAGTAGGGCAATCACTTCTTCTTCAGTTTCACCGATACCCACCATCAAACCACATTTGGTTGGAATATCTGGGCAGTATTCTTTAAACATTTTCAATAAGTTCAAAGAGTGCTGGTAATCAGAACCTGGACGCATCGCTTTATACAGACGTGGCACAGTTTCAATATTGTGGTTAAACACATCTGGCGGACATTCAGTCATGATGCGCAGGGCAATATCCATACGACCACGGAAGTCAGGAACCAGAATCTCTAATAATGTTTTCGGACTTAGTTCACGTGCTTCTTTAATACAGTCGACAAAATGCTGTGCACCACCGTCTAACAGGTCATCACGGTCAACCGAGGTAATTACCGCATATTTCAGACCCAGGTTGGCAATGGTTTCTGCCATGTGACGAGGTTCGTCAGGATCAAGTGCATTTGGACGACCATGAGCCACATCACAGAATGGGCAGCGACGGGTACAAATATCACCCATAATCATAAAGGTTGCTGTACCGCCACCAAAACATTCAGGCAGGTTAGGGCAGGCTGCTTCTTCACATACGGTATGTAATTTTTGCTGACGAAGTGTGGTTTTAATACGTTGTACTTCTTCAGGCGCTGCCATTTTGACGCGAATCCAGTCCGGCTTCCGTGGTGTTTCAACCGTAGGTACAACTTTTACAGGAATACGAGCGACCTTTTCCGCGCCGCGAAGTTTGACACCCTGTTCAGGTTTACGGTTTTCAGACATATTCAACTTTTCCACTGTTTTGAAGGGAGGAGATAATCAAAGATAGCGCTTTTATTATAACGGACTTAGCTACAAATGGGGCAAAAAGGACTATTCATTTAAAAAATGTTCTCATCACACAATATATGTCAGTTAAATACACCAAAATGACATGATTTACGTCATAATATGGCAAACAGATATTGCAGATGAATTTAATTTATAAAGGAGCGTTGAATGCCACGTAAAAAAGAGGTCGTTAGTGGGACTTTCGTTAAGTACGATGCGGTAGTTCTAGGTTCAGGCCCTGCGGGCGAAGGCGCGGCAATGAAGCTTGCCAAATCAGGCAAACGCGTTGCAATCGTTGATATGCGTGAACAACTTGGTGGTAACTGTACTCACGTGGGTACAATTCCAAGTAAAGCATTGCGTCAAACGGTATCAAGCATCATCCGTTATCAACGTGATCCAATGTTCCAGAAAGTGGGTGAATGGAAACAGTTCACCATGAAGCAAGTGCTTCGTAATGCGCATAAAGTGATTCAACAACAGGTTGAAACCCATTCACGTTTCTACGACCGTAATAAAATTGATATCTTCCATGGTCGTGCCTACGTTCAGGATGAAAACACGATTTTCGTATTTAGCCCGGATGGCATTAAAGAAACGATTCAGTTTAAACAGTTGGTGATTGCAACTGGTTCTCGTCCTTATCGTCCTGAAATTCTAGACTTTAATCATCCACGCGTATTTGATTCAGACAAAATTCTGGATCTGGATTATTCAATCCAAAAAATCATTATTTACGGTGCAGGTGTGATTGGTTGTGAATATGCGTCGATCTTTATTGGTCTAGGCCATAAAGTTGACCTGATCAATACTCAGCCGAAACTGCTGAGCTACCTAGATGACGAAATTTCTGATGCGTTGTCTTATCACTTACGTGAACAAGGCGTGTTGATCCGTCACAATGAGCAGATCGATTATCTTGAAACTTCTGATGATTATGTGGTTCTACATACGCAAAGTGGCAAGAAAATTAAAGCGGATGCCATTCTTTGGTGTAATGGTCGTTCAGGAAACACGGATGGCCTAGGTCTAGAAAATGTCGGCCTGAAACCAAACAGTCGTGGTCAATTGACAGTGAATGATCAATACCAGACTGAAGTAGAAAATATCTACGCTGCAGGCGACGTGATTGGCTGGCCATCTCTAGCTTCTGCTGCATATGACCAAGGTCGTTGCGCGGGTGCAAACATGAGTGGCGAGAAAGATGTAGCGCCTGTAACAGATATCCCAACTGGTATTTATACCATTCCGGAAATTTCTTCGATTGGTAAAACTGAACAACAGCTCACTGAAGAAAAAATTCCGTATGAAGTTGGTCAGGCGTCATTCCGTCATCTGGCACGTGCTCAAATTACTGGTGACACAGTCGGTGAATTAAAGATCTTATTCCACCGCGAAACACTGGAAGTTTTAGGTGTACATTGCTTCGGTAATAACGCGTCTGAAATTATTCACATTGGTCAGGCGGTAATGAACAGCCCGAACAATACTATTAAGTATTTCGTGGAAACAACGTTCAACTATCCAACCATGGCGGAAGCGTATCGTGTAGCAACTTTGAATGGTATGAACCGTTTATTCTAATTTAATTTATTCAGCTTAGATCAAAAACCCGTAAGTATCTGCTTACGGGTTTTTTATTGATAGGATTTTAATTTTCAGTTGATCTGTCTAGCTTAATATAAATATTCTTAAATTAAGCTGCCATTTTTCGGCATTCTTCAGCACAGCGACGGCAGGCTTCGGCACACTGCTGACAATGATCATCTTTATGATGCCCACACTCTTCTACGCAATAGTCACAGGCTTTGGTGCATAGCTCGCAGATATCTTTCATAAAAGGTGATTGCTTCTGTTCCATACGGGCACAGAGTTGACAGAGATCTGCACAGTCCAGACAGCGCTGTATACACTCTCTCATCATTTCTAAATGTTCTTCTTTCAGGCATGAAGCTGCGCAATTCGTACAGGCGAGTGAACAGGTCATACAAGCGCGAACACAATCTGAAAATTGAATCTCATTCATTTTCTTCTCCTTAATGCAGTGATTTCAATATTCAATTACGCTAATCAGAAAAACACGACTACACGATAAGGATTGCGTGAAGAAAGGTTAATTAGGCGAGAATTCTGTTAAATAATTAAAGGGTTTGAATAGGCGGGATGAAAATTTTGAAATAGAAGGATTGACTCTAAATAAAAACACCATTGAGCCTGCCAGACACTCAATGGTGAAAATAAAGCCATTATTATTCTAATTTATTCTTTTATTGAGGATTAGAATGGACGGCTACCTGCCAGACTGATGCGTTTTAGTAAGCGACGCTGATCAGCGGGGAAGGGACGTCGTGAATGCAGGGTGACTTGATTGTCCCAGAATACGATATCGCCAACTTCCCAATTATGCTCATAAGCAAACTCAGGCTTTTGTACATGGGCACGAAGTTTGGCAATCAGTTCGCTGCCCACCTGATCATCATAATTGACCAGTTCCACTTCGGTATGGGTATTCAACCACAATGCTTTACGCCCAGATTCAGGATGGGTGCGTACCAGCGGATGAGGATAAGCATGGCTTAAAATCGGTTGATCTTTAAAACGATAGAATGGACTTGATCCATACCCTTGATCATTGGCTGTATCTTTAGTCTTTTGACGACGGACAAATGGGTTATAGGTAATCAGTTGCAGTTGATCAATATGGGCTTTGGTTTCTTTATCAAGTGCATCATAAGCTTTGATGGTATTGATCCATGTAGTCTGGCCGCCATCTTTAGGAATTTCGATAGCGTAAAGTAATGAACCAAAAGAAGGCAGTGGTGTCCACTGATGGTCCGCATGTGGCGTCAATTCGCCATGGCCCGTATAATCACCTTGACCGACGGCATTTGAAACAGGAACCACATCTGGAGGAACCCCAGTGTCAGATTGTGCTGCAAGTACCGGGGTATCAGGACTAGGACGGAAGATTGAACCAAAATAAGTCGTAAATGCCAGATACTGCAGGTCATCCAGACTTTGGTTTTTAAAGATTAAAATAAGGTGTTCAGCCAGTGCTTGTTTAAGCTTCAGAATGGTTTCACCGGATTGGGCTTTACGTGCATCCAGACCATAAACCACTGCGCCTAAAGCAGCATCTTGTTGCGGTACAATTTGAATTTCTTCAGGATTCTGAAACTGATCAGGCTGATGCCAACGTGGTGCATCGTGAATTGCTTGTGATAACTGGGATAAACTTGTCATTAGAAAGTCTCATCATTTTTTTGATAATCAAAAATGTATGAAAAACTGAAGATAAAGCAAAATCATTAGAAATGCTAAGTTTATGAAATAGCAATGAAAATGTATTATTTTATTGTTTTTTCAGCTTTTAGTTTTTTATGCTGAAAAAATAGTGAATTTTGCTGATGATTTGACAACAGTTTGTGTGATTAATGCGCACAGAAAGCCTGATTAAAGTATTCAAATAACTCTGGTGTCCGGCTCCATAATAGTAGAGCGAGAGCCAATAGCACTATCAAACTCATACTGATGATGAGCTTAAGTAAAAAGCCTGAATCAGTCATGCACAATCTGCTCCTCATTGACACAGAAATGAATCAATATCCCAAAGACGCTTAAGATAATCGAAAGTATCCACACTGCATTATAGTTGCCCGCCATATCATGGTTAACACCACCGAGCCATCCACCAAAGAATGATCCGACCTGATGGGTAAAGAACACAATACCACTGAGCATGGTCAGATACTTCACACCGAACATATTGGCGACAATGCCATTGGTCAACGGCACGGTAGATAACCATAATAATCCCATGATGACACCAAAGGCATAGACTGTCCATGTACTAAGCGGCAGCAGTAAAAATGCAATGATGGCAATGCCACGTAGGCCATACAGTCCCATCAATAAGTGTGGTTTGGAGTATTTTCCACCTAACCAGCCTGCGGTATAGGTTCCGACTACATTAAATAATCCAACCAGGGCCAAGAAGATGGTTCCCGTTGTGGCATTAAAACCATGGTCAATCAGATAGCCAGGCAAGTGAATCCCGATAAAGACCACCTGAAAACCACATACAAAGAAGCCCAGTGCCAGGAACCAGAACGGTTTATGATTTTTAGCAATGACCAGAATCTGTTTAAAGCTCAGTGATGGCTTTGTGGGAGTCGGTGCTGCATTTGGATCTGCATACATCGGTGCTTTAAGCATCCAGGCAAGCGGAACTATAAGAGCAATCAGAATCGCACTCGCCACCAATGCGGCTGACCAGCCAATACTTTGCAGCAGTAATAGCGTAGAAGGCAGCATAATAAACTGACCGAAGGAACCTGCAGCACTTGCGATCCCCATCGCCAAACTACGCTTCTCGGGATGCGCTGCGCGACCAACCGCAGAGAGTAAAACAGGGAAAGAGGTAGCAGAAAGCGCCAAGCCTAAAATCAATCCTACGCTTAGATTCAACATCCAGGCGGTTGAACTGATCGCCATCAGTAATAAGCCTAAGGCATATAAGGCTCCACCGACTGCCACAACTAATTTACTGCCGTATTTATCGGTAATTGCACCTGTTACAGGTTGGACTGCACCCCAAATCAGGTTTTGCATGGCAATTGCCAGACTGAATACGTTGTGTCCCCAGCCATATTCATGGCTCATCGGCACCAGATATAAACCAAATGCATGACGGACACCTAGAGACAAAGCCAGAATCACTGCTGAACCAATGAGCATATAAATAAGTGGCTTGGAAAACTGGGTATTGGTCATAAGAACTTTGTGCTTAGATCGTCGAGCCTATGTTAGTCGATTCAACTTGTTGTCGCGATAGAATAATAATTACTTAAAAGATAAATTTTTTTTATGGATTTGATATCTATAAAGATAGGTTGGTCATACATAGAATTCATACACTGAATAAAGTTTTTGACTATTTCATGGATAAAAAATAAAAAAGCAGAGCATAGCCCTGCTTTTAAATCGGATGAGCTTAGAAACGCATACCAAAACCTGCATAAGCTAGGATTGGATTAACCTCAATATCTGCTTTAGAAGTAATTAAAGTGCCGTAAGTATCATTAGACACTGTAATAGTTGTATCATTTTTTAGATGAGCATAACTCACTGAACCTACAGCAAACCATTTATCATTAAAATCATAGGTAAATCCTACAGTAGCGACAGGTGCAAAAGCATCACTAGCTTCTACTTTTACTTTTGGTGTACTGCCTTTACTTGCTAAATTACTTGGTACTGCTTCACCTGGGGCCAATGTACTAATTCCGAGTGCCTTACCAGCTTCGCCATCTTTAATATTAGCAATCATATGGCCTGCTTTAATTAAATCTTGCTCGGTACGTGAATTAATTTCCAGTTCATTGAAATAAGCATACATTAGGCCTACGCCCACATAAGGTCGGAACTTATTTACGCCTGTTTTACCAAAATGATATTGGAACTCAAATGCAGGTGTCCAAGCTCGAGCAGACGCAGCTGGACCATGTGCACCTAGATCTGTAACTAATAAATCATTTTTTAAATCAATTTGCCCTATGATGGTAGAACCAGTGGGGCTGGAAATAGCCGAAAATGGAGCATAAATTTTACCTGTACCTTGAAGATCCACTTTAGGTGGGATACCCGCCTTCATTTCAAAGGAAACATTATCTGTGAAGAAGTAGTTAGTCATGATGCCAAGGGTTGTCACATCATCTGCTTCTAGGCCTGTACCTGGATTATCCCAATAACTGAGGCCATAAATGTCTGCGGTACCACTTAATGATGAAGGGAGCGTTGAGTCATTTCTAATACCATTTAGGAAGTTAACAATAAGGTTGGCTAAATTTATTTTATTACCTTCTCTATTTGCAATGATATCAGCTGTAGCAACGTCACCCACTTTAGATGTTTCGCCTTCAGCTACAATTGTATTTACTTTAAAAGGTTGTGCTTTCCCTTGTGGCATAACGTGTAAAGCACCAACGGAAACTGAAAAACGTTTAAAGCTATCGCCTTCTTGTAGGCTAAAATAAGGGGAATCGGCGTGAGTCAAAATAGGCATCAATGCCATTGAGCCAATAAACGTCCCTAAAACCTTTTTCATTTGAACTCCTTGTTCAATTTATTCATCTTTGTTTTTGTTATTGTTCATAAAACTAAAATCGGCTTAATTAATCTGTATGAAAAATAACAGGACTAAGTAGGTGAAAGGTAAATAAAGAAGGAAATTTATTTCAATGAGTTGGATTATCTTAGTGATTTTGTAATTTATTAATCTAAAAATAAAAAAATACTGGTTTGCTCTGCTTTTTAGAAAATATGAATAGCTATCTATTTTTTAGACATCTTTTAGTTAGATAAAATAGAACACTTAAGACGTATTTTTTTATCCTGAACATGATATCGAAATTAAGTGAATGGTCATGAGAGTGCATAATAAAAAGACTTGTTTTTACATTCAGCTCTTTTTTTTTGTACAATAGGCTGAGTTATTATTGAGTCAGTCTGATGAGCTCCCCAAATACTCCCAAGAAAAAGCCTTTAGTTAATTTACCATTTCCGTTGAAGCAAGCTGAACAAGGTGCGACAGATGAGATCCTTGAAGATCTTCGTCCTAAGCCACAACGTTATGCGGATAGAACCTGGATGCCACCACGTGGTACCCGCCGTTCAATGGGAAAACGCTAAGTTTTAAAATAAAAAGCCATGGCATTTGACCATGGCTTTTTATTAGCTGATATTTAAATCATGGAACTTACTGAGAGACTGATATTCTCCGGTCATTATTTTGGTAATGAGTTCTTTTCTGGTGGTACATCTCTTGATCGGCACGCTTCAGCATGTCTTCAAGACGTTCATCTGCATGACTCGTTGCATGCCCGATCGACAGGCTGATGGGTTGATGCGAATGGAACTGGTTATCAACGATTAAAAGTTCATGCAGACTATTCAAACAGTTTTGCAAAGCAGTCTGATCCGCGCCCGGTAAAAGGACTACAAATTCATCTCCACCAATTCGTGAGGCAGAATAGGGCGTATGTTGAATAAGTTGAGTCAGGATGTTGCCCATACGGCGTAACTGATTATCTCCGGCATCATGCCCAAGGCTGTCATTCAGCTCTTTTAGTCCATTAAGGTCCATAAAAATACAGGATACAGGGCGCAGTGAATTACGCTCCAGTCGGTTCAGTTCCTGCATGTAAAATGAACGGTTACATAGCTTGGTCAGGACATCATGTCTGCCTAAATATTCCAGATAATGTTCCGCTTTTTTACGTGCGGTGATATCAGTCAATGCAACCTGAACAACACTCCAGTCATCTAGATAATCAGGAAACACTGTGAATTGAAGCAAGACATGGCGAATACTGCCATCCAGTGCATAATTTACCGCTTCGCGCTGATGATGCAGATTGTCGTTCCAAAGCTCAATGAGTTGTTCTTTAAAGGTCTGCACCATTTCTTTCGCAAAGACTTTATGAACATTTTTTAAGAGAGCATCTTTATCTGGGGCCCCAAATAAATCGAGAGTAGCCTGATTGACATCAATGATTCTGATTTCTCGAATACATTCATAAATAAAGTCATGATGTACATCTAGAAAAGTATGAAAATCTTCAATTCCTAATTCACGCAAATGATCTAATTTTAGTTTAATCTGGCTAAAATCCTCGATCCACAATGAAGCTGGAGAATAGATAAAACGGGCTTCTGCGAGATGACGGTTTTGTTCTTCTAGACGACGAGCTTGTGTATAAGCCGTAATGTCTTCAGTGGTGATTAAAAGCAGGGATAAATCATGTTCATGCTGTGGTAGAACAATGCCTTTAAGCTGAATATCCAGACGCTGACCAGTCAAGGTATAGTTTATGGCAGAATGGGAAAATTGGGTTTCTCCATTCCATAAAGCCACGAGTTCCTGAATATGAGACTTACTCATATCCTCTTTAAAGACTTGGTCCAAATTTTGACTTAAATGATTAAAGTCATCTGCTTGAAAAAGTTCTAAGGTTTTGGAATTCACCTTAAGCAGTTTAATTTTTCGAGCACATTCCAAAATGCGTGATTCGTCTTCCTGTAAAAAAGTAAATAAATCCTGCACTCCTTGAGCACGCCAGAGATCAAATTGTTTTTTTACTTCACTAAAGTCTTCAAGCCACATAGCAATAGGAGATAATTCAAAAATAGGGGAATCCAACATGTTCATTCAAGCAGCTCAAATTTATTATTTAATGTAATGAAACAAGTATAAGACCAAAAAAATTATTTTAAAATAATGTGATAATTATATTTATTTTGAAAGTTAGATGTATTTTCTCTTAAATCATATCTATATCTTTCAATGAAAAAAAAAGCCAATTCGATAATTGGCTTTGAATTGACTGAACGTTAGGAATTAACGAGGATTTCTACGCGCCTTATTTTCAGGCTTTGGCGGAGCAATCTCACGTTTACCATGCCAAACGTCTGAGAAATCTTGCTCATTAATATTATACAGTTCAAGCAGTGCCAGAATTACACCACCAAAGACCATTGGGCCTTCAGAATTATTCTGGAAATCAAAAACCTTACCATTCAAATTATGCAGAATGTCCTGAATCTCAAAGACACGATCACGGCCATTACTATCGGTCGGATACATCTGGGTATTTAGTAAAATTTTAGCCAGACTTTTTTCACTATCGGACACCGCAAGAACTTCGATTAGTTCATCGGTAGGATCTGCAAAAATAATAGAATCGCGGAATATAGTTTTAAGGAATTTTTCCGTCAGTTTTGGTAATGGTTTTTCTACAAAAGGACGGAAGGATTGCGGGAAAATCACATTATGTGAAATGCCCTTAAACATCGGCGCAATTTCTTCTACTTTATAACCGGCAATACCACAGCCGACTGAAGTCAGAAAGTACTTATTTTTCGGATGATTCTTGGTGTAAATTTTGAAGTCATCGATATAGTGCTGAATCTGGGATAACGGCATTTGCTGTAAATGCTCATTCATTGTTGGAATAGCATAGCTTTGACCAGACCAGCCACGACCAACACCTTCTACAGCCCCAAAATGCTCCAGTGCTGTTCTTGCAGCTCCGCCGGCATGTTGTCCTGCCATATTACTGCCAAATACAAACACGGTATTTTCTGGCAAGGATTTGACGATGCTTTCATCATGGTATTGGTAAGTCATGGCTCTTAATTCGATATCCTTATTGGTTTCATGTTGCCTTTGAAATTCATAAGGGTCAAGGCAAATTGTGTCTATAAAAGGGAAAATGAATCAGTATAGATAATAATCTAAAATCTCTGACGATCTGTTTTCCAAGATGTGGTAGATATGAATGATAAAAGTCATTCATCTATCAATTTTTAATAGAAGCAGGCTTCAGAAGTATTTGTAACGAATGAAAAGGATAGCTCGCGATTTTTCCATAGAAGAACCATTCTTGAATAAGGCAGAAAATTGAGATTTTATGTAAACTGATCATATCTGTAGTCCTTATGAAGCCTGAATCATAGTTAACTGAATTTTTTGAGCATTATTGGTTAATTTTTAAATAGTTATTTTCTAAGTTTAATAGATTGGTAAAAGTTAATAAGATGAAGTTAGCTATCTTTTAATAATTCTATTAAGTTACTTATACACTTCAATATTTACCAAATAGACACTGGTTTAGGCATTGAGTAATTCCGATTTGACCCCATAATTAGAGCAACAAAATATTGTCAGTGAATTGCCGAGAATTATGTCCGATAAAACCCCGTTCGAATTAGTGACCAGCTATCAACCTGCTGGCGATCAGCCACAAGCCATTGAAAAACTGGTTAAGGGAATTGAACGGGGCTATAAGAATCAGCTGTTGCTGGGCGTGACGGGGTCAGGTAAGACCTACACCATGGCTAACGTGATTGCACAGACGCAACGTCCGACTATTGTCATGGCGCATAACAAAACACTGGCGGCACAGCTTTATGGCGAATTTAAGGCATTCTTCCCGAATAATGCGGTGGAATATTTCGTCAGCTATTATGACTATTATCAGCCAGAAGCTTATGTGCCATCTTCCGATACTTTTATCGAGAAAGATTCAGCAATTAATGATCATATTGACCAGATGCGATTGTCTGCAACACGTGCCTTATTAGAACGCCGTGATGCGATTATTGTTGCTTCAGTCTCTGCGATTTATGGTTTGGGTGATCCGAATGCCTATATGAGCATGTTGCTGCATGTGGTAAAAGGGGATCGGATTGGGCGTGATGACATCATCCGCCGTCTGGTCGAGATGCAATATACGCGTAATGAATTAGAGTTCTTGCGTGGTACTTATCGTATTCGCGGTGAAATCATTGATATTTTCCCGGCTGAATCGGATCAGAATGCGATTCGTATTGAACTGTTTGATGATGAAGTCGATTCGATCCGCTGGTTTGATCCACTGACAGGTAAAATGATCCGTAAGGTACCACGTGTGACGATTTATCCAAAAAGTCACTATGTCACACCGAAAGATAATCTGACCCGTGCCATCGAGACTATCCGGGAAGAGCTGAAAGAGCGTTTGGTATTTTTTCGTGAAAATGACAAATTACTGGAAGCACAACGTATCGAACAGCGTACCCGTTATGACTTGGAAATGATGCAGCAATTGGGCTATACCAACGGCATTGAAAACTATTCACGTCATTTATCGGGTCGTCCATCTGGGGAAGCACCGCCGACACTGTTCGATTATGTGCCTGATGATGCCTTGCTGATTATTGATGAATCGCATGTGACTGTTCCACAGATTGGTGCGATGTATAAGGGGGACCGTTCGCGTAAAGAAAATCTGGTGAATTATGGTTTCCGTTTACCGAGCGCATTGGATAACCGTCCAATGAAATTTGAGGAATGGGAACGTATTGTGCCAACCACAGTTTATGTCAGTGCAACGCCAGCACGATATGAACTGGAAAAGTCAGAACAGATTGTAGAGCAGGTGGTACGTCCGACTGGTCTGGTCGATCCTGAAATTGAAATCCGTCCAGTCCTGACACAGGTCGATGATGTCTTGTCGGAAATTAATATCCGTAAAGATTTGAATGAACGTGTGTTAGTAACCACATTAACTAAGCGTATGGCAGAGGATTTGACTTCATACCTAAAAGAATATGGTGTGAAGGTGGCTTATCTACATTCAGATATCGACACCGTAGAACGTGTGAAGATCATTCATGAACTGCGTACTGGTATTTATGATGTACTGGTCGGGATTAACCTGCTACGTGAAGGTCTGGATATGCCTGAAGTATCTTTGGTCGCGATTCTGGATGCAGATAAAGAGGGCTTCCTGCGTTCCGAACGTTCACTGATTCAGACTATTGGTCGTGCTGCGCGTAATTTGAAAGGTCGAGCAATTCTTTACGCAGATCGGATTACTGACTCCATGCAGAAGGCAATTGATGAAACTGAGCGCCGTCGTGCCAAACAGATTCAGTTTAATGAAGAGCATGGCATTATCCCACGCAGCGCAGTCCGTCAGGTAATTAAGGAAATTGATACCGGTGAAGTACTTGATGATGATCAAATTGATGAACGTATTTCTGATCAGGCTAAAGCTTTAAGTGCTGATGAGCGTCATCTGCTGGCAGATCCGAAACTGTTTGCGAAGCACATGAGTAAGCTTGAGAAAGAGATGCTGAAAGCTTCAAAAGAACTGCAATTTGAACAAGCAGCACGTTTGCGTGATGAAATTCTGCGTTTGAAGGCTCAGATGCTGAGTTAAGCATCTGATCTGCCTATGATTAGTTGTGCAAAACTAATCATAAATCTTACATATCGATACACAATCATTCACACGATGACGTTATTGTTGTCACAGATAAAATTTCGCAAAAACATGTGCTTCACTCATCTGTGTGAATGAAAGGATACTTTATGACAACTAAGAATTTCTCTCAGGCAAGCTTGAAAATTGCCAAAATTACGGTAGGTGGTGCTGTTCTTCTCGGTTTGGGCGCTGCAACCATGGCCTATGCAGATACCAAACCGCTTCCAACTGTGGAAAGAGTTGAATTGGATAAATATTTGGGTTCTTGGTATGAAGTTGCACGTAAGCCACTTCAGTTCCAGAATAAATGTGATCGTGATGTGACTGCTACTTATACATTAAATGAAAATGGCAATATTAAAGTCGATAACCGTTGTATTAAAAAGGATGGTACTCAGACTGCTTCAGTGGGTGAAGCATTTGTACAGAATGCACCATACAATACCAAGTTAAAAGTTAGCTTCTTACCAGAAGCGATTCGCTGGATTCCAATTGCGCGTGGTGATTATTGGGTCTTGAAACTGGATGATAATTACCAGACTGTATTGGTCGGTGAGCCGAAACGTAAATATATGTGGGTATTGTCACGTACACCGCAACCAGATCAGGCGGTAGTAAATGAATACCTGGAATATGCGAAATCTGTCGGCTATGACCTGAGTGATCTGATCCATACCAAACAAACAGCACGATAATCTATGTTTCTCCTCAAACCATGCTTCGGCATGGTTTTTTATATTCAAAAAATCAGAAGCTTTAAATAGAAAATTTATCATTCGATCAAAGAATACAGGCAAGTATTCTGGAAGACATCCCGATATAATGCGCGCAAAGAGATTTTGGGGTGGTGAATGTATAAAGGTATCGCGCTGTCAGTTTTAGCATCGATGGTTTTTGGTGTGCTTTATATTTTCACGCCTTTTTTGCAGCCACTGGACAGTGAGCAAACCTTTGCATGGCGTATGCTGGCGACCCTGCCATTTTTGACAGCTTTTATGTGGTGGTCAGGTGATCTCAATCACATTAGCAGTATTTTTAAGCGAATTCTAAAACAGCCGACTTTTCTAATCTGGCTGATTATCAGCTCTTTGCTTTGTACGACACAGCTCTGGTTATTCCTGTGGGGGCCGATTAATGGTCGTGGCTTGCAAGTGTCGCTTGGTTATTTTCTATTGCCGTTGGTGATGGTGCTGGTGGGTTGCGTACTTTATAAGGAAAAACTGTCTGCCTGGCAGATGGCGGCAGTAGCATGTGCTGTACTCGGTGTAGGACATGAAATCTGGCGCATTGGATTTATTGCTTGGGAAACCGTTTATGTCGCTTTAGCTTATCCACTCTATTTTTTCCTGCGTCGTCGTTTTGGGACGGATCATTTGGGTGGATTTTGGTGGGATTTGTGTCTTATTCTTCCAGTAGCAATCTATCTGGGCTTTGTGCATAGCGATTCTTTTAATTTAATTATTAATTTCCCTCATCTCGTCTTCGCTGTATTGGGCTTAGGTTTCTTGAGTGCATTAGGATTAGGAAGCTATATTCTGGCAAGCCGTTATCTACCTTTTGTGATTTTTGGTCTGTTGAGTTATCTCGAACCGGTGCTGCTGGCTTTTGCTTCGATGACACTCGGGGAACGGGTGGAATCAGGAGAGTGGTTGACTTATATTCCGATTTGGCTGGCAGTGGTTTTGTTAGTGATAGAGGGGGTATTGCATTTACATCAACAGCAACGCAATAGACGTGACCTAAATCTTAAGCTAGAACAATTAGAAAGACTTAAGCAAGAAAAATGATAACTCTTTCTCAATAAGTTTAATATTTGTTAGATAATACTGATTTAATCATCTTCTGAATTGTGTACAATTTTAACGAATTAAATAATCGATACAAAATTGAAGAGTTTTTAAGAGGATAGGGCATGTCAGAGATCACCATTCCATATCAGTTGCGTGCTCGCTTGTCGCAATTGGAGCCAAGTCTGGATTTAGAATGGGAGCGGGAACTTAAAACCGTTCTGGCAGATGTCTCGCCTGAGCTAAAAGAAAGTGTGGACTTTCAAATTTTGAAACCTAAGAAAATTCTTTGGGATCAGGAAACCAACCAATATCGTTATCAATCCTATCATTCGGTAGAGGCATTAAGCCAAAAGTTTCTGAATGACCGGATGCGTTATTATGCCAGTACTTTCGGCCTATCTCTAAAAAGCCTACTCGGGTTGAATGACAGCTTGCAAGTTGCGGATTACCTGGAAAACGTACTCGAGCAGATTGATAAAATTGAAGTTGATGAAAACTTCCAGATGCAGCGTGAAAAGCTGGAGTTACGTCGTACCTTTCTGTTGAATGCTGCTGAAATTATTCGTGGTCTTCAATTACAGCCAGTCGAAGGTGTGCGTAAGCTGACAGAAGAGCAGGTTAAATGCTTTATCATTGAAGTGTTTATCAAGCAGCAGTTGTTAGGTTATTGGTATAAGCCTTTATTAAAAAAACAGACTGCGGAAATGCAACACCCGCTATTTCGTTATTTTCTGATCAAAGAGCAGCAAATCCGCCATTTTGACATTGTCCGTACTTCACAATTTTTATTCATTGTTGCACCCGTGATGGATGTACACCAAAACCCGTATTCTATTCGCCGTTTCCTGATTGAAGAAAAAGGTGCGCTCGAAGATCAGGTCTATCTGAATATTCTGGTGCTGGATCTGCAAGAGAATATGGAAGAAGAAGCGGTTGAAACGCTGAAATCCCAGATGCAGCGCATGGTGACCTTGCAGAGCCAGATCCATCTAGATGTGATGGATATTGTGCATAATCTGGAACAGATTTCTGAATCGAAGTTATTGCCTTTACTGGTTGAGCCGATTCAGGTGGTTGAGAAAAATGCCGATGTGGTAGCACAACGCCATTTAAAGCAGTTTGAAGAAATTTTGACACGTGAAATTCTGCTGCCAATGCGTGATGCGATTCGTGATCATTTATCTCATATTGAAGAATTTGCTTATCTTTATTTACATGTCCATAAAATATTTACTGAAATTTTGGCCTATTACCGTGATTTCAAATCTCAGCCAGGATTTATGTTCAATCAATATATCCAGAATTTTGAATATAAGTTATTGGCGTTTATCCGCTTACTGGAAAAACGTAAAGGTGAAACTTTCATCCCGACCAATTCGCATGAATGGCAGGTGATGCATCAGCGCTCTGAGCAGCCGATTAAAGATATTCAGGAAACTATTGCAAGTAATGTGCAGCAGTATCGGGATCTGAACAAATATATTAGGACTCTGAATCGCCAGAAAGCTGAACATGAGAAAAAATCTATGTTTAAAAAGCTTTGGTCTAAGGATAATTCAGATGAAGCTATCGATATTGCTGAGAATAAATTAAAGCAGCTCAAACGCAGCATGTTTCTGGAAATTATTCAGGTACCAAGAACTCATGAAAATAGTAGTGTGTTCCTAGAGTTTGAAAGTATGCAAAGTTTTCAGCAGATTGAGCGTCATTATGCCTTTCCATGTGGGGACAATGGTTTAACCCGGTTACCTGTACTAATTCATTTACCAGAAACCTATGATGATTTTGATGTAGAAAACTTCAATGCTTCCATGAGTCTGGATATGAATTTCTCGGCAGGAAGCAAGGTACAGCTTGATCGGGATAATGTGGTCAGCTTTGAGATCTAAATCTGTTTGAATAAACAACATTTAACAAAAATCTTGGTCAGATGTTTAAAAACCTAGTTTTTCAATTTTTAAATGTAAAATCATCTGACTAATTCCAATTATTTTCAAAATTTATAGTGAATATAGGCCTTTTTCATCAAGACTTTGGCAGCTTTTGATTCAAACTTGCTGCCAATTCCATTACAATTATGGGGTTTTGAAATTTATGCTTAGATTTACAATTAATTAGAGGACGTATCTGTGAGCAAAGACACTATCGTTGCCCTCCATGCAGAGCACCAAGGTCGCTGGAAAAACCGTGAAGAAATCGCGGAACGTATGATTGCCCTAGTAGGCCAATTGTACCGTGAAAAAAACATCGTAGTTACAGTATACGGTCGTTCTTTAATTAACCGTTCTGTAATCCAGATCCTTAAAGCTCACCGCCGTACTCGCGTTCTTGATGTTGAACTTTCTGTTGTAAACACTTTCCCAATTCTTGAAGCATTGGCTAAAGTTGAAAACATCGGTACTGCTGAAATTGATCTAGGCAAACTTGCTGAAGCATATAAAGCTCAAGGTGGCGACATTGATGCATTTGTAGCAGATGCTGTTAAGTCTCTTGAAGGCAGCGCAACAACTGTAGAAAACAAAGACGTTGTTCTTTACGGTTTCGGTCGTATCGGTCGTATCCTTGCTCGTCTAATGATCAGCCAATCTGGTCTTGGTCGTGGTCTAAGCCTGAAAGCAATCGTTGTTCGTAAATCATCTGATGGTGACCTGGAAAAACGTGCGTCTTTATTACGTCGTGACTCAATCCACGGTCCATTCGCTGGTACGATTTCTGTAGATGAAGAAAACGAAGCAATCATTGCGAACGGTCAATTCATCAAAGTAATCTATGCATCAAACCCATCTGAAGTGGATTACACTGCATACGGTATCGAAAATGCATTAGTGATCGACAACACTGGTAAATGGCGTGATGCTGAAGGTCTTGCGCAACACCTGAAATGCCCAGGCGCTGCGCGTGTAATTTTGACTGCACCTGGTAAAGGTGACATGAAGAACGTTGTATACGGCGTGAACCAAGCTGACATCCTTGATGAAGATAAAATCATCTCTGCAGCAAGCTGTACAACAAACGCAATCACTCCAACTTTGAAAGTGTTAAACGACAAGTACACAGTGATCAATGGTCATGTTGAAACAGTTCACTCATTTACGAATGACCAGAACCTGATCGACAACTACCATAAAGCGGATCGTCGTGGTCGTGCTGCTACACTGAACATGGTAATCACTGAAACTGGCGCTGCTAAAGCAGTTGCGAAAGCACTTCCTGCGCTTAAAGGCAAGTTGACTGGTAACTCTGTACGTGTTCCAACTCCAAACGTATCTTTAGCTATTCTGAACCTGACTTTAGATAAAGAAGTTGATCGTGACGAAGTGAATGAATACATTCGCCAAATCTCTATCAATTCTAACCTTCAAGGTCAAATCGGTTATACAAACTCTACTGAAGTTGTATCTTCTGACTTTATCGGTTCACGTACTGCAGGTGTATTCGACGCTCAAGCGACAATCACTTCACGCAACCGTTTAACTGCTTACGTTTGGTACGATAACGAAGTGGGTTATAGCTGCCAGGTACTTCGTATTGCTGAACAAATGGGCGGCGTAAGCTATCCAAAAGTTCCTGCTGAAACTAATGCTTAATTAGTGTTTAGCTGATAAAAGAGCCTCATTTGAGGCTCTTTTTTATTGCATGAGTTTTGGGTTTAATTTTTCGATTTAAGTGGAAGATTAATTTTAAAAATCACCTTGCTGATGAAATCTTGATCTGATAACTTTCTAAATGAAAGTACATGCGAAAAAGTAAGTTTATAAATTAGAGAAAATATTATGTCTACTTATGAAACCAGTAAATTACTGGGTCAGGTTTTATCAACAGAATGTCCTTCGCGTGAAATTCTGGAACACCTTGCTAATAAATGGTCGATTCTGGTGTTGCGTTGCTTGAGTGATGGCGTTCATCGTTTTAGTGAGCTGAAACAGCGTATTGAAGGCGTCAGTGAAAAGATGCTGGCACAGACGCTGAAAATGCTGGAGCAGGATGGCTTCATTTTAAGAACGGTCTATCCAGTTGTACCACCTAAAGTGGAATATCAGCTGACGATTACCGGTTCGCAGGCTGCGGAAAAAATAAATTATCTGATTGGCTGGTTAGAGCGTAGTCTGCCGGAGATTTTGGAAAATAAAGAGCGTGTTGCGAAATAAAAATTAAATTGCTTTTGGGGAAGCAATGAATGAAAAAATTAGAAAATTTGGTTGCTACTTTGCTGGCAGTGTATGCAATTATCTTAACTTTGTGCATCGCAATTTATGCGATCTTTAAACTTTTAGAAGTTGATATCACTTTAGCTACGAATCTTTTACTTTGGTCGGCAGCAATATTTGCTCCTATAGCGGTATTGATGACTTATACGAGTTGGAGGGAGCAGAAGAGGGCTGAAGTTTTAGCTCAAATTGCAATGAATTTGCGTGAAAAAATAAACCAAGAAGTAGGAGAGATTAGATATTTATTAAATTTTATTGACAATATTAAAAATATTAAATCAGGTAGTATAAATACGCTTGATCAAAATGTTGAAAAAATAGTAAAAATTAAAAAATGTTTGAGTAAAGATTTGGGTATTTTAAGTCTTGAATTAGATAAAGATAATAATTGTTTCTTGAAGATGATTGATTTATTAAATTTGATAGAAAATGTACTTAGAATTAGGGGCTTCGGTATCGCGGATGAAAAACTAATTAATACGTGCTTATCTATAAATTATACGAGCTTATATGGGGAATTAGTGGAGCAACTAGAAAAAATTGCTTTATATCGGTTTGAGGATGATTAATTGTTGTATATAATTTTAGAAGGAATAAACCACACGATTTATTCCTCATCAATAACTTACTTTTTGATCATCTTCCTAAAATCAACTCGATCAATCAGTAAAATTCCAATTGAGAAAACTAAACCTAGAATTACACAGCCCATCCATTCAAAGTGTTGCCAAGCGTAGACTGCACCGAGTGAACCTAAAGCTGCACCGCTAAAGTAAATGGTCATATACACCGCATTAATTCGGGAACGTGATTTCAGATCGATCCGATATACTAGGTTTTGGTTTAGCACGTGAAAGGCAGTCAGACCAAAATATGCCATCAGCACACCAACTGCATATACCAAAATATTTTGCTGAGCGAAATAGAGGGGAATACAAGAAAGCAGCATAAGGCTAATGCAAAGCACAGCAACCAGATTTTCTCGACCTGCACCAACCGTTCGGCCGGACCAGCTCGATGAAAAAATTCCAATCACACCGAGTAACCCAAATAACCCAATTTCAAAGTCGGTGAAGTAGTATGGATCATTGCCTAAGACGAAAGTCATAGAGGTAAAAATCATGGATAAAATGCCAAAAGCCAAGGCACCGGCACAAGCTCGACGAATCAGATGCGGATTTTGCCTAGCAATGAAAAATAGGGAACGATAAATACCACCAATAGTTAATCCAACCTGAGGTTGAGTATCTGGCAGTTTTTTCCACATGAGTATTGCAAACAGTAGAGTAATGATACCACTGGATAGATACACACCTTCCCAAGTCCAGTAAGTCGAAACAAAGCCAGCAAAGGTTCGTGACAGGATAATGCCCATCACCAGACCACTCATGAGCTTGCCTACTGTAGCAGCACTGGATTCAGGTGGACTGATCGTAGAAGCAAAAGGAATCAGAACCTGTGCGGAAATAGCACCAAAAGTAGCGAACAAGGTAAATAAATACAAGGTGCTTAGCGTGGTACTTAACGAGAGAAGAATCTGAGAAGTCGCCGCGAAGACCATCAAGCTGACCACCAGCTTACGTTTATTTAGAAAGTCACCTAACGGTACTAAAAGCATTAAACCCAGTACATAACCAATCTGAGCGATTACCACTGTTAAGCCGGCCTGACTGGTCGTGATGCTTAAACCTTCTTCAATCGAATAAATTAGAGGCTGACTATAATAAGTAGATCCAGCACATAGACCACACGCCATTGCCATAAGTAATACAAATTGTGATGACAATGGGCTGACAGCATTCCTTTCTGTGGTCATAGGCATACCATGGACTCTTTTTCGACGCTGAGCACTATAGGCAGCCCTATGCCAAATCAGAAATAATAAAAAACGATCAATTAAGCTTTAAAAACTATATCTTAAATTGTAAGTGACTGAATATTTTTCAGACGATTTTATATTTTGAAACAAGCTGAATGAAATTACTCTTGAAATGAGCGATCTTCATGGAATAGTGCATAAATATAGTCGAGAAATGCTTTAAAATATGGCAGAATAGGCGGTTTTAAAGTTTTTAGAGGATTGGCATTATGCGCTTTGTTGATGAAGCAGTCATTACCGTAGAGGCTGGCGACGGTGGCAATGGCGTAGCCAGTTTTCGCCGTGAAAAGTTCGTACCATTTGGTGGTCCAGATGGTGGTGATGGTGGTCGTGGCGGCAGCATTTATGTACAGGCTGACGACGACACGAGTACCCTTGTAGATTATCGTTATACCCGTAGATTTCGCGCTGAACGTGGTAAAAACGGTGCTGGCGCAAACTGTGCTGGTCGTGGTGGCGAATCAGTTATTTTAAAAGTTCCTGTGGGAACAACCATTGTAGATAGCGAATCTGGCGACATTATTGGTGACCTGATCGAAGACGGTCAGAAAGTATTGGTCGCTCAAGGCGGTGATGGTGGTTTGGGTAATACTCACTTCAAATCATCGACTAACCGTTCTCCACGTAAGTGTACCCATGGTGTTAAAGGTGAATTCCGTGAAATCCGTCTGGAGCTGAAAGTGCTTGCAGATGTGGGTTTACTCGGTATGCCAAACGCAGGTAAATCGACCTTTATCCGTGCAGTTTCGGCTGCAAAACCAAAAGTGGCAGACTATCCATTTACCACAATGATGCCGAATTTGGGCGTGGTGGATGCGGATCGTTACCGCTCATTTGTGATGGCCGATATTCCAGGTCTGATCGAAGGTGCTGCTGAAGGTGCGGGTCTGGGTATTCGTTTCCTGAAACACCTGGCACGTACACGTATCTTGCTGCACATTGTCGATGTACAACCGATTGACGGTTCAGATCCTGCTTACAATGCCAAAGCAATTACAGCGGAGCTTGAGAAATTCTCGCCAACGTTGTCTAAATTGCCTGTGGTATTGGTTCTGAACAAGGTTGACCAATTGGCAGAAGAAACTCGTGACGAATGGTGTAACCACATTCTTGAAGAATTACAGTGGGAAGGTCCTGTCTTTAAAACTTCTGGCTTAACGGCTGAAGGCACTAAAGACGTTGTGTACTACCTGATGGATCAAATCGAACAGCAACGCGAACGCGAGGTTGAAGATCCAGAATATGCAGCAGAAATGAAAGAATTCCGTGATCAGCTTGAAGCTGAAACACGTGAACAAACGATTGCTGCGAAGGAAGCTTATCGTGAAATGCGTCGCGCTCAACGTCTGGGTGGCGATGACTTTGATGATGAAGATGATGACGACAGCGACGTAGAAGTATATTACGTACGTTAATCTTTTAAAGATAAGTCTGAGGACAAGATGATAGAAGTGGTAGATGGGCAACGTCAGCTCAAGGGTTGTAAACGAATCGTTGTTAAAATCGGATCATCTTTACTCACAGCAAACGGGCAAGGTTTAGATTTAGATGCCATCTCGCATTGGGCGGGACAAATCGCAGATCTACACAATGCCGGACATGAGATTATTCTTGTGTCATCAGGTGCTGTGGCTGAAGGTATGGTTCGAATGAAACTTGAGAATCGACCCACCGATCTACCCAGTCTTCAGGCTTGCGCTGCCATCGGTCAGATGGGCCTTATTCATACCTGGTCAAGCGTATTGGATAAACACCAGATCCAGACCGCTCAGGTATTGTTAACTCATGACGACCTGGCAGATCGTCGCCGCTATCTCAACTCATGTGATGCCTTGCAGCACCTGATTGAATGGCGTGTGATTCCGGTGATTAATGAAAATGACACCGTTTCGACTGATGAAATCCGCTTTGGTGATAACGATACGCTCGCTGCGATGGTGGCGGGTCAGGTCCATGCTGATCTGTTGATTATCCTGACCGATCAGGAAGGCATGTTCGACTCAGATCCACGTTCTAATCCGGATGCTAAACTGTTCCATACAGTGCGTGCAATGGATGAGAGCCTGTTTGATATGGCCGGCGGTGGTGGTAAATTTGGTCGTGGTGGTATGTTGACCAAAGTCCGTGCTGCACGTCTGGCGGCGAAGTCTGGTTGTCCAACGCTGATTGCCAGTGGCGATAGTGATTGTGTTTTATCGCGTCTGATGACAGGTGAAATGCTGGGTACTTTATTTATCACTGATGATGACCGCTTGACTGCACATCAGCAATGGTTAGCAGCACACTTACAAACAGCAGGTCGTCTGGTGATTGATGATGGTGCGATTAAGGCCATTAAAGAAAACCACCGCAGCTTGTTGCCAGTTGGTGTTAAAGCAGTAGAAGGGCACTTTGAACGTGGTGATGTGGTGGAATGTGTGGATACACAAGGTCACCGTATTGCTGTTGGTCGTGTGAACTTCAGTTCACGTTCGGCTGAAATCGTCAAAGGTTTGGCATCGGATAAAGTCCATCAGGTCTTAGGTGAAGCGCGTTCATTGGAAATGATTCACCGTAATCATATGTCGATCTATTAAATTATAGAGATTAAAAAAATCCCGCTTTCGAGCGGGATTTTTTTATTGCCACCATTTTACTTAATCCAGCCCATCCGAATAAAAGGCGCAAACAGGAACTGATGAATGCTCAAGATAAAGTTCATGAGCTTATCCTGATATTTCCACCACAGTGGTAGGCCAGCTAAGTTCACCACCAGTGCAATCATGAATGCTCCCACCATATCAATCGGAAAATGTACACCCACATAGATCCGTGACCAAGCGACAAGCCAAGCAGTCCAGAGCAGGATTCGACCCAAATCACGCTGCGGTGAAAAATAATAGGCAAGGGCAATCCCACTAAAAATACTCATATGGTTGCTGGGGAAAGAGCCTGTAGCCTCATGCTCAATGAGGGTGCGACCGACTTCCATGACAAAAGGGCGTGGTGTATTCAATGCAGCAGACAATACTTCGCTAATCGACAAGGTAATTGCTGTAAAGATCGCGGCCTTAATAATCCCAGTTTTTACTTCACGATTGCCACCCAGCCAGGCAATGGCAAAGATCAGGAGAAATAAATACACCAGATCATGTGCAATCAGACAGGCATAGTTGATCATCCAGGTAGAGGCTTGTTCGGGTACATTCAGAATATGGAATAGGTAAAGGTTGAGTTGATCGAGGGACATGAGGAGAATGGACTTGAGACAAATTTTGGTTACTCTAAACCTATCGCAGCGGTATGCCTACCGAAGTATGTATGAAATTGTAGCGTTGATTTTTTAAAGAATATTCAAGTGATAAAAAACCACCCAAAAGGGTGGTTTTCAAACATCAGAATAATTTTATTAAGACTTATTTAAACTGAATAGAACCATTGGCACTGACGGTCATTTTAGATTCACCTGCTGCCATTTCCTGATCAGGAATTGCAGCTTCGGCATAAGCCGCTTTCGCCATCGCCATACGTGGTACAGGTGGATAGCCTGAGTTATTGGTATTGATATTCATGTTTACCAACTGATAGCCAGGTTTGTTCCAGGCTTGTACCAGGCTTTGTGCACGTTGCTGGAAATTTTTAGATGCTTCAAGCATCAGCTCATTTTCAACTTTCTTGCGTTTTGCTTCAGAGACAGAAAAGTTAATGGATTCAGTCTGGAAGTATTGTTGCAGTTCCGCGATCAGCTGCGAAGCGGCTTTAAAATCTGTAGATTCCAGACGAACCTGAGCACGACCACGCCATTCTTTCAGTTTGCGGTTGTCATTGTCATAAACAGGATAGGTATTCTGTGAACCGGTTTCTATTTTTACTGCTGGATATTTCTTGGCAGTATTAATCGCAAAATTCATCAATTGATTGATTTGCGCTGCAAGCTCAGCCGGCTGTTTATGCGATTTTTCCACATATAAATTGGCATTCATTAAATCATTAGAAATATCGCGGCTGGCTTCTGCTGATAGATTGACTACATTGTAGTTTAAGGTTTCTTCAGGAGCGGCGAAAGCGGCAGAAGATAATGCGCCGAGCAAGGCTAGCGCTGAAAGAGAAGAAAGACGCATTTTGTTGTCCTGTTTTAGTGGAATTGTTGGCCTTGTACTGATCATAAAATACTAAGGTGGAAATGTGTTGATATTCAGCAATTATTGTCGTTAGATTGTTAAAAATATATTTTATTTTTTATGAATATATCGAAATTAAACATGATGTAAATTATATACTTATTGTTATAATTGCTTGATAATTACACTGTTGTATTCATGACAACAAAATTGCATAAAATATTCAGGTTGCCTTGTCATTGTTGTGCGTTCAGTTGATAATTTAAACAGCAACATTACTTGATATATTTTTTCAATAACATCAGAGGCAAATTGATACTAAAAGTTATTTATTTTCTTGAAAAAAACTGTATCATCCGCCTTCCTAGTTACTGAATAGAAAACCGTCTAACTAGATTATATAAAGCACCGAGTCAAAGGACCGCAAGTCACCAGACTTATTTCTTTCAACCCATATCAGAGATGGTAATTCGATATGAGCGTTTCTTCTGTAAATCCTGCCACCAATTCCACAAACGAATACTACTTGACTCGCCAAAGTCAGATGGAATCGAATGTGCGTAGTTATCCACGTAAATTACCGTTAGCGATAGCGAAAGCACAAGGTTGCTGGGTTACCGATGTTGAAGGTACGGAGTACCTTGATTGTTTAGCTGGGGCAGGGACATTGGCATTAGGCCATAATCACCCTGCGGTCATTCAAAGTATCCAGGACACACTTGCAAGCGGTCTTCCACTGCATACGCTGGATCTCACAACTCCTTTAAAAGATGCTTTTACTGAGGCACTTCTTGCTTACCTGCCAGGTGGCAAAGAAGAATACTGCCTACAGTTCTGTGGTCCATCTGGTGCAGATGCAACAGAAGCAGCGATTAAACTTGCCAAAACCTTTACTGGCCGTAGTTCAGTGATCAGCTTCTCTGGTGGCTATCACGGCATGACTCACGGTTCTCTTGCGATGACAGGCAACCTGTCGGCGAAGAATTCAGTAAATGGTTTAATGCCAGGCGTTCAATTCATGCCATATCCGCATGAATACCGTTGTCCACTAGGTCTGGGCGGTGAAGCGGGCGTTGACGCTTTGACTTATTATTTCGAAAACTTCATTGAAGATGTCGAAAGTGGTGTAACCAAGCCAGCAGCTGTAATTCTTGAAGCGATTCAAGGTGAAGGCGGTGTGGTAACAGCACCTGTGAAATGGTTGCAAAAAATCCGTGAAGTGACTGAAAAACACAACATCGTGTTGATTCTTGACGAAGTTCAAGCAGGCTTTGCGCGTTCAGGCAAAATGTTTGCATTTGAGCATGCGGGTATTGAACCTGATGTTGTCGTGATGTCTAAAGCTGTCGGTGGTAGCTTGCCACTAGCAGTACTGGGTATCAAACGTAAGTTCGACGCTTGGCAACCTGCTGGCCACACCGGTACATTCCGTGGTAACCAGCTGGCAATGGGTACAGGTCTTGCGACTTTGCAAACCATTAAAGAACAAAATCTTGCGCAAAATGCTCAAGAGCGTGGTGACTTCCTGCAAGCTGAAATTAAAAAACTGGCTGCTGAATTCCCATGTATCGGTAACGTACGTGGTCGTGGTTTGATGATCGGTGTTGAGATTGTTGACGAACGTAAACCAGCGGATCATATGGGTTCTTTACCTGCTGATGGTCAATTGGCTGCAGCGATTCAAACCGCTTGTTTCAACAACAAACTGTTGCTGGAAAAAGGTGGTCGTAACGGTACAGTGATCCGTTTACTTTGCCCATTGATCATCACTCAAGCAGAGTGTGAAGAAGTTCTGGTTCGCTTCAAGAAAGCGGTTGCTGAAGCTCTAGTCGCAGTTCGAGGCGCGTAATCCATGGTAGATTTTGCAGAACACCGTAAAGCGTTACTCTGCAATGATGCTGCATCTATCGCTGACTATGAGTCGGCGATGGATCAGGCGACCAAAGCGGTTGCAGCATGGTTGCAAAACGACAAGATGTATACCGGCGGTAGCATCAAGGAATTGCGTAGCGCAATTGCGTTCAATCCTTCTAAAGAAGGTCTGGGTGTACAGAAATCTTTAGAGCGTATGGTTGAGCTATTCCTCAACAAGAGCTTGAAAGTACATCACCCGCATTCGCTTGCGCATTTGCATTGCCCGACGATGGTGACCAGCCAGATCGCGGAAGTGCTAATCAACGCCACTAACCAGTCAATGGACTCTTGGGATCAAAGCCCAGCGGGTTCTTTGATGGAAGTGCAGCTGATTGACTGGCTACGTCAAAAAGTCGGCTATGGTTCAGGTCAGGCAGGTGTGTTCACTTCTGGTGGCACGCAGTCTAACTTGATGGGCGTATTACTGGCGCGTGATGCCTGCATCGCGAAAAACTGGAAAGATGAAAACGGCAACCCGTGGTCTGTTCAGCGTGATGGTATCCCCGCGGATGCAATGCGTAATGTCAAAGTTATCTGTTCTGAAAATGCACACTTCTCTGTGCAAAAGAACATGGCGATGATGGGCATGGGCTTCCAGTCTGTCGTGACTGTGCCTGTGAATGAAAATGCGCAGATGGATGTGGATGCTCTGGAAAAAACCATGGCGCATCTTCAGTCTGAAGGCAAAATCGTAGCATGTGTAGTCGCAACTGCGGGTACGACTGATGCTGGTGCAATTGATCCACTCAAGCAGATTCGTGAAATCACCAACAAATATGGCGCGTGGATGCATATCGACGCAGCATGGGGTGGCGCACTGATCCTGTCTAATGACTATCGTTCAATGCTAGATGGTATCGAGTTGTCTGATTCTGTGACACTAGATTTCCATAAGCATTACTTCCAGACGATTTCATGTGGTGCATTCTTGCTGAAAGATGAAGCGAATTATCGTTTCATGCATTATGAAGCAGAATATCTGAACTCTGCTTATGATGAAGAGCATGGTGTTCCTAACTTGGTGTCCAAGTCACTGCAAACAACTCGCCGTTTTGATGCGCTCAAGTTGTGGATGACGGTTGAAGCATTGGGTGAAGAACTTTATGGTTCGATGATCGACCATGGCGTGAAATTGACTCGTGAAGTGGCAGATTACATCAAGGCAACTGATGGTCTGGAACTTCTGGTTGAGCCACAATTTGCATCAGTATTGTTCCGTGTAGTACCGGCAGGCTATCCAGCTGAGTTTGTCGATGCTTTGAACCAGAACGTCGCAGATGAACTGTTTGCCCGTGGTGAAGCGAATATTGGCGTCACTAAAGTGGGTCAGGTACAGTCTCTGAAAATGACCACTTTAAGTCCGGTTGCAACACTTGAAAACGTGAAGAACCTGTTGGCACTCGTGCTTACAGAAGCCGACCGTATCAAGGATTCAATTGCTGATGGTACTTATACGCCGCCAATCGCATAAGCTGTGATGGTGTGAAAAAGGAGATCTTAATGATCTCCTTTTTTTATTCAAGTGGCTGAAGTCTCTATACCGGACATTTTGGATAATGTTTTACTTATAAATCTTAGCGTGGAATTTTATTCTTATAGGTCGGGCGAATGAGGCTGATCGGAATTATTCACGAAATTCAGTTGAAAAAAGCCAAAACTGACCTAATCTAAGACTTATAGCCCGAATTAAACTGAGAATAGATTTTATATGTTATTTCATACTCCGAAACTGCCGGCTGAAATCCGTATCAGTCATCTTAATGCGCGTATTAATGAACAACGAAAAAAAATTGCGCAAACAACTGCTTCTAAGCTGGAGCTGTTGCAATTAAGCCAACAACTGGCAAAAGAGGCACGTGCCCGTAAAAAAACCAATGAAAAAATCTATGTACTCGATTTTAAGGGTGATACAGCAGCTTCGGCAGTTGAACAGCTGCGTGAAGAAATTACTTTAATTCTGGCAACAGCAAAAGCGGGTCGTGATCGTGTAATTGTACGTCTGGAAAGCCCGGGTGGTATGGTGCATGGTTATGGTCTTGCAGCTGCCCAGCTAGTACGTCTGCGTGAAGCTGGTTTCCATTTGACCATCTGTGTAGACAAAGTCGCAGCCAGTGGCGGTTATATGATGGCCTGTATTGCCAGCGAAATTATTTCTGCACCGTTTGCAATTGTCGGTTCAATTGGTGTGGTTGCTCAGGTACCAAACTTTAACCGTCTATTGAAAGACAACAAGATCGACTTTGAACTGTTTACAGCAGGTGAGTACAAACGTACCGTAACCATGTTCGGTGAAAATACCGAAGAAGGTAAAGCAAAATTTGAAGAGGAAATTCAACAAACGCATGCACTGTTCAAGCACTTTGTAGAAAAGTATCGTCCGCAACTGAATGTTGAAAAAGTTGCAACAGGCGAGCATTGGTATGGTCAGGATGCATTGGATCTGAATCTGGTGGATAAGCTGCAAACATCGGATGAATACCTGTTAGGTTTATTACCACAGCATGATATATATACGATCAATACCCGTAAGAAACCAACGTTAGGTGAAAAACTGGGTTTACAGGCAGCACAAATTGCAGATTCCCTGATTCCTGCAGTGATGAACAAAGTGGTAGACACGCTGACCAAAGCCAATTCAAATCTGGTTCAGATGCGTGATCCGAAACTTTAATCTGATCGATATTTTTATATAGATATAAGCCCGCGTAAGTGGGCTTTTTATATTCAAGCGACGGGTGATTTTTTTATTGTGTAGCTCAATTTCTGTTATTCAATAGAACTTACAGTTTCGGAAACTGAGCTAAAGAATCAATTTGGTTTTTTGAAAGCAAATCCTTAAAATTAAGTGCTTTAATCATTAGGCTGGAAAGATGGCAGTTGTAGAAGCCTTTATTGCTCAACAAAATTGTTACTTTAACTATGAATTTGAAGAACTTAATTTAGCGGATGATTTTCCTGAAGAGCTTTCTGTGTCACTGCGTGGCATGATGTTCCGTCATGAGATCCAATATCCTGAAGCAACCTATTATGTCTACTTCAGTGATGTATTAACTGGTGAAGAATTTGACAAAATGAAAGCGGATTTTATGCGTTATTGTCCGCGTGCATAAAAAAGTTCGATCAATTTATTTCGATACGTGATTTGAAATTTTAATTCACTCATTGTTTATGATTAAAGCTCACTGTGGTGGGCTTTTTATTTTGTGGAATCAGCATAAGTCCACCAGTAAACATCGCACCGACTGTCGCGAGGAACATGTCTTTATGCGCGTCCCATATATCACCTTGTTGACCGTTATAACTTTCCGCCTGCTCTGGTGATAAGCCAATCGCGATCAACCATTCGATCCATTCATAGATCAGACTGGTTGCCATCACAAATTGAACGACCAACAGGAAAAGGGTGAAAGGTTTGTGTTGAGGAAACCAGACGTCAAACAGTCGATAGAACACAGGGTAAAGCAGCAGACCAGAGGCCAGATGCACAAAACGGTCAAACATATTGCGTGACCAGCCCATGGCAGCATTCAGGTCAAAGCTAAATAGTGCCTGAATCCACTCATTATAAGGCACATAAGAATATAGATAATGTGCTGCAACGACATGAATCAGTAGAAAGAGAATATACAAATTAAAGCTGAAAAAATTGAATCCGACTTTATATAGGCAAAACAGCAACATGCCGATCATAAATACTGTGCCAACCTGATGCAGAATATAGGACTGCATATCCAGAGGCTGAATACTGGAAATCCCTATCGCAACTGCCAAAATTCCTAAACTGACCCAATGCTTGCCACTCAGTCGATAATCCATCATAGACTTCTTATAAATATTATTTTTAAGTTAGAAAATATTATAGATAAAAAAAGCGAAGCCGGAGCTTCGCTTTGGGTCTTAATGGTCTAAATTAGATTTTAGAGATTAAGTCTTTCACTTGTTTTGCTTGATCTGCAGCATTACCTGTATAAGTTGCAGGTGTCATTTCAGCTAGACGAGCACGGTGTTCAGTAATGAAATTTATTTCGAGGAATTAATTAAATGGAAACTATGCTATATATTAAAAATCCTTAAGTATAGTGAAATTAATATAAGACGAATGATATTGATTTTACATTATTTTTCACCAAACTAAATAATTATAAAAAATATTGGCTTTGTTGCATAAACATTCAAAAGCTGAGTTTTCCCCAATCCATTCAAATTTAAGTGACAACTTGGGTGTGAGGTCTACCTAATTCCGTAAATCTATTCAGAACTGCCACACGCGCATGAACTTCATTGACCTGACTTTGAAAATGTCTTGCCGTCAGCTTATCTCCTAATAATTTGATGCAATGCATCTTGGTTTCCACCAAACTGCGACGGTGATAGCCCGACCATTTTTTCCATAGGGTTCTGCCTAAATGCTTAACCGTTTGAAGTAACTCATTTCGTTCTATTGAACTGATTTTAGAATCTTTCCAGGGCTTGGCATTCTTCCTGGGTGGAATTACTGCATGTGCTTGACGATCTGAAATCACTTGTCTGCAGCACTTCGTGTCGTACGCCCCATCGGTATAGACAGAATCTATTCGCTCATTTGGTGGGATTTGATCCAGTAAATCACCTAGTACTTGTGAATCACTGACATTATTTGTCGTAAGCTGAACGGCACGTATTTGCAGTGTTTCAGCATCTATACCAATATGCAGTTTACGCCATTGCCGACGGTATTCAGGCTGATGTTTCTTACGCTTCCATTCACCTTCACCTAAAAATTTTAAACCCGTAGAGTCGACGAGTAGGTGTAACCCATCACGACTTTTCTGATAGCTTATCGCAATATCAATATGCTTTTGTCGTCTACAGAGGGTGGAGTACGAATATCACTGATATTCGGGGCTGCTCAGCCACAGAGTTTAATCAGGCTTTGAGCAAAGCCAGTGACCATACGTAAAGAAAGACGGAATAGAGATTTGATCATTAAACAGCATTGAATCGCTGTATCGGAATAAGTTTGATTTCGTCCGTGCTTGCCTTGTGGTTGTGCATACCATTGGGTCTTAGGATCAAACCAGATTGAAATATTTCCTCGCTTGATTAAAGCTTGGTTATACGAGGACCAATTGGTTGTACGGTAAGTTTTAGGTGCAGGCTTCTTCATCTGGAAATTATATTGCTAAAGAAGCCCTCAAGAATAGCTTTGTGCAACAAAGCCATTCAAAGGAAGAAGCTTGGGAAAAAGTTAAAGAATTTAATAACTCTATTGTTGTAAAACCACTGAATAGTTATGGTGGTGAAGGTGTGACAACAAATATTGTAGAAAAGGTTGATTTTGACAAAGCTTGGAATCTTTGCGAAAAATTAAAACATAAAACAGTGATAGTAGAAGAATATGTAGAAGGTAATGATTACAGAATCGTTGTGATAGATAATAAATTATGTTCTGTAACTCAACGAGTGCCTCCTTTTATCATTGGTGATGGTCAATCTACAATTGAAGAACTAATTCAAGTACGTCAAATTGAGAGAAGTAAGAATATATATTTAGGTGAACATCCTTTAAAACTAGATCAAAAACTAATTAATTTTTTATCAAAAAAAAATCTTACATTAAATTCTATTGTAAATTCTAACGAAAAAGTAGAATTATTAGATGTAGTAAATATTAGTTCTGGCGGAGGTAGTATAGATCATACTGATAATATTCATCCTGACTGGTTAGATATTGCAATCAGAGCAAAAGAAGCGCTATTATCTCCAATAATGTTAGGATTAGATTTTATGGCGGAAGATATTCAAATTTCTCCTAAAAATCAAAAATGGACTATAATTGAAGTTAATGCTAATCCTGCCCTAGCACTACCGCAATTCCCTAAATATGGTAAAGGTCGTGATGTAGCAAGTTCACTATTAGATAGCCTATTTCCAAATTTCAAACCAAGTATTAGAACCTATAGTTTTACAATATATGGAATAGTACAAAATGTTGGTTACCGTAGTTGGTTAAAAACTAAATGTGAACTTTATGGAATTGATGGTTTTGTCCAAAATAATCAAGATAAAAGTAGTATCGATATAACTATAAAAGGACCTAAAGCAACATTACAACATATTATTCAAATTTGTTATGATGGACCTAAAGATGCTCAAGTCGAAAAAATATGTTTTAATAAAAATATATTAAATTCCAACTTTAATAATTTTCAAATTATTGAATAATTAAGACGTATTATGATCATTCCAATATGGAGTGATCATAATAATTAAAAATTATAGTTAACCTAAATTTGGTTAAGTCATTGATTCTATATTCTAAATTTTTTGGCTATTTCTATTAATTAATTGATATGCGTTTTGATGCTGCATCAGTACCTACTTAGAGACCCATAAATACTATGTTCTTTAGTGATAACTAAGTAGGAATTTCACTAAATTAATTCATCGCAATATGTAATTTGTAATCATAAAAACATCCTTTGAGTTTTTGCTGAGGGACGTAATTTTAGTTAGAAATTTATAATTAAGTTATTTTAAATTTAATAATAATCATTCCTTGCTATTTAGTATAAGGACTAGAGCCTTAAATTAGGTGTGATAACTTATCTTGTAGCTTTGGTTTTTTAAGTAAATTTTCTATCCTAGATTCGGATTAATATTCTATTTTAAATATTTTTAAAACGCTGTAATTAATAAAAATTAGATAAATTAAGTGAAAGAGATTAATCTTAATAATTTAGCAGATGATTTTTCATAAAAAACTAATTGTACTAAAGTTAATGTAATTATATTTAATATTATTCATTGAGTACATTTAAGCTATTTTCTGTATTAGATTTTAATGTGTTATCTGTGAATATTTGCTTCCGAATGATGTTGTTATTTTAAATATATTTTTACTTATCAAAAAGCGAAGCCGGAGCTTCGCTTTTGGTCTTAACCGTCTAAATTAGATTTTAGAGATTAGATCTTTCACCTGTTTTGCTTGATCTGCCGCATTACCTGTGTAAGTAGCAGGTGTCATTTCAGTCAGACGAGCACGATCCGCAGCAGGAACAGCTTCTAACTCGTTACCATTTACGAAACCAACCATCATTTCACGAGTCATGGCTTGACCACGAGTCAGTGCTTTCAGTTTTTCGTATGGTTTTTCAACATTGTAACGACGCATTACCGTTTGGATAGGTTCAGCCAGAACTTCCTGAGCATGGTCAAGGTCTTCAAGAATACGTGCAGCATTCAGTTCAAGTTTACCAATACCTTTTAAGCAAGCTTCGAAAGCGATCAAGCTTTGTGCAAAACCAACGCCCATGTTACGCAGAACAGTAGAGTCAGTCAGGTCACGCTGCCAGCGAGAAACAGGCAGTTTTTCGCCCAGGTGAGCCAATACGGCATTTGCAATACCCAGGTTACCTTCAGAGTTTTCGAAGTCGATTGGGTTGACTTTATGCGGCATAGTAGATGAACCTACTTCGCCTTCTTTCAGTTTTTGTTTGAAGAAGCCAAGAGAGATATAACCCCATACGTCACGGTTAAAGTCGATCAGGATAGTGTTGAAACGACGCAGCGCATCAAACAGTTCCGCCATGTAGTCGTGTGGTTCGATCTGAGTGGTGTACGGGTTGAAAGTCAGACCTAGAGATTCAACAAATGCTTGAGAGTGAGCAGGCCAGTTGATTTCTGGGTAAGCAGAGTAGTGCGCGTTGTAGTTACCTACAGCACCGTTGATTTTACCCAGCAGCTCAACATTTTTGAACTGTTTGATTTGACGAGCCAGGCGGTAAGCCACGTTCGCCATTTCTTTACCCAAAGTAGTTGGGCTGGCAGTTTGACCGTGAGTACGAGACAGCATTGGTTGTTCAGCATGAGTTTCAGCCAAAGCAACGATCGAATCAATGATTTGTTGCATAGAAGCAACCAGCACATCACGACCATTTTTCAGCATTAATGCGTGAGAAAGGTTGTTGATGTCTTCAGAAGTACATGCAAAGTGGATGAACTCACCGGCATTTTTTAGCTCTTCAATTCCTGCAATTTTTTCTTTCAGGAAATACTCAACCGCTTTTACGTCGTGGTTAGTAGTACGTTCGATCTCTTTAATGCGGTTGGCATCTTCTTCAGAGAAGTTGGCAACGATGGCATCTAGTGCAGCATTAGTTTCTGCAGAGAAAGGAGGTACTTCAGTGATTTCAGGACGGTTGGCAAGCGCTTGTAACCAACGCACTTCAACAGTCACACGAGCATGGATTAAGCCAAACTCAGAAAGAAAAGGGCGCAGCGCATCACATTTGCTAGCGTAGCGTCCATCTAATGGAGAAAGTGCAGTTAAAGCGTTCATATCGATTCCCTAAATTTTGGAATTAAACGAAAAACGAAATACGCGTACAGCATGGCTTAGACCACCTGAAACTGTATGCGTGCGAGATTTTGGATATCCTGTAGCAGCTTGCGCTTGCCAAAGATCATGCCCCAGGAACTGCCACCGAGCCGTCGCCATAAATGCGCCATCTGTAGGCCAGTAAATAAGGAAGCACGGATGCGGTTGGTATGACCAGAATCTTTAAAAGCTTCAGCATTGCCACGCACCATGATCCGCGGATTGATCTGTCCGGCGGTATCGACATAGGTTTGAGCGAGATTGGCAATGATGCTTGGGTGCATGTAGTTATTATCGAAAAAGGAGAGCTGTCTTAGAATTTTTTGCTGGGATTGTTCAATGATTTCAACGAATTTTGGATTGCTATAGACCTTCTTTTCTAACTGAAGAAGTGCCATCGCATAGGACATTGGCAGTTTGGTGGAGGAGAGTTTTGGAAGTCTGGATTTTGGCCCGGTATCAAAAGGCTGGGTAATAGAACTTTCCAAAGTCTTTAATCCCAATGATATATCGGCCAGCTGATTAAAGAAGTCCAAGGTCTGAACATTCAGCGTACCACTTGGTCGGATATTCAGACTGGCCTTAATCAGCTGTTCAAAATAGAAATTACCAGTGTCGCCAATGCCTTGCTGTCCGGTCAGGGCAGTCATGTGGGTCAGCTGGGTGGCCTGAAAAACCCCCGCTAACGCCAAAGCACGGTTTTGACGAGCATTCAACGTTGTGGCTTGTTGAAATGGTAACTCCGTCATGCCGATCTCATCCTTTAATAAAATCAGGTTTTGGTGCATTGGTATGATGAATCACACCGCCACCTAAACATACTTCACCTGAGTAGAACACCACGCTTTGACCTGGGGTCACAGCACGTTGTGGTTCATCGAATTCTACACGAACACCTTGTGGTGTTTCTGGATCCTTATAAATGGTACACGCTTGATCAGGCTGACGATAGCGGGTTTTTGCCGTACAGCGGAAACCTGATTCAGGAATATCCTGCTCACCAGCGACCCAGTCAATTGCTTCACTCCAAAGCATGGTGCTTTGCATCAGTGGATGCTCATGACCCTGACCAACGACAAGACGGTTACCTTCAATATCTTTATGCAGTACAAACCAGGCACCTTCTTCAGCACCTTTCATACCACCAATGCCGATCCCGCCTCGTTGACCGAGCGTATAGTACATTAAGCCGTGATGATCACCAACCTCTTTGCCATCTTCCAGTACGATTTTTCCGGGTTGAGCCGGTAAATATTGCTTCAGGAAGTCATTAAAGCGGCGTTCACCAATAAAACAGATGCCAGTCGAGTCTTTTTTCTTCGCAGTAGCTAGACCTAATTCTTCTGCAATTTTACGTACTTGTGGCTTTTCAATTTCACCAACAGGGAACAGAGTCTTATTAATTTCACGACCATGCACCGCATGCAGGAAATAAGTCTGGTCTTTATTATTGTCATAACCACGTAGTAAAGGTGCATATTCTTCACCACGAGAATTGGTCATGGTTTCGCCACGACGGCAGTAGTGCCCCGTCGCAATAAAGTCAGCGCCTAGATTGATTGCATGATCAAGGAAGGCACGGAATTTGATTTCTTTATTACACAAAATATCCGGGTTTGGGGTACGGCCAGCAGCATATTCAGCCAGGAAATGCTCGAACACGCGATCCCAGTATTCCATCGCGAAGTTAGCCGTGTGCAGTTTAATCCCGATCTTGTCACAAACGGCTTGTGCATCGGCAAGGTCTTCCATTGCCGTACAGTATTCTGTGCCGTCATCTTCTTCCCAGTTTTTCATGAAAAGACCTTCAACCTGATAACCTTGTTGAAGTAGAAGTGCTGCAGACACAGATGAATCTACACCACCAGACATACCGACGATGACACGTTGTTGCATAGGATTAGGCATCCAAATTTGAAATTAAGGGAGAATTTTGGTGCTCGTAAATGAGCGATAAAGGATATTTTTGACCGGAAAGGGCATCTTGTACAGCTTTGATCACCAGTGGACTGCGTGCGCGAGCAGTTTCGATCAGCTCATCTAAACTCATCCACGCTGGACCAACAATACCGGTATCCAGCTCTGCATTTTCATCATAGCTGATCACTTCAGCTTTCAGGCAGAAACGGAAATAGGTACGGTCTGGGAACATCGGCGGAGTATAGGTATAGATGCCGATCAGATCAGTCACGTTGACCTGATAACCGGTTTCTTCCATGGTTTCACGAATGGCTGCTTCGACGATGGTTTCACCTGCCTCGACATGGCCTGCTGGCTGGTTGAATACAGTGTGCGTTACACCTTCAGTATGTTCTTCAACGAACAGGAATTTTCCATTTTTTTCGACGACAGTTGCGACAGTGACGTGAGCAGTCCAAGCGGTCATAGAGCAGCACCATGGAATAAAAACTGTATTCTACAAAATTTAGGGGGCGGTGGCTATGTGAGGAGGTAATTTCTTTGGCTACTAGACATTTATAAACTTTAAATAAGCAACTTTGTGAAATGATTGGCGGCAGATGGTCGTGGTATTTAGGTAAGATACTAGGAGTCTCCTATAAACGAGACATGGAGAGCAGAAGGTTCTAAATAAATAGAAGATAAATTACAAGGAATATGAGGTCACGCAGGGGAGCAGATCTAAGCCTCGAAGAATAAAAAACCCGACGGGACGTCGGGGGTATTTTAATCTACAGCATTTGCTTGTAAAAACATTGCTTTCTCTAAAGAAGTGAAAAAGTTTTGGTAGATGATAGGATCTGTAATCGGGGTTATATTATATTGACCATTAGCACGTACTAGAACGCCATTATTATGAGAGCGAACAGTCACAGTCATTTTGATAGTATATCTATTTAACTTTGTTCCCGTTACAGTCCCTAGCGTTTCATCCGCTTTATCAATAACGAATCCTAGATCTTGTAAAGTTGCTATGACTGCACGTAATGTTTTATCTTTATCTGTAGTTTCAAAAGTTCTTGTTTGGATGCTTCTAAGCTGTACTTGACTTTGTTCACTATCTAAAACACGCTGATTTGTCGTTGCACAACCTGTAAGAAGCAAAGCAAACGTTGTCATAGTAATTAATAAATACTTCATATTTTTTGTCCTTCTAAAAAGACAGATTTAGATAATTTGTCAAAGAATTCTTGATATAACTGTGCATCATTTAATGGCTCTGCTTTCGTTAATTGATTTGCAGTATTCCATACCATTCTTGCAAAAGTGACTCTTATATAGAACGAATTAGGTTTTATACGCCCCTGGCTATCTAGAACCGGACGTGTCACCAAGGAGGCTATGATTTTTTGATTATTATCATAATCTACAGGTACACCAGATAGAAGAGTTAATAGCATTGCTCCAGCTACTTGCCCACCACTTACAGCACTTCGATCTTTATTCCCAACAATCACACCTAATTTTGCTTCAGATTCAGTTATGGTGAATCCCATATCCTGTAATACACCAGCTGCTGAAGATAAAGCATCTGATTCACTCACTCCATCAAATTGTCTAGTTTGCATTTGACGAGTTTCAAGAGAACTAGTGCTTAGTTGCAAGGCATCAGCAGGAATTTTCTGACCCCATGTAGTAAGTGAAGTACTTGCTAATATGGTCATAATTCCCAATTTTAAAAGAGTATTTTTCACTTTCAATAGTCCCTTAAAACTTAGAAGTATGATATGCAAAATCACGTACTTTTGATTGGTTATCAAATTTTACAACTACTGTTAATGTCTTTTGAGTAGTAGATCTAGCTCCACTAGAACTGCTAGCACCTAAAATTAATATAGATCCACCAACTGAACTTTTGGAATAGGCTGTTTCAGTCGAAATCTTGTCATAAACCCAAACTTCCTGACGATTCTCATCAGTTGTTACAATATTTGGAGAACCTAATACACTGATAACATCTGCAGAGCTCATACCTATATGAATTTCACGCTGAACAGTTCCAACCGTTAGGTTTTGTTCGTTAGAACTAACTTGTTGTGAATGGTATGTAGCGTTACATCCTGTAAAGAGTGTAGGTGATATTAAACAGAAAATTGCATAAGTAAGCTTTTTATTAATCACAATAACCCCATAATATTTTAAATAATTGCGGGAAATATCTTACATATTTATACATATGAAATATACTTTTTTATAACTTTCGTATTATTAATTATTGTGAGTGATTCCCCAATTTATCCTCCAAAACTTAGAATATAAGAAGAGAGCAGGATAATAATTCAAATCTTACTCAAATATTGAATAAATAAAATTTTCTTACTTCTTAATTGATTCATTCGAATTAATTTAAACTACATCTCTTCACTTTATCATTCTATTAAAGAGAATTTCCTATGCCTGAACTCAATCTCTACATCATCTTATTGGGCGGTAAACATGATAAAGCCAATGTAGAAGTGCATGATGTAGTTCCTGTCATCAGTTCAGATATCGAGTCAGCTTTTCCATATTTAAAAGAGCAATGGTTTGGTCGGCAAAAAGGTCTGCATGTTGATGGCTGGATGAAGATCAATGGTGTCAGCTATCAAGGAACTAATTATCAGGTTCAAATTACAGATACACTCGCAAACACAGATTTAAAACTGTTCCTGATTAATCTGGGTGCATATCTCCCAGACCAGTTTGGTGAGATTCATAAATACCTGGTGGTCGCTGCCAAAAACAAAACAGAAGCTAAAGCACAAGGAAAATTGGCGATTGAGAAAACATGGTTTAAACCACATGCCGATGCCGTAATTGATGTCGATGACTGTTTAGAGTTAAACAAGATTGATCAGAAATTTGTGCATTTGGTTGAAGGGGATTTTGAAGCTAACAGTTTTAAAAATGATTATCTAATTATTCCTTAATTAAAAAATGTCTACTTCACATGAAGTAGACATTTTTATCTTTAACCTGCGAGCTGGTCACCGTCATCTTCTAGTTCGATAATCACCCATTCATCGCCAATAAATTTCCGGTCTGCTGCCTGTCCATATTGCAGGTCAAAGACTTCATTTAAGGTTGGATCACGTTGGATCAAATGTTCTAACCCAACCAGAATATAGTCATCATCTGCCAAAGGCTCTGCCGTTAAAAACTGCCAGTCACCATCACGTTCATGCAGTACGGTGACAATTGGCTGGTTTTGTTCCAGCCATTGCTTGGTGGTATAAATCCCTAAATTTCTTGGTTCGCGGAATTTAAAATCAGCATTCCGGTCTAGCAGGGGTTGATCATATTCAAAACATTCTTCGAAGCCATCTTCCCACGGAAATTTATCATTCCGGTCTGTCCAAACTAATTGCAAAGCTGGAAATGCTTCATCTTGATAATAACTTTCAGCAATACCGAAATAGTCGCCAATATTCCTGCGATCAACCTTTAGAAACTTGCAGCGGCTCTCTTTAAAAAACACATTAGGATAAGTGTTATTCAGCTGAATAGGTTGACCTTTTTGAATAACCTCAGCGACATGATTCAGAATGGTCTGGCTAAGTTTTGCGGTAAGACCAAAACAGATAATTTCCGGATGCTGGAATCGTTCATACAGACCAATGCTATAGCTAAAAGGTGGGGAGTAATCAGTATGCGTGATCGAAATAATTTGCACGCCATATTGTCGAATATTAATTTTGGTTTGTTTTAATAATTCATTGCGATCCGGGCAATAATGATCTTCTGTATGTTTCATGATTTTTATTCTTTGAATTATTTTCAATTGAACATACAGAAGATTTTAGATCAAGACAAATTTATTTGTAATTCCCAGACACCTTGACATAATTCTGCGCTGAATACGGCAAGAATGCCATTTCTTTCTCAGTCAATGGACGGGCTTTTTTAGCAGGGCTCCCCATATATAACCAACCACTTTCCAGTACCTTACCCGGTGGAACCAGTGTACCTGCACCAATCATCACATCATCCGGAATCACCACATCATCCAGAATAATGCTGTTAATCCCGATCAGGACACGGTTGCCAATAGTACAACCATGCAGCGTGACATGATGACCAATGGTGACATCTTCGCCAATAATCAGTGGTGAACCTTCAGGCTTATCTACTTTCTTATGGCTGACATGCAGAATGGCATGATCCTGAACATTGGAGTTCTTGCCAATGCGGATATGATTGACATCGCCACGGATCACGGCAAAAGGCCAGACCGATACATTTTCACCTAAGACCACATCACCCACGACCACGGCCATTGGGTCGATATAACAGGAATCTGCAATTTGCGGACTAGTATCCAGGTAAGGGCGAATGTTCTGGCTCATAGCATTATCATCTTGAAAGTTTACGCTCATTATAAAATAAAAAAGCACACATTCGAGGAATGTGTGCTTTAGCTTTAGTCTGAACGAATATCTGTAAAGAATATTAGAACAGGTTGCTAAAGAACTGTTTAATATGATCCAGCATGCGGGCAAAGAAACCAGCTTCTTCAACTGCTTTTAAAGCAACAAGTGGTTTTTCAGCAATCACTTTGCCATCAAGAGAGGCAACATATTTACCTACCACTTGACCTTGTTTCAAAGGCGCAGTCAGTTTGGGTTGAACCACGATTTGCGTTTTAATCGCATTGGCTTTGCCTTTCGGCATGGTCACGTTGAAGTTTTCAGCAAGGCCGATTTGAACTTCATTTTCTTTACCAAACCAGACTTTAGACTTGGCTAAAACTTGTTTACCTGCCTGAACATTTTTGGTTTCGTAGTTTGCAAAGCCCCAAGCCAAAAGTTCACGTGTATGTGTCGCACGATCCTGCATAGATGGCGCACCGAAGATCACAGAGATCAAACGCATTGGACCACGTTTTGCAGAAGTCGTTAAGCAGTAACCCGCTTCATCCGTATGACCTGTTTTCAGACCATCAACACTTGGATCTGTATAAAGCAGGGCATTACGGTTACCTTGCTTAATTCCGTTAAAAGTAAACTCTTTTTCAGAATAAATCGGGTAGTACTTTGAACTGTCTTTAATGATGTGCTGAGCCAGCGTAGCCATATCTTTAGCAGTCGAATAGTGACCTTCAGCCGGCATACCAGTAGAGTTGATGAAGCTGGTATTGGTCATGCCAATACGTTTCGCTTCCTGGTTCATCATATGTGCGAAGGTACCCTCGTTACCTGCAATATGTTCAGCCATTGCTTTAGACGCATCGTTACCTGACTGGATAATGATACCGCGCAGCATTTCAAGTGCTGTTGCTGTGCCATTTAACGGAACATACATACATGATTCAGAGCTGCTGCCACGACACCATGCCGATTCATTCATACGAACCTGTTCGTCTTCAGTCAGTTCACCGCTAAGTAACTTCTGCTCAATGATGTAGCTGGTCATCATTTTGGTCATTGAAGCAGGGGCTAGTTTTTCATTTTCATTTTTAGCTGCAAGGATCTGCCCAGTTTCAAAGTCCATCAGAACATAGGATTTATTATTTAATTCTGGTGGCGCAGATAATACTGTTGCTGCATAGCTGAATCCAGGTACAAGAAGGAGTGCAGCAAGGGCGGTTTTACGGGTCATTCTAGTTAGTTCCAGTATCTTGATATAAGCACGAAGAGCCTAGCATTTTAGGACAAAGCTAGGCGGACTTCTATGGGTTGCAGCGGCTTATTTCAAAAGTATTGTAAGCATTTCGGCAGAAAAAAATCAGGATTTGCTATAAGTAGTGAGTTCTGTACAAATCGCTTGATTTTTCTGCTTACCTGCTTTTTGAGCATCTTGCTGTGCTTCTTTCAGGATCGGCTGGAATTTTGAGTTTTTACTGAGCTGATTTAAGGCTTCTACCGGGTTCTTTTGACCTGGCATATATTCACTGACCAGCTGGTTATAACCCGCATTAAATTTGTTCTGGTCTTTCACCATGCTTGGGCAGATTTCCGAAAGCACATAAATCGCTGCAAGTTCATGTTGAGTCACTTCTTGAATTGGGGTCACTTCAATATTGGTATCGGCTGCAAAACTGTTTGTGCTCAAAATGTTAAAAGTTGAAAGAGTGAAAATGCCAAAGGCTTTAATGAATGAATTTTTCATTGAAAATCAAAAGCTCAAAATAAAAATAACGATGCGCTTAGATTAATCAAATTTTGCAGAATGAAAAGAGTAAAAATGTAAGGAAGCAGTAAAATAATGGAGAAAATCGTTATATAAACAGGATGATGGCGTTGCATCATCCTGCCAAAAATCTTGAATTAGATCTCTTGAGCGATCAGGTCATTACAAACTGCCTGATGTTCATCCTTAGCCGTTTGTTTAGCTTCTTGACGCGCTTCCTGAAGCACAGACTGATATTCCTTGTCCTGCTGGATTTTGTCATACGTCATCGTTTTATCAGAATAGTCTGACAAATACTGTTTGATCAGCTGTTGAGTGTTCTGGTCAAATTTAGCATTTTTACCCACAATCCCCGGACAAACTTCAGTGAGTACTTGAACTGAAGCAAGGTCTTCCTTAATGGTTAAATCAACTTCAGCAGATAAATTTTCAGCTGAAAAAGCAGGAGAACATAGGCCAGCAGTCAGAGCAAAGGCCATTGCGGTTACAGCAACCGTATTTTTAATCATCATGAACCACGCATATTAAAGATGGATGTTGAACGATAAATATATATAATTCCGTGGCTAATACAAACAAATGTCCCAACCAGTCATTTTTTGGGACGAACGGGATTTTGCAGTGAATATATTGATATCAAATGATGATGGCGTGTTCGCTCCGGGCATACAGGCACTGGCACAGAGCTTGAAATCGCTCGGTCGTGTAGTCGTGGTCGCACCTGAAAGTGAACGCAGTGGATTTTCCAGTGCATTGACCCTTGACCGTCCACTGCGACCAATTCAGATCGCTGAAGATGTGTGGGCAGTCAATGGCACGCCGGCAGACTGTGTATATCTGGCTATGAATGGTTTATTTGATGTCGAATTCGATCTGGTAGTAAGTGGCATTAACAGCGGTGCCAATCTGGGTGATGATGTGTTGTATTCAGGCACAGTCGGTGCAGCATTTGAAGGTCGTCTAGCAAAACAGCCTGCACTGGCGATTTCTCTCTGTGGCCAAAACGTACGTGCTTATACTTCACCAGAAGATTATCGTGTTGCAGCGCAATGGGTACATGATTTTATTGCAGCAGGTTTACCAGCCTTGCCGGAGCGTCAGATCTTTAATGTCAATATTCCGGATATCGCTGAGCTAAAAGGAACCAAAGTGACTTTCCAAGGTCGCCGTAGCCAGTCCAAGCCAATTACCAGTCATGTGGATCCACGTGGTCGTCAGGTGTACTGGATTGGTCTATCCGGTGAAGCCGTTGCGATGCCAAAGCATAAAGGAACTGAAATTGAGTCGGACTTCTTTGCTATCGCCAATGGTTATGTAAGTGTGACACCAATCCAGATGGATGCCACAAACTATGACGTACTTCACGAATTACAAGGGCAGATTTTAAACAAAATCTAACTAATGTTATAACTTTGTGAATAGTTTGACATTGCAACCTTATTTGCTTTGTTTTTTTGCTAATCTAATCGAGTTTTTTAAACCGTATAGATGTTAGAGAGGAAGATAATGTTCCTGGTGTCACCGAAACGCTTTATTGCTTTGCCTACAAGCCTGATAAAAACTTTAGCACTCACAACAGCAGTGGTTTCAGCAGTTATCGTAACGGGGTGTGCAACCAAACCCTATATTCACAATTCCACACGTTATGCTGCAGCACCTGATTTCTATACGGTTCGTTCAGGTGACACTTTAAGTGGCATTGCGGCGCGTTACGGTCTGAGCTATATCAGTGTGGCGGAAATGAACGACATTCCTGAGCCATATCGCATCTACGTTGGTCAGTCGATCCGTTTGAAAAACACCAAACGCAGTACTACGACTCAAGTCGTAGATTCTTCAGCGCCAATTCAGCGTAAAACAGTAACAGTACCAGCGCCTGTAACTTCGGCACAGACAACTGTTAAAACGACACCGAAAGTTACGACGCCAGTGGTGACTACACCTGCTCCGACGACGACTGTAGCGTCATCAGGATTACGTTGGGTAAAACCATCGAATGGTGCAGTATTGCAGCAATATAATCTGGCGTCGAATATTAAAGGCATTCGTTACGCGGGTAATGTCGGTGACCCGGTGTTTGCTGCTGCTGACGGTCAGGTGGTTTATGCGGCTGACGGCCTAAAAGAATACGGTAATCTGGTGCTGGTCAAACATATTAATGGTTACATCACTGCCTATGCACATAACAGTAAACTTAACGTGAAAAGTGGACAAAATGTGACAGCAGGTCAGAAGATTGCGGAAATGGGTTCAAGTGGTACAACCCGTACTATGCTTGAATTTCAGGTACGCCTCGATGGAAAACCGGTGAATCCAGCATCTGTTTTACCGAATAGTTGAATAAAAAGGTGCAAATGCTAAATTTCACCGTATAATACAATGAGTTGCTTTTATCAAAGGATGAAAGCACCTCATAAGTTTAGAGGGGAATTTATGTTAGATCAACTTCGAGCAATGGGCGTATTTGCTTGTGTTGTAGAGAAAAACTCGTTTAGCGGTGCTGCACGTGAACTGGGTATTACTACCAGTGCCGTGAGCCAGCAGATTCGATCGCTAGAGCAGGACATGGAAGTCGTACTCCTGAATCGTTCTACACGAAAATTGAGTTTGACTGAAGCAGGCCAGGCTTTTTTCTATAGCTGTCAAGAAATGTTGTCCGCTGCGGAACGTGGCAAAGTCCGTATCAATGAGCTACGTGATGATCTAGTCGGCGACCTGCGTATTGCTGCAACTGCAGAAATGTGTTCAATGCATGTGATCCCAGCATTGTCGCATTGGATGTCTGCTCACCGCGGTTTGACTGTACAGTTTGAAACTCAAGATCAACCGCTTGACCTGAAGGAGGGTCGTGTTGATATTGAATTACGCCTGGATCAAGTCATTGACGATAGCAATGTTGAAGTCGTTCCGCTCATTCAAATTGAACAGATTCTGGTGGCAGCTCCGAGCTACATCAACCAGTCTGTTTTAATTGCACAGCCGAATGATCTGAAGCAACATGACATTTTGTCACTGAGTCATTTAAATAATCATCAACAATTTTATTTCCAGCACGTCAATACAGCCCAAAAAGTTGAACTTGAACTCAGCTCACGACTAAATACCAATAACAGTATTGTAGCAAAGTCGATGTGTCTGCATGGCAATACCATTGCCCGCATGTCATATCTGGAAGTACAAAAAGATTTAATGAACGGTTCTCTGGTTGAAGTTCTGCCTGAGTGGAAATTACAACCATTTACGCTTTATGCAGTGATGCCAAAACGTGAACAACAACCTACAAAAATTCTCCGTTGTCTTGATACCTTGAAACAATATTTTAGCCAGTTGTCTGGCGGACGTTTGTTGCAAATCGCATCATAAACTGCACAGAATTAAAAAAGCCGCTTGATGCGGCTTTTTGTGTATCTGACTTCTTGCAAATTAATCCAGATAGGCGTTGATCATTTTAACCAGACGTTCAATCAGTTGATCTGCCTGTTCCTGAGTAATGTTCAGGGTAGGCAGCAGACGTACTACATTGCCTGCAGTGACGTTGATAATCATCTTGTATTCATCACGTGCGATATCAACCAGTTCGCCGCATGCTTTTGGTAATTCAATACCGATCATCAAACCGAAACCACGAACAGTCACGTTCTGATCTGCAAGCTTGCTACGCAGTTGCTCAACAATATAAGCACCTTTTTCAGCTGCATTCGCCACGATATTTTCTTTCTGCATGATATCGATGATGGTATAGACAATGCGTGAACCTAATGCTGTACCGCTATAAGTTGAACCGTGGTTACCGGCCGTTAGTACACCGACACCACGACCTTGGGTCATTACAGCACCAATCGGGAAACCATTACCTAAACCTTTTGCCGTAGTCAATACATCCGGAACGATATTGGTATGTTGATAGGCAAAGTATTTACCAGTACGACCGTTACCTGTTTGAACTTCATCGAGCATCATCAGCCAGTTGTGCTGATTACATAGTTGACGGATTTCTTCCAGGTAGCTGAAGCCTTGAGGGGCAGTATTTACACCGCCTTCGCCTTGAATCGGTTCAACAAAAACTGCCACGATGTCAGGGTGATTAATCGCTGCTTCTTGAATCGCTTCGATATCACCAAATGGTACACGGATAAAGCCTTCAACCAGTGGCGCAAAACCTTCCTGAACTTTTTTGTTACCTGTAGCTGAAAGGGTAGCCAGGGTACGACCGTGGAAAGATTTATCAGCCACAATAATTTTTGGTGTAGCGATACCTTGCAGATGACCAAATTTACGTGCGATCTTGATTGCACCTTCATTTGATTCTGCACCACTGTTTGAGAAGAAAATTTCTTCCATACCTGAAACTTCAGCCAGTTTTTGTGCAGCAGCAGTCTGCCACGGCACTTCAAACAGGTTACTGGTATGAATCAGGGTTGCGGCCTGTTCTGCAATTGCTTCAGCAAGCACAGGATGGGCATGGCCCAGGCCACATACTGCAATTCCGGTCAGCGCATCTAAATACTCAGTACCATCTTCAGTATAAAGATAAGCACCTTGTCCTCGGACAAAACTGATCGGCTGACGGCCAAATACCGGCATCAAGTGTGAAGGTTGATCAGTTTGCACAGGAGCAAGGGTAATGTTCTTCATGACTAACTCTTATCTGTTAGGTGGATTGAAAATTGGAGTCAAAGATGCCATATATAGACATAAGGACAGGTCCTATATAAGCAAAATCTCAAACAGAATAAAAGCTGAATTGTAAATAAAACATGAAATATTGTTTTAGACATACTGTTTTAGTTCATTTTGAGTATAATGCGAAGCAGATTTATTGAGGATATATCAATGACTGAACAAGCACGCGATACAGAAGCGTTAATTCGTGACCAAATTGCCAAACACGCAGTACTTCTTTATATGAAAGGCACACCACAATTCCCACAATGTGGTTTTTCTGCTCGTGCGGTTGAAGCACTCAGTCAAATTGGTCGTCCATTTGCTTATGTAAATATTCTGGAAAATCCAGACATTCGCGCAACTCTTCCAATTATTGCGAACTGGCCAACTTTCCCGCAATTGTGGATCAATGGCGAGTTGATCGGTGGTAGCGACATCATGCTTGATATGTTCCAGAAAGGTGAATTACAGCCTTTAGTTGAACAATACAGCCCAGCACCTGAAGCTTAATAAATTTATTAAACTTGCAGATGTTAAAAAGCGCTTCCTGAGAAGCGCTTTTTTTATGCTTTAATTTTAAACTCTAAATAGAGAGGGCAGAATCAATCTTCTGCCTTCGCCTCAGAAATTTCAGCATTTTCGAGTTCTTTTGATTCAGCCGCAAGTACTTCTGCAAGTGCATCTGGATCGGCCTGAATGTCCTTTACTGGCGCTTTGTCTTTTTTCTTTTTCTTCTTTTTTTTCTTTTTCTTCGGCTCTTCTTCCTCAAGCTCGGCACCATCTTCAATGGCTTGCCAGTAATCCAGCTGTTCCATTACCGCAGCATAAATCGAATGCTTGCTGTATCGGCCTTTCTTATCCAAAGTTCCGACCGGACGCGCCATCAGGATTTCTAGCGCCTGATCAATGGTATCGATGGCATGAATATGGAATTGACCTGCTTCAACGGCTGCAATCACGTCTTTACGCAACATCAGATGCTGCATGTTCTGACGCGGAATAATTACACCTTGTTTACCAGTCAGGCCTTGTAACTTACAGGCATCGAAGAAACCTTCAATCTTGGCATTCACGCCACCAATTGGCTGTACCTGACCAAGTTGGTTCATGGAACCGGTAATTGCCCAAGACTGGTCAATTGGCAACTGGCTGATCGCAGAAATCAGTGCAGATAGTTCTGCCACAGTAGCGCTGTCGCCATCGACTTGACCATAGCTTTGTTCAAAAGCCAGTGCGGCAGAGAAGTGCAGGGTTTGTTCACGGCCAAAATGTGCTTTCAGGAAGGAAGCCATCAGTAACACGCCTTTAGCATGTAACGAACCACCAAGTTCTACACTGCGCTCGATATCCAGAATGTCACCGCCACCTTGATAAACCGATGCTGTCAAGCGTGAAGGCAGACCGAATTCCACATCTGCATAGTGAATTACAGACAGGGCATTGATTTGACCAAGACGATGACCACGAGTTTCAATCAGCTGGGTACCACGAGATAAATCCTGCCAATACAACTCACGTAAATAGCCTAAGCGATATTTACGATGATCCAGTGCCGTATTGATGTGCTTTTCGGAGACCATCTTGTCATCGGCTTTAAAAGCGTGATGATGTGCTTCACGGATCAGATCACCTAAGGTCAGGGCATGTAATGACAAGGAGCTTTGGTCTTCGGCCTGACGGCTTGAATCAGTCAGTAAAGCAGCCAAGGCAGAACGGTCAAATGGCAACAATTTGTCTGCCTGAACGTAATCTGCGATCAGCTGTATATAGGCCTGCTCATTTTCGTCATTACGTTGTAATGTATCTGTAAAGTCAGCGCGGATTTTAAAGATGCTGCCGAGCTCTGGTTCAAGCTCTAGAATCTCATAATAAACTTCTGGCTCAGCCAACAATACGATCTTGATATCTAAAGGAATTGCTGCGGGTTCAATCGAAATACTGCCAGTTAGGGTCAGCATATGTTCCAAAGAAGATAACTTCAGCTGACCAGATTTCAGCGCTCGTTTTAGCCCTTGCCATGCATACGGCTGTTCTAACAACTGTTCTGCTTCGATCATGAGGAAGCCGCCATTGGCGCGATGCATCGAACCCGGACGGATCAAGGTAAAGTCGGTAGTAATCGTGCCATTCTGAGTGAGCTGTTCTACATGCCCAAGCAGGTTGTAATGGGTTGGAAAATCTTCAAAGATCACCGGTGCACCACTATTCGGCTTATGCGTCACAATGACATTGGCCTGATAACGAGATGGCACGCGACTGAATAGACCTGGAGTAAAGTCATCTTCTTCCTGTTCCAGCACGATTTCGACATTGTTAATAATGTCTTCTGCATAGAACTTTAGATATTTATCCAGACCTTCCACATCTTTAAATTTGGCCAGCATCTGCTCAACACGTGGCACGACCACCTGTTTGGCAATATCCCGGTTCAGTACTTGCACACGGTCACGGGCATCATCTTCTAAATCACCAAGATGTAAACCCAGACGCTCTAGTTTCTTATCCATGTAGCGCATGTTGGATGCGATTTCGGCACGATCTTTGTTGCTCAGGGCATTCAGGTCATCCTGCGTCATTTCCTGCAACTTGTCATCTTTCAGATGCACTGGGACAAAGCAGTGCTCATCATTACGAGAAATCAGCTTCAGATCGAATTCTTCACCTTCACGGGTTAATTCAATCAGTGCCTGCTGCTGCTCATCACCCGTTTGCTGACGAATCATCTCAATACGGTTGTAATAAGTTTCCGCAGTAAAACGACGTTCCAGCTGTTTCAGAATAGTTTGCCAGCTTTGATGCAGCATGGCCTGGAATTTAGGGCCTTGACCTGCAGGAAACTGCAATGCAATCGGCTGACGGGAATTCTGGAAATTATTCACATAAACCCAATCATTCGGCGTCGCTACTGTTTTAGCATGCTGCTGTAACAAGCGCTTGACCATGGTGCGCTTGCCAAGACCAGCAGTCCCCACGGCAAAAATGTTATAGCCCGAATATGGCAGGGCAATCCCGGCTTCTACCGAAGCACGTGCACGATCCTGACCAAGAAAATTATTTAATGGTTTAATGCGCTTGGTCGAGGCCGGAATTTTATCCAGTTTTGGAATATGTGTCAGTTGCGTTGGCTGCAAGCGGGTTTTTTCAAGAGTAGGTTGTATTTCGCTTTGTTCAAATGCTGACTTAAGCAGTTCAGCAGCTTGGTTTTGTTGTTCAGTTGTCGTGGTGTTAATCGTATTGGCGGTTATTGAAGAATGAATTTGATCGAGTCTCTGGGTCACTGTTGATGTCCAAAACGAAATAGTGCATTAATGATTTAAGGTATACAGAATTAGCTGAAAAATTCAAGCGAACATGTCGCTTTTGACGTAAAAAAATAAATCATCTACGCAGAGAAAATGGTAAATCTTGTTGAAAGATCCCGTATTAAAGGATTGAATAGCAACTACTGGTTTTTTGCGGAAAATAATAAAGCAATGACAACACAAACGACGGGTTGGAAATCCGCCTTTACAGCCTTTCTGGATCGGCGTGCGCTGATCATGCTGTTCCTGGGTTTCTCAGCCGGTGTGCCGATTCTCCTGATCTTTTCAAGTCTGTCTCTTTGGCTCGGTGAAGCCGGTATTAGTAAAAGTGCAGTCACTTTTTTTAGCTGGGCTGCTTTGGGTTATTCCTTCAAATTTGTCTGGGCACCGCTGATTGATGAATTGCCGGTTCCATTTCTAACCAAAGCTTTAGGTCGACGTCGTGCCTGGCTGCTGATTGCCCAGATTCTGATTGTTTGTGCCATCTGTATCATGGCTTTTTCAGATCCAGCCTTGGGACAGTCTCATTTACAGCAAATGGCACTGGGTGCGGTCTTGCTTGGTTTTTCCGCAGCAACTCAGGACATTGTCATTGATGCCTACCGTATTGAGCTGGCAGAAACACAGATGCAGACCGTGTTGGCCTCAACCTATAATGCAGGTTACCGAATCGGGATGATCGTGGCGGGTGCAGGCGCATTATTCCTTGCAGCCTACTTAGGTACCGCGAAAGGCAACTATATCTATGATGCCTGGAAATGGACTTATCTAGCGATGGCTGCAGTGATGCTGGTCGGGATTATTACGACATTGTCGATTCGTGAACCGCAAGTTGATCGCGTGCGTAAAACCTATGTGCGCAGTGACTATTTCCGTTTGGTTGGGGTGTTCTTCATCGCCGTCATCAGCTTCGTCCTGAGCTATGTGTATTCGGGCAATTTGGTGGGCATGTTAACCGAACAGTTTACTATTCAGGATACCTTCGCCTTATTTGCTTTTGAATCTTTACGCTTTATTGGTTCTGGTGCAGTCGCATTTGGTGTAGGAACGGCCTTGGTGAAAATGGGTGCGGTCAATCGGGAAATGGCCTATGAAACCTGGGTCAACCCGGTTGCAGATTTCTTCAAACGCTATGGGTTGAAACTGGCTTTAGTACTGTTATTGCTGATTGGTTTTTACCGTGTTTCTGACATTATCGCCGGTGTTATTTCCAATGTGTTCTATCAGGATATGAACTTTAGCAAGGAACAGATTGCTGAAGCGGTGAAAGTTTATGGGGTGATTTTCTCACTTCTAGGCGGTTTCCTCGGCGGTCTTTTAGCGCAGAAGATGAACATCATGAAGCTGATGTTTGTCGGTGCCATTTTGGCTTGTTCAACTAACCTGATCTTTATCGGCTTGGTGAAATCAGGGCAGCAACTGAATCCAGTAGAAATTCAGGTGGGGCAGCAGCGCTATCAGGCAGAAACAGATGAAGTGGGGTATTGGAAAGTAAAAGTGCCTGCACAAGTGCTTGCTGATGCCAAGCAGATTCAGGTTCAGGCAGCTTATGCTGATGCTAATACGGCTGATAGTGCAGTCAACGTGACTATGCCATATTTACTGCAAAGCGCTGGCAATGCACAACTGCAAGTCATGCCAATTACCAGTGACAATACCTTAAATGTTAATGAAGAAGGCAGCATTGTGGTGCGTGGTCAATATGTCGGTGAAGCCTTACAAGATAATCAAAAGATCATTTATGAACTGAATGATGAGCGTTTTGAAGCCAAGCTGGAAGAACAGGGTGTGTTTAGTGCAGCTATTCCGGCAGAGAAACTAAAAACAGCACCTGCACATCTGATTAGTGCGGTGTTGATGGATGGTGAACGCGCTGTTCAACAAGTCACACATGTCTACCAAACCACGACTGATGCTAAAAATACCAAGAACCTTGATATTGATATCCAGCCACTGGTGCCTGTGGATGTAAGTAGTACTACTGATATTGAAGTAACCGGCAAGGTGATCAAGCCATATAGCGATGCCTGGTTGTACTTTGCCATTATTGTGGACAATCTGGCGGCTGGTCTGGCAGGCGCAGCATTTATTGCCTTCCTGTCCAGTCTGACCAGCGTCTCTTTTACTGCAGTTCAATATGCGATTTTCAGCTCACTTATGACGCTAACCCCTAAGATTTTAGGGGGATATTCAGGTACTATAGTGACCAATATCGGTTATCCGAACTTCTTCCTGATGACCACATTAATCGGGATTCCAATTCTCATTTTAGTGGTTTGGGTTGGAAAATTACTCGGTGAACACCAACAACAATCTGGCAAATAAGGATGAATAATATGCACATGCTGCATACCATGCTCCGTGTAGGCAATCTGGAACAGTCATTAAAGTTTTATACTGAAGTGCTGGGTATGACTTTACTTCGTAAGCGTGATTATGAAGAAGGTCGTTTTACGCTGGCATTTGTGGGTTATGGCGATGAAGAAAACCATACCGTACTTGAACTGACTCATAACTGGGATACAGACAGCTATGAACTGGGCAATGCCTATGGTCATATTGCGATTGCAGTAGATGATGCCTATAAAGCCTGTGAAGAAATCAAGGCGCGTGGCGGCAAAGTGGTTCGTGAAGCAGGTCCAATGAAAGGTGGCGTAACTGTGATTGCCTTTGTTGAAGATCCAGACGGTTATAAAATCGAACTGATCCAGCAAGATCAGAATGCACGTAATAACTAAGTTATACGTGAATATTATTGGGATTCCTGGATAAGGATATGAGATGAAATCATAAACTTAAGCTGGAATCACGCCAATGAAATGCCCGGAATCTGTTAAGATAGCCGGGCATTTTTATATCAAACAATAAAATTTGAGGGATGAAGGGATATGCTGAAGCTGTTGGCATTGGACCGATTTACGATACTATTATTTGTCATGGTGATACTCGCAAGTTTTATGCCAGTATCAGGGCAGGCGGCTGAAGTCTTTTCATCGATTACCACGATTGCCATTGCTATCTTATTTTTTCTACATGGTGCCAAGTTATCACGTGAAGCAGTGGTTGAAGGGCTAATGCACTGGAAACTGCATACACTAGTTTTTGCATTCACTTTTGCACTGTTCCCTATCATCGGCTTATTAGCCAAGCCGGTGCTGGTTCCAGTTCTGGGCCAGGAGCTATACTGGGGCTTCCTGTTTATGTGCTTCCTGCCATCTACCGTCCAGTCTTCCATTGCTTTTACCTCCGTGGCGCAGGGCAATGTCGCGGGTGCGGTATGTAGTGCCTCATTCTCGAATATTATTGGGATGTTCATTACCCCAGTATTGGTGGCCTTTTTTATCTTGGGCCAGTCACAACATGGCTTTGATCCGACTTCATCCATTATTCAGATTACTTTGCTACTCCTCGTGCCGTTTATTCTGGGGCAAATCCTGCGTCCTTGGGTATTCCCACAAATGAAAAAAATGCCGAAGATCGTGAAATTCTTTGATCAGGGCTCGATTCTGATGGTGGTCTATGGGGCATTCAGTAGCGCCGTTGTGGCAGGGCTGTGGCATCAGGTGAGCTTATCAACCTTGTTAGTGTTAATCATTGCTTGCTCAGTCTTACTAACTTTAGTGATGCTGCTGGCACTGTTTGTACCGCGCTGGATTGGTTTTGATAAAGCTGATCAGAAAACAATTTTCTTCTGTGGCTCGAAAAAGACACTGGCCAGCGGGGTACCCATGGCACAAATCCTATTTATTGGTCAGCCTTTGGGGATGATTGTATTACCGATCATGATTTTTCATCAGATCCAGCTCATGGTCTGCGGTATTATTGCCAATATGTGGTCGAAACAGATTGAAATCAAAACCGAAGAATAATTCGCTTATTGATTTTGTTTCACGTATAATATTGCCCAACTTGTTGTGCTTAGCTCTGACGGTATCCGTCTCGGTGGGCCAAAAGAATGGTCTGTTGTGGTGTTGATCTGCCTGAATGTAATTCTGGCCTTTCCTCAGTTTCTGAGAGTGATCAATTGCGATGACAGCAAAACCTTCTTGATCTTTATGGAGAATCGACCATGCGCGCCGATATTCACCCAAAATATGAAAAACTAGTTGCTACTTGTTCATGTGGTAACGTAATCGAAACTCGTTCAGCTGTTGGTAAAGAAACTCTTTACCTAGACGTATGTTCAGCTTGTCACCCATTCTACACTGGTAAGCAAAAGAACGTTGACACTGGCGGTCGTATCGACAAGTTCAAACAACGTTTTGCTGGTATGTCACGTTCTGTTAAACGTTAATACCCAAAATGAAAAAACGGGCTTTAAGCCCGTTTTTTTGTGCCTGAAATTTGTGGATTCACAGCATTCAGGTCCTGTACAGGAGCTTAGTGCTCCTGTACATCAATTAAATGATCCAGTTTTTTCTGGAAATAATCACCCTGAATGAAGCGTGCATCGACATTCCAGGCATTGGCAAATGAAGTCATGTCATTCAATTCACGAAGCAGGAGGTAAACTGGTTTGATTTCCAGATAGCCAGTAATTTTTTCCTGTAACTCTTCGGTATTGGAATTTAATTGCGCTGTCAGCTGAGGATGAATGGTTAAAGCATTCACATCCATTTCACGTAGCAAGGTTTCGCTATACATTGAATTGCCGAATTCACGAATCGAAATTTCTGCGCCGTGGTCACGTAGAATACGGATATATTTCTGCGCATCCTCACGATTCAGGATCAGATCTTCTTCAGCAAACTGTAAGGTCAGCGGATGCTTCAATTTACTGCGAATAATCGTAATCAGTTTGGAGATAAACTCAGGGAAGCTACGATCCTTGAATAACACGGCACGATTCAGATTGATGATTAAGCGAGCTTTAGGATACTGGGTAATAAAGTTATGCAATTGCTTACATGATTCGACCAGAATCCAACGATCCAGTTTGATAGAAAGTTCATCATCTTCACGCAGTTCCAGCAGCTTGGAAATATCCTGCCATTTGTTTTCAAAGATAAAACCGCTGGTCACCTCATAGGTGTATAAGTTGGTATCTTCTTTGTCATACAGCTGTTGATATTTTAAATGAATCTCGCCGCGTTCCAGACATTCACGCAGCGCATGCAAGATTGAACCTGGCATCGCCATGGGTGCAGCTGCCGCAGCTGGTGTTATAGGAGCCATAGCTGGAGCAGGGGCTTGATTAGATGCTGTTACTGGTGCAGCGGATTCCGCAATGCTAAATTCCAGACTTGGAATGGCTTCTGCAGGTGCATGCATATCTGATGGGATATCTAGTACAAATGTAGAAGATTGCTGTGCTTGTGGCAATGGCGTAGAGAAGGCACGAGCAACATATTGATCCAGCTGTGCATCATCACGTAATTCACTGTCGAGCTTGGTATAACCGATGCGTAAGTTCAGCGAATAGCTCTGCTGATTAACCGTAATCAGCTGTGGTTTGGTCAGTGCCGCTAGCCCAATCAGTTTGGATTCCAGAATTTCTTGAGAATCTGCCTGAATAGCACCGACCAGAACATCATGTTCTAGTTTAAACAGCGATACACGAACCTGTTCTTTTAAGAATTTCTCAATTTCATGGAAATAGCCCATGTAGGTCGCCCAATCTCCATTTAAGATTTGAGGCTCATAAGCAGCGAAAGAGAAAGTGATCAGTGCATTGGCATTAGCAGGCTCACGGCTCAGCTCACGTTTTAGTAATTGTAAGGTACTTGGCTTGGCTGCAACTTTTTCAGTTGTCGTATTGACTTGAGTTTTCGCAGTATCAATTGTCAGCTGTAGTGCATCTTCTTCACTAGTCGATGCCAAAAACTCCAGTTTAAGTGGATTAGCTGCAGCAATACTTGGATTGGTGGAATGAATTTCAAAACCACCCAGCTCAAACTGACCTTGAGAAATTTTCTTAAAACGAGTTTTAAACTCATTCAGCTCTTGCGGTTGCAATAAATCCAGTAAAGGCAGACCAATAATGTCATCTTCAGAATTCAGGCCAAACAGTTTCAGGTAGTCTTCATTGGCCTGAATGTGGATACCTTCCTGGATAGTGGCTACCGCTTTATTGCTGTCCTCAACCAGAGATTGTGCCTGAGTTTGCGCAGTTTCCAGTTCTTCCACTAAATGCTGCTGAGTCTGCGTCAGGCGGCTGAAAGATAGGGCACGTACAAGGCCTAGATAAAAACGTTCTGGATATTCCAGATTCAAAATGTCATAAACACCTTTCTGGATATAACCGGTATATTGGTCAGCCTGATAGTCTTCAGGTTTAAGCAACAGAATCGGTAAATTTGGCTGTTTAGACAAGCGTACCAGACTGAGTGCCTGTTCATATTTCAGGTCATAAGCACGACCAAAGATGATTAGATCCCAGTTGAAATTCAGCTGCTTTTCAAAATTCTGCAAGTCATCTAGCAGAACCGCATCTACCTGATACTCATTTGCGGTCAAAAGATCACGAATCTGGTTAAATCTAATTTGATTATCATCAATAATCAGTAAACGCGTTTCCGTACGTTTTAACTTTTTAGACAATAATGGATTTCTCACTTCAATGCTTCCCATAAATCGTGATTATTGATTTCATTCATTTGCTTGTGAATAAAGCCTTTAATGATCTGTTCTTCCTGATCATTCAATAATTCATAGTCAAATCGAATAAAGCTTTGTGTGATTAACTGCGCTTTGGTCAGATAAATCTTCAGTTCATGACCATCAACCCGCAGGTGAATCGTCTGTTTTTCCCTAAACATCTGTACACCTGACACAATGATGCTATTCGAGATCTGATCCAATTGTGTGGTTTGTACCAGCAGTGCAGGCTGATAATTTTTCACATTACGGTCAGTCCGTGCATAAACTGCACATGGGAACAGGTCTTGTGCCAGAATTTCTAATCCCAGTTCCAGACTCTTTTCTGTTGATTGCTTGATCCAGCGAATTACGCCACCACGCCATTGGCTTTGGGCATTTTCCTGAACCAGAATAAATTCGCCGGTTTTTAAGTTAGATGGGGTATAACCTGTCCATTTGATCCGGTAACCGTTGACGCTGATGTCCAGTACTTCGGCATGATGAATCTGCTTGGCTTCACGATCCAGCGCTTTGATATGGCTAAATGCACCCGGAACAGTATTTTCTGATGAACTAACAAAGCTGCTTTCACTCTGGAAGTTATAGCCACCTTCAACATCTAAAGTTTCATGGAAATTCTTGCCTTGAGACAGATAGAAATGTGCAACCGACAAACCAAAACAGATATTGATGTGTGCCGAATATTCATAACGCTCATGACGACGTTCCATGGTGGTCGTTAACAGGTTATAGATATGGAAATGCAACGCTGGGGTCAGGAACAGTTTTTCATTACGCGACAGGTACTGGGCATTTTTGGTTTGTGTACCGGCCAGATGCTCCATAAGGTTTTGAGTGGCAATAAAAATGCTCGGCTTAAACTGATCATTCAGACGCGAGTTATATACCGGTGGCAAGTCTTTGCTGCCATCCACCGCATAGCGGGATAAAGTAGTTTCTTTGGGTAAAATCTGAACCAGTTTGGCCCAGTCAAAACTGCACAGATAAAGTCCCTGAATTTCTGCGGGACGGATTTGATGAGTATTAAAGATATCTAGCAGGATCAGTTGTGCATACGCATGTGAAATATTTTGTAGTTCATGCTGGGTTCCCAAGACCTGATTGATATTGGTCTGATGGAAATTATTCTGCATCGCAATTTCAAGCAGCTGATGTGCAGCCAACCATTGTCCCATCACGGGCTTGCCATAAAGCATGTGCTGTTGATACAGCAGTAGGCTCAGTTGTTGCAGCGCATAATAAATCGAAATCATGCGTGCCGTCGTCAGGCTTTTCTTTTTTCCCATTTTAAACAGGGAAAAGCTGCTGTTCTCCAACTCATGATCACAGCGTTTGGCAATATCGATATAGGCCTTGGCAAAATGGCTACGCAACAACATTGCCAGTTCAATAATCTGATCATTACGGTCTGTGGTAATCAGGCCTTGATTGACGAAATGCTTTTCCAGGCTGGTGAGTACATTTTCAAGCGTCGGATGCAGTGCCTGAATCAGGTCAAAACGTAGAGTTTCAGCGCACTGTAGTTCAGATATTTCCAGCAGGGCACTGAACAGTGACTTGGATGAGTTTCCTAGTTGCAGGATCGAAATTCCGGCAACCCATTCCTGTAAGGATTTAACATTTGCTGGGCAAAAGCTCAGTTGATCCAGTTTAAGTTCCGTCGGCGTCTGAAAAATATCTGAAGTATGTTTACTCATTTATTATTTAACTCAAAATGTTGAAACCCCAAAAAGCGGTGTCTTATTTTTTTCGCCCGCAATTTCCCGAACAAGTTTAGGAACCAAATACCCCGGTAAGTTCGCTAAAACTTCAGTATAAATATCGTTTATATGTTTAGGTGACAAATCAAAATGATGCGCCCCTTTTACTTTATCTAGTACATGTAAATAATACGGCATCACGCCGGCTTCGAACAAGCGATAGCTTAAATCGACCAAAACCGGTGCAGTATCATTCACGCCTTTGAGTAACACTGCCTGATTGAGCACGGTGATCTGTTGTTGAACCAACTGATTCAATTTGCTACAGGTATAATCATCCAGCTCAGATGCATGATTTGAGTGTACCACCAGAATAATACGTAGCCTACTGTTTTTTAACACGCTTGTCAGCTCGTCATCGATTCGGTTTGGGATGACAATAGGAACTCTTGAATGGATTCTTAAGAATTTAAGCTGTGGCAAAGATTCTAAACGTTCAATCCAGAGCTTCAATTTCCTATTAGAAAGTGTTAGTGGATCACCACCGCTCAGGATTACTTCATTAATATCGGGCTGGCTTTGCAGATAACTTTTAATATTTTCCCAGTCTTCATTCTTGGGTAAATTTTCTTGATAAGGAAAGTGACGTCTAAAGCAATATCGGCAATGTACCGCACAGGCTCCGGTCAGGGTTAGCAGAAAACGTGACTTATATTTATGTAGCACACCTGGCTGTTGATTCGCTTCTTCTTCGCCTAATGGATCAGTGACAAAATCAGGATGCTCTTCCAGTTCCAGATGATGGGGTAGCACTTGTAGTAGCAGGGGGTCAAACGGATTACCAACCTGCATTTTGGCAATAAAGGCGCGTGGCACCCGTAACTTGAATTGTTGAGAAGCCAGAATTGCACCGGAAAGCAGCTGCTCTGGTGAAAGTTGCAGTTGCTCTAACAATTCCTGCGGATTCGTGATCAAGTCACTCAGTTGCGATTGCCAGTTTTGTTCCTGATAGAGAAAGTCTGTCATGAGGGAAGAATAAAAGTAAAAGTGGAAGCGATGACGCTGAAGCAATTAGTTTAACAGTTTGTATATAGTATGAATGTCCCTGTATTGGATAAAGTTTAACGTATCAGTTGAGCAGATTATGCAAGGTTCTGCTTTAACAATCGACATGTGGCACAGACCGAATAGTCTATTCATCAGTATGTCTGACTGTAACTTAGTCAGTGAAGGTCTGTTAAATAGGAATTTTTCGTTGCGGCATGGTGTATTGGTCATTTAGAATACGCAACATCAAATGAATGTGCATGTGGCAAAACATGTTCGTGTCAGACTTGCTAAATGACATTGCAACAGCCCATAGCATCAACAGATTAAAGTTAGTAAGTTTGGAGTGCGCCAGTCATGGCCTATTATTCTACGAATGATTTCAAGTCAGGCCTTAAGGTTATGCTTGATGGTAACCCATGTTCAATCATGGAAAACGAATACGTAAAACCAGGTAAAGGCCAAGCCTTCAACCGCGTAAAATTACGTAACCTTAAATCAGGTAAAGTGTTAGAAAAAACATTTAAATCTGGTGACTCACTAGAAGCTGCTGACATCGTAGAAGTAGAAATGGACTACTTATACAACGACGGTGAAATGTGGAACTTCATGGATCCTGTAACATTTGAACAGATCGCTGCTGACAAAGTAGCTATGGGCGATGCTGCAAAATGGTTAAAAGATGATTCTAACGAAAAATGTACTATCATGCTTTGGAATGGTGTTCCACTGTCAGTAAGTGCACCAAACTTCGTTGTACTTAAAATCGTTGAAACTGATCCAGGCGTTCGTGGTGATACTTCTGGCGGTGGCGGTAAGCCAGCGAAACTTGAAACAGGTGCTGTAGTACGTGTTCCATTGTTCGTTCAACAAGACGAAAGCGTTCGTGTAGACACCCGTACTGGTGACTATTTAGAACGTGCATAATGGTCTGAAAATAGACTATTATCAAAAGGGATGATGAAAATCATCCCTTTTTTAATGTCTTTTATGCCAAAGTCTTAGAGGCAATAAAAAAGAACAGGCGTAAAGTCGCAAGGGAAAACAGCAGTACCTCGAACAAAAAGAATCACGCTGATTTAAATGCAACAGATATGAGGGATTGAATGGAAACTTTACAACAGAAGTCGAGCATGACTTCGAAAATTATGTGGCTCATTGTGGCCATTGTCGGGGCAGTATCCTTTGGGATTCTTGCACTTAGCCGAGGTGAGCATGTCAATGCCGTCTGGCTAGTGCTAGCAGCTGCCTGTGTATATAGTATCGCTTACCGTTTCTACAGTTTATTTATTGCCAATAAAGTTTTTGAACTGAATGAACGCCGTTTGACGCCAGCGCATCGTCTGGCTGATGGTCTGGACTATGTACCGACCAACAAAGGGGTACTTTTTGGTCACCACTTTGCCGCAATTGCTGGCGCAGGTCCACTAGTCGGTCCAATTCTGGCAGCACAGATGGGTTATCTACCAGGTACGATCTGGTTGCTGGTTGGTGTAGTACTAGCCGGTGCAGTACAGGACTTTTTAGTACTGTTTATCTCGACTCGTCGTGATGGCCGTTCACTGGGTGAGATGGCCAAGCAGGAGCTGGGTACCTTTGCTGGTATTGTCGTAATGCTCGGTGCGTTGGGTGTAATGATCATTATCCTAGCAGTATTAGCATTAGTTGTTGTGAAAGCACTGACGAATAGCCCATGGGGTGTATTCAGTATTGCGGCGACAATTCCGATTGCGATCTTTATGGGCATCTATATGCGTTTCATCCGTCCGGGTCGAATCGCAGAGGTATCCATTATTGGTTTCGTATTGATGATGCTCGGCATCATCTATGGTGAAAATATTGCCCAACATCCATATTGGGGTCCATTCTTTACTCTTTCAGGGACTGAACTGACTTGGGCACTGATCATCTATGGTTTCATTGCTTCTGTACTGCCAGTATGGTTGCTGCTGGCACCGCGTGACTACTTATCGACCTTCCTGAAAATTGGCGTGATTGCAGGTCTGGCGATTGGTATTCTGTTTGCGATGCCGGAAATGAAATTACCAGCGATTACCAAATTTGTTGATGGTACAGGTCCTGTCTTTGCAGGCTCCATGTTCCCATTCCTGTTTATTACTATTGCCTGTGGTGCGATTTCTGGTTTCCACGCGCTGGTTTCTTCAGGAACTACACCGAAGCTGGTCAACAACGAACGCGATATCCGCATAATCGGTTATGGCGGCATGTTAATGGAATCATTCGTTGCGATCATGGCGTTGATCTGTGCCGCGATTCTAGATCCAGGTGTGTATTTTGCGATTAACTCACCAGCTGCATTGTTAGGTACAACTGTAGACACAGCAGCTGAAGCAGTACGTACACTTGGTTTTGTGGTCACTCCTGAAGCATTAACGCTGTTGGCTCAGGAAGTGGGTGAGAACTCGATTCTGTCACGTACTGGTGGTGCACCGACCTTTGCGATTGGTATGGCGCATATCATTACCGAAATCTTTAACAGCCGTGAAATGATGGCCTTCTGGTATCACTTTGCGATTCTGTTTGAAGCATTGTTCATCCTAACTGCAGTAGATGCGGGTACGCGTGCATGCCGTTTTATGGTTCAGGATACAGTCGGTATTGTGATTCCTGCAGTGAAACAATCACATAACTTCTTCGGGAACTTGTTAGGTACTGCCGTAGCGGTTGCTGGTTGGGGCTTCTTCGTTTATCAGGGCGTGGTCGATCCATTGGGCGGTATTAACAGCTTATGGCCACTGTTTGGTATTGGTAACCAGATTCTGGCTGCCATGGCATTGATTCTGGGTACCGTAATCCTGTTCAAGATGAAGAAACAGAAATATGTTTGGGTAACGATTATTCCAACCGTATTCCTGTTCATTACTTCGATGACTGCAGGCTGGCAGAAGATTTTCCACGAAAATTCAAAAATCGGTTTCCTTGCACAGGCAGATCGTTTTAATAATGCAATTGCTAATAATGAAATCCTAGCACCCGCAAAAAATGTAGCTGAGATGCATACGGTTGCGATGGCAAACCAAATCAACGCGGGCCTATGTGCTTTCTTTATGATCGTTGCTTTCGTAATGCTGTTTGCAGCCATTGGTGTGATTCGCCGTGCCTTGGCAAATCCGGAACCAACCGTGCATGAAGCTGAAGCGATCTATCGTGATCCTGCTGAGATTAAACCGACAGCGCATCACTAAGGAGACTGGTATGAATCTGAAATTTGCTAAAGGCGGAAAAGCGGTGATCTATAAAATCATTAAAATGACTGTCATGTCGCAAAAGGATTTAATCCTGAATCCAAAAAACTGGTCGCGTATTGCGACCTTGTGGCAACGTTTGCAGCAGAGTTTCCGCCTGATGGTGGGTGTGCCGGACTACCAGACTTATCTGGAGCACATGAAAAAACATCATCCAGATCTGGAAGCGATGGATCCAAAAACCTTCTATCGTCACTGCGTGGATGCACGTTATCCATCTGCTGGTGGTGGTATGAAGAAATGTCCGTGTTAATGAATCAATAAAAAAAAAAGCGCCTTTCGGGGCGCTTTTTTTATGTTTAAAAATCTAGATCGATAAAATACGAGATGGTTATATAGATGTATGATCTGATTTATATCCATTTATAAAATTTAAATTTCATTCAAATGACTTAAAAATATACTTTTAAGATATAGGTTTTATAACTCTAAAATATGTAGATGATTAATTCATTTCATCGCTTTAGCAATATATAAAAAAATCAATTTAAATTGCTTGTGATGATTTATCTCTAATACTGGATCAGGCTATATTTTTTTAAGTTGAGAGGATTGATTGGAGTGGATATAAATTTTAAATGATCCGCTTTTCAGTTGATGTTTCTGATGACTAGGCATGCAAGCCAGTGTAAAGATATATTATTGATCTTTAGTACGATTTAAATTCGGTGTATGTTAATTACAAGTATTTATTTTAATGAGAAAAATTGAGATGTGGGGCATAAAGCAAAAAGTAAATCAGGATGTAGCGCATATAAATACTCAGCTTGAACAGCAGATTGCCAGCTATGCTCCCAGCATTGAAAAATTCCTTGAAGAAATAAACGCAATTGTGCTGGATAAGCATGCACAAACCCGACTAGCGCTGTGTTGCCTGATTGCCGGTGGACATGTATTGTTTGAGGACTTGCCAGGTTTAGGTAAGACGACATTGGCAAGTGCTTTGTCTCATCTTGCTGGCTTAAAATTTCACCGCATTCAGTTTACCAATGACATGCTGGCCAGTGATGTGATTGGCATCAATATGTTTAATCAGAAAGAACATCAGTTCGAGTTTAAGCAAGGTCCGATCTTCACTCAAATTCTCTTGGCTGACGAAATTAACCGCTGTAGTCCGAAAACCCAGAGTGCATTGCTGGAAGCGATGGAAGAGGGCTATGCGACAGTAGATGGTGTACGTTATGCCTTGCCTCAACCATTTTGGGTAATTGCAACACAGAACCCATTATTTCAAAGTGGAACTTATGCCTTACCGGAATCTCAATTAGACCGCTTCCTTATGCGCCTGTCTTTGGGTTATCCATCCCGACATGCAGAAAAACTATTATTACAGCAAGAATCTCGTTTTGCCCTGATTGCGACCTTGGCGCATGTCTTTCATGAAGAACAGATTTTAGAATTGCAGAAACTGGTTAATCAGATTTATATTAGTGAACCTGTTCAGGAATATTTGCTAGATCTGGCTGAAGAAAGCCGTAAAAACCGTTATGGATTGTCTACTCGAGGCCTATTGGCATTAAAACGGGCAGCTCAGGCACATGCCTTGATTGAGAATCGTGCCTTTGTCACTCCGGATGATGTGCAGGCGGTATTTGTGGCAGTGGCTTCGCATCGTTTAGGTTTAAGCGAAGCAGAAACTTTCAATGTCATGCAGCAAGTGGCGATAAGCTAGGAGCCAGATCTTGGGGAAGTTTTGGCAGAATTGGCTCAGTAAGCGTTTTCAGTTTGCACAGCAGAAAAAACTCTCACAGCGTGATGTGCTGGTTTTTATCTATCAGCAGGGTTATCTGTATCTGGTACTTATTTTTATCACCTTTATTGCGGGTGTGAATTATGCCAATAACCTGATTTTAGGTTTCTGCTTTCTGATTAGTGCCATCCTGTGTATCAGTTTCTATCTGACCTTTAAACAGCTGCATGGCCTGAATATTGAATTGCTTACAGATGAAATCGGGCAGGTGGGGCAGGACCTGAATCTGCATTTCCATTTTCAGCAGCTCGTTACACAATCACGATATTTATATATTCAGGCAGATGAGCAGCTTTATAAGGTATTGGTTAATCAGACCAAGCAGAAATTCAGCCTTTCATTTTATGGAGAACAACGTGGAAAATTTGTCTATCCGGCCATTCAAATATATTCGGTCTATCCTTTTGGATTGGTAAGAGCGTGGACCTATCTTTATCACCAGCGCTTTGCCTGGGTAGCGCCCAAAGCTCAATATTCGACTGCTGAAAATAAGCAGCATTTGCCAAATTTTGATCCAGAGATGGATGAGTTTCGGGAGTTGCGCAGCTATCAAGCTGGGGAATCTTTGCAGGCTGTTTCCTGGAAGCAGGTGGCGCGTGGGCAGGGGCTGTATATTAAAGTCTTTGAACAGCAGCAGAATCAGCACAATATTGAGATTCATTATGCGCATATGCCAAGCTCGTCGCATGAAGAAAAGCTGGAATGGATGATGGGTTTGGTCGAGCAATGTGAACAGCAGCAATTATCATATAGCTTATATTTGCCACAGGCACAATTAGCTTCAGGCTTTGGAGCTGAACATTTATATCAGGCTAAACTTTTACTGGCACAGGCTTAGGAGGATATAGAAGATGAATGCAAATATCCGAACCGCCATTTTGCTCAGTCTCAGTTTAATTCTGGCTGTACAGGTGAGTTATCTGCCTGCAGGACTCAGCATCATCTTTGCCTTGATGTTGGTACTGCTCTGGCTGAACCTCAGAAAAGGAAAGAACTTTCCCAAAACATGGACCCTGTTGCTGACAGTCATAGCGCTTGCAGTCATTTACTTCACTCATCAGAGTTTTCTAGGTGTAGATGCAGGTGTGGCTGTGCTCTCCACTTTCTTATTTGCCAAAGCTTTTGAAACCCGTACTAAACGCGACCTGATTATTCTGTTTAACTTTGCCCTGTTTGTGGCGGCGAGTACCTTCCTGTATAGCCAGTCTTTTATCATGACTTTTGGAATTCTGTTGTGCTTATTAAGCTGTCTGATCGGCCTGTATCGTATTCAGGTCGGTGAATTTGAGCACGATCCACAGGCTCAAGAGAAAGCATTAAGACAAGATGCAAAACATGTCGGCAAGTTTATACTCTACGCGCTACCATTTTTTGTTTTGCTGTTTATCTTTTTTCCACGACTACCACCGATGTGGCATATCCCCATTCCAGAAAATAAAGGGGTGACCGGGATTAGTGACAGGATGTCCCCAGGAGATATTGCCGAATTATCTCAGTCGAGTGCCTTGGCATTTCGAATTATAGGCGATGTCAGCAAGCTGCCGCCACGTGCAGAATTATACTGGCGTGCCTTAGTCTTAGATGAATATGATGGTCAGACCTGGACCAGCAGTGCAGTCAATCAGCAACCGCAACTTCGCCAACAGCAAGATAATGCCCAATTACCATCAGGCTGGGATTATCAATATCTGGCTTCAGATCCCTCTATTCTTTGGGTAATGGGATTGGAGAAATCAATTCCTTTGGAGCGTCGTTATTACAACCGTTATGATTGGGGTATTATGCCACGCCGTTTGACTCAGCGCGTGGAACCTATTCAGTTACGTTGGATTGGGATACAGGTAAAGCAGCCTTATTTAAATACTAACTATTTACAATATGTGAATACCCGAACGCCTGCTCAGTATGATGTTCAAACTCAGGCGTTAGCAGCAAGATTGGTTAAACAGAGTAATGGTAGCCCGCAAAGGTATATTCAAAACGTGTTGAACTGGTATCGACAGAATAATTTTGTATATACCTTAACTCCTGGGACATTAGGTCAAAATCGGGTAGATGAATTTCTGTTTGATACGCGCCGTGGGTTTTGTGAGCATTACGCGTCTAGTTTTGTCATGCTGATGCGTTATGCAGGAATACCGGCACGTGTGGTTACAGGTTATCAAGGTGGTTCTTTGGCACCTGATGGCAAAAGTTGGGAAGTCCGCCAGATGGACGCGCATGCCTGGACAGAAGTCTGGGTAAATCAACAATGGCAGCGAATTGACCCTACAGCCATTATTGCGCCACAACGTATCGAAAATGGCATGCAAAACTTGATGTCTGAGAATGCATCAGTTTTAGGTGAGGGCAGAGCTTGGACAGCACAACATTATCAGTTGCTGACCAAACTGCGAATCTGGGGTGATTATGCCAGTTATCAATGGCAAAGTAAGGTAGTCGGCTACGATGCTGATTCACAACGCAGCTGGATGTCTAAACTTGGCTTGAACTCAGTTTATGCAGCCGTATGGGGACTTATAATAGGTATTACATTTTTAATAGCATCTTATTTTTTATGGATTTATATTCAAAAGCGAAAGCAGAATTCTCCGTTTGAACTAGCAATTGAAAGCCTTAATCGTTCGTTACTTGTTCAGGAGCGTAAGCAGTCTGCTGAAACTTTTAAGCAGTGGATGCTTCGTATATCAGATAGCCTGAAATCGGATCAAGTCACGCCTTTTTATGAGGCTGTACGGCTTTATGAGAAGAATCGATTTTCAGCTTATGAAGCTGAACAAAAGGATATTAATAAATTCAAAGGTTTGCTTAAAAAATGTGCATATACACTGAAAAAAAAGGAAAAAACTTGTCTTAGGATTTAAAAATTTATAATATGCGTAGCATTCTAGGTGTATAGCTCAGTTGGTTAGAGCGCTACGTTGACATCGTAGAGGTCTCCAGTTCGAGTCTGGATATACCTACCAAGATTAAAAAACCTCCTCAATTTATTTAGGAGGTTTTTTATTTTAAGCACTTTCCACATATAAATTTTATTCGATTAGATTCTTTTACAACTTTTCGTCATAGCTTCTTAATTTATTCTTCAGATTAATGAAATGAACTCGAAAGGAAATCTTTAGGAATTTAAAAATAAACAGGTATTTAAAAGAAGCTTATTTATTGAGTATGTGTTGACCGTGTAGCTATATCCCAGATATCCAGGCTAATCTCAGTAATTCTAGTAATTTGATATTTTTATCAATTTAGTAAAACTATTTAAATATAAAGCAGAATTTTAAATTTAATTGATAAGATCAAATAGAAGTAGGTAATAAAAAATCTCTTAGTTAATATTTAAGATTGACTGTCAAACCCATATTTTGTTTATGGATTATTTTTAATTTCATGCTGCATATCTACTTGAATAATTTTAATATAAATGCAATTTTCTGTTTAAAAAATTATTAATACATAAAAAGTAAATTTCATATTTCTTTGAAATATAAGTGCAAAAAATAGCCTATTTATTATACTTATTAACTGGCTATTAATTTACTAAATACCTGTTTGTTTAATATTAATTATTAAAATATCTAAAATAATGAAAACAGAGCTAAGATTAAAAACATAAAATTAACGAAGCTATTCTCCGAGATATATGTCAAATTCTAGAAGTGAGTCAACCAAAGTGACTAAAAGCCAGAAAGAGAAACGTCCCCTTTATGTACCATATGCAGGATATACGTTACTTGAACTGCCTCTTCTAAACAAAGGTTCTGCTTTTACCGAAGAAGAACGAAAAAGTTTTAATCTACATGGGCTGATCCCTCATGTTATCGAATCCATCGAAGAACAAAGTCAGCGTTCATATCAGCAATACTGTTCGTTTAATGATGACATTAATAAGCACATTTATCTGCGTAACATTCAGGATACCAATGAAACGCTGTACTACCACTTAATTGAAAACCATTTAAGTGAAATGATGCCAATCATCTATACGCCAACAGTAGGTGAGGCATGCCAGCGCTTTTCAGATATCTATCGTCGACATCGCGGAATTTTTATTTCCTATCCAGATCGTGATGGTATCGATCAGATCTTGCATAACGTCAATCGCAGAAATGTCAAAGTCGTGGTGATCACAGATGGCGAGCGGATTTTAGGTTTGGGCGACCAAGGTATTGGTGGAATGGGTATTCCGATTGGAAAATTAGCCTTATATACCGCATGTGGTGGCATCAGTCCGGCATATACATTGCCTATCACGCTGGATGTTGGGACCAATAATCAGCAATTACTGAATGACCCGATTTATATGGGCTGGCGTAAACCACGGATTACTGGTGATGAATATTTCGATTTTGTTGATCAGGTGATTCAGGCAATTCAAAAAAGATGGCCAAATGTCCTGATTCAATTTGAAGATTTTGCCCAGCATCATGCCATGCCATTATTAGAAAAATATCGTGATCAAGCTTGCTGTTTTAATGATGATATTCAGGGTACGGCTGCGGTTGCTGTGGGTAGTCTGATCGCAGCTTCACATGCATCTAAGAAGAAGCTAAAAGATCAGACTGTTGCTTTCTTGGGGGCGGGTTCAGCAGGTTGTGGTATTGCGGAACAGATTATTGCTCAAATGGTGTCTGAAGGATTAACAGATGCTCAGGCACGTAAACGTGTATTTATGGTGGATCGTTTTGGCCTGATTACGGATAACCAGCCGAATCTTTTAGATTTCCAAAGAAAGCTGGCTCAAGATCCGAAGAATATCGCCAAGTGGGCAGATGCAGAGAGCACGATTTCATTATTGGATGTCGTTAAATCTGCGAAACCTACTGTACTGATAGGGGTTTCTGGACAGCCAGGTTTATTCAGTAAAGATGTCATCACTGCAATGGCTGAGTACTGTGAGCATCCGATTATTTTCCCATTGTCTAATCCGACATCTAAAGTCGAAGCAGTTCCTGCAGATATTATTCAATGGACCGATGGAAAAGCATTAATTGCTACGGGTAGTCCATTTGCTCCTGTGAATTATCAAGGTGAAATTTATAATATTTCACAATGTAATAACTCTTATATTTTCCCTGGGATTGGATTAGGTGTGATTGCTTCTGGGGCAAAGCGGGTGACTAATAATATGTTAATGGCGTCCAGTAATGCCTTGGCAGAATGTTCACCTAAATTGAAAGATCCAAAAGCAGATTTATTGCCGGAATTAGATCAGATTCAGCAGATTTCCAAGGTGATTGCTTTGAAAGTTGCACAAGCGGCAATTGAAGATGGTGTAGCGCCTCAGGTGAGTATTGAAACCTTGAAAAAAGCAATCGAAGGGAACTTTTGGAAGCCTGAATATCGAAAATATCAACGGGTAACTTTTTAATAGATCAATAGATATCAATATTTAGGTTCAAGGGTTTATAAGTCGTATGCTTATAAACCCTTTTTTAATATCTAAAGCAATCATCTTTACGATCAATATTTTCTTGATTTAGCAAGCTAGATGCTAAAAATAAATCTAGATAGATTCACTAGCAAATCATTTTTAAATATTCCAATTTACTGCAAATTGTGGAGAGATTTTGAATAAATTCGTCTTACAAATTATGATAAAAACTTGTTATAAATTAAAGATTACGAAAACACTAAATACTTCTATAGCTTTTTAATTGAATATGCAGTTAAAAATCCTTGGAGATCTATCATTTGCGTGCTACCCACTATAAAATTTTGATTATTATCTTACTGATCCTGATAGTGGGTTTTGGGCTTTTCCGCTGGTGGAAAGGACCAGAGTTGCCGAGCTATACCTTAAAGGCGATGCCATTAGTACAAAATGTGGTGGCAACAGGACGAGTGGCAACGGTATCACGTGCCGAGGTTGGTAGTGAGATTGCAGGGGTAGTGCTGGAACGACGAGTGCAGGAAGGGGATCAAGTCAAGCCGGGCGATCTGCTGGTCGTACTGAAATCAGATGAATTGGCTGCCCAGGTACGTCAGGCCGAAGTAGCATTGACTGAATTAGCCACCAGCCGCCGTCCACAAGCCGCAGCTGAATTAGCCTCGGCCAAAGCCCAGCTTGAGCAGGCCAGCCGTGAAGCCAACCGCCGACGTAATGCAGAGCCAGGAATTCTTTCCGCTGAAGAAATTGAACAGGCAGTCGAAGCGCAAAGGATTGCACGCAATAACTTTGAAACCGCACGGATCAAAGCAACTGCATTGGCAGAGGGGCAGGTTGAAGATGCATCATTACGTGAGCAACTCGCTGTGGCAAACGCTCAACTGGAAAAAACCAAAATTCGGGCAACGGTCGCAGGCACAGTACTGACTCGCGATGTTGAGCCGGGTGATCTGGTTCAGCCGGGACAGACCATATTTACCATTGCAATTAATGGCAATACTGAAATTCGTGTACCACTGGATGAACGCAATTTATCACGACTGGCTTTACAGCAAAAAGCTACAGTGATTGCTGATGCCTATCCGGAACAAACTTTCCCGGCATGGATTAATTTTATCGCCCCAAGTATCGATCCGCAGCGTGGAACAGTTGAGCTTAAACTGACGGTAGATCCGGTACCTGATTTTTTACGTCAGGATATGACTGTTTCAGTCAATGTAGAAACGGGGCGGCGCGAGCGAGCTTTAGCCATACCCAATGATGCTCTCACCGGCCTGAAAGGAAATAAAGCTACGGTATTGTTGGTACGCAATGGCAAGGTTCAACGTCAGCAGGTGACCTTAGGCTTGCGCGGTCTGGATCGTGCTGAAGTAACTTCAGGTTTGAAGGAAGGCGATCAGGTACTGGCGAATCCGGATGCTTCTTTAGAAGACGGCACGCGGGTAAGATTAAAGCCACAAAGTATCTTAATTGAAAATACGGCCAGCCAAAGCAATACCAAAAACGAAATACCGGTGAAATTCGATTGAAAAACTTATTCGGACGGCTATGGACCGAATGGACGATTGCGGTCAGTTTCTTACGTGAAGGCCGGTCACAGTCCATCATGATCACTGTCGGGGTTGCAGTGGGTGTGGCTGTGATTGTGTTCATTACCGCCTTGATTCAGGGCCTGCAATCCAATCTGGTGGATCGGACTTTAGGAACGCAGGCGCATATCCGTTTATTGTCTCCAGATGAAGTCAATCAGGTTGCACCGACCAAAGCAGGCGTAATCCAGCTTTTATTGGAAGATAAACGCGCCCAGCGACTGCGTTCGATTAATAATTGGCAGCAGATTGTCACGACACTGGATCAGTTGCTAGATCTGACAGCTGTATCACCAGTTGTCTCTGGGCCGGCTTTGGTACAACGTGGTGATGCAATTGAATCTGTTGCGATAGTCGGTATTGATCTGGAGCGTTATCAGCAGATTATTCCGTTAAAAGACTACTTGCAGAGCGGTCAGTTAAGGATTGGGGCAGATGATGTCTTAATTGGCAGTGAATTGGCTAAAGATCTCGGGGTTCAGGTTGGGAGTAAATTGCGACTAGATACCGGACAGCAAGACAGTACTTTGGTAAATATTGCTGGAATTTTTGAGCTAGGGGTACGTGATCTGGATGCGCGATATATCTATCTAGATCTGAAGCAGGCACAGTCTTTATTGCTGCTCCCGGGCGGTGTAACAGTCATTGATCTTAGAGTGACCGATCTTTTTCAGGCGGACCAGATTGCGGATCAGGTGGGCCGATTAACCTCTTTACAAGCTGAAAGCTGGATTGAAACCAATGCGCAGTTGATGAATGCGATTACATCTCAGAGCCTTTCCACCAATATGATCATTATCTTCGTTGCTGTTTCAGTCGCATTTGGTATTGCCAGCGTCATGTCAGTCAGCGTAGTACAGCGAACCCGGGAAATCGGGATTATGCGTGCAACCGGTGCAACCCAATCTCAGATCTTAAGAGTTTTCCTATTCCAGGGTGCGATCTTTGGTCTTATTGGCTCGGCAATCGGAAGTTCTGCCAGCTATGGCTTGGTATGGGTGTTTAATAATTTTGGTCCAGGGCTATTTTATATTCCGGTGCCCATCAATCTGGTATTTTTAGCGTTGTTATTGGCAACGCTAACGGGTGTATTGGCCGCCGCTATACCGGCACGTCGTGCAGCAGCATTGGATCCGGTGGAGGCTATTCGTCATGTCTGAGCAGTTTCAGGAAGTGTTGCGCTTAGAGGGATTACGCAAATCCTATAATATCGGTCAGCCCAATGAAGTAGAAGTCTTGCACGGCATTGACCTGTGTATTGAACGACAAGATTTCGCTGCCTTGATCGGTCCTTCAGGTTCAGGAAAAAGTACCTTATTAAATATTCTGGGGCTGCTAGATCAGCCAAGTAGTGGTGAGTTATATCTGCTGGGACAGCCCACCAGTAAAATGACAGACACTGAACGGACTGCGTTACGGGGTAATAGTATTGGCTTTGTGTTTCAGTTTCATCATCTGATTCAGGCTTTTACTGCTTTGAATAATATTTTGATGCCTCTCATGCTGACTCATGGCAAACCGGATCAACAGTCCATTGATCGGGCACGTGAACTACTGGCAGCGGTCGGGCTGGAAAAATATGCGGATCGTAAACCAAATGAGCTGTCTGGCGGACAGCAGCAACGTGTCGCAATTGCTAGGGCCTTAATCACCAATCCAGCTTTGTTACTGGCCGATGAACCGACCGGAAATCTGGATACGCAAACTGCAGAAGAAATGTTTGCACTATTCCGAAAAGTGCATCTGGAGCGAGATTGTGCCGTGCTCTTGGTCACCCATGATCCGCGTTTGTCAGCCACTTGTGATCGAACTATTAATCTAGTCGATGGTCTGATTCAAAGTGATACTAGAGGACAGGAGGTTGCTGAGGTATCAACGCAATAAACCTTTGATCCATAATTAAAAACATTTGATCGGTTTGATTTGCTGATATAAATCTTTTTATGACATTATCAAGTCAAAGAAAATATAAAAATTATAAGGAAAGCATATGTACTTTGGACATTTTGCAGTGGGGATGGCTATAAAAGCCAAATATCAGGATGTTCCTTTGCTGCCGATTATTTTGGGTGCAGGTTTTCTTGATGTGATTAACGGTATCTTGGTGGCGATTGGCATTGAGAAAGTTACAGCAAATTTACAGGCTTTACCTTACTTATATTTTGATTTGACCTTTATTGATTGGGATCATTCCTTACTGATGGCTATTGTCTGGTCATTCGTTTGGGGTGCATTTTTTTTCAAAGATAAACGCATTGCAGCAGTCGCTGTATTATCCTGTTTCTTGCATTTTGTCGCAGATATTCCCATGCATAATGCTGACTTGGCTTGGTATCCCTATGCTGGGCAATATTTAGGTTTGGGTTTGTGGGATAAATGGGGAGTCTGGTCCTGGATGTTTGAGATTGGTTTTGCAGTGATATTGCTGACCTATGCCTTTCAGCAACATTTGAAAGCCAATGAAAATATTAAATGGCAGCTATTTTTTATCGGACTGTTAGCATTACAGATGTCACCATGGACATCACCAATGAAGTTTATTGCAATGTTGCCAGAACCTTATTCATCATTTTTTTATAGCATATTAGTGACAGTTGGCTTTATTGTTCCAACAATCATTTTGACGTGGCTTTATAAAAGAAGTGATCAGTTGAGTAAATCCATTAAGCCTGTACTCGATTAAAAGCCATGAGTTATGGACTCTCATCGTCCTCATCCTCATGTCGTTGACGGATCTGGTCGCGTTTAACCTGAGGATCTTTATCTACACCTAATTGACCACGCTGAATCTCTCGATCCTGTTTCTCTTGCGGATCTAATTCCTCTTCTGGAAATTCTTCATTTAATGCTTCTTCAAGTTCTTTATTTTCATCTGGATTCGCCATAAGAGTTCACCTGCTAATGGATCGCGTTATTAAATATGCTTTTTATTGTATAAACAGACCCAGATGAGTCTGTTGTATTTATAGCTAGGCTGATTTTAAAAATTGTTGCTGATGTAAATGGTTTGGATAATATTGATAGCCCCTTATGAAGGTTAATCTTGTTTTAGAAGCACTGGTTCACAAATTCTTTTTCTTTTGGATAGATCTATGTATTAATCTAGGCAAAGTGCATTAAATACCTGATCACATTGAGAATGATAAATTTCATATAAAAATCAGTTTTAATGCCTATTGATGGCAAGCAAATTGCAATAACAACATACCAACAGGTTTTGTGCCAAAAGTGCAAAGCCTAAATTAAACCCTCGGCTTCGCCACAAGCGAAAATGAGTTTTAAAGGTTAGCGCATATGGCAATTCAATCTAATCCTCGGGTGATTTACCCGACGCATCATCCTGTACCGCTGGACACCAGAAAACATAGCCTGTTTGAAGATGTTCAAGCCTTATTTTCAGGTTCTCTATTTGTCAGTATCTGTATGACCATGTTTGCTCAGGCAGGATTATTGACCGGGAGTACAGCAGGGCTGGCTTTTGTGCTGCATTACGCCACAGGCTGGTCGTTCAGTCTGATCTATTTTGTGATCAATATTCCTTTTTACTGGTTTGCTTGGAAGTATATTGGCAGGGAATTTACTCTTAAGACTTTTATTTCTGTCGCTTTATTATCGCTGATTACCTTTATTGCACCCCAATATTTGCAGATTGATTATCTGCATCCAGCCTTTGCTGCGATTGTCGGTGGCTTTCTGATGGGAACTGGCGTGCTATTTCTAGCTAGGCATAAGTCCAGTCTTGGTGGTGCAACCATTATTTCCCTGTATGCTCAAGAAAAGTGGGGCATGAAAGCCGGTAATGTGCAGATGGTAATTGACTGTATTGTTGTATTACTTGCAATCTGGATTGTGCCCTTGGATAAAGTGCTCTGGTCAATTTTGGCAGCAGTAATTATGGGAAGTTTTCTGGCAATGCACCATCGTCCTGGACGTTATAAAGGACACTAATTGACAGATAATATTAAGAAAATAGCCTAAGTATTATCCCTTATTTATAAAGAGCAATGTATACATAATTCATTGCTCTTTAGCTATTTAATCAATCTGCCTCAATCAGGACGTAATCATTATGATGTTTATTGATAGCCCACAATGTTTCTTAACGATCACGAATTACTTCAATTCACCATTTAAATAACAGTCATAAGTTTAGTTTTCTATAGCCTTCACTTTTCATGGTTGAAGGCTTTTTTTATAACAAATATCTACAATTATTTATTGTGTTACAAGTCAAACAAAGTAGCTCTGTGAACTTCAAAATTAGAATCTTATAGTAGGGTGCTGAAGAAGACGGAAGTATATTTTTTAGCTTAAATTTGCCTATTTATTCGTCAAAAATCCAGAACCAAAAATAAAATTAAAAACAGCAAAATCATCATTTTCACTAGCACATTCAGGTTTGCTTTAAATTGACCAACATGTTTCAAGCATCTTGTCACTTAGTCCAACAATTAAAATTTCCGTTCATCGTTTATTTATTAGTTTTAATAGTTAAAAACTTTAATCGCCCTGAAATGGTGCCAAAAACAATCATTTTTAATTGTCCATTTTGTTTAATTGAAGAAAGATGTTGAGGAAAATCGCGTTCTATAAGTCTGATAATTGATGCAAACATAAGGATTCATAGGAGCTTTTAAATTGATCAAGTAATCTATATTTAAAAAACTGCTAATAAACTATTAAAAATAGGAAAATTTAAATAATAGATTTTTTCTATATGGAATATGACCAGATTGATCGGATTATAAACAGCTAAAAATTGAAACAAATTGTATGATTTTTCAGCAAAATCACAACTTGAAATGATATTTCATTGACTGTAAAGCAAGGAGATACGATACTCTCAGGGTTTAATTCAAACATATCGGTTCGCAGGGTCTGAGCCAAAAGCTTGATCCGCAAAACTCTATCAAACGCAAGGGGCTATATATGGCTGGTGGAAAGTCAACAATCATTTACACACTGACCGACGAGGCGCCATTGTTGGCGACCTACTCGCTACTGCCGATCATTGAGACCTTTACTAAGCCTGCTGGCGTTGAGATTGTCAAAACTGACATCTCTGTTGCAGCACGCGTGCTCGCAGAATTCTCAGACTACCTGACTGAAGAACAGAAAGTAGCTGACAACCTTGCTGAGCTAGGCCGTCTTACACAAGATCCAAGCACAAATATTATTAAACTTCCTAATATCAGTGCTTCTGTAGCTCAGTTAACAGCATGTGTTAAAGAGCTTCAGTCTAAGGGCTATGCAATTCCTGATTACCCAGAAAACCCAACAACTGAAGAAGAAAAAGCACTTAAAGCACGTTTCGGTAAATGCCTCGGTTCTGCTGTAAACCCAGTATTACGTGAAGGTAACTCTGACCGTCGTGCCCCAACCGCAGTTAAAAACTACGCGAAAAAACACCCACACTCTATGAACGAGTGGAAACAGTGGTCACAAACTCACGTATCACACATGGACGAAGGTGACTTCTACCATGGCGAAAAGTCTATGACTTTAGACCGCGCGCGTAACGTGAAAATGGAATTGATCACGAATTCTGGTGAAACCATCGTTCTTAAGCCAAAAGTTGCGCTTCTAGATGGTGAAATCATCGACTCAATGTTCATGAGCAAAAAAGCGCTTTGCGACTTCTATGAAAAAGAATTAGATGATTGTAAAGAAGCAGGCATCCTGTTCTCTCTACACGTTAAAGCAACCATGATGAAAGTTTCACACCCGATCGTATTTGGTCACTGTGTGAAAATTTACTATAAAGATGCGTTTGAAAAACACGGCAAACTGTTTGATGAGTTAGGCATTAACGTCAACAACGGTATGGCTGGCCTTTACGAGAAGATCGAAACTCTTCCAACTTCTCTACGTGAAGAAATCATCCGTGACCTACATGCTTGTCAAGAACACCGTCCTGCACTTGCAATGGTTGATTCTGCGAAAGGCATCACTAACTTCCACTCTCCAAACGACGTAATTGTAGATGCTTCTATGCCTGCAATGATCCGTGGTGGCGGTAAAATGTGGGGTGCTGACGGCAAACCTTACGACTGTAAAGCTGTAATGCCTGAATCTACATTCGCGCGTATTTACCAAGAAATGATCAATTTCTGTAAATGGAATGGTAACTTCGATCCACGTACTATGGGTACTGTACCTAACGTTGGTTTGATGGCGCAAAAAGCTGAAGAATACGGTTCACACGACAAGACTTTCGAAATTCCAGAAGCGGGTGTTGCGAACATCACTGACATCGAAACTGGTGAAGTGCTGATGTCTCAAAACGTGGAAGAAGGCGATATCTGGCGTATGTGTCAGGTGAAAGATGCACCGATCCGCGACTGGGTGAAACTTGCTGTAACGCGTGCTCGCAACTCTGGCATGCCTGCAATCTTCTGGCTTGACCCGTACCGTCCACATGAAAACGAACTGATCAAGAAAGTACAAACTTACTTGAAAGATCACGACACAGACGGTCTAGACATTCAAATCATGTCTCAAGTACGTGCGATGCGTTATACACTTGAACGTGTTGCTCGCGGCCTGGATACTATTTCAGTAACTGGTAATATCCTGCGTGACTACCTGACTGACTTGTTCCCAATCATGGAACTTGGTACTTCTGCGAAAATGCTGTCTATCGTGCCGTTAATGGCAGGTGGCGGTATGTACGAAACTGGTGCTGGTGGTTCTGCGCCTAAACACGTACAACAGCTGGTTGAAGAAAACCACTTACGTTGGGATTCTCTAGGTGAGTTCTTGGCGCTTGCTGTTTCTCTAGAAGAAATGGGCATCAAAGAAAACAACCCACGTGCGAAACTTCTAGCGAACACACTTGATGCTGCGACTGGTAAATTGCTTGACAATGACAAGTCTCCATCACGTCGTACTGGCGAGCTAGACAACCGTGGTAGCCATTTCTACCTGGCTAAATTCTGGGCTGAAGAGCTTGCTGCGCAAGACCAAGATGCAGAATTGAAAGCGAAGTTTGCACCGATTGCTCAAGCATTGGCTGAAAACGAAGCGAAAATCGTTGAAGAGCTAAACACTGTTCAAGGTAAAACTGTAGACATCGGTGGTTACTACGCGGTTGATCCTGCGAAAGTAAATGCAGTAATGCGCCCAAGTACTACATTGAACCAAATCATTGAATCACTACAAGCTTAATTAAAAGCTCGACTGACCATCAGGTCAGTGAGGTGAAACAGAAACCGGTGCTTAGGCGCCGGTTTTTATTTGTTTACTAGAATATAAAAAGACGCTTTATCAGTCAGATTGTAAGTACTAGATATATAAGTAAAATTAATAAAAATGCTCTTCATATATAAAGAAGATGATTCTTTCTTAACGTTCCAAAGTATGGATTGAACAACTGATTAATGGTATAGACAATATTATGATTATATTGAAAGAATTATTATAAAACTGTGTTTGGATAATGCCCGTACTTAAGTGTCGAAGGAGGTGTCTGAATGTCATATCAGTTCATTCAGCCTATACATGGAGATAGGTTCGACATTGTGGGCGATATTCATGGTGAGATCGACGCCTTAAACAGCTTACTGCATGTGATGGGCTATAACCTTGAGGGTAAGCATCCAGAACAGCGCAAATTGATCTTTGTCGGTGATCTCTGTGACCGTGGGCAGAACAGTATTGCCGTGATTCAACAGGTCAAGATTCTGATGGAGCGGGGGAATGCCTACTGTGTACTTGGCAACCATGAATTGAATTTGCTGAATCAATCCCGTCGTGAAGGTAATGGCTGGTATTTTGGCTCACCGCATATGGATGACTATAAATCTTTTTATTCCGTATCGGCCACCCCAGAAGACCAACAATGGATTCTACAATTTCTGCAAACCTTACCCATCGCACTGGAATCTGATCAAATCCGGATTGTGCATGCATGTTGGGATACACAATCTATTCAACAACTCAAATCACTGGACAAACTGCACTTGCGTGAAGCCTATGAGCATTTTGTCCAGCAGACCCAGAAGCATATTGATGATGCGGGTATTGCAGAACACGCATCAAGAGAGGCAGAGCAGTTCCGTGACGAGCTGACTGATCCGAATAGTGATATTCCGTGGCTGAAACATCTGGCGCAAAAGGAATGGATTGAGCAGATGTATAACCCGATCAAGGTCACGACTTCTGGTGCTGAATATATGACAGATAAGCCGATCTATGCAGGTGGTAAGTGGCGTATGAAAGACCGTTTACCATGGTGGGAGCATTATCAGGATGATATCCCGGTGATTATTGGACACTACTGGCGTAAGTTTAATTCGGCTGAAGTCAAAGCTGGACTGTTTCAGCAGATTGATCCATTACAGTGGTTTGGTCATAAGCAGAATGTCTTCTGCGTAGATTATTCAGTCGGGAAACGTTATCTGGATCGACAGCATCAACGAGAATTTTCTAGTAAATTAGGGGCACTTAGATGGCCTGAAAAGCAGGTAATTTTTGAAGATGGTTCAACTTATTCGACTTCTCGATCTGTTTAAATTTTATTATCCCACTATCAAATTTCAGGCAAAGAAAAAGCGACCACTAGGACCGCCTTTATACTTAAATCAGCAGTATTATTCAGCTTCAATAATTTCAAAATCATGCGTGATTTCTACACCACCATCAGACAGCATTTTGCTTGCTGAGCAGTATTTTTCGGCAGAAAGCTCGACAGCTTTCGCCACTTGCTTCTCTTTAACACCTTTACCCGTCACTACAAAATGCAGGTGAATCTTCGTAAATACTGCAGGAATCGCATCTGCGCGTTCTGCTTTGAGTTCACAACGAACGTCGGTAATGTCCTGACGCGCTTTCTTTAAAATGGTGACAATATCAAACGAAGCACAACCGCCCAAACCGGTTAATAATAGTTCCATTGGGCGAGGACCACGGTTCTCACCACCGTATTCTGGCGAGCCATCCATAATCACAGTATGACCACTTTGAGTTTTTGCTTCAAAAGCAACATTCTCTAGCCAATGTACACTTGTTTGCATTGCAACTACCTAAAAAAAGCTATAAATTTACGAAGTAACTGTACACTAACATAAATTGGGTTGATAAGGAATTTCATTCCCTCTGTGTGACAAGTTCACATTAGGTCTTGTGCGATCTAAAAATTATCCTTATTTGGAACTGTTAAGCATGACTTCAAACTTTTCACAATTAAGCACAGATGCACTTTCTCCGGGGCAATTACCAGAATCCGTGAAGGCATTATTAAAACGTGCATATATCAACCGTTACCCAAAACGTACAACGATCGTTGATGCAGGAACAGAATCTAAATCTTTATATTTGATTCTGAAGGGGTCTGTATCGATCATTCTTCGTGAAGATGATGAGCGTGAAATTGTCGTAGCATATTTGAATGCGGGTGACTTTTTTGGGGAAATGGGTTTATTCGAAGCAAATCCACAACGTACTGCAGAAGTGCGTACGCGTGACGTTTGTGAAATTGCGGAAATTACCTACGAAAACTTCCATGAACTCAGCAAGCAATATCCTGACTTAAGTTATGCGGTATTTGCCCAGCTGGTTCGACGTCTGAAGAACACCACGCGTAAAGTAACTGACCTGGCATTTATCGATGTTTCTGGTCGTATTGCACGTTGTCTGATTGATCTTTCAGCTCAGCCTGAAGCGATGATTCTGCCAAATGGCCGTCAGATCCGTATTACTCGTCAGGAAATTGGCCGTATCGTGGGCTGTTCCCGTGAAATGGTGGGGCGTGTGCTGAAAACGCTGGAAGAGCAAGGCATGATCGAAACGGATGGTAAAGCAATTCTGATCTTTGATGCTTCATTAGAACAAAATGAAGTGCCAGCTGAAGATGAATCTGAAGAATAAGCTTCGATTTTGATAAAAGGGCAAGCCTCAGGGTTTGCTTTTTTTATGTCTGCTAAAAATTCAACATCACAAATAAGAACAAACTTCTCAGAAAAGATGATTTCAGCCAGTCGCTTTCCTTCTATACTCTATGGGCACTTTAGTACGATAAGTCGAATCTAGAATAGACAGGGATTATTCATGCAATTCAAACCACTTGCAGATACAGGCATTTTACTTCCAGAAATTTGTTTGGGTACCATGACCTTTGGTGAGCAAAATACCCAAGAACAAGCTTTTGAACAGCTCGATTATGCACTGGATCAAGGGTTGTACTTTTGGGATACTGCGGAAATGTACCCGGTGCCACCAAAACCGGAAACCCAAGGTGCCACAGAACGCATTATCGGAAACTGGATTGCATCACGTGGTGGTCGTGACAAACTATTTTTAGCCTCTAAAATTGCTGGTCCATCGCAAGGTGGTAGCCATATCCGTGATGGCCAAACCAAGTTTGTGGCTTCGGAGATTTCTGCTGCAATTGATAACTCGCTTGCACGTTTGCAGACTGATTATATCGACCTTTACCAATTGCACTGGCCACAACGTCCAGCTAATTTCTTTGGCAAGCTCGGTTATGGCAATGCTGAAGCAGCAGAAGATCGTGCAGTCACTGATCTAGAAGAAACCCTGACCGCTTTACATGATGAAATCAAGAAAGGTCGTATTCGCTATATCGGTCTATCGAATGAAACGCCTTGGGGCACCATGAAGTTCCTGCATTTGGCAGAAAAGCTGGGTCTTTCTAAATTTGTCAGTGTGCAAAATCCTTATAGCTTGCTGAACCGTACTTATGAAATTGGCATGTCAGAAATCGCCAAATATGAAGGTGTAGGCTTACTGGCTTATTCACCACTGGCATTTGGTTATCTGACCGGTAAATTCCGCAATGGTGCGCGTCCAGCCAATGCCCGTGTCACTTTGTTCTCTCGCTTTAGCCGTTATAGTAATCCTGAAAGTGAATGGGCAGTCGAGCAGTATGCACAACTGGCTGAGCAGCATGGCCTGACATTAACCCAGTTGTCACTGGCTTTCATTAAACAGCAGTTCTTCGTGACTAGTACCATTATTGGTGCAACCAATCTGGATCAGCTCAAAGAAAATATTCAGGCGTTTGACGTGAATCTGTCTGAAGAAGTCTTACAAGGTATTGAAGCGATTCACCGTCAGCAGCCAAATCCAGCACCATAATTTTTGCGATTTTATTTTGAAAAGGCCTTTATTGATAAAGGCTTTTTCTATTTCACATGATTAATTTTATAGCCTAATAATAATTCTTCTTAGCTCACTTGAAATATGATTTGAGCATACCAATATTATTATTGAAGACTACCCATTATTTATATTAAGTTTTTGAAAAATATATAAAATTTTATTTGAAATTTGTGCGCCTGCTCCCATATATGAATTAAGTTAAAAATTTGTTGTGAGGAATAACAATAATGCGCTTTGAAAAATTTACAAATCGCCTGCAGCAAACCCTTTCCGATGCTCAATCCTTAGCAATGGGTAAGGATCATGCATCTATTGACGGTATTCACATTCTGGCAACCCTGTTAGATGAATCATCTAATATCAGTCTGCTGCAACAGGCAGGTGCCAACTTACGTGACTTGCAGACTAAACTGCAAACTGCGCTGAGTAACGCACCGACTTTAAGTCAATCCACTGGTGACATTAACCTCAGCCCTGAAGCAGCCAAAGTACTGCATCTGGCAGACAGTTTTGCCCAAAAAGCAGGGGACGAATTTCTCTCTACTGACTGGGTGCTGTTGGCACTGGCCGAAACAGGCAAAACCAAATCACTGTTAAGTGAAGTGGGTGTTAAAGCTGAGACCTTAAAACAAGTTATTCATCAAATTCGAGGCAATGAAAAAGTCATGAGCAATAATCATGAAGATCAACGTGACTCTTTAAATAAATACACCATTGACCTGACCGAACGTGCCATGCAAGGCAAACTCGATCCTGTGATTGGTCGTGATGATGAAATTCGCCGTACCATTCAGGTCTTGTCACGCCGTACCAAAAATAACCCGGTACTGATTGGTGAACCAGGTGTCGGTAAAACAGCGATTGTCGAAGGTCTGGCACAACGTATTGTGAATGGCGAAGTTCCAGAAGGACTGAAAGGTAAACGTGTTTTGTCACTGGACTTGGGTTCATTGCTGGCGGGTGCCAAATATCGTGGTGAGTTTGAAGAACGTCTAAAAGCCGTTCTGAAAGACTTAGCCAAACACGAAGGTGAAATCATCCTATTCATCGACGAGCTGCATACACTGGTCGGTGCCGGTAAAGGTGATGGCGCCATGGATGCGGGTAACATGCTGAAACCAGCATTAGCACGTGGTGAGCTACGTTGTGTTGGTGCGACTACACTGGATGAATACCGTCAGTACATTGAAAAAGATGCGGCTCTAGAACGTCGTTTCCAGAAAGTGCTGGTGGATGAACCAAGTGTCGAAGATACCATTGCGATTCTGCGTGGGCTGAAAGACCGTTATGCCACTCACCATGGTGTACAGATTCTAGACTCAGCCATTATCGCGGCTGCAAAAATGTCACATCGTTACATCACCGATCGTCAATTGCCAGACAAAGCGATTGACCTGATTGATGAGGCAGCTTCACGTATCAAAATGGAGCTGGATTCTAAGCCAGAAGCCTTGGATAAACTGGAACGCCGTCTGATTCAGCTGAAAATGCAGCTTGAAGCGGTGAAAAAAGACGAAGATTCTGGTGCGCAAGGCGAAGTGAAACATCTGGAAGAGCAGATTGCCACTGTAGAGAAAGAGTACAGCGAGCTGGAAGAAATCTGGCGTGCAGACAAAGCCTTGGTTGCTGGTAACAAAGACATTCAGGTGAAACTGGACCAAGCACGTATTGCATTAGAAAAGGCACAACGTGAAGGTGATCTGGCGGAAGCGGCACGTTATCAATATGGTGTGATTCCAGAGTTGCAGAAACAGCTGGAACGCATTGAAGCAGCTGAAGAAAGTGAAGCGCCAAAACTGTTGCGTGACAAAGTCACTGACAATGAAATTGCAGAAGTGGTGAGCGCAGCAACCGGTATCCCTGTATCGAAAATGATGCAGGGTGAACGTGAGAAACTGTTGCATATGGAAGAATTTCTGCATAACCGTGTCGTCGGTCAGGATGAAGCTGTGGTGGCAGTATCGAATGCAGTACGCCGTTCCCGTGCCGGATTGTCTGATCCAAATCGCCCAAGTGGTTCATTCCTGTTCCTTGGCCCAACAGGGGTCGGTAAGACTGAGTTAACTAAAGCCTTAGCGAACTTCCTGTTCGACAGTGATGATGCGATGATCCGTATCGATATGTCGGAATTTATGGAAAAACATTCGGTAAGCCGTTTGGTTGGTGCGCCTCCGGGCTATGTCGGTTATGAAGAAGGTGGTATATTGACTGAAGCAGTACGTCGTAAACCATATAGCGTGCTGCTGTTCGATGAGGTCGAGAAAGCGCATCCAGATGTATTTAACATCCTGCTGCAAGTGCTGGATGATGGTCGTCTAACTGACTCACAAGGTCGCGTGGTGGACTTCAAGAACACTGTGATCGTGATGACCTCTAACCTGGGTTCAAGCGATGTGCGTGAACTGGGCAGCGGTGCTACACGAGATGAAGTGCGTAGTGTGGTGATGAATGCGGTATCGGAACACTTCCGTCCAGAATTCATTAACCGTATCGATGAGATTGTGGTGTTCCACTCTCTGGAAAAAGCACAGATCCGTGGTATTGCCGATATCCAGTTGAACCGTCTACGTCAACGTCTGGCAGAACGCGACTTGCGCTTATCCGTGGAAGACAGTGCTTTCGATCAGTTGATCGATGTCGGCTTCGATCCATTATACGGTGCTCGTCCACTGAAACGTGCAATCCAGCAACGTATTGAAAATGGTTTGGCACAAAACATTCTTGAAGGTAAATTCAACCCGGGCGATACCATTGTGGTTAGCGCTGAAAATGGTGAATTGGTCTTTGATAAAATGAAGCTCAATTAATCCGTGATCATTGAAAAGAAAAACCCAGCCTAGGCTGGGTTTTTTATATGGTATTTACTTCTTTCATCGCACCACTTTTCATTTCTCCCTATGGGAGAAAAAGAAAGAGGGTGTAAATCGTGATGAAAGAAGTTAATTCTCAATCATATTACATTTTTGGATGAGTAATTTTCCATGCACGGTGGATCTTCTGATTACGCTTGAAATCAGGACCGATGGTTTCGTGGGTGATTTCTTCTACGTCGTAGAATGCCAGAATCTCTTCGTCCATTTCAAAGCCACGATAGTTATTTGAGAAGTACAAGGTACCATCAGTGGTTAAACGGTTCATCGCGCGTTTAATCAAAGATAGATGGTCGCGCTGTACATCAAAAGTACCGTAGAACTTCTTCGAGTTTGAGAATGTCGGTGGATCAATAAAGATCAGCTCATATTGCTCATGACCTTCTTTCAACCATTCGAAACAGTCAGAAGCAAAGAATTGATGCTGCTGATCGGCATGATCGACAGTCAGACCATTCAGAACGAAGTTTTCTTTAGACCAGTTCAGATACGTATTAGATAAATCCACACTAGTTGTACTTGCTGCACCACCTAAAGCCGCATGTAAGCTCGCCGTAGAAGTATAGCTGTACAGATTCAGGAAGTGCTTACCTTTGGCTTCACGGGCAATGCGCAGACGCATTTGACGGTGATCCAGGAACAGACCGGTATCTAGATAATCCGTTAAGTTCACCAGAATTTTGGCTTGACCTTCTTGCACGATAAAACGTTTAGACGCAGTACTTTGTTTGGTGTACTGGTTTTTACCTTCCTGACGGGCACGAGTCTTAATGAAGATCGCATCACGGCCTAAACCAGTCACAGCACGAATCGCTTGTAGTGCAAGGTTAAAACGTTTTTTGGCTTTTTCAGGATCAATTTTTTTCGGTGGTGCATATTCCTGAACGTGCAGGCGTTCACCATATAGGTCTACTGCGACATTAAAGTCAGGCAGATCGGCATCGTACAAACGTAGACAGTGAATATTTTCTTTCACAGCCCATTTTTTCAGGGTTTGCATATTCTTGGTCAGACGGTTAGCAAATTCCATCGCACCTTCGATTGGCTCAAATTGCTGTGGCTGCCAGCTTTCCAGGAATGAGCGTACCACTGCTGCTGGTTTAACTGTACCGAAACGAATGTAAATCGGTAATTTACCGTTCATCAGACGTAGAATTTGCGGATCATTGAAAGCTAAAACATCTGCTTGTTCAACTTGGGATGCAATCACAGCTGCTTTCTGATTCGGGAAATTCTTCTGTAGCAGATTAGACAGACCCAAATACAATGCGCGGTTAGAAGCCTTATCACCTAAACGCTCACCATAAGGTGGGTTGGTTACGAAGAAGGCCTTCTTGCCTTCAGCCTGGAAGTCCGGCCAGTCATTTAAAGTACGTTCTTCGATCATGATCTGGTCGAGCGCTGATTCAAAACCTGCCGCAATGATGTTTTGCTTGGTAGCTTTAACCGCTTCCCAGTCGGCATCAAAGGCATAGAATTTTGGTAATGGATTTTCCAGCGCAGCTTTATGGCGTTCAGCAGCTTCAGCTTTGATTTCCATCCATAATTCATGATTATGACCATTCCAGCCATTAAAGCCGAAACGACGTACCAGACCAGGTGCGCGATCAGTCAGAATCATTAAAGATTCAATAATAAAGGTACCTGAACCGCACATCGGATCAACCACGATATCCGGATTGATGTCTTTCAGACCGCCTTTTTGCAGAATCGCAGCTGCCAGGTTTTCCTTGATTGGCGCTTCGGTCATAAAGCGGCGGTAGCCACGTTTATGCAGTGAGTCACCCGACAAATCCAGGCAGTAGGTATGCGCTTTTTTACCCGCCAGAATATACATGGTGATTTCTGGCTGTTTGGTATCGATACTTGGACGTTTGCCCACAGCTTCCATAAAGGAATCTACGACACCATCTTTAGCACGTAAAGTGGCAAATTGGGTATTGACCTTAATATCACGTTCCACATGCAGACGAATTGCAAAGGTACTTTGTGGTGCAAAAATAAGCGACCAGTCAAAGCTGATTGCACCTTCATAAAGCTCTTCAGCCACATCACGCGCATCATGGGAGAATTCAATTTCATGCGTATGGATTGGCATCAGGACACGAGAAGCGAGGCGAGACCACATACAAATGCGATATGCATTTTCAAGTGTGCCTTTAAAGGTCAGACGACCCGGGAAACGTTCAATATCCTGAACACCTAAACCTTTGATTTCTTCTTCTAATAAGGTTTCCAGACCATCGGCACAGGTGACCCAATAATTGCTTAAACGTGAAGAGGTATTCATAAAATAGAGAGACCGGAAAAGAATAAATAAAAAAACTGTGCTCAGTTTACCGTATTTTGCCTTTTAAAGCTTTTGAAATTGTTTCGATTGGCTCTGAAATTTCATCGCAATGAACCCGGTGCAATAAAAAAGATATTAAATACGTGATAAGTGAATAAAATTGGTATGGAAATTGCTCCTTATAAAATATGAGGCTGCAGCCACTGGGGAGGGGCTGCGGTCTCACTTTTTTAAATATATTGGGGATTTAAAATGGTGAACGGAGATAGCTTTTCAATTGCAACTTTAATCTACGCACGTTTAAGACGCGTTTCTGGTCGTGTGATTGATGCAATTTACCTGTCTGAAAATAAGGAATATGCCAAGCATGTGATTGAGTTGGCTGAAGCTACTCAAGATCATGAGTTATTGCGACTTGTTGAAAAATTAAGACAGGTATTTAATCTATTTGCTGATCAAGATGAATCCTTAACGGAAATAAATCGACAGGGTCAGGAAGACTTGATTCGGGTGGAACCTACAGAAGAAGATATCTATCGTGCTCAGGTTTCACATCATTATATTGGCTCATTGCGCTAATCTGGTTATGAGTGCGGATGCTCCAGACTGAAGCACTCATTTTAGAATGCCAAAACATCGATCTATTAAAATAAAGTTAAATTATCTTATTGAAAAAATACATAGGAATTTCAAAATCAATTTTTATTATCAAGTCGGTTTTTGTACAAGTAGCCGATTTCCCAAGTGCGAACAGGAGTGAATCTCTGTATAATACGTTGACTTAACGTATAAGGAATCTCTCATGCACTTGGCTGCATTGCATACACCGAGCCAGATTCAACTCAATAAAGAAGGCAATCTAAAACACTTCTTGACTATCGAAGGTCTATCTAAAGAAACTCTTACAAAAATATTGGACACCGCGGCGTCCTTTTTTAATGACCAAAATCAGCTCATTACCAATAATTTGCTCGAAGGGCGAACGGTAATGAACCTCTTCTTCGAGAATTCTACCCGTACCCGTACCACTTTTGAAGCAGCTGCAAAGCGCCTATCTGCCAATGTTCTGAATATTGATATCGCACGTTCAAGTACCTCGAAAGGTGAAACGCTGCGCGATACTTTGTGGAACCTAGAAGCAATGGCGGCAGACATTTTCGTGGTACGTCATTCATCTTCAGGCGCAGCGCATTTTATTGCCAAAGATGTGTGTCCAAATGTCGCGATTATTAATGCAGGTGATGGCCGTCACGCCCATCCAACCCAAGCCATGCTGGATATGCTCACCATTCGCCGTGAGACTAAAAAGAATTTTGAAGATATTTCAATTGCCATCATTGGTGATATCAAACACTCACGTGTCGCGCGTTCTGATGTTGCAGCCTTGCAAACTTTAGGCTGTAAAGATATCCGTGTGATTGCACCAAATACCTTGCTTCCTTATGGTTTCGATGATTACGGTCCAGAAGTGCGTCTGTTCAATAACATGGAAGATGGCATTAAAGACTGTGACGTGATCATTACCTTGCGTATCCAGAACGAACGCATTGATTCGCCAGCACTGTCTTCTCAAGCTGAATTCTACAAAATGTACGGTCTGAACAAAGAACGTCTGGCACTGGCTAAACCGGACTGCATCGTGATGCACCCAGGCCCAATGAACCGTGGTGTAGAAATTGATTCCAGTATTGCCGATGGTCCACAGTCCGTGATTCTGCATCAGGTGACCAATGGTATTGCGGTACGTATGGCGGTGTTGGCACTTTCAATGCAAGGCCAGCTCCAGGAACAAGGTTTGATTGAAGCGATTGCGGTATAAGGAATAAGTCATGTCTATTGTTAAAATTGAGAATGTTCGAGTTCTAGACCCAATCGAAAAAATCGACAGCGTACAAACTGTTTATTTAGAAAATGGCAAGCGTGTTGCTGAAACTACGAAGGTGTTAGAGACCATTGATGGACAAGGCAAATGGTTGATGCCAACCATGGTCGATCTATGCGCACGTTTACGTGAACCAGGCCAGCAACAGCATGGTACGCTGAAATCTGAAGGTAAAGCAGCACGTGAAAACGGTATTCTGCATGTATTTACTCCACCAGATTCAAAGCCAATCGTGCAGGACAATGGTGCGCTGATTCATGGTCTAGTTGAAAAAGCCATGCTGGATGGTGGTATCTATCTGGAAGTAATTGGTGCGCAAACTCAAGGTTTGAAAGGCAATCAGCCTGCCAATATGGCCGGTCTGAAAAAAGGTGGCTGTACTGCAGTTTCGAATGCCAATGCGCCGTTTGCTGATGATGACGTCGTGATTCGTACTCTAGAATATGCAGCAGGTCTGAATCTGACTGTAGTGTTCTATGCAGAAGAACCACAAATTGCCAAAGATGGCTGTGTGCATGAAGGCTTTATTGCATCACGCCAAGGCTTGCCAATGATTCCAGCACTGGCTGAAACCGTTGCGATTGCCAAATATCTGCTCATGATTGAAGCAACGAAAGTACGTGCTCACTTCGGTCTATTGTCTTGTGGCGCTTCAGTAGAACTGATTCGGATCGCTAAAGAAAAAGGCTTACCAGTAACCTGTGACGTAGCAATGCATCAATTGCATTTGACCGATGCATTGATTGATGGCTTTAATTCACTTGCGCATGTTCGTCCGCCATTACGTTCTGAGGCTGATAAAGAATTACTGCGTCAAGGCGTAAAATCTGGTGTGATTGACGCGATCTGTACCCATCACGAACCACTGAGCAGTTCTGCAAAAATGGCACCGTTTGCTGAAACTCAACCGGGCTTTACTGCTTTTGATACTTTTGTACCATTCGGTGTGCAATTGGTAAATGAAGGTCTGTTTACCCCACTGGAATGGGTGGAGAAAGTCACCCTGGCGCCGGCAACAGTAGCGAAAATGCAGAACCGCTGGATTCAGGAAGCGGGTTGGGTGCTGGTGGATCCAGAGCTGGAATGGACTTTAACTAAAGAAACCATCGTATCTCAAGGTAAAAATACACCATTGATCAACCAAAAGGTCAAAGGAAAAGTTTTACAAAGCTTTGTACCTGCTTAAATCATTTTTTGCTTGTTTTAATTAAAGTCAGCTTCGGCTGGCTTTTTTTATTTTGGTAAACATATCATTAACTAGCACTCATGAAACGTTATGATTTCCATACAACTATTTACATTTACTAAAAAGATCGGGCTTTAAACTGAATAAATATTAATCATTAAAAAATCAAAAGAATGGTGACTTTATGAATGAAGACCTGATTCAACGATTAAAATATCATGTCACTCCGACTGTACTGCAAGGTGAAACGGAGTATGTTGCTGCCAAAGAGCAGGCGCTTGCTCAATTTTATCCTATTTTCCTGAGCGTCTTGCGTGCGCATCCGGAACAGGCAGAAACCCTCGGTCAGCAATTAAATCCAAAGATCAGTGAATTATTCACAGAAAAACCAGAAATCAAACAACGACTGCTAGATCATCTGGCTAACACCTCAGATAGCGTACCTCAGGAACAGCTTGAACAGACCTTAAACCGCTCGATTAAACCAACGATTGAATATTTAAAAACTGAAGCCGATGCATCTAATCCAGATGCAATTAATTATGTAATTGAAACCAATAATGACTCAATACAAAAATCCTTGCCGGCGTGGGCTTCTCCGCTTCTGTTGACTATAGGCGCATCGCCACTAGTGGATCATCATCCAACCCCAGTACCAGGAATTGATCCCGAACCGGTTGAGCCACCCGTTCAGAAAGCGAAACGGAATGCGTTCCTTGTACCTGTGTTTGCATTCATTGCGGTGGCAGTTTTAATTATGTTCTTCTTCCGAGGATGTACGCGTGATGATGATCCAGATGATATCCGCGACATGCAGAAGAGTCAGGCAGCTGCAACACAACCTGCATTTTTAAAATTAAGTACGGGTAGTGAAGGACAGATCACCAGCTGTCAGGTGCAGGTGAATGATCAGCAATATATGGAAATTCTGCAAAACGAAATCAAGCAGATTTACAACTACAACATTGGTTGTGGTACCGCCAATAACCAGAGCTATCATTCGCAATTTATTGATCAGGATGCTATTCCCACAGTACTCAAAACGATACAAGGTGTACCGAATGTCAGCTTGAACTGGGTGGGTGATCAGGTATCTGTGCAGGCAGCCAATTCCGCAGATGCAGCGCGTATTACTGGTGAAATCCGTAATCTGGCAAAAAATATGCAGGTCATGGCCCAGCAACCAGTGAAACCTCAACAAATGGCAAGTGCTCAAAGTAATGAGGCTGAAAAAGTACTGGCGAGTATGCAAACTGAACAAATTAAGGCTTTAGATGTTGCGACAGCTTTAAATTTACAAGCGATTAACTTTGCGGCAGGTTCAACAGAAATCCCTGAAACCAATCAATCAATTCTGGATCAGACCGCAGCTTTGATGAAACGTGCACCACAAGTTCATTTGCGAGTGATTGGTCATACAGATGCGCAAGGTAATGAGGAGCAAAATAAACAGTTGTCTTTACAGCGTGCCCAAGCAATTATGAATTATTTGATTAAGCAGGGTGTTGATCCTGCTCAAGTGAATGCAGTAGGTATCGGGTCAGCTCAACCAAATGCCGGTAATGCTAAAGAGGTAGACCGTTATAAAAACCGTCGTATTGCCTTTGAGGTAATGAATATCGATACTGGTACTGTACGTGCGGTTGATGAGCAAGGTGTGAAACAGAAGGTATAAATATAAGACTTAAGTAAATTGATTAAAATAAAAAAGGACGAATTGCTTCGTCCTTTTTTTATTGGCATGCTGTGCGCAATGATTCAGGAATATGAGTAGATGCGGATTACTATCATCGGGGCAGGGCGAGTGGCCTATCATCTGGCGCGGGTATTATCAGAACAACATGAGGTTGTGCAGATCTATAGCCGGACTTTAGAAAAAGCACAGCAACTGGCTGAACAATTCAAGGCACAAGCGATAGCCCAACCTAAAGAGCTGCTTAGTGATGTGGATCTGGTAATAATTGCTGTGAGTGACCAGTCTATTGCTTCAGTGATTGAGCAGATTCACCCGTATCTACCACACAACTTGATTGTCCATACCTCAGGTAGTACCCATCTAGATGTACTCAAAAAAGTGCATGCACGAGCTGGCGTATTCTATCCATTACAAACCTTTAGTCTGGAGCGTGATATTGACTGGCAGACGACACCACTGTTTATTGAAGCGGCAAATGAACAAGATCAAACCTTATTATTAGAGCTTGCAAAAAGTCTAAGCAAGCGAGTCTATAATTACAGTTCTAGTCAACGCTTGAGCTTACATTTAGCTGCTGTATTTGCCTGTAACTTTAGTAATTATTGTTATGACATGGCCAAACAGGTGGTTGATGCAGAAAATGTAGATTTCAGCTTACTTTATCCCTTGATTCTGGAAACTGCCAATAAAGCCACACAGAATGATCCTCGTCAGATGCAGACCGGACCTGCGATGCGTGGCGATCAGAATATTCTCAATATGCATCAGCAGATGTTAGAGCAGTCTCAACGAAATGATTTGGCAGAAGTGTATGCATTGCTAAGCCAGCAGATCTTGCAACGTCATCAATCTTCTTAAGTGTAAGAAAAACCATCTAGCTACTTGAATTCCGTGCAGAATTCTCAATCAGGCATTGAGTTTCATTCAGAATTTTGATTGTCTATTTTCAAAAAATATCTTAAGTTGAGAAGATAATAATGAAAATGGAACAATAACAATGCAACAGGAATTTGACTACATCATTATTGGTGGAGGGAGCGCAGGATGCGTACTGGCCAGTCGTTTAAGTGAAGATCCTAATATTTCGGTCTGTCTTTTAGAAGCAGGTGGTCATGGCAATGCATGGACAGTGAACATTCCCGCCGCCTGTGTCATGAGTTTGCCGACCAAAATCAACAACTGGGCGTTTGAAACTGTTCCACAAAAAGGGCTGAATGGACGTAAAGGTTATCAGCCACGTGGCAAATGTCTGGGTGGTTCATCCGCAATTAACGCCATGATTTATATTCGTGGTAATCGTGCCGATTATGATGATTGGGCAGCGCAAGGCTGTACTGGTTGGTCTTATGAGGAAGTGCTGCCATATTTCATCAGGTCTGAAAACAATCATCGCATTCAGAATGAATATCATGGTAATGATGGTCCTTTACATGTATCCGATGTGCAAACGGACAGTATTTTCCATGAACGTTATCTGCAGGCAGCACGTGAACAGGGCTATCCGGTTCTGGATGATTTTAATGGTGCAGAGCAAGAAGGCTTAGGTATTTATCAGGTCACGCATGATAATGGTGAACGTTGTAGTGCAGCTCGAGCATATCTGTTTCCTCATTTGAATCGTCCGAATCTAACCATCTGGACCAAAGCCACCACACATAAAATCTTAATTGAGCAAAAAACAGCAGTCGGCGTTCAGGTACAACATGCTGGTCAATTAAAAATTTTAAAGGCACGGCAGGAAGTTTTACTCTCGGCTGGCGCTATGCAATCTCCACATATCCTGATGCTATCTGGAATTGGTAATGCTGAAGAATTGCAACAGCATGGCATTGAACTTAATCATCATTTACCGGGCGTTGGAAAGAATTTTCATGACCATCCCGATTTTATTTTTGGCTATAGTGTCAAGGAGTTTGCCGGAACCTTTGGAATTTCCATGTCAGGTTCACTGGATATGTTGAAGCAGATTACACGTTATCGCAGTGAACGCCGTGGCATGATTGCCTCTAATTTTGCTGAATGTGGTGGCTTTATCAAAAGTTCCCCTGATCTGAAAATTCCAAATCTGCAACTGCATTTTGTGGTGGCGCTGGTGGATGACCATGCACGAAAATTCCGTAGTAGTCATGGCATTTCCTGCCATGTCTGTTTATTAAATCCGCGCAGTCGGGGCTCGATCAAACTCAGTGGACCAAATATTCATGATCCACTCTTGATTGATCCAAATTTCCTGGATGATGAGCGCGATTTGGATGATCTGGTGCAAGGTTTTAAATTGACGCAAAAGTTAATGCAATCACCATCACTTTCCAGTCTGTATAAGCAGGACTTATTTACCGCGAATGTGAAAACGGATGATGACATCCGGGACATTCTGCGTAATCGGGTCGATACCGTGTATCACCCGGTCGGTAGCTGTAAGATGGGCGTTGATGAGATGTCTGTGGTCGATCCTGAACTCTGTGTTTATGGTATTCAAAATCTTCGAGTCATTGATGCTTCAGTCATGCCATCGGTTGTGAATGGCAATACCAATGCGCCAACGATTATGATTGCGGAAAAAGCAGTGGATCTGATCCGTGCAAGACAACAGGCACCAAAAGTTGCTTAATAATATGAGAACTTCATTTTTACAGAATTAATAGGGATAGCATATGACGTCATGGGAACAAGGTACCAATCTGGATAATACCAAATATATGCAGGATATCTTTCAGCAGCAGCGTCAGGCCTGTTTGCAAGCGGCCTATCCAAGCTATGAACAGCGTCAGCAGCAACTGAAAACGCTACATCAAATGGTAGTTGAGCATCAGGATGAAATGGCAGACGCGATTAGCCGGGATTTCTCCAATCGGAGCCTTGATGAAACCAAGCTGTTTGAAGTGCTGATCAGCTTAAATGGACTGAAACACAGCTTAAAGCATCTAAAAAAATGGATGAAGCCGAGTAAACGTCAGGTCGGAATTTTATTCCAGCCAGCGACTGGCTATGTAATGTACCAGCCAGTAGGCGTGGTTGGTATTGTAGTCCCATGGAATTATCCACTTTTTCTCGCCATCGGACCTTTAGGACAGGCATTGGCAGCGGGTAACCGGATCATGCTGAAAATGAGTGAATATACCCCGGAATTTTCCAGCCTGTTTCAACAGCTGATTGCGCGATATTTTCCAGCGGATCAAATTGCAGTTGTGACAGGAGATGCTCAGGTGGCGCAGCAATTCACGACTTTGCCGTTTGATCATTTGCTATTTACCGGTGCGACATCTATTGCGCGGCATGTGCTGCATGCAGCAGCCGATAATCTAACGCCAGTGACACTGGAACTTGGTGGCAAGTCCCCTGTGATTGTTGCTAAGGATGCCGATTTACAGGAAAGTGCATGTCGTCTAGCATTTGGCAAAACCATGAATGCCGGGCAGACTTGTGTGGCACCTGATTATGCATTTGTTCATCAGTCACAAATACCGGCCTTTATAGAGGCTTATTTCAACGCAATTCGACAGTTTTATCCAAATAGTATCCTGAGTAATCCGGATTATACGACCATTGTTAATGACCGCCAGTTTACTCGTTTGCAGCAGTATATTGAGGATGCGAGAGCCAAAGGTGCTGAGTTACATCAGATTGAACAGGGCGTAGATGGGCGTCGTTTGCCACATCTGGTCCTGACCAATGTGCATGAAGATATGCTAATCATGCAGAATGAAATCTTTGGGCCATTGCTACCAGTCATTGGCTATGAGCAGATTGATGAAGCGATTGACTATATCAACCAGCATGACCGGCCATTAGCACTGTATTATTTCGGCTATGATAAAGTTGAGCAGCAAAAAGTGCTACATGCAACGCATAGTGGTGGAGTTTGTCTCAATGAAACTTTAATGACCGCGGGTATGGAAGATATGCCATTTGGCGGGATCGGACCATCTGGAATGGGGCATTATCATGGACATGAAGGCTTTAAGACCTTTAGTCATGCCAAGTCAGTCTTTAGTCGACCAAAATTCAGTTTGATGAAGTTGATTTATCCGCCGTATGGCAGTTCGATCCTCAAATTGATTTATCGTATTTTTCTACGTTAATAAAAAAGCGCTGAACAATCAGCGCTTTTTTGACTTTTAAATTAAGAAATTTTCTTAAAGATAAAATCATTAATCTTGTGACCAGCTTCGATACCACGACGTTCAAATTTAGTCTGAGGACGCCAGTCAGGACGTGGATAACTATTACCTTTGCCTGCCAGATTTTCTAAACGTGGACGTTCTTCCAGAACTTCCAGCATCCATTCCGCATATGGTTCCCAGTCTGTTGCAGCGTGGAATGTACCGCCAAGCTCTAGCTTTTGCTCAACCAATGGCATACGGTCGTGTGACACGAAACGGCGTTTAAAGTGACGTTTTTTCTGCCATGGATCAGGGAAGTAGAGTTGAATAGTATTGATACTGTTGTCTGGCATTTCACGTAATACCTGAATTGCATCAGCATCTAGTACACGTAAGTTAGTCACGCCTGCCATACCTGCTTCATACACGCACTGTGCAATACCCGGTACATGCACTTCGATACCGACAAAGTTACGTTCAGGATTGGCTTTGGCCATCAGTACCAGTGAACGGCCCATACCGAAACCGATTTCTACAGTCAGTGGACGTTCAGGATGTTCAAAATGCTGACGTAAATCCCCAACAGGATATTCCAAAATTAAGTGACCATATTGTTCAAGCGCAGTACGTTGAGAGGTGTTCAGCGGTGCTGAGCGGCGCATAAACGTCACAATTTCACGGTGCTCGCTTAAATTGTCCAGCTCCACGACTTGCTGGTCTAATTGATCGTTCGACATAACTTTGGCAAATCTAAATAATTCAGAATGCGGTATTTTAAGTCCTGAGCTGAGCAAGTCAAACTTTTCTCAGGAATTCGCCATTAAAAATAGAGCTTCAGCAAAGGACAGGTAAAATAAAAGGACCAATTGGTCCTTTTACTGAATATGATTTCTAATCAGGTCTGATAACGATCCACCAACGTGCTGCTGGCTTCATTCAGTCCAATTACCTGTACATCAATGCCTTGAGCCTTGAATTTCTGCACCATATTATTAAACATATTCACAGAAGTGACATCCCAGATATGCGCATGAGTCAGATCTAGCTCGACTTTTTTCACGTTTTCCTTAAAGTCAAAGAACTGATAGAAACGGTCGGAACTACTAAAGAAAATCTGCCCGGAAATCTCATAACGACGTGAATTTTCATCAATCAAATGGGTATCAACATGAACCGTATTTTCTAGCTTGTTGATAAAGAACAGAGCAGACAGAACGACACCAATGAGTACACCTAACGCGAGATTATGTGTTGCCAAAACCACCAGTACGACTGCAATCATCACCACATTAAAGACAAGAGGATGCTTGCCAAATTGCTTGATCGCGCCCCACTGGAAGGTGGTAAAAGACACCATGATCATAATTGCGACTAATGCAGCCATAGGAATATAAGCCAGCCAGTCTTTCAGGAACACCACCAGACAGAGCAGGAATACCCCGGCAACTAGGGTAGACAGACGGGTACGTGCACCAGAAGAAACGTTAATGATCGACTGACCAATCATGGCACAGCCGGCCATGCCGCCCATAAAGCCGCTAACAATATTCGCCATACCTTGACCACGACATTCCTGATGACGGTCACTTTCTGAATCGGTGACTTCATCCACCACGGTTGTGGTCATCATGGTTTCAAGTAAACCGACAGTAGCCAAAGTCACTGAATAAGGGAAAATGATCTGTAGTGTTTCAAAATTCAGCGGAATTTCTGGGATCAAGAAAACAGGTAAAGTATCTGGAAAATGCCCAAGATCACTCACGGTACGCATATCTGCACCGAGTAAAAGTGCTAATCCACTGAGGATCATAATACAAATCAGCGGTGAGGGAATGGCTTTACCAATTTTCGGAATATAAGGAAATAAATAGATAATCACTAAACCGAGCGCGACAAATAGATAACCGATAGCATCCATTTTTTGCATTTCTGGAATCTGCGCGACAAAAATCAAAATCGCCAAGGCATTCAAGAAACCATAAACCACAGATTGCGAAACAAAGCGCATTAATTTGGCAACTTTAAATGTTCCCGCAATCACCTGAATTATCCCGGTCAATATCGTAGCAGCCAGTAAGTATTGCAAACCATGGTCTTTAACCAAGGTGATCATCAGTAATGCCATCGCACCTGTTGCTGCCGAAATCATCGCAGGGCGACCACCAAAGAAAGCAATGGATACCGCGATACAGAACGAGGCATACAGACCGACTTGAGGATCGACGCCAGCAATGGCAGAGAAGGCAATCGACTCTGGAATGAGTGCCAAACCGACCACCAGTCCAGCCAGAACATCAGTGCGGATATTGGAAAACCATTCCTCTTTTTTCAGACTTATCACAGAATTTCATCATTAAATTTTAAACCCTGCGTATCTTAATCGTCCTGGTTTAAAAATCCACACAAGAATGACTTGAAAATGTCAGGAATATACTCAATATTGAAGGAGTAAATGTCTTTTGGCGGCAGTTACGCTTTTTTGCAATTTACAGGTTTGATCACTTGAAAGTTTGTTGGAAGCGATTTAAAACATTGAGAAGTAGATAACAAGGATCAGAAATGAAGCTTTACTATGCACCTGGTGCATGCTCGTTGGCAGCACATATTATTTTAAATGAAATTAATGTTGATTTTGATTTGGAACGTGTTGATTTAAAAACACATAAAACTGAGAAAGGCGCAGATTATTACGAGATCAATCCAAAAGGCTATGTTCCAGCACTGGAAATTAACCCAGGTCTGATCCTAACTGAAAACGTTGCGATTCTTCCATTTCTGGCACAACACGATCCAAAACAAGATTTAATTCCGCCATCGGGTATGGGGCGTGCCAAAGTTCTGGAATGGTTAGGTTACCTGAACTCAGAATTGCATGATGCGTATTCAGTTTTTTTTGGTGCGCCAATGGATGATGAAACCAAGAAAAAAGCCTATGCAGAAATTGACCGTTTATTAAGCTACATTGATAAAGCCATTGGTGAATCAGACAATGACTATCTGGTAGATGATAACTTTGGTCCAGCAGATGCTTATCTGTTTGTACTGACTAACTGGTCTAACCATATTGAACATGACCTGACTCCTTATAAGAATATTATTGCGATTCGCAATAAAGTAGCTGAACGTCAGTCAGTACAAATTGCGATGCGTGATGAAGGTTTAATTCCTTAATTCTCAAGTTTCGAAGAAGCGCCATATGGCGCTTTTTTTATTACTTCAAAAATTATTATTGATATTTAGTCAATAATCATTTTCAGATTAACGACTTTTTAGGGATAAACAGAATCTTTATAGTGCCTGCATAGATTTTTAGATGCAGATTTTTTTTAATGAAAAATATTTTATTGGTAAATGGCGCGAAAACTTTTGCACACTCGAATGGTGAATTAAATGATACCTTGACTGAGCTGGCTCAAGAAGTATTGTCAGAGTTAGGACATCAGGTTCAGATCACTCGTGCCGACAGTGAATATGATACACAAGCTGAAGTTGAAAAATATCTTTGGGCAGATACGGTCATTTATCAGATGCCGGGCTGGTGGATGGGTACACCATGGACAGTGAAAAAGTATATTGATGATGTCTTTACAGAAGGGCATGGCAGCCTGTATGCAAATGATGGTCGCTCACGTTCAGACGTTTCAAAAAAATATGGCTCAGGTGGTCTTATTCACGATAAAAACTATATGTTGTCACTTACCTGGAATGCACCGATGGAGGCTTTTAATGATGCTGAGCAATTTTTCCATGGAGTAGGCATAGATGGTGTTTACTTACCATTTCATAAAGCCAACCAATTCTTGGGTATGCAGGCTTTACCAACATTTATAGTAAATGATGTCATTAAAGTACCGAAAGTTGACACATATATCGTCCAGTATCGTGAACACTTAACTAAAATTTTCGCTTAATCAGGAGATGTAACCATGATTACCGTTATTGCTGAAATTATCTGTCATTCAGAACAAGATATGAAAAAAGTTCTGGATTCATTTGAAAACATTCGTGCACAGGTATTACAAGAGCTGGGTTGTCATCTCTATGATGTTTATATTGATCATCCATCGATTGAGAGTCAATTGCAGACCAAAGTGCCTTTTTCAATCATGATGTTTGAGAAATGGGAAAGTATTCAGCATCTGGAAACCCATATGCACAGTGTGAATATGCAGCAACATGCCAAAGCCACTGAAGGCGCGGTTGCCAGTGTGAAGATCCGTATTTTAGAAGCGCTTTAGATTGCAACTGTGAGTTTAAAAGAGTCTGTGATTATATTTTGAGTTCCACATTTGGACTGATCCAAGTGAGTGGATGAAATCTCATACTTAATCTTAAAATGTAATCAGGATAATGAATGTTTAAAAGTTCAGGAGTTTACTGGAAGCTCCTGAACTGATTGACATCACTAAAATAAATCCTTTGGTTGTATATAACATCCCAAATTCTTATTTAAAGAAATAACCGGTTTCGGGCGAGCTGGCATTGGCCATACGCTTACGCGGCATACGACCGGCCAAGAATGCTTCACGACCTGCTTCCACTGCTTTGCGCATAGCAGACGCCATCAAGACCGGATTTTGCGCAGCAGCAATCGCGGTATTCATTAATACGCCGTCGCAACCCAGTTCCATAGCAATTGCTGCATCACTGGCTGTACCAACACCGGCATCAACCAAAACAGGCACTTTGGCATTTTCTTTAATAATGGAAATGGTGTGCGGATTCAAAATACCGAGACCTGAACCAATCAGACTACCTAAAGGCATAATCGCAACACAGCCCATACTTTCCAGTTCTTGCGCTACAATTGGATCATCTGAGGTATACACCATGATTTCAAAACCATCATCAATCAGGGTGTGGGCAGCTTTTAATGTTTCAGTAATGTTTGGATATAAGGTCTTTTCATCACCCAGAACTTCCAGTTTCACCAGATTATGTCCATCCAGTAGTTCACGTGCCAACATACAGGTACGTACTGCACTATTGGCATCGAAACAACCCGCCGTATTTGGCAGAATGGTGTATTTTTCTGGTGGAACGACAGAGAGCAGGTTCGGTTGATCGGGATGCTGACCGATATTCACACGGCGGATTGCAACCGTCACGATCTCTGCACCACTGGCCTGAATTGCTTGGTCAGTTTCCTGTAGGTCTTTATATTTTCCTGTACCAACCAACAGACGTGACTGGAACTGGCGTGAGCCAATTTGAAGTATATCTTGCATAGTATTTTCCGAACCTTAGCCGCCACCGACAGCGTGAATGATTTCGATTTTATCTGCCTCACAGATTGGCGTTGCTGCCAATCTGCTTTTGGGAACGATCATTTCATTGACTTCAACAGCATAGCGCTTACCCTCAAGCGCAAGATGCTGGACCAGTTCCATCAAGGTCGTGCAGTCGGTCTGTTGTTGTTCGCCATTGATATAGATGTTCATGTTGGCACCCTCTGAATGTGATCAGTTCTTACTTGATGTATTTGAATGCATTCCAGGCCAGAGTCAGCCAGCCTGCGATCATCAGTGCACCGCCAATCGGGGTAATTGCACCCAAACCGCGCGGTAAACCAAGCGCCATAATATAAAGTGAACCACTGAACAGTAAAATGCCCAATTGAATCAAAATAAAACTTGGCTTAATTGGCAACTGTGGAATCACTTTTGCCAGGATACCTAATAGCAGTAAGCCCAGCGCATGATAGAAAAAGTAATCGGTTGCAGTCTGCCACCAGCCAAGCTGAGCCTCAGTTGCACGGCTCTTTAAACCATGTGCACCAAAAGCACCAAGCATGACCGCTAGGGCGAGGTTAATCGCTGAAATCGCAATCCACATCTGAATTGATCATCCTGTAAATTTTGCGCTTAACCTTAGCATAAAAGTACAGGCTGAAACACGGCATTAAAAGATAAAAAAGCCTTCAGATCTGAAGGCTTTTTTATATAAAACTTTTTATAAAATGCTTGGAACTTAGTTGGAAGACATCGCAACTTTAATTTTTTCCATGGCATTTTTTTCCAGTTGACGAATACGCTCGGCAGAAACATTGTATTCTGCGGCAAGCTCATGCAGGGTGGATTTTTCATCATCTAACCAGCGACGCTGCAAGATGTTACGTGAACGGTCATCAAGTTGTTCCATGGCATCGTGCAGGGCAGCAGTACTTTGTTCTTCGTAGTCTTCATTTTCAATCAGACGTGCCGGATCGTAACGGTTATCTTCCAGATATAGTGCTGGAGCAACATGACCTGAACCTTCATCGTCATCATCGCCAGAAGCTTCAAATGCTGCATCATAGGCAGTCAAACGGCCTTCCATTTCCAGAACCTGTTCAGGGGTCACATTCAGGTCATTAGCAATGGATCGAGCTTCATCTAATGTCAGCTTTTTAGATGACTTTTTTAGACTACGCAGATTAAAGAACAGTTTACGCTGTGCTTTGGTGGTCGCAATTTTAACAATACGCCAATTACGAATCACATATTCGTGGATTTCCGCCTTAATCCAGTGCACGGCAAAGGAAACAAGACGGACACCCATATTCGGGTCAAAGCGTTTTACCGCTTTCATAAGACCAAGGTTGCCTTCTTGGATGAGGTCACCTTGAGGCAGGCCATAACCTGCGTAACTACGTGCAATATGTACAACAAAACGCAGGTGGGACATCACCAGCATTTTTGCTGCGTCCAAATCCTGGTCATAGAAATATCGGTCTGCCAACTCTTTTTCTTGTTCGGCAGTTAAAATAGGAATCTGATTGACAGTACTAATATAAGCACCGAGATTGACACCTGGCGCCGATAATGACAGGGGCATCAATTGATTGCTGCTGTCACTCATGTGTTCTCCTTAAGGAATAACGGGATCATTCCCAAATCTAAGATTTATGTTAATCCAATCTCCAGTCAAATGATGGATATTTGGGTATAGATATGTAAACTTTTATACGAATGTGAAGATAAATAGTTTAATTGAAAATTTTTAGGATTCAATTACGTAGTGAAACTCCACGTCGGAAATTTGTTTCATATCATACTTCAGCTGATTTAACTCACAGTAACGCGAAACATCAATCTGACTATGCGGATCTGATGATTTCAACAGAAAGGTTTCGCCTGGATGGCTTTTCAGTGCGCGCTTTAACATCAAGAGTGGCATAGGGCAGAGTTTACCCATGGCATCGATGGTGCGGATCTGATCTGCGTGATCACTCATTTCCGTAATATTCATTCGACTTAAAAAGGGTTTAAATATTAGCAAATAGGATGCCAAATCCCAACTTTTTTAAAAAAAATTAAACGAAATAATAAATAAAAAAACCTTATGCAAATTTCTGAAAAAAATAGCGAAATCAATTAGAACAAACCTAAAAAAAGGCTATTATTTGTCAGAAACCCATGTTAAGCTCGATGCGTTAGTGGGATTTTAGATAAACAAATTGATTGTTTTTCGTCCTACGACTAAATGGATGTAACCGGGATTTTGTTAATAGTTTTACAGAATGATTACAAGCTTAAAAATAATATTTTCAAACTTGTTTGCTCTGCTGTTTGCAACACCGGGTGGTCCTTCTTTTCGGTACAATGAGGATTGACTTATGACAGCTGCTCGCGAACAAGGCGTAGTTAAGTGGTTTAACGATACTAAAGGCTTCGGCTTTATTCAACGTAATGGCGGTGATGACGTATTCGTTCATTTCCGTGCGATCCAAGGTGACGGTCACCGTTCACTTCGTGATGGCCAACGTGTTGAATTCAGTGTTGTAAAAGGCCAAAAAGGCTTCCAAGCTGAAGAAGTACAACCATTAGACTAATCTTCGGATTAAGCTAATAAAACGCCCCAATATAAATTGGGGCGTTTTTTGTTTATACTGTCTATATCTTAGTGATTATCTATTTAGAGCACCGCTTTATGTCATCTGGTTTTGAAACCTTAAATTTACATCCTAATCTAAAACAAGCGATCGATGCTTTAGGCTTTTCTTCTATGACGCCTATTCAGGAGAAGGTTTTAAAATTCACATTGGCAGGTCACGATGCAATTGGTCGTGCTCAGACGGGTACGGGTAAAACAGCGGCCTTCCTGGTGAGTATCATCAATGATCTATTGAGCAATCCTGTACAAGGCCAGCGCTATCGTGGTGAACCACGTGCACTGATTCTGGCACCAACACGTGAACTTGCCCTGCAAATCGAAAGTGATGCGCATGAGCTCACCAAGTTTACTGACCTGAGTGTAGTGACACTGCTTGGTGGTGTGGATTTTGACAAGCAAAAAGCGCAGTTAGATAAAGCTCCTGTTGATATCATGGTGGCAACGCCAGGCCGCTTAATTGACTTTGTTGAACAAAAAGAAGTTTGGTTAGATCAGATTGAATTCTTGGTGATCGACGAAGCTGACCGTCTATTGGATATGGGCTTTATTCCTTCGGTAAAACGTATCGTACGTTTCTCACCACGTAAGGAACAGCGCCAGACCTTAATGTTCTCGGCGACTTTTAGTTATGACGTATTGAATCTGGCACAACAGTGGTTGTTTGAACCGGTCACTGTTGAAATTGAGCCAGAGAAGAAAACTAATGCCGATGTCGAGCAACGTGTGTATATGGTCGCCAAGGCAGATAAATACAAACTGCTACAAGACATTCTGCGTGATGAACCGATCGAGAAGGTGATGATCTTCGCCAATCGTCGTGATCAGGTGCGTAAACTTTATGATCATCTAAAACGTGATAACTATAAAGTGGTGATGCTGTCTGGTGAAATTGCACAAGACAAGCGTTTGAAAATGCTGGATCAGTTTAAAAACGGTAAGCACAACATCATGATTGCCACCGATGTGGCTGGTCGTGGGATCCATGTCGATGGCGTATCGCATGTGGTGAACTTTACTTTGCCAGAACAGTCGGATGATTATGTACACCGTATTGGCCGTACTGGCCGTGCTGGTACCCGTGGCGTGAGTATCAGTTTCCTGTCTGAAGATGATGCGTTCTATCTTCCAGAGATTGAGAAAGCCATTGGCCAGAAATTACCACTGACGCGCCTGGAAGGTTATTGCTAATTTCCAGTTCATAAAAAAACCGCTCATTGAGCGGTTTTTTTATAGTTAATACTTTAATTAACTAGACTGACAACGGAAGGTCAGGGTGGTTTGGTAGTCATCATCTGAGTTAATGCTATTGCCTGTACCCGCGATATTGCCCAGTACTTTGGCAGCTGCCTGAATCATCTGACCAGTTTGTTCATCGACTACGCCTTTGAGTGCGCCATCATAAGTAGATTGTTCATCGACAATAATTGGTGTTGCGCGTGAGCCGCAGGTTTTAGAAGCAGCGTTCACGGCATTGTTTTTGGCAATCACCTGAGTCTTACCTAAGCCAGTGACTTCAAATTGATTATTTTCTTTTTGGATTGCAGTCGTGTTGGTTGGATTGGAGCTACACGCGGTCAAAGCTAGTGCAGTAGCAATCGCTGCACCCATGGTTAATGTTTTTGTCATGTCTAAAACTCGTCAAGATCAGATAATCGTATAATTAATCACATAATAATCTTGATAATTTGTAGAGCATGTATAAGTTTGGCAATTTTCAGTATTAGCCATGTCATCATGATTAAAGCATTTTAAAAATCGTGATCAAAAATGATTAAAGATGAGCTAAAAGTGCTTAAGCAGGCTGAATAAAAATACAGGATATAGAGAATCCCGAGATGAATATGCTAATCTTGATCACAGTTTTTAAGTATAGAAATACAAGGCAATGACCGAATCAACGATCGAAATCGTTCATCAGAATATTCATCAACGTCAATCTATTGGTCAGCTGATTGCTCCAGCACCAAATGCCGAACAGCTGGAAATGGCTTTTCAAGCGGCACTTACTGCTCCTGATTATCATCGTTTGAAACCGACTGAATTTGTGGTTATTCCGGATGACAAGCGTGAAGCTTTTGGTGAGTTGTTGTCACAGGCATTGATTGATCTAGGCCAGACCGAAGCAGCACAGATTGAGCGGGTCAAGCACCATCCTTTCCGTGCACCTTTGCTGGTTCTGGCTTTAACCCGTTTAAAAGACCATCCCAAAGTGCCACATTTTGAACAAATCCTGAGTTCTGGCGCTGCAATTCAGAATTTCTTATTGTCCTTACAGGCTCAAGGTTTTTCGACCATGTGGCGTAGTGGAGCCGTTGTAGAGTCGCTATACTTTAAGCAGGCTTTGGGAATTTCAGAGAAGGATCTGGTTTCAGGCATTATTTATATTGGTACGGCAGCAAAAACGATTGCGCCACGTGCAGAAATCCATACAGAAGAATTTGTCAGCCAGTGGAATCCATCACACTAATTTGGCTGAATATAGGATATTAAAACTACATGTCAGAATTAAAATTTTCAGATCTGGTTGAACCAGTAGAAATTGACCGTAAGACTGCGTTAAGAATTACGGTGTTGGGTGGTGGCAGTTTTGGTACAGCGATGGCCAATACCGCAGTACGCAATGGTTGTGACACCATGATCTGGATTCGTGATGAAGCCACTGCTGCGGATATTAATACCACCCATATTAATAAGCGTTATTTGCCGGATTTCCAATTGGAACCTGCATTATTAGCGGTATCTGATCTGGAACAAGCAGTACGTGACCGTGACATCATTTTGGTAGCGATTCCTAGCCATTCTTTCCGTGATGTACTGAAACAGATTAAGCCGTTTATTAGCTCTCAAGCAGTAATTTCGCTGACTAAAGGGATTGAAGCAAAAACCTTTAGTTTTATGAGCGATATCATTCATGAGGAATTGCCTGAAGTACCGTATGGTGTGCTGTCTGGCCCAAACCTTGCGAAAGAAATTGTCGCTGGGCAACCAGCGGGTACTGTAATTGCGAGTGAGTCAGAACTGGTGCGTTATGCGGTGCAGCAAGCATTACATAGCGCTTTATTCCGTGTCTTTGCCAGCGATGATGTGCATGGTGTGGAACTTGGTGGTGCACTGAAAAATATTTATGCTGTGGCGATGGGTATGGCGGCCGCTTATAACGTTGGTGAAAATACCAAGAGTATGATTTTGACACGTGCCTTGGCTGAAATGAGTCGTTTTGCAGTGAAGCTGGGTGCCAATCCGTTAACTTTCTTGGGATTGTCTGGCGTAGGCGATTTATTTGCGACTTGTAACAGTCCGCTAAGCCGTAACTATCAGGTCGGTTATGCATTGGGTAAAGGTAAAACGCTGGAGCAGGCAACCACTGAATTAGGTCAAACAGCAGAAGGGATTAACACCATTGTGCAGGTGAAAGCGCGCTCTGAAGAGCTGGATGTATATATGCCAATTACCTGCGCTTTGTATGCGGTGATCTTCGAAGGTGCGCCACCAATGAGCATTGCCGTGTCCTTAATGAAAAATGGTCATCGCAGTGATGTGGAATTTGTCTTGCCACATCATCAAGTCTGATTTATAAGTGATGGAACTGGTTGATCAGTCTTGAATTAGGGTCTGATCATCAGCTGAATGAACGAATAGGGAAATGTATGCAACTGACACTCGTGCGTCATGGCGAAGCAGCTCCACCAGTACATGGTAATGACACCAAGCGTCCTTTGACTGAGCGTGGGCATCTGCAGGCAGAACAAACTGCTCAATATTTAAAAGGCGTGATAAAACCAGAAGTCTTTGTCGTGAGTCCGTTGCTGCGTGCCCAAGAAACCTTGGCACATTTGCAAGCTTTTTATAAAGATGTTCCAGTCGTGATCTGTAATACTATTAAACCGGATGATGATGCTAAAGTCGCAGTTGAGTGGTTGTCGCAATTGCCGTATGAGTCAATTGCGGTAGTCTGTCATATGAATGTGGTGGCACATATTGCTTCCATTTTGACAGAGGAATCTTTCCATCCTTTTCATTTATCAGAAGCGCGAATTTATGATCAGGCAGTGATTACAGCAGGGCTATCGACCCAGCAAAAAAGCTTTATTCCAACAGTATAAAAAACTATTAAAACGGCAGAAAACAATCAATGTTGTATTTATGGATGCCAGAAGCCAATGGGGTTTGGCAATGGTCAGATGGGGAATTCTGGAAAAGTGCCGATACACTTGAGCAACTGATTCAGGAGATTCAGGGACAGCATGGGACAGAGGCAACCGTCTTTTTCCCAAGTCGTCATGTGCAGATTTTGCAGCAGACAATGTCCAAAGCCCAGTATAAGAAAATGGGACAAGATGCCATCAAATATTTGCTGGAGGAATATGTCATTCTGCCAGTGGATGCGATGAAAGTACTGCATCATTTTCAGCAGCCCGATCAGCTCAGTGTGCTCGGAATTGCCAATTCAACCGTTGAAACCATGCAGCATGCCTTACATCTGCTGCCGGTCAAAGTCACAGCTTTACTGCCAGATTTTCTGGTCCTGCCGGTTCCTGAAGAAAATCAACATATAATAGCTGAAGTCGCTGGACGGTTGCTGGTCCGTGAATCGGAATATGTCGGTCATTCGGTGGATGATCTGAGTTTGTATCTGGATTATCAGCCTAAAGATGTAAATTACAAAGTCAGCAACCTGAATAACGACCAGCTGCGAAGTCTGGAAGCGTATGTTACGCATGACCAGATTGAATCATTCCAGTACAGCATTCCTCAACTGAAAAAAGCCAAACAGCATCCTTTTAATGTTTTGCCCAAAGCCAAGTCAGATGCGCCGGTTTCCGGTTATTGGAAAGCCTGTGCAGCTGTATTCTTGGGTATTCTGGTATTGCAATTTAGTTATGATGCGGTGCGTTGGTACCAATATAAAAAGATAGCCAATCAAACGGCTTCTCAAGCCATTGACCAGTTTAAATATTGGTTTGGTCAGAACTACCCGGTAAACGAGCAGAATATCAAGAGCCAGTTTGAAGGGCAGATGCGTTTAAGCCAAGTGGCGAATACCCAAGCCTTTGATCTGATCAGTCGAGTCGGACCGATGTTAATGCAAAATCAGATTATTGCACAGCGGGTCAGCTATGATAGCTCAAGTCTGAATATGGATCTGCAGGCAAAGTCTTCTGATGCTCTGAGTACTCTGACGCGTCAATTGACACAGCAAGGCTTTAAGGTGGAACTAGGCAATGTGCAAGCCAATGCCGTAGGTGCAGTTGGATCGGTGAGAATACAATAATGAAAATGCTCGATAATATTCAAACTCAGCTGGATCAGCGCATTGAACGCATCACAGATTATCTGGATAGCCTGAGCACTCGCGAGCGCTATATGGTGATCTTTACCACGATCTTTGTCATCGTGGCTGCAGTCGGTTCCGTGCTATTCTATATGCACAAAGCTGCGGATACCCAGCAAAAGCGCCTGAATACCTTAAAAGACACCTTGGTCTGGATGCAGAGTAACGCAGCGACCATGAAGCCAGCAGGGGATCTGCAACTGGATGCCTCAGAAAAAGTACAACGTGCGGCTCAGCAGCAGGGATTATCGGTTTCATCCCAGCAGCAGGAAGGTAAAATTTTACTGAATGTTGGTCATGAAAATTATTCTGTACTGGCAAATTTCCTGACCCAGCTGGCACAAAGCGGCTTAAGTGTTGAAAAAATGGAACTTATCAGCGACGCTGGGCAGATTAAATTAACAGCGACTGTCATATAACCGGTAAAAATAAAGATTTGCAAAGCATGGTTTTTTTACCGGGCTGTGACTATAATATGCCGACTTAAAAAGCAGTAGACTTTTCTAGATATGTTGTATTCTCTAGCCCGCCCTTTGTTGTTTTCTTTAGCACCAGAGCGTGCACATGAGCTGACACTATCACTGTTGAAATCCTCCCATGCCATGGGGATGATGCGTCAAAATGTTGCTTCTAAACCAGTCACCTGTATGGGAATTGAATTCCCGAATCCGGTGGGTTTGGCAGCAGGTTTGGACAAAAATGGTGCCTATATCGATGCCCTTGCAAGCCAAGGCTTTGGTTTTATTGAAATCGGCACGATTACCCCGCTTCCTCAGCCAGGTAATCCAGAACCCCGTTTGTTCCGTTTACCAAAAGCGAAAGCGATTATTAACCGTATGGGTTTTAATAATGACGGTGTGGACAAACTGATTGAAAACGTTAAGGCTGCAAAATTTAAAGGTGTTCTTGGGATTAATATTGGCAAGAATGCTGCAACTCCGGTTGAAAATGCAGTTGATGATTATTTAATCTGTCTGGAAAAGGTTTATAATTACGCTTCCTACATCACTGTTAATATCTCATCTCCCAACACAAAAAACCTGCGTAGCCTGCAAAGTGGTGATGCGCTTACCGAGCTGCTGGAAACGCTAAAAAACCGTCAGCTTGAGCTTGCTCAAGAAAACCAGCATTATGTACCTTTGGTCCTAAAAGTTGCACCAGACCTCGAAGCTGAAGATATTGCATTTATTGCCCAGCAATTATTGCAATTCAAGATTGATGGTTTGATTGTGACCAATACGACTTTATCCCGTGAAGGTGTTGAAGGTCTGGAACATGCTGAAGAAGCAGGTGGTTTATCTGGTGCGCCGGTCTTTGAGAAAAGTACGGCATGTTTAAAAGCCTTTGCAGATGCGCTGCAAGGACAGATTCCATTGATTGGTGTGGGTGGTATTCTTTCGGGTGCCGATGCCGCTGCCAAAAAGCAAGCTGGTGCCAGCCTTGTACAAGTTTATAGTGGCCTCATATATACAGGACCGAAACTTGTAAAAGACTGTGTTGACGCATTCTGAATTCCATGACTGCTATTGACATCTTTTTACTGTTTATATTGCTCATTGGAGGGCTAAACGGTTTGCGTCAAGGATTTATTAAAGCCTTTGCGAACTTAGCTGGCTGGATTTTTGCGCTGATTGTGGCTGCGAAATATTCAACACTACTTGCGCCTTCCATGCTTGCTCTCAGTACAGATCCAGTGGTACAAAAAATTGCAGCATTCGCTTTCATCGTCCTGATGATTGTGGTTCTGACCTGGATTGTGACCTTCCTACTCAACCGCCTGATGAAAACCCTGAAACTGGGACCTTTAAACCGGCTTGCGGGTGGGGTATTTGGCAGCCTGAAAGGCTTGCTGATTGTTCTGATCACCATGCAGGGCATTGGTCCATGGGTAGAGAGCTCACCGCACTGGAAACAGTCCAAAGTGATTCAGAATTTGCTTCCTTATGCGCCATGGGCGACCCAGATGTCCAAAGATACTGCAAACGAAGCCCTACAACATATCAAGTCTGAAGATTCCAGAAAATCTTCAGATGTATCAGCTGAGCCTGCTGCAAAAAGCAAGTCATCGGCTGAGTCTACGAATAATCCTTTTTATTAATCCTAGCTTGTCTGCGAGGTTGCTATGTGTGGAGTGGTTGGTATTGCTGGTAAATCAGCTGTTAACCAAATGTTGTTTGATGCATTAACGATGTTACAACATCGTGGACAGGATGCAGCTGGGATTGTAACTTGTCACGAAGGCCGCCTGTTCCTTCGCAAAGATGTTGGTATGGTGCGTGATGTATTCCATACCCGTCATATGCGTGCATTACAAGGTAATTACGGTATTGGTCACGTGCGTTATCCGACTGCGGGTACGTCGAGCAGTGCGGAAGCGCAGCCGTTTTATGTGAACTCTCCTTATGGGATTACTTTGGCACATAACGGTAACCTGACCAATGCTGAAGAAATCCATGATGACCTGTTCAAGACTGATTTGCGTCACATGAACACTGATTCTGACTCGGAAGTATTACTGAACGTATTGGCGCACGAATTGCAGAAACGTGGCAAACTGGTACCGACTTCTGAAGATATCTTCCATGCAGTAACGCGTGTGCATGAACGCTGTAAAGGTGGTTATGCAGTGGTTGCTATGATTACAGGTCAAGGGATTGTCGGCTTCCGTGATCCAAACGGTATCCGTCCATTAATCTACGGTTCGCGTGAAACTGAAAATGGTATGGAATATATCATTGCTTCTGAATCTGTAGCGATCACAGCGTTAGGCTTTAAAGTTGAGCGTGATATCGAGCCAGGTGAAGCTGTGTTTATTGACTCGGAAGGTAATTTCTTTACCAAGCAATGTGCAGCAAATCCGGAATACCGCCCATGTATTTTCGAATATGTGTACTTTGCACGTCCAGATGCAATCATTGATGGTATTTCAGTATATAAAGCCCGTCTTAAAATGGGTGAGAAGCTAGCGCATAAAATCCTGCGCGAGTGGGGTGATGAGCACGATATTGACGTGGTGATTCCAATTCCAGATACCTCACGTACTTCTGCGCTTGAGCTAGCAAATACTCTCGGTGTGAAATTCCGTGAAGGCTTCATGAAAAACCGTTATATCGGTCGTACCTTTATTATGCCAGGTCAGCAGTTGCGTAAAAAATCAGTACGTCAAAAGCTGAACCCAGTTGAGCTTGAGTTCCAAGGCAAGAATGTTCTATTGGTCGATGACTCGATTGTACGTGGGACCACCTGTAACGAAATCATCCAAATGGCACGTGATGCTGGTGCGAAGAAAGTATTCTTTGCGTCTGCTGCACCAATGGTGAAATATCCAAACGTGTACGGTATCGATATGCCAGCGAAATCTGAGCTGATCGCATCTGAGCGTAGTGTTGAAGAAATTCGTGAAATTATTGGTGCTGATCGTCTAATTTTCCAGGATCTGGAAGATTTGAAAGATGCAGTGCGTACCAAGATTGTACCGAACCTGCGTGAATTCGACTGTTCTGTATTTGATGGTGTGTATGTGGCGGGTGGTATTAACGAAGAATACCTGGATCAGTTACAGCAAAAGCGTAGTGATGGCGCCAAAAAAGGTGACAAGTTTATTGATGTAAATATTGATGCTGCATCCGTAGACCTGACTGGCGTACGCGAAGTCTAAGTCTTTAAAATCATGAAAAAAGCGGGAATTTCCCGCTTTTTTCATTTATGATTGGGCAAAGCTAAAACAATGTGATCAGGGTGAAGCATTGAAAAGCGTAGGATATGCGTTTATTAAGAATAAAAATATGCTATGGCCAGCCAGTGTCTGTCTGATTGCTGTGCTATTAACAATTGCGATTATTAATACCGTCACTGGTTTACTCGTCCATTATTTTGATCCTACACAATCTATTTATTGGCATGTGTTGAGCCCTTATCTGATCGCGCTGGTCGGTTCGATCATGGTCGTGTCAGTACTGTATGAGTTTTATGTCTTTCGTGCTGGTGGTTATTCTTTGGCTCGTCAAATGGGTGCACGTCGCCTGAGCCTGATTGAAAGCGTACCGGAAGAAAGCATCGCCCTGAAGATTGCAGAACAATTAGCTGATACTTTTCTGATTGAGCCTCCAGCAGTATACGTTTTACCTGATGAAATCGGGGTCAATGCCCTGACCGCGGGTTTTAATCCGGGAAATACGGCTATTATTTTGACTTGGGGAGCTTTACAGACGCTTGATGAAATTGAACTGTATGGCTTGTTGAGCCATGAATTTAACAAGATTCTTTCCGGTGAGGCGGCAGAAAATACCCGTCTCAAGATTCTCTATAGCAGCCTGACTACCTTTAGCCAGTGGGGCAGTAAGATGGCTAAGCGGGGCTTCTATCGCAATGGGATGCCGGCAGAAAACAAGTTTGAAACCCTGTTTGTTGGCATTGGCGCAGTGATCTGGCTGATTGGTAGCCTAGGTGTACTGATTACCCGTTTCATTAAATATATTTCCTTAGGTGGCAGAACCTTTAAAAATGATCAAAAGACCCGTCGCCTGATTCAGAATGATGCCAATGTGCAGACCTTACTACGGATTTATGTGCATCATTCCGGCTCGCAGATTCATAGTGAATATGCCGAATCGATTTCGCATATGTGTTTTGCCAACTCATTGAGTCAGCAGAACTGGCTAAATATCCATCCAAGTATTGAACAGCGAATCTATGAGCTGAATCCATCCTTAATCCAGGATTTACAGCTTGAAAATTTGAAAAAACTGCAAAATCAGCCTCTATTTAGTTTATTTCGATCTCTTGAAGAGATGGCAGTAACCAGCACGGCGGCTTGGAGTTCGCCACAGCCATTGCCTTTATTGCGTCTATCCCCGATCAGTTTTGCTATAAAGGATGCGGTTAAGCCACTAAATCCAGAGAACCGTGCCAATACACCACGACCAGAGCTGATTCAGCGTGCATTGCAAACTGCAACGGGTTCACGAGAAGTGATGGTTGCAATTCTAATGATTCGTCAGTACCGAGAATTTATTCCAACCGAAGCCGAAATCAGTCGGGCGATTGTGGATTCATTATTGAATCTGGATGGGCGGGTACATATTTCAATTTTCCAGCAAGCCTGTAAAAATATTGGTGGCATGCCAACTACGGTAGCACGGCAGTTTGTGATGAAACTGGCACGAATTATTCAGGAAGATGGTGAAATTGGTCTACTAGATGCTTTGCTACTGGAATGTGTGAAATATGAGCTGAACTTACTGCCAGCACATACGCCGACGGCACTGGAAGAAGTTAAACCGCAAATTGTGCGTCTGATTGATGCCTTGCTGCATGTGCAACAGATCAATAGTGATAACCAGCTGGATGTGCGTGAGCGGATTTTAAAACGTATCCTGACCCAAAAAGAACTGGAAATGTATACCGAGATTTCAGATGAGCCGATTGATCTGGCGGAAATTCTGAATGATATTTCGGGACTATTACTGCGTGACCGACTCAGTATATTGGGTATTGCAGAAATCTGTCTCTGGAATGACCGCATCATTACTCAAGATGAATTTGATGTGATGGAATTGCTGTACTGGCGTCTGGGCTTTGAAGTCGATGAAATTATTGATCAGATGCAGAAAAAGAACAGCATCATGATTATTTAATCCAGACTTGAAAGTATTCATTAACTAACGCATGATCTTAAATAATGCTTGAATCTGCATATAAATAAAACGATGAGAGTTACTAAAACTAGATTCTCTACAAATCAATTGTAATGTGCAGTGAAAAATCCGAAAAAGTTCGGCAAAGGAAGTGGAATCCCGTTAAAATATTCAGCCTGAAATAGGTGATGAAAAGAAGATGATAGGGCATCAGCGTGACATACTGGCGACACTAGGAATTGATATCTGGATTCCTCGGGCGGAGCCGTGTCAACCGCATCAGCCTGCATTGTGGCGTGACCAGTCACAACCTGAAGTCCTAAGTGAAATTATCCTTCCTGAGCTTAAAGCTGAAACGCCAGTTATTGAACGTCCTGTTGTACCTATAGAAGTACCTGCGCCAGTTGTCGAAGCACCTACATTCGAAATACCATTTAAGTCAGAACTGGTGCATGAGCTTCGTGAAATTATTGAGGTCGCGCCTTTTAGCTTGCAAGCTTTAAGCTTGGCGCATTGTACTATTGTCATCGATGCCAGCACTTTAACTGAAGATCAGCAGTTGCTCTGGGCGAACATTCAACGTGCAGTGCTATGTGAATTTTCAGAACTCAATTGGCCATTCCCTTGGGATAATGTGCAGGATGGACGTGGTGTAGAATCTTATATCCAGGGTTTTCTGGATGTCATGAGCCATGAAAAAAATATTATTTTCCTTGGAAAAGTTCCGCATTTTTCAAGCAGTAAAATTACTCAATTGGCCTCCCTGCAGGAAATGCTGGATCGACCAATTCTTAAAAAGCGACTCTGGCAGTTTATGCAAAGTAGGCCTGTCAATATGGAATAAATAAGCATGAAGCAAAAAGTTGTTGTATTTAGTCAAATCCATCCAGAAATCCAAGCCAAACTCGAACAACAATATGATGTGATGTATATCCAGCCTAAGTTGGGTGATGTCAATCAACAGATTTTGCAGTATGTAAAAGACGCAGATGCCATGATTGGCGCAGGACGTTTGCTTAATCGAAATAACCTGGCCACTGCGACTAAACTTAAAATTATTTCCAGTGTCAGTGTGGGTCATGACAACTACGATCTTGAATATTTAAATGAACAGAAAATTTATCTGAGTAATACCCCACATGTGCTGACAGAAACCACAGCTGATCTCGCATTTACCTTGCTGATGTCGGCTGCACGTAAAGTCACTTATCTGGATCAATGGACCAAACAAGGGCAGTGGCAGCGTACCGTCGGCGAAGCACAATTTGGGATGGATATCTATGGTAAGACTCTGGGGATGATTGGCTTAGGTCATATTGGCGCAGCGATTGCACGACGTGGATTTTATGGCTTTAACATGAATGTGCTTTATCATAACCGTCGTGAAAAGCTGGAACTGGCGCAGGGCTTAAATGCAGAATATTGTGATTTGAAATCTTTATTGCAGCGTTCTGACTTTGTGGTGGTCGCAGTCGATTTGAATGCGGATTCCAAAGCGCTTATTGGTGCAGAAGAGTTGGCATTGATGCAGTCGCATGCGGTTTTTGTGAATATCTCTCGCGGCTCGGTGGTAGATGAACAGGCATTGATTCAAGCCTTAAAGAATCGCCAGATTTTTGCCGCAGGACTGGATGTCTATCAAAAAGAGCCTTTACAAGAATCAGAGCTATTTAAACTTGATAATGTCGTTACCTTGCCGCATGTGGGTTCAGCAACTGCACAAACGCGGAAACGCATGGCAGAACTGGCGTATCAGAACGTGGTCGATACTTTAGAAGGCCGCATGCCACGCTATGTGATCAATCCGCAGTTTCAATAAAATTAAATAACATTTCCTTGCGTTTATGCCCGTTTTTCAATGGTATATTCAAGCAGGTTTCATCGTCAGGCTTAGAGAATAATTCATTGAAACGTTTGGTTTTGGTTTGTGGATTAAGTGCATGTATCGCGATGGGGCATACAACTTCCGATACTTTTAATACCCAGTCTGCTCAGTTTACTGTTCCTGAAATCGGAGCAGGTGTGGGCCTGATTGATCAGCAAAAAGAACGCATGATCGGTGAAAAAGTCTATCGTCAGGTACAGAAGCAATTGCCTGTGGTGCAAAATCCCTGGATGGAAGACCAGCTGTTTTCAGTGTTTTCACATATTCTCAGTCAGACCCAATTGCAACAACCGATCGGCTTGGTTGTGGTGAATGATCCTCAGATTAATGCATTTGCTGTTCCTGGTGGCTTATTTGCTCTAAATATGGGGCTGCTTAATTCAGCGCGAAATATGGATGAAGTGGCGGGGGTGATGGCACATGAAATTGCACATGTCACACAACGTCATTACAGCCGATCCCAAGAAGCGTTTAAAGGACAGGGATTATTGGCACTTGCCGGAATTCTGGTCGGCGCTTTAGTTGCATCACAAGCAGATGGCGATGCTGGTGCAGCAGTGATGATGGGTTCCCAGGCAGCATTAATGGATCAGCAGTTATCTTATAGTCGTAATCAGGAACGAGAAGCGGACCGAATCGGGATGCAATATATGTATGCTTCAGGTTATAACCCGCAAAGCATGGCCGATTTTTTTGAGGTAATGCATCGCTCGACTAGCCGCTTAAGCTTCCTGCCAGATTTCTGGTTTACGCATCCTTTAACCACTGAGCGTATGAGTGAAGCGCGTTTACGTGCCAACCAGATGCCGAAAGTTAAGCCAAAACTAATCGATCAGAATTTTGAAATTATTCGTTGGTATAGCAAAGTCCTCTCTCGGCAAACTACCGAACAACAACTGCAGATTTTAGCAGGACAAAACAGTTTTGCAGGGCAGTTGGCGCTGAGTGCTTATTATTTGCAGCAAGGTGATGAGGATAATGCGCAACTAGCTTTAGATCAGGCGAAAAAGCATAATCAGATTCATCCTTTACTGGTGCTGTTCCAAACCGATATTTATCTTGGGAAAAATCAGTTAGAGCCAGCGCTACGGAGTGTTCGCTCTGCTGCTTCGATCATGCCGGAAAATCGGGCACTGAATTATAAATATGCAGAAGTGCTGATTCGTATGAAACAGCCTGATCAGGCCAAGATGATCGTGCAGAAATTCTTGCAATCTAATCCACGTGATTTGAGTGCCTGGCGTTTGATGTTATCGGCTACTACTGCAGAGCCTGCGTCTGAGATTAAAACCATCAATGTGCTGCGTTACCGGGCTGAAGTGGAATACTGGGCGGGAAATGAAGAAGCTGCAATTAAATCGCTACTACATGCACAGCGAGTCAGTAAAGGAAATCAGTCATTGTCTGCAAGTATTACACAGCGTTTAAAGCAGATGCAGCAGGAACGTAAATACAAGATTTAATTTTCTAATAAAAAATATCGATAGAGCTGTGATCTGCATCAACCTCTGTGCTTTATTTCAAGCTTGGCATGTACTATGCTGAGCTGCGAATGAAAGCACATGAGAAAGGATGAATGAAAAGAACATTTTTGTGCCTGTTTTTGGTTTGGGAGATGTCAAATAGCTATGCAGCGAGTACCAAGGATTATGTACGAGCAATAGAGCGTATTAGTGATGAATATCATCAGCAGTCACGCGATTTTCTGCGCAGTTTGAATCCACAACAACAGAATTTAACAGCAGGTCAACAGGTCGAATTTTGTGGAATCGTAGGGCGTTATGTAGATCAGCTCTATCAGGCAACCGATAAAAAACGTGATGCATTGGATTTTCAGCTGCAAAAGCTGACGAGGCAAGATATTGTAGATCAGGTAAAATCTTCGAAAATGATGCAATTATTGCAAAGCAAAAATGTGAATTGTAATTTGTGATTTATTAGAATTGAAAAACAGAAATTGGAGTTGCTAAGAACTGGCTAAAGATTCAGTCAGTTCAACGCAAATAGAGATTTAAAGCGGGGGATTATGCCAGTTTAGCTTTGATTTTAGCTGAAACTTGTGCAGGATCGGCGCGCCCGGCTATGAGCGGACGCAGAGAATTCATCACCTTACCCATATCTTTCATGCTAGTAGCTTCTTGCGCTGTAATCGCTTGCGCAATGATGGAATCAAGTTCTTCCTCAGTCATAGCTTCTGGTAGAAATTGAGATAGAACCTCAACTTCGGCTTGTTCCTTACTAGCTAAATCTTCTCGACCAGCACCTGCAAAGGCTTTGATCGATTCTTTACGTTGTTTAATTTGCTTTTCAATGACCGCAAGAACCTGAGCGTCGTCAAGTTCTTTGCGCTCATCGACTTCGATTTGCTTAATTGCCGCCTGAAGACTACGTATTACCGTTAACTTAGACATTTCTTTAGCACGCATTGTTGCTTTCAAAACTTCAGTTATTTGGTTTTTTAAAGTAGTCATTTATTTAGTCCAGGCAGTCAATCACAAATTAATCTTAGTAAAGGCGAGTAGTACGTACTGATTCGCGCGCCAGTTTCTTCTGGTAGCGTTTAACAGCAGCAGCTTTTTTACGTTTACGTTCTTGAGTTGGTTTTTCGTAGAATTCACGTTTACGAACGTCAGCAAGAACGCCCGCTTTTTCGCATGAACGTTTGAAACGACGGATAGCTACGTCTACTGGTTCGCCTTCTTTCAATTTAACTTGTGGCATGAAGAATCCTCATTAAGTTATGGATAAGATCAGGGCCGAATTGCCCTTGATCACAAGTGAAGGTCAGTATTTTACTCATTTACATCTCATATCACAAGTCTATAATAGTTGTCGCAATTGATTTGATACAGGTTATAGGCAGTTTAATGATCGTTTTAGGCTTAGAAACATCGTGTGATGAAACAGGACTCGCGCTTTATGACAGCGAGCTGGGTTTACGCGGCCAGGTTCTGTACAGCCAGATTAAACTGCATGCCGAGTATGGTGGTGTAGTTCCTGAGCTTGCCTCGCGTGACCATGTGCGTAAGTTAATTCCGCTCATTAATCAGCTGCTTGAACAAAGCGGCGTGAAAAAATCTGAGATTGATGCCGTAGCATATACCCGTGGCCCAGGCCTAATGGGTGCGTTAATGACAGGTGCATTGTTTGGTCGTACCTTGGCTTTTGCGCTGAATAAACCAGCGATTGGTGTGCATCATATGGAAGGTCATATGCTGGCGCCATTGCTTTCTAAAACTCCACCGGAATTTCCGTTCGTGGCACTTTTAGTCTCAGGCGGTCACTCACAATTGATGGCAGCCTATGGCATTGGGCAGTATGAACTCCTTGGTGAGTCGATTGATGATGCTGCCGGTGAAGCTTTTGACAAAGTTGCCAAAATGATGGGCTTGCCATATCCAGGTGGTCCAAATATCTCCAAACTGGCTGAGCAGGGTGATCCGAATGCTTTTGCTTTCCCACGTCCAATGCTGCATCAAGGCTTAGAATTTTCATTTAGTGGTTTAAAAACTGCGGTTTCTGTTCAGATGAAGAAACTTGGTGAAGAAAGACGTGATGCTGATATTGCTGCAAGTTTCCAGGAAGCCATTGTCGATACTTTGGTGAAAAAATCAGTTAAAGCACTCAAGCAAACTGGATTGAAACGATTAGTAATTGCTGGGGGTGTAAGTGCCAATAAACGTTTACGTGAACGTCTGGAAGCAGACTTAGCGAAAATCAAAGCAAATGTTTATTATGCTGAACCAGCACTATGCACTGATAATGGTGCCATGATTGCCTTTGCAGGTTATCAACGTTTAAAAGCGGGTCAAAATGATGGTTTAGCTGTGACTACAACACCACGTTGGCCGATGACGGAGTTGACCAATCCTGAAGCGGTTTAGCTTCATTTAATTTATTATTAAAAAATAAAAAACTCGCAAATGCGGGTTTTTTTAAATAAATTCTTATTTGCCAATTATCGTTGACCAAAGAATGTCATCTACTTTCTGAGTGCCGAGGTATACACCTGCTTTTATTGATCCAGGCTCATCCTGACTGATTTTAGTGATTAGTTGAGAGCTGAATAAGCCTTTTTGATGCGTGATGCTGACACTACCTTGTTCAGGTAAATGGTGATAATTGTTTGCTACTGTTTCATTCATAATAAATGGGGTAGAGCCTGTATCAAAACTAAAGGTATATCTAAACGTAGCATCTAATGGTTGACCAATGACCGTACCTTTTGAGTGTAAAGTGCGTACACCATTATTACTGCTACCAAAGTCATCGACTAAGCTGAAGGAATAATCTTTTAACTGTAAATATTCTCGGCTTTCCGCATTATAAACATCACCTTCAATTAGCTTGTTGCTCGCTGTTTTTACACGCTGGAAGCTTAAATTAGAAATATTGTATTTACGTTCTTTACCTAAATCCGATTTTGAAGAAGTAAATTGAATTGAGCCAGAGATCAGATATTGATCTTTCAGGCTAAAGTCCAGGTTATGGCCATAGCGAACATTGTCGAAAGAAACAGTAGTTGTATCGCCATTGGTAGTTTGTGTGATTTTAGAACCTGCTACAAATGTCTTGTCCAGAACAATACAGGTTTCTTTATTGGATTTTAATGTTAGTGTCTTGGTATTGCCACTTGTTGTAACTTCGGCACAAGTTAAATTGCCAATTTTGATGCTGTTTATACCAAGATTAAAAATCTGCACAGCGCGTGCTGTACGTCCAAGCGGATAGTCAGCGAAAATTTCACCCACCATATGAGCTAAAGCTTCATTATAGGCATTTGCCAGTTCGCTTGTGCCTGCTTGACCAGTAAGAGCTTCTTTGATTTTTTCTAGAATATTTGGATCCGTAAATGGAACAAAGTCATCCGGTAATTCAGGAGAAATGGCTTCTGGTAAATTTTCTGGCAAGTCACTTGTAGGAGAGGATTTGCTGCTACTTCCGCTACCACCTCCACCACATGCAACTAATAGTGTACTTAATAGCGCTACGCCACTAACTTTGAATCGAAGTGTCATGATTATTCCCTCAATACATATTTTTTGAATTTATTTAAAAGGAGTATGTTTTTCTTACTAAAGAAGATTGAAGATAAAGTTGCATTTTGAGTTTTTAATTAACAACTACATCTCAAATTCATGGAAATTATGCATAATTATTATAAGTTTACAATTTTGGGAACTTTAGGTTGGAAATAGCCAATTTTGCATATTTTGATAAGTATTTCTTAATAATATTGGTTTTTGTTTTAGAGTAAATGCTCTATTTATTTTGCATTAAAACAATCATCTAGGTACTCATAATAATTTTATAAGAGAACTTGATTTATTAATAATTAGAAAGATTTGGTGAAGAAATAATATTGAAATGTAATGTATTTCTTTGGTGTTTATTTGTTTGAGTGTGTAATTATATAAAGAAATTTTAGAAGGGCTCGAGTAACTAAATTATTTTATATTTAAATTATTTATCAATTTTTCATCTTAATTGAATGGCTCAGTTTTGCTGAAAATCATTTACGAGATGAAACAAAGCTGAGCCAACAGTTTTTTAATTAAATCTTTTAATTTAAGGATTTAAGCTGCTGCGAACCAATCCAATGTTTAGAGAACTGATACGCTGCACGACCTGAACGTTGACCGCGACCCTGACACCAACGCAAAGCTTCAGCACGAGTTTCTGTAGTGAGTTCCATGCTAGCCTGTTTTAGATAATGTTCCACAATTTCTAAGTAAAGGTTTTGATCCATCGGATAGAAAGACAACCACATACCAAAGCGGTCTGATAAAGAGATTTTTTCTTCAATGGCTTCCTGAGGATGAAGTTCAGTGTATTGCGGTACATCTACTTTAGTAACAGGCGTATTTTCATGCATAAACTCAGGTAGTAAGTGACGACGGTTACTGGTCGCGTAGATTACGAAATTACTGGAACCAGATTGTAAAGAGCCATCCAAAACACTTTTTAAACTACGGTAGTTTTCATCTTCAGCATTGAAGGCAAGGTCATCACAATAGACGATAAACTTTTCCGGACGGTCAGCAATCAGTTTCTGAATTTCTGGTAAATCCGATAAATCATCACGTTCAATTTCAATCAGACGTAAGCCTTGATCAGCATATTCAGTGAGTAGGGCACGAACAATAGAAGATTTGCCCGTACCGCGTGAACCAGTGAGCAATACATCATTGGCAGGGAGGTTATTCAGAAATTGTAAAGTGTTCTGAATCACTTTCTCTTTTTGTTTTTCAATGCCTTTTAAATCAGCCAACTGAATTGTTCTCAGCTTATGAATTGGTTTGAGTTGACCATCTTGCCATTTATAAGCATAAGCAGAGAAATCTGGTGCGGTTTTAACTTCCGGCAGGCTTTGCTGAAGCTGCTGCAGAACAGTTGAAAGGGCATTTAAAATATTGTCAGGTAAATCAATTATAGCCATGATCTCAGATTACGTATTTAAATTATGCTCACGATACTACCACTGTAAAAAACGCAGTCAAAGCGAGAAAAATGTGATAATTTGCCAAAGAAAGGAGATTTTCGCTATTGTCCCGTACCTATGATCTGCTTAATTTAAGTATGTTACAGATCTGGTGGCGCCAAAAATAAACATAAGGATCACGCATAGCATGTTGTTAAAAGATTTTACCAGTCATATTAATCCTCATCAGGCTTATCGCATCAAGAAATTAAAGCAACAATTGCAGACTGCTGAAACTTATGAGGAGTGGAAATACATTGCGTTGAAACTAGACGAAGAATCAGGCACGCAAGAATGGAAACTGGATAATTCTTCAGATTATTTTGATGCAGAGGTGATCGCTCATCGTCTTGGTAAACTGCGTCGTTATCGCATGCAAAAGCGTACCCGCGATTTGATGCATATATTGCGTGAAGGGCTAAGTTATGACATTGCCAATATTGCTCATCCTTTACTCTTTATAGAAACTTATGTTGGCACCAAAAAAATTATTGAAGATTATGTTGAAGAAGTAAGCAAGGGATTGGCTTATATTGCTTCGCAAGAATGTGAATGTTTGACGCTTGAAGAAAAAATAGAATATTTTGAACGTTGCCAGCGTGCTTATGGTCAGCCAGCGCTGATGTTTTCAGGTGGTTCAACGCTAGGACTCTTTCATACCGGTGTATGTAAAGCACTGATGGAACAGGACTTGATGCCGAAAGTGGTTTCTGGTTCAAGTGCGGGCGCTATCATGACCGCTATGCTGGGGGTATCCAAGCCTTCTGAATATCCAGATATTCTGCAAGGGCACAACTTCTTTACTGAAGCATTTCATTTTCGAAGTTTCCGTGAGCTGATGAAAGGCAATGGTGGTCTCGCGGATGTGAAATATCTGAAAAAATTCCTAATCGAGAACTTGGGTAATCTTACCTTTGATGAAGCGCTCGAAAAATCAGGTCTACATATTAATGTAGCAGTGGCACCTTATGATGCCGGTCAAGATGCACGGATTATGAATGCCTATACTGCGCCAGATCTTTTGGTCTGGAGTGCAGTATTGGCGTCCTGTGCTGTGCCGATTCTATTTCCACCTGTGCGTCTTACCAGTAAGCGTAGTGATGGGAAATTCACGCCCTATATGTCCTCAACGCGTTGGGTGGATGGTAGTGTACGTAGTGATTTCCCGCAGGAGAAAATGGCGCGGTTGTATAATATTAACTACACCATCGCCAGTCAGGTGAATCCGCATATTGTGCCTTTTATGCAGGATGATGCAGCCCGGTTCCGTAAGGATATGCTGAGCTGGCCACAGCGAATTGCGAGACGTCAAGGCAAAGTATTTGCTAAAGGCATGATGGACTTTACCCGTGAGCGGGCTGGTAGCGTACCACCTGTACGTCGTCTGCTGGACCATGGCTATGGTGTAGTCGATCAGCGTTATTATGGTGATGTGAATATTGTCGGAAAATATGGCCTGCGACATTATACTTATATGTTGCAAAACCCACGTCCGCACCTGTTTAAAATCCTGCAACGTGAAGGCGAGCGTGCCACCTGGCCGAAAATCTCGATGATTGAAACTCAGGAACGGGTAGGAAAGACCATACAGCATTGCCTGGAACTACTGACATATCAACATGCACCTGAACAGCAGAAAGAAGAATATATTCCCGTTGATATCTAGTCGTGACCTGAACCAGATTAAATTTGAATTAAATACAAAGCCACGTAGTCTGGCTTTTGGTCGTCGACTATATAAGGGTAGCTTGGGGCAGCAGACATTCTGGCTGAAGGTGCAGCAGCAAGATTCGACTGTAAATAGTCAGCGCGGCTTTGAAAATGAATTTGCTTTTTATCGGACGTTATCTATAAATTCCCAAGCAAAGTTTTTGGTGCCTCATTTACTAATTAATTCAGACATCGTCGTCAATGGGGAAATTTTTCGGCAGGGGATATTCTTACAGGATTGTCCTTCTCATTTTGCGATTAATCCTCATGATCTAAGCTTGAAAGAGATTCAGGCACATTTGCTTGCAGCCTTGGATGCGGTGATGAATCTGTATCAAGGTGGTTATCTACATCACGATTTAAAAGCAGAACATTTTGTCCAGTGCAATGGTCGTGTCTGTTTGATTGATTTTGAACAGGCACGTCGGATCATAGATGTTCCATCTCAAATGCTGGATGCAACGCTACGTTATATGGCGCCAGAGTTGTTTCATGCCGAAGCAAAAACTATTCAATCCGATATTTATGCTTTAGGAATCATCTGGCTGGAATGGTTTAGCCAGGCACGACTGAGTGCTAGAACTTATGAGGACTGGGCTTATCTGCACTGCCAGCGTTTGGAAATTCGGCTACCAAACAAATTTAAGACTTTTCAAAGTGTATTAGAAGGTATGCTGAGCAGGCACAAGTCATCACGTTTTTCGGATTTTGAACAGATCAAAGCAGCTTTATTAACTGTAATCGACTGATAAAAATACAAAAATCAACACTTTGTTTTTTATTTAATCAAACGGCAAGAGTTTTATGAAAAAGTTCTTGTCAGGCCAAAATGATCTCTATAATATACACAGCCATCGGGGACGTGGCGAAATTGGTAGACGCACTGGATTTAGGTTCCAGCGCCGCGAGGTGTGAGAGTTCGAGTCTCTCCGTCCCCACCAAATTTACTTATGAGAATGAGTAGAGATGGCCGAGTAGAGGATTGGTGTAATGGTAGCATGACGGTCTCCAAAACCGTTCGTCAAGGTTCGAATCCTTGATCCTCTGCCATTAAAGTTTGAGAAATCCAACGATAAGTTGGTACCCGATGGGGACGTGGCGAAATTGGTAGACGCACTGGATTTAGGTTCCAGCGCCGCGAGGTGTGAGAGTTCGAGTCTCTCCGTCCCCACCACTCAAAAGAGACAAGGTTGATGCCTTGTTTTTTTTTGCCTGAAGTTTAATGGTGAGCTTTCATCTCTGATTCAAACCTTAAAAATTAAAGCTGTTCGAAGCTTCATAATCATCATTCAAAGAAAAATTTATAAAAGCCTAGTTGATTGAATAAGGATTCCTTTCAGTAATTTATAGAAGGAAAGGGAAGCCAGCTTTTATAATGAATAGAATTTATAAAAAGAGGTCAGATTTATTGATTCATTTAAGAAGATAGTTCTTGGTATGCATTGTTGATTGAAGACAGTATTTAAAAATAAGACTTTCAATAGAGTTATTAAGATACTTATCGATTCTTGGATGAAACCGCTCTTAATTTTTTAAAAATATTGATCAAAATGGCTGGAAAAATTAATTGCTTAATTTTTGATTAAATAAGGCTTTATTGCTCATTTAATCGCTTGTCAATAAAGCCTGATCTCTATAATATACAGGTCAGCGGGGATATGGCGGAATTGGTAGACGCACTGTGTTCAGGTCGCAGCGCCTTCTGGGCGTGAGAGTTCGAGTCTCTCTATCCCCACCAAATTTAAAGAAACAAGGTTTGATACCTTGTTTTTTTTTGCCTGAAATTTGATTAGTACAAGGCTAAATATTGATTTCTTATATTGTGATCAAGCTGTATAAGTGACGGGCAGATGAGTAAATCAGATGATCTCAATGACTGAATCGGTGAATGAAGAATAAAAATGACGCAATTTCCTGTATTAATTTGATGAAAAATAAAAAAATACAATTAACTGCTTAATTTATAGCAGATTAGGCTTTTATTGCTCGCAAAATGGCTTGTCAAAGGGAAATGATCTCTATAATATACACAGCCATCGGGGACGTGGCGAAATTGGTAGACGCACTGGATTTAGGTTCCAGCGCCGCGAGGTGTGAGAGTTCGAGTCTCTCCGTCCCCACCAAATTTACTTATGAGAATGAGTAGAGATGGCCGAGTAGAGGATTGGTGTAATGGTAGCATGACGGTCTCCAAAACCGTTCGTCAAGGTTCGAATCCTTGATCCTCTGCCATTAAAGTTTGAGAAATCCAACGATAAGTTGGTACCCGATGGGGACGTGGCGAAATTGGTAGACGCACTGGATTTAGGTTCCAGCGCCGCGAGGTGTGAGAGTTCGAGTCTCTCCGTCCCCACCACTCAAAAGAGACAAGGTTGATACCTTGTTTTTTTTTGCCTGAAATTTTATAGCCATAAAAAAAGCCCATCGAAATGGGCGAGCTTGGCGTTAACTTAAGATGCGTGAAATTGATCTTTCGCGTTAAAAGTGACGCAAATTAAGCTTTCAAATGGTCTTCGAATTCTTCACCCAATTGCATAGCCAAGGTATTTCCAGATAGATCGCAGGTCACTAGACCATATTCTTTTTTAAAGCTGAATGTAAAACCACGATTGTCTGCCAAGGTACGTACTGAATACCCCAATTTTTCAAGCCATAGACGAAATGCCAGAAGATTTTTTGCTTTCACCACTTTTTTCACGAGATAACTCCTTCATCACTGTTCTTTAATAAATTAGGGTGAATAAAATTTTTTTAAAGGGTAAATTTTTAAAAATTCTTTAAATTTCCTGAAAGTGGCTTTTTTATGTGCAAATATTTGAGTGAAAAATCATCAATAAATAGCTAAATTTATGATTTATGAATGCTTTTAGATGTTGTAACTAAATATTAGATATTAAGCCCTGAGTGATTGTATTTCATACATTTTAAAGTCCTGAGGATATTGCTGTCCGGAATGATATAAATTTAGCTGATTTTTTATTCATTTCAATGGGCTAAGGAATTAACTGAATCGTATAGTCGATCATTTTTTGAAATGAGCGTCCCTCGATTGATGCACAGAATAATTTATACTGGCAAAAAATAGTGAGCCTGAATAATGTCACAAGTGAATATTGAGCAGCACGTAAAGGACTGCATTGAACGTATGCAGCAAGAGGGTCAGACAGCAGTTGCTGTTATGTTAGGACATGAAGACTGGATCGAATTTACGGTACAGTCTCAAGTGGCATATACACCATTCGGCAGTGCAAGACGTTATCAGCCAGCATTCGGTGGTTTATTATTAGTACGAGTGGATGAAATGCATGCTTTACGCGTAGTGACTCAGGCAGAGCTGGATGCCTACGCGCAAAGCAATCAGATTCTATAAGATCTGTATTTAGAAAGAACTGTATTTAAAAATTATCTTTTAAAGTTCTTAAACGGGCGAACTCTTCGACACTGTCAGCACGCAAGAAAGGGTTGGTTTTAAGCTCAATTTCAATCGTGCTTGGTAGAGTAGATTCACCGAGCATTCTCAGGCGTTCTACCTGTTCATGACGGGCCTGGATTTCCAGATTATCCGGTTCTGCATGTAACGCAAACTGGGCATTGGAAAGCGTATATTCGTGCGTGCAGTACACCTTGGTGCGTGGTGGCAACGCTGCCAGGCGAGAGAGTGAGTGATACATCTGCTCGAAAGTACCTTCAAATACCCGACCACAACCCATGGCAAATAGGGTATCACCGCAGAACAGAATATCTAGCGCATCGATAAAGTAAACAATATGCCCTAAGGTATGGCCTGGCACACTGATGATATTGATATCGATGCCATGAAAATCGAATTCATCTTCATGATCTAGAGGATGACTGATAAATGGAATTTTGCTCAGTTCTTCACGTGGACCATACACCGGAATATTTTTTTCCTGAATCAACTCTGGTACACCACCAATATGGTCTTTATGCCAGTGGGTTAACCAGATTTGAGCCAGTTCTAGCCCATACTGCTGGCAATATTTCTGTACCAGTCCAGCTTCTGTTGGGTCAATTGCCACGACCTGTTTAGAATCCGTATGCTCCAACAGCCAGATATAATTCTGTAAGTTATTTTTGACGTCTATGCAGTGAATTTTGAAAGGCATCATTTCAATCAAACCGTTTGAAGATATTTAATAAAGTAGCATATTTACCCAGCAGATAGGGATGCTGGGTATGTGAGTATTGATAATATATGTATACGATTTTTCGGGAATTTACGACTTATAAAATTAGTCTAGATCATCTACTGAAACTGGATCGCCAATGGTATAAAAATTCCCACCTGCAATATGGTGGATGCTACGCCATTCACGTGCTACATTTTGATAATACCAGTGCCCATCACGGAACACGCGTTCGTCTGCATAAGCTGCAATAACTTTGCCAATAAACAGATCATGCGTTTGCTGATTATGCGGTTCAGAAATCAGCTCACACAGCAGCCAAGCAGCACAACCTCTCACCACAGGAATGTCAAACTGTTCAAACTGGAACAGTTCTACGCCACATTGTTCCAGTTTGTTTGGTTCATTATGCATGCTGACCGTTCCCACGGCTTGAACCATGTTTAACTGTTTAAGCGTTGGAACCTGCAAGGCAAAGTAGCCTGAATTTTCAATAATCTTGCGGGTTTTGGTGCTTTTATCTAGTACCACGGTCACTTTAGCGGGTTGAAACTCTAAGGCACAAGCCCATGCTGCAGCCATGACATCGGTATTTTCCTGATCCTTAGCAGAGACCAGTACCGTTGGACCGTGATTGAGCAGACGATAGGATTTTTCCAGGGGAACAGCTTTGAGATGAGGATTAGACATTGAAAACCTTAAAATAAAAAATGGATTTGCTAAAAATTACGCACTTATCTGCTTTTTAACATATATAAATTTTTTCAGCTAAAAAAGCTTTTAAACTAAGATGCTAAACAAAAGGAGCTTAAGCAATGAAAATGTATCAAGTGGATGCGTTCACTACGGAGCTGTTCAAGGGCAATCCCGCTGCAGTGATTGTGCAGGATGAGTGGCTGGATGAAAGCCTGATGCAAAACATTGCGCTGGAAAATAATTTATCTGAGACCGCTTTTGTCAAAACCATAGATGCGGAGAATTATGAAATTCGCTGGTTCACGCCAACACGGGAAGTTGATTTTTGTGGGCATGCCACCTTGGCCAGCAGCTTTGTGTTATTTCTGGATTACACATCACATAAAACCATTCGATTTCATGTAAAAAATCTGGGTATTTTTACTGTAAATCAGGATGAAGATGGCAAAATCCGTATGAACTTTCCAGTTCGTCGTGCAGCCTTGGTTGATGAATATCCGGCAGTCTTGCGTGGCGCACTGACTAAATCTTTTAAAAATGTTTATTTGAATGAACAGGCCTATATTGTTGAATATGAGTCGGTACAGGATGTGCTGGATGAAACGCCAGATTTTGAATTGCTGAAACAGGTCAATGACCGTCGTACTGCGATTACTGCAACAGGCCCATTACTTGATGTAGCTTTGACGGCTGGTGCAGAACAGTATGACTGCGTATCACGTTATTTTGCGCCAAGTAACGGCATTAATGAAGATCCAGTGACCGGTTCCATTCATACCGGAATCGTGCCGATCTGGGCGGAAAAACTTGGAAAACAGCAGCTGGTTGCTTACCAAGGTTCAAGCCGGGGTGGGGTGTTATATTGTGAAATGCAGGATAATGACCGGATTGAAATTTCAGGTTATGGCAAGTTATATATGAAGGCTGAAATTCTGCTTTAATCAGGTAAGATGTCCAAAAGCTGCTGCGTACAGCAGCTTTTATAAAAATACAACTCACAACAAGTGAATCATTCTCTATGATGTTCACTGAATAAGAAAGTTCATGTTTAAATTTGCTGGATCCAGAATGTCACTACGTATTAAAAAATTAACACTTTCCATGTTTTTAATGGGCGCAGCGACGCTCAGTTTTGCTCAACCGGTCTTGGTAAAAACAGAACAAAATATTGAAGAATATAAACTGGATAATGGTTTAAGAATTGTTCTTGCACCGAATGATAAAGAAAATAAGACTTTTATGAACACGGTATATTTTACCGGTTCATTGAATGATCCGCAGGGTAAAGGCGGCCTAGCGCACTTATTAGAACATTTGGCTTTTAAAGGCACTGAAAATATTAAAGGTGATGAATTCCAGCGCCGTCTGGATCAGTACACACTCTCATCGAATGCCAGTACAGATTATTACTCCACTAAATATACCAATCTGGTTCGTCCTGAAAGCACTGCACTGGCTGCGGTGATTCAGCTAGAAGCAGAACGTATGGACAAGCTGGTACTACAAGAAAAATATGTACCGACCGAAATTGATATCGTTAAACGTGAACGTGAAATTCGTCTGGATCAGCCATTTTCAGTGCTGATGGACCAGATCTTTAAATCAGCTTATGGTAACCAGCATCTTGGCCGTTTGCCAATTGGCGATTTAAACGAGCTGCAATCGATCAATATGCAGGAACTGAATCAGTTCTACCGGACCTGGTATGCGCCAAATAATGCCTACATGGTGATTTCAGGCAAGTTCGATAAGAAACAGGTGCTAAAATATATCGACCAGCATTTTAGTCCGATCAAGGCACGCCCAGTACCAGAGCAGCCTAAAGTGCCGGAGTTACGTCCTGAACAAATTAAACAGCGTCAGTTTACCGTAGCCAAGGGTAGTGATTTTGCCAAATTTAATATTTATCTGAACCGTTCAGAAGTACCTAAGCAAACTGCTTTGTCAGTAACACCAACGTTGTATACCTTGCAACCGAGCGGGCATCTGTATCAGGGGGTTGTGGAGCAAGGAACTGCGACAGCTGTGCAGTCTGCCACCTGGCTGGATAAAGACATGAATATGGTGTTCATGGGGGCGGTCTATGCGCCGAATCATGATGCGAAAAAGGTCGAACAGGCGTTGCAAACCGGTGTCGAGCAGGGCAAAGGCTTTAATGAAACTGAGCTAAATCGTGTCAAAAATATGACCCGCAATGCAGCTGAAAATATTAAAAATAATGCAGCAGCTTTAGGTTCACGCTTGAGTGATTATATTGCATCATCGAATGGAGACTGGACCAAATATTTTAGGGATTTGAATGAGATTCAAAACCTGACTGTGGCTGATGCTAATAATATCTATAAAGATTTCTTCAAGGCGGAATATCGCATTCAGGGCAATATTGTACCGACTCCTGAAGATCAGAAAAAAGCCAAACAACAAGAGCAGCTTGCAGAAGCTAAACCGACCTTGGATCAGCAGGCTATCACTGAAGAGCCATTAAAAGATGTTTCTGTTTATCAGGCTGAAGTGAAGCAATATGTGAAGGAGTCTAAAAAGCTGCTCACTAGCAAAGAAAAGCAGATCCAACGCGGCAAGCTGAATAATGGCATCCAATATGCGTTATTTCCAACCCAGACTCGAGACGATAAAGTTTACTCCACCATTGCCTTAGATTTCGGTACAGCTGAAACACTCAAGCATAAGGGTGAATTGCTGGATTTGATGGCTTATCTAATTATGCGTGCCTCTGAAACTCAGAGCCTGCAACAGATTTCAGATAAGACCATTGAAGTGAGTGGCTCGGCGAATGTCAGTGCATCAGGCAATGGTCTAAATATTTCGATTTCAGCCAAGAAAGAACATTTTGAAGAGTATTTCAAATACATTCTGGATGTACTGAAAAATCCAACTTTCGAGCAGAGCCAGTTTGACCTGATCAAGTCTCAATCCTTATCCAGTCTGGATCGTCCTTATACTGAACCGGATACGGTGACCGGTCTGACCTTTGCGCGACTGTTAGAGCGTTATGAACCGGGTGATTTGCGTTATCACTTTGAACCTGACTTGTCCAAACAGCAGATTCAGGCAGCGACACGTGAACAGGTTCAGCAGCTATATCAGCGTTTCTTTAAAACTCATCATGCCCGAGTTGCAGTGACTGGTGACTTTAAACCAAAAGTAATGCAGGCACTGATTAAGCAGGAATTTGAAAGTTGGAATAGCAGTGAGCCTTATGCACGCCTAGAGTCTCAATATGTTGCGCGTACTGCTGAAAAGGTACATGCATTATCAGAACAGCGTGAGTTTGGTAGCTATGTAGCCGCTATTTCAATTCCAGTGGGGGCGGATCATCCGGATGTACCGGCCCTTTTAGTGTTAAGACACATTTTAGGTGAATCACAACTGTCTTCACGTTTAGCCCAGGAATTACGTGAAAAGAATGCCTTGGTTTATGGCTTCAGTGCTAATGTAGATTTCGCTGAATGGGATAATGCTGGTGCCTTGGCCTTTGGCGCAAACTATACTGCAGGACGATCTGCTCAAGTATCGGATTCTATACGTAAGGTCATTGCTGAGCTACGCAGCAAAGGCGTCACTGCACAGGAAGTTGAAGCTGCTAAAGCTAGTATTCTAAAAAAACGAGTGACTTCACTGGAAGATGACCGCCGTATTCATAGCATGTTGGTTCCTCAACTGGAACGAAACCGTGACCTGAATTATCGCCAGAAGCGTGACCGCGCGGTGGCAGCTTTGACCAAAGCAGATATTGACGTAGTGATTCAGAAGTATCTGAATGCTGATCAACTGGTAGAAGTGATGGCAGATCAATACGGGAAGCCAGTGAATCAGGCTACATTAGCCAAAAAATAAACCTGTAAAAGTGACGATATAAAAAAATCCTCCCTAAAAGCAGGATTTTTTTATTCTTTTTCAATTAAAAATAATCATTTAAGTTGCTCGATAGCTAAAGCTAAGACCACCGAGGATGCCAGCAAGTACTGCGAGTTGAGGCTGCCATCCATAGATTAAAAAAAAAGAATATATAGACACTCAATCAAAACCACACATCCATTTTTTTGACTGAAACTGACATGATGAATCTAAAGTATGGAATAGCTCTGCTTTATAATCGATAAAATGTTTTAGCATTGTCATAGAACACAGGCTTTAAGGCATTTTCATCATAACCATGCACGATATCGCTAAATGCATCAATAATATCGACCAGATTTGCACTGACCCGGTCCATGGGGAAATTAGAAGCAAACATGCTGCGATTTGTCCCAAAGCATTTTAGTGCATGCTGAATCAGAGGAGTCGCATATTCAATCAGTTCAGCTTTGGAAGCTAATTGTCGCTGCTTATGAAAATTATGACCTAGAACCGGCATAAATAATGCGGAGATTTTAGTCATGACATTTGGGCATTCTGCCAGTTTCGCCAGATCTGCTTGCCAGTTTTCCAGAATTTGTTGTCTTTCTTGTGCCGTCTTGCCAGTACCTTTGCCAACCTTGCCAAAGATTCCGACAGGCGTACCGAGGTGATCCAGCACAATCGGCGTTTCTGGAAAGGTTTTGGCGAGATGAATCACGTCAGCAATCTGGGTGGAATAAACCCAGGCATCAAAACTGAGCCCGGCTTTGGCTAGATGTTCAAAGCCTTTTAGGAATTTTTTATTGAGATATAGATGCGGTTCATCAGCCCAGGCATGGATCCCTTTATCCGGATGGAAGGATGCCATTTTACGGATACCGCGAAATTTGGGTGATGCTTCCTGATGCAGTTGCAGCAACTTTTTAAAATCTTTCCTGCGTGGATCTGCTGTTGCCACAATTGCACCCAGTTCCAGACCATGCTCCTGAAAGGGTAAGTTGGCTACAAATCGGGTTTCATTCACCACACCTGTACCTTTGTGTTCATGCCAGCTGGCTTCAATATGTACCAGCTGTTCAACCTGATAATCACCGATATCTTGCTGATAATTGGCAGGTAGATAAGGCGCAGTAATGTGTTCAGTCAGACCTATCGTCTCAATGACTGGCTTGGGATTCAGCAGGCGTACCATACGATCCAGCAGGCGAGGATGTTTACCAAACAGTTTGACTGCCAGTGCAGCCGCATGAGGGGTGTGATAGGGATCCCATTGATGGATATGTGGGTCGATGATGGGGAAATTCAGCTGCATGACCTTCCTTGTTTTTATTGGAATAATTTTTACAGTTATATAAAAGCAAAATAAGCGGGGCGTCAATGCAGAAAGTTTAGCTAAAAATGTTAGGCATAAAAAAAGCCCCGAAGGGCTGAGCATTAATGATCGTGGTCGTGATCATGTTTATGCTTGTTGGCATGGAACTCTTCGTTATGGCGGAAACGTAAGTAGTTTTCAAATTGATCGCAGTATTCGTCATAGTTATCTTCTAGCATCATTTGGAACTGCTGAAGAATATAAGACATGACCTGATCTTTGGCATCACGCATTTCATTGCCATCTTTGAAATTGTTGGCTGCTACCCAGGTATTAAAACGGGCAGTACCAAACAGCATAGCAGCGCTGACTTGACCACGCTTTTCTGCCGGATTCTCCTGAGAGCCTTTTTCTACACGGCTAAACTCATTAGCTTGCTTGATAAATTCATCAGCACGTTCAAAGAATGCAGCATTTAACGCTTCTTCTTCGGTTACATCGGTCGCTTCAATCTTTTGAACCATGAATTTTTCCTGACACTAAAATCTTAATCGACTCATTATAGGCAAAGCCTTGCAGAAACTAAACCTTTGCCTTAATCTAAAAATAGCCTAAGCATAAAAATGTGATTCCCATGCAAGATGCAATTGCGGTACAAAGCCTGAAAAGTGACATTGCTTTATTACGTCAAAATATCTGGCCACCGGTAAATCTGGCCAATGTCGAAGGGTTGCCAATTTACTATGGTAGCAAGTCACAGGTAGAAGAATATTATCGTCAATGGACTGGCCTGATTGAAAGGGCGCAGGATCTGTTCCAACCTTTTATGGAGGATGAAGTGCTGGATGCCATCCATCTGCCGAGTCACCTGAACCTTCCATTATTTTATTTCCATGTGGATCGGATCCGGATTAACAAAACCCGCGCCAAGGAATCGAAAACCTTTCGTGGCATTGCCAGCTTGATTGAAAAATGCGGCCAGTTTGAGCCAGAGCAGATTCAGGCCATGCAACGTTGGTTAGACAGCGATGAAACCGCAGCTTTGGTCGCGCATCGGGAATTTATCGATTTACGTACCTATGTGTTCCAGCACGGACAAAGCGAATATACCCGGACACGATTCTATGTGAATGGGATTGTGCTCAGCGTAGAGCAGCATTTTGAACTGGTCGATGCACGGGATAAACCACGTAAACAGCGCAGTGACAGTTATAACAATCCGCTTGCCGATAACAACACCTGGAAAGTTTACGGCAAATATCGTTAAGTATTTACCGCTCTATTTCTTCCAGAAAGGCTGCACTTGGGCAAAGTCTTTTAGCTCTGTCTGAATTTCCTTTTGTAGTCGTTGTTGTTCAGCACGGAGCCAGCCGAGCACAAACCAGGCTTTAGGTTTTCGTTTCACATAAGGCTGATACAGGTTTTCTGCGACATGCAGGTCATTATATTGCCCTAAGCTTTCCTGGAGTGGTTTTAAAGCCTTGAGATAGCTTTTCACCTGTTTAGCTGGAAACAGGCTTTGCAAAAATTCGACGTTATAGCGTAAACGCTTTACTCGCTTACGAGTACGATGCTGGTCTTCAATTTCTAGCTCACAAAACTGTTCAGCATCGGCACAGATCTGCTTGTGTAGTTTGGTCAGGCGCTTATACAGCACGCGAATATCTGTCGCGATCTGTTTAGGTTCAGCCTGACTGAAACGTAGTAAATCAAGCAGCAGGTAATTGGTTTCTGGTTCTCGGAATAATTGTGCTACTTCAATAGTGTCTTCTGTTGCCGGTGGTAAAGTCAGGATCGGTGATCCGGCAGCTTCAAGCTGTGGCAATAAACTTTCTGCTAAAGCATCCCGATCACGTGCCGCACCGAGTTGCTGGAAAAGCTCAGTCAACTGTTCAGCCCAGACAGGAGGAAGCTCCAGCTCATCAACATCAAAAAAGCGTAAGGCACTACGCAAACGCCGAATGGCAACCCGAGCCTGATGGATATGTTCACTGTCATAATGTTCAGTAGACAGTGCCGTCGCGTTAGGAAGGAGATGCTGCAAAGTATTTCTAATAATTTTTTGCAGCATAGTATACAGGTTATCGTCTTCACTCAACTCGAGCGGAAGTTGATGCTGAACAGGGGGAATGCTGCTGCCTTCTACTAGGGCAAAGCCGCGGTCTGATTTGCTACGGCTGTCCAGCCACAACTCATAGCGTTGAATCCAGGGTCGTACAAATTCGATCAGCTCATTCAGTTTTCCTTGTTTGAGTTCAAATTCTAGCTCATAAATGGTAGTAAATTCTGTGCCATGCCGGATTTCGCCCTGATCAAAAGCAATTTCAATCACGCTGTTTTTATAGTTTTCTATATGAATAGAACGCTGTACTTCGGTTTCGAATTGCAGGTTTAAAGGGACTTTCAGTGAACCTAATGCTTCTTTGAGCAGTTCGCTGACTTCAGGATGATCTTTATAGTATTTGAGGTCACACTGCTCAGGTTGTTCTTTGCCTAATTCATATTCCAGTTCTAGACGCTCAAAAGGCTGTTTACCGGGAGCTTTAAGGGTTTGTAGCCAGATGTCATTTTCCAGACGCTGTCGTAAGGCAATGCCATATTCCCGTAGCTGTAAGTTAGCCGTATCAAAATACCGAGCCCAGAGATTATCGCGCACAAGGGTCAGACCAGCAAAATCCTGTTGCAGTTGTGCATGCATGTGCGAGGGGACCTGAAACTTGAATTCTATTTCCGACATCACAGCATTCCTCATAAAGCTCTATCACTGACTATAGCTTATATACAGGCACAATGACGATGGGGAAAACGGCTGCCTATTTGTTGTGATTCGGTGAGTATTCTTTAACAGGTCTTAAGCGGGTAGATAAGACTCTGATTGCAGTAAATTTCAAAACTGTAATTATAAAAAATGCCCAAGCAGGTGCTCAGGCATTTTTAAATTATCTGGATAATCAGTAGTCGATCTATTTAATCAGTTTACGGCTGACCAGGAACTGTTCAGTGGCTTCTAACAGGCGCTGTGCATAGACTTCCTGTTTAGCAGTCAGCCAACCTAATACAAACCAGTCACTAGCTTCTAGCTCAGTCTGTTGAATATATACCGCAGAGGAGGCTAGGGTTTGATATTCAGCTGCTGCCAGTTGCGCATCATTCAACGCTTTACTGTATTTCTGCAGATTTTTCACATCATAAATTGAGGTTAGAATCGGGAAGCTGAACTTCAATTCCTGAATACGAATCGCAAGTAAATCCAGTTGCTCAAAATCATGAATTTCAGTCTGGTTCATTTGTTCTTGTAGCGTTTTATACTGCTGCTGCAAAGTTGCTTGAGCTGCGGTTCTTAAATCTTGTGTATTTTTAGCATCATCAGTTAGGCTAAAGATGAGTAATTCCAGATAGTGATGCACATTTTGCGTTGACTTCACTAGATTGCCCAGTTTTTCCTTGGCATACAGAATGTCTTTACTCAGGTTTTCCGCCGTAGTCGGATTCTGCAGGAAAGCGGCCAATGTACTTTGCATATGCTGTAAATGCTGCAAATGTTCAAACTGCTTTTTAAAAGTTTCCAGCTGATGCGCCCATTTATCTGAAATGCCGGAGTGCCAGTTCTTAAATAGCAAAACACTTAAATATAGATGATCCAGTGCCTGCTGCGCCTGATCGATATGATCCTGTTCAGCGACTTGTGCTGAGATCGCTGCAATATTTGGCAGTAAATGTTGCATCTGCTGGGCAATTAGACTACATAGAGCTTTAGCAGCACTATCTTTTTTGCTGAGCTGAAATTCTTTGGCTTGTACAGCAGGGCTAACTTTTTGCTGTGTTGCCAGCAGATTGCCGATTTCTGCCTTACTGCGTACATCGAGCCATAGTTGATATTTCTTGACCCATTCAAAGCTAAACGCCAGTAACTGTTCAACCGAACCACTTTTTAGTTCGAATTCAACTTCATGGACTTCTTGCTCAGCCTCTAGGGTACGGATTGCACCGATATCGAGGGCAACTTCAATTTCAGTACCTTCATATTCAATCACGCGCAGGGTACGGGAGATATCCGTTTCAAACTGTAGCTTGAGCTGACTGATCTGATTGCCCAGTGCATGATTTAAAATCTGTTGTGCTTCAGGCGCAGTGGCATAAATATTTAGATCCAGTTCAGGTGCCTGCTCTAGTTCACCTAAGTCATGATTATGTTCAAAGCGTTCAATATGGCTTTTACTCGCTGCTTTCAGAGTTTGTACCCAACGTGTATCTTCTAGACGCTGACGCAGGGCTACGCCATTTTTAGACAACAGGCGATCTTCAGTATCATAATATTTGGCTTGCAGTTGAATCTGTTCGGATTTCTTCGGATCAAGTGCCTTTAACAGCGCATTACGGCGCGCTGCAGGAATCTGAAATTTAAGTTCAACTTCAACCATGATAAATGTCCTGTTTGTACCGTCTATAAAAGTAATAGACAGATTTGATGATGCTTTGAATATGTTGTGGAATTGAGCGCATACACGCAGCAATCATGTTTTTAATTTTTAAGTCGAAGATTGTAACTAAAATCATTTTTTTAGTAAGACTTGACCGGGCTGAAAAAATCATGAACCTGTTTAAGTTAATGAAATTTATAGCTGCCTAAACAGTTGAAAGCATGCTAGATTCAGGGAAAAGCTGAATTAGCATGGAAAAATCGCTGTAATAGATCGCGCTTTTAAATGTTTAAATAATGCGCTAATGTAAAATTAAAAATATCAGGATGATGTCATGAATGCACAAGTAGAACCTCAAGCGGATCTAACACCAGCAGTCAGCCAGCCGATGCCGATCCGTGATTATCATGAATTCTATCGATTTTATCTGACTGAACACCGCAATATTATGAGTCGCCGTCTGCATGTGGCAGGGAGCAGTATCGGGCTATACTTCTTTAGCAAGGCGATTATTCAGCGTAAACCTAAATATTTTTTGTATGGTCTGGCATCGGGCTATGCCTGCGCCTGGATCGGACACTTTATTTTTGAGAAAAACAAGCCTGCCAGCTTTAAGCAGCCGCTATACAGTTTTATCTCGGATTGGCGTATGTTTGCTGATGTTCTACGTGGCAATATCAGCCTGATCAGTCGTGATCAGGACAAGGCCCCAAGCTGAGACGGGTTAAAAAATAAAAAATTGTATCCACGGGTCACGAGAATTACATGAAAACGCTTGCAAGCTTAGAGTTAATGTTCTAATAATTAAGGCGTTGTCTCACGGTAAGCTTTTGCCAAAAGATACAGCGCCAAGAATTACACAGTTTTCCATGCCTGGAGTGACCTTCTCCGGGCTTTTTTTATGTTCAAAATCCTCCAATCTGAAATTACCTGACATCTTCTAATTTCTGCACAAAAGCTGAGTTCTGAAATTCAGTCTATTGATAAAGTGCGTCAATTGAGCGATACACAACTCATAAGTATTTTTGTCTGGCTGATCTAAGCCCAAATATCGAGTTTTCGCTATCCTTAAATAAGGGATTTTGCAGGTTAAATGAAATGCTTATTTACCGATTCTATTCATTGTATTTAATTACTGAAATGTGGGGTTATATAGACTTGCATGGTGTCATCATAGTGCTGGTTATGCCTATAATAGTGTATGTATTTTGAATGGCGGCAGTCATGCGCGGTTTATATTTAATTACCAATAATGATCCTATTGAACTTCTCCTGGCAAAACTTGAAGGTGCAATGGCGACTTATGAAGTTGCAGTACTTCAGTATCGCCGTAAAAAAGTAGCGAAAGAAGATCAGGCTTACGAAATCGAATATATGAAACAAATGTGTGAACAGTACAAAGTTCCATTTGTGATTAATGACGATTTGGAAACTGCAGTAAAATATGGCGTAGGCGTGCATTTGGGGCAGGATGATGGCTCAATTCAGGAAGCGGTTGAACGTTTGCCTAAGAATGTATTGATTGGTCGCAGTTGTAATAACTCACTGGAATTGGCAGAGCAAGCCATTGCTGATGGTGCTAACTATGTGGCATTTGGTGCGATCTATGCGACTGATACCAAGCCAGAAGCAGGTAATATTGGTTTAGAAACCTTGAAACTCGCTAAAGAAAAATTGAATGTGCCAATCTGTGCCATTGGTGGTTTGACAGTTGAAAACAGTAAAGAAGTCATTGAAGCCGGCGCTGATCTTTGTGCGGTCATTAGTGATGTATTGGGTCGCTCAATGTCGACTGTCGGTCAACGTGTGTATGACTGGTCGGAACTATTTGCTGAACAAGCTTAATTTTTATTTTATTTTTTGAGTTGAGTGATTCTCATGAGTTTATCTCCAAAGCAAGAACAACTATTTAAACAAGCCAATAAACATATTCCGGGCGGTGTAAATTCACCTGTACGTGCTTTTAACGGTGTGGGTGGTACGCCAGTCTTTATCGAGAAAGCACAAGGTGCTTATCTGTACGATGTAGATGGCAAACGCTATGTGGACTATGTCGGTTCATGGGGACCAATGATTCTGGGACATGCACATCCTGCAATTATTAAAGCTGTGCAGGATGCAGCAGTAGACGGTTTAAGCTTTGGCGCGCCAACAGTTCATGAAACCACTTTAGCAGATATCATCTGCGACATCATGCCATCCATTGAATTGGTGCGTATGACCAACTCGGGTACTGAAGCAACTATGACCGCGATCCGTCTGGCACGTGGTTATACTGGCCGTGACAAGATCGTGAAATTTGAAGGTTGCTACCATGGTCATTCGGACTCGCTACTGGTAAAAGCAGGTTCAGGCCTTTTAACCAAAGGTGAGGGCGAAGCGACTTCTGCGGGTGTACCTGCTGATTTTGCCAAACATACTTTAACCCTTCCATATAACGACATTGCGACTTTAAAAGAATGCTTTGCCAAGTTTGGCTCTGAAATTGCAGGTGTCATTGTTGAACCGGTTGCAGGTAACATGAATCTGGTGAAACCGATTGATGGTTTCTTGCAAGCAATACGTGATGTCTGTGACGAACATGGTTCAGTCTTCATCATTGATGAAGTGATGACAGGTTTCCGTGTCGGTCTAGGTGGTGCTCAGGCACATTATGGCGTGACTCCTGATTTAACTACTTTGGGTAAAATTATTGGTGCGGGGCTGCCAGTCGGCGCCTTTGGCGGTAAGCGTGAAGTGATGGAATGCATCGCGCCACTAGGTAACGTGTATCAGGCAGGTACCTTGTCAGGTAACCCACTGGCGATGCGTGCTGGTATCGAGATGTTTAAACATCTGCGTGAGCCAGGCTTTTATGAAAAACTGACAGCGCAACTTGAAAAACTCCTTGCAGGTTTACAAACGGCTGCGGATGAAGCAGGTATTCCATTCAAGACTCAGCAAGTGGGCGGTATGTTTGGTCTGTACTTTACGGACCAAGAAGACATCACCAGCTTTGATTCAATGTTGAAATGTGATGTTGAAGCCTTCAAGAAATTCTTCCATGGCATGTTGAGTCGTGGTGTGAACTTAGCTCCATCTGCATTTGAAGCAGGCTTTATCTCAGCTGCACACAGTGATGAAGATATTGAATTCACAATTCAGGCTGCCAAAGAAACTTTTGTAGAAATGAAAGCTTAAGTTTTAAATCCTCCCTAGCCCTCCTTTGAAAAAGGAGGGAAATCTTAAGCTTAAAAATTTAAGTTCCCCCTCTTTTAAAAGAGGGGGCTAGGGGGAGATTTATATTAAAAATTAGGAAAAATATTGATGAAAACCAAACATTATCTGACATTGAGTGATGCCGAGTTTTTATTAAATCAGGCCTATGAATATGCGTTAGAGCAGGGCTTTAATGTCAGTATCGCCGTGGTCGATGAAACTGGTAATTTGCTGGCGATGAAGCGTATGGATGGCGCTTCACCAATGACGGCAAATTTGTGTCTAGAAAAAGCCCGTTGTTCTGCGATTAGTCGCCGTCCGTCCAAGCTGTTTGAAGATATTATTAAAGGCGGTCAAATGGGCTTTCTGACTATGGATACTTTTTCTGGCATGTTAGAAGGTGGTGAACCGATTCTGTACCAAGGTCAGTTAGTCGGAGCAATGGGTGTATCTGGAGTGAAGTCTTTTCAGGATGCTGAGATTGCACAGGTGGCGATTGAGAAGTTTTTAACGCAGTTTAGCTAAATCAAAATAATAAATTTAAGATGTTTTAAGAAAATTAAGATGAATTTTGAAATGCATGTATGATGCATTTTTTTGAATTTATATCATACATGCATAGATGTAACTAACGTTACAGTTTTGGGTGATATTAAACATTTGAAATGTTATTCAATTAACTGTAACTAATTTTTTACTTTCGAATTTTTCTTTAAAGCTTTCTATTTTTTTATGCATTTGAAAAATAATATTAATTTCGTAATTATCTAGTGGATTGAAGATATTATTTAAACTTCTAATATCCTTTAATATTGTTTTTCTATTCTTTGTGAAAAAATCTTCAAGCTGATCTTCTGTAAATGTGAAATTAATTCTTGAAATATTCCAGTTGTGAATAATATTTTCTCTTAATAAGAATTCAAATAGCTTTAAATTATACCAAAATTGATTATTTATTGTATTAGGGAAAGAGTATTCATAAAGATCTATAATATTTGTATATAGACTTGCCGCTATCTTTTCACTATCAAATTTTGCGGCATTATCCAAAAAAGTGGAAAGTAATATGAGTCCAGTTTCAAGAAAACTCAAATGTAATAGTTGGTTTTTATTTAATTCATTATAATTATTCATATGGATATAATTATTGGGAATAGCCTGATAAAAATCACGTTTATTGTCTAAAATACTTCGATATCTAGCTAATACACTTAAAGCTTTTTCTCGTACTTCCGCCTCATTTGAAAATTCACAAGCTGTCTTAAATTCACTAAATGCTATATTTAAATCTTTAAGCATAGTGTTTATAATGGGGTAAATATTTATATTAATATTCACTTGTTGAATAAAAATATTTTGTTGAAATAGGTTTATGGTATTTTGATATCTCATTTTTATTTCTCTCTTTGTGTTTAAATTATAATTGGTTTGGATAAGTTTATTTTTTTTAAAAGGAGTTAATAGGTTTTTTAACATTTAACATACAAGATTATTTAATAATTTCTTAGTCGAACCTGAAATTTATTCAATACTCTTTAATCTGGTTTAGAATATTATTTGAAAATCTGAGTGTTAAATATAAGAGTCTCCCATGCTGTACCCAATGCCCAAAAAAATCCAGTTTGCTCCTTCTCAAGCCAAATGGCAGCTATCCTCAACTCAATCTGTTCTGGTACTGGTGGGGCTACAAAATCTAAGGATGATGGCAGGCATACAAGACAGTGACCTGATGGCTCATCTGATCCAGATCAGCAATAAAGCCAAAGCACTGGATATTCCAATTGTCGACCTCTATGGCAATGACCTGATTCAAGGCATGCAGCAACTCGGTGAATATGCCTCAACCCATCCACAACTGATCTTTGCTGGGCAGATTACACCGATGCTGAAACAGATCCTGCCACATTTACAAAGTGTGACTGAGCAAATCTGCGTGATCGATGATGCGATTCTGCTACCCAATCAGGAACAGCATATTCAGTGGATTGATAATATTTCGGCACAAGGCTTGCATCACATGAATAGCTATAGTCTGACCCGGTTATGGAACCTGAGTGCGCCAACAGAATATGTGCTGTCGACCAAGGGCATCATGCTGGCTGTGGCAGAACAGCTGAATATGGATGCACTAGAAATCGATCCGCATGTAGATTTAAGACAGTATGGATTAGACTCGGTTGCCGTAGTGAGCCTAGTCGGCGTATGGCGTGCCAACGGTGCCAATGTACGTTACGAAGATGTCTATGAACATCCTTCATTAGAAGAACTGGTCAGTTTTGTAATGCAGTCGGCAGGTCGATAAGCGCTAATTGGACAATTTTCTTAATATAATCGGAAATTTCATCGGTAATTAAAGAAAACGACATTGTAATTCTGTGCCAGGCTTTCTATTATTGCCGCCTTGTTTTTCGCGATCAGCCAGGGATTGAAGCTTGAATAATTTTCTAACCGAACATCTGATACATCGTGATGACGATTTTATGGTCATTCATAAACCACCAGGTTTACTCACGGTTCCCGGTAAAACAGAAGATTTGCAAGATTGCCTCATCAACAGATTAGTAGAATTAGAACCTAGAACATTACTTATTCATCGTCTCGATCGGGACACTTCCGGAATTCTGGTGTTTGCCTTGACCCGTGAAGGACAAAAAATTATTTCCCGCCAGTTTCAAGAACGCCAAACTGATAAAACTTATCATGCCATTGTCGCAGGCACATTAGAAGGCGAAGGTACAGTTGATGTGCCAGTGATCTATGATCCGAGCCGTCCGCCACTGCATATTGCTGAACCAAATCATAACAAGCCGGCATTGACACATTGGCAGGCTATTGAACATTTTGAAATTCAGGGGCAGCCAGTCACTCGCGTCAAACTGACCCCAATTACCGGACGTTCACATCAACTCCGTGTACACATGCAGTATTTAGGTCATCCAATTATTGGCGATACCTTATATGCCACAGCCGAACAACAACAGCTGATGCCGCGTCTTTGCCTGCATGCAGAGCAGCTTAGTTTTATTCATCCTAAAAATGCAGAAAAAGTCGAGTTTTACTGCCCGGCACCATTCTAGGAAATACTTGTTTAATCGTCGTTATTCATGCCCACTTTCGGTGGGCTTTATGTCAAAATATATTGCTTAAAGGTGTGAAATTTTGCTCAAATGACGAGTTGTATTTGAGCATGATCTTTACAGTCTTGTACTTAAGATAAAGGTGGAAAAATTGCAGCAGTTTGCTATTGGTCAACGTTGGTTATCAGATACTGAAACAGAACTCGGTCTGGGGGTTCTCATTGATGTTGATGAGCGATCGGTCAGCATTTTATTCCCAAAAAGTGATGAAACCCGTGTCTATGCGCGCAGCAATGCACCTTTGTCTCGTATCATTTTCAATGTAAATGATGAGCTGCAAGATCAGGAAGGCAATACCTGGACAGTTGAATCTTTTGAAGATCGCAACGGTGTAGTGCGTTACCAAGTTGTACGTACACTCAATGATGGTACAGAAGAACGTAAAGCACTGAATGAAACCCGTGTTGGTGCGACCATTCAGTTGTCTAAACCATTAGATCGTTTGCTAGCTAGTCAGATTGATTATAAAGAATGGTATGACCTGCGTATTGAAGCCATGCTGATGCAAGCCAATATGCAAAGCAGTCCATTACGTGGTCTGGTCGGCTCACGTGTTGGTCTGATTCCACACCAATTGTATATCGCGCATGAAGTCGGTAAACGTTTTGCACCGCGTGTCTTACTGGCAGATGAAGTGGGGCTGGGTAAAACCATTGAAGCTGGCTTGATCATTCACCAACAGCTGAAAACTGGCCGTTCTGAACGTATCTTGATTCTGGTACCAGATTCATTGCAATATCAGTGGATGATTGAAATGCGTCGTCGTTTCAATCTGGAATTCTCACTGTTTGACTTGACCCGTACTGCATCGATCAAAGAACACGATCCTGATTTAAACCCATTCTTGACTGAGCAACGTATCATTGCTTCTGTCGACTTGATGATTGACCATGAAGATCTGCGTGAGCAGGCGCTTGAAGCGGGCTTTGATCTTCTGGTTGTCGATGAAGCGCATCACTTGATGTGGAGTGAGGAAGAAGGCGGTAATGACCGTTACGATCTGGTTGAAGAATTATCTGAAAAAACACCAGGCGTATTGCTATTAACTGCTACGCCTGAACAGCTGGGTGTGGAATCACACTTTGCGCGTCTGCGTTTGTTGGACCCACAACGTTTCAGTTCACTAGACCGCTTCTTGGATGAAGAAGCGCAATATCAGCAGACTGCAAAAATTGCTGAAGTGTTGATGTCAGACATGCCGCTTGAAGAAGGGCATTTGACAGCGCTTGAAGGTCTGCTGGGTCACCGAATTGAAGATACACCTGAACAGCGTTTCCGTGCGATTCATGAACTCTTAGACCGTCATGGTACGGGTCGTATTCTGTTCCGTAATACCCGTGAAGCAATTCAAGGCTTCCCGGGTCGTGATTGCCAGCCAGCACCATTGCCAGCACCTGAAAACTGGTCTAAAGATGGCAAATTACGTGAACAAATGTGGCCAGAAGAATCACAGCTGGATGGCTCGTGGATGGAAACTGATCCACGTGTCATGTGGTTAATGGAAAAGCTACGTACCGATCTGAAACATAAAAAAGTGTTGCTGATTGCACGTAGTGGTCCGGTAGTTGAAGCGTTAGAAAATGTACTACGTCTGCATGCAGGTATCCGTACTGCCATGTTCCATGAAGGCATGAGCCTGCTGGAACGTGACCAGGCAGCAGCTTATTTTGCTGAAGAGTCTTATGGTGCTCAAATTCTATTGTGTTCAGAAATTGGTTCTGAGGGCCGTAACTTCCAGTTCGCTTCTGACCTGATTCTGTTTGACTTGCCAGCCAACCCGGATGTACTTGAACAACGTATTGGTCGTTTGGACCGTATTGGTCAGGAAAACCGTATTCAGATTCATGTGCCTTATCTGGTGGGTACTGCGCAAGAGCGTATGTTCCGTTGGTATAACGAAGCACTGAATATTTTCAGCAATATTTCGCCAACGGCGCAAACACTTCAAGAAAACTTCATTGTTGAACTGAAAGACTGCCTGCTTGCCGATAAAGGTCAAGCTTTTGAAGATCTATTGGAAGAAGTCACTGTACAACGTCAGGCACTGGAAGCAGAGCTGCAAGAAGGCCGTGACCGTCTGCTCGAGTACAACTCTTGCCGTCCAATGGTCGCTCAAGAAATTGTGACTGCTCTAGAAGACTATGACGATAACACCACATTACCAATGTTCATGAAGCGCTTTATGGCGTCGACGAATATTGATTTTGATGAGCAAAGCAATGGTACGGTAATCATCAAGCCGACTGACCAGATGCAGGTTCAAGGTTTAACCCTTGATGAAGAAGGCATGACAGCCACTTTCTATCGTGACCAAGCACAAATCCGTGAAGATGCTCAATACTTAACGCTTGAACACCCATTTACTGAATCTGTAATGGAAATGATCAATACTCAAGGCTTTGGTAGTACCAACGTAGCGGTATTGAAATCTGCTGCATTGCCACAAGGTTCGGTGTTACTTGAAGTTTGGTTTAAAGTAGATGTGGTTGCACCAAAAGCATTGAACTTACCTTCAAGCTTGCCACAGCAACTGGTTCGTGTATTGCTGAGTGAAAAAGGTCAGGATCTATCGCAAAAAATTGCACCAGAAATCCTGAAACCGTACTTGCATCACCTGGATGGCAACAGCTGCCGTCAGGTTGTAAAAGCACGTCGTGAAGTGATTGAAGCACGCTATCAACAGGCGCTGGAACTGGCTCGCGCTGCTTTGCCACAATTCAAGGAACAAGCGAAGGAAGTCTATGGCAGCAAATGGCAATATGAAATTGACCGCCTGACTTACCTGAAACAGTTCAACCCAAGCATCCGTGAAGATGAAATCTCTCGTCTGCAAAAACTGCAGAAAGAAGGTTTAAGCTTGCTGGATGGTTTGTCTGTAACACCAGAAGCAATCCAAGTCATGGTTGTGGTTAAGCCATAAAATGATTTAAACGGAAAGCAGCCTTTGGGCTGCTTTTTTATTGCTGTTATTTTTCTATCCAGCATTCTGGATCACTATAATTAATAGTTTTCTGATTGACCCGGATTTCATAATATAAGCGTATCTATCTGGAAAGATGAGCAATCGTAAATAGTTGTTGTTAAAAATCATCTTCGGTTAAAATGAAACCAAAATCACAATAAGAAATCAAAATAATGTCTCAAGCATTTATTACTTTAGGCTCGCTAACTTCACATGGTGGTGTGGTTGCTGAAGCGGAAAACTCTGTACTCATTAATGGCATCGCTGTGCATTTGCAGGGCATGAAACATTATTGTCCTAAGTGTAATAGCATGGTGACTGCCATTGCCAAAGATCAATCTACGACTGTTTTGGGTCGTGCCGTGATTGTCGCTGGTGACAAAGCCAGTTGTGGTGCTCAGTTTCTACCTAACCAGCATTTGACGGTTTCGCAAAAATAATTCAGCTGCTTTTATTATTGTTGATAAAGTGACTTCAAGGTCATGCTTATGAAGATTATGCTCTAATTTTTAGTCATGTTTTAAGGTTAAGCTTGCAAACATCATGGATTGAAAACTATATAAACGAATGAAGCCAGCCTTACATTTTACCCACGCCAATGGCATTCCATCAGCGACTTATCGCAAGTTCTTGGACTGCTTTCAGGATGAATATACGGTTAAAAGTATTCCTTTAATCGGCATGAATCCACAATATTCCATTACCAAAGACTGGCGTTATCTGGTCGAGGAAGTGATTGCAGATATTGAACAGCAATTTTCAGGACAGCCTGTGGTTGGATTGGGGCATTCTTTTGGTGGCTTGGTCACTATGATGGTGGCCTATAAAAAGCCAACTTTATTTTCCAAGCTGATCATTATGGATCCGCCTTTTGTAATTGGGAAAAATAGCGCGATTTTCGAAGTGATCAAAAAGCTCAATCTGAAAAGTGTCGATCGCTATACCCCGGCAGGTGTGACCTTAAAGCGCAAAGATCATTGGCCATCGCATGAGAATGCAGTCGCCACTTTAAGAAATAACCGGCTGTTCCAAAGCTTTGATGAGCAGTGTTTTCAGGACTATATCGACAGTGGCATCGTTGAGGATGTAGAGCGCGGCGGAGTGACATTGCGAATTCCGAAATTGGTGGAAGCAGAAATTTTCCGTACTGTACCCGCTTGGTGGTGGCGCACCCCACGTAAAGCGCCACCAGTGCCAATACATCTGATTACTGCTGAGCAGAGTCAGTTCTATAAACAAGGTTTACCACAAGGATTGAAGAAAATTTATCAGATTGATTATTCGGTTCTAGAAGGTGGACATATGTTCCCACTGGAACAGCCAGAAAAAGTAGCTGAGTTTGTCAAAGCCAAGCTGCAAACACTGGGATAACATCCAATAAAAAAGAGGTGACATGCATCTCTTTTATTTGGCCTGAAAAAATTAAGATCAGCGAATCTGTGAGTGATCCAGATGACGCGCACCTTCCAAAATCATACGGATCATGATCATGGTCTGCTCAGCAATTTCCTGACGTTGGTCAGCCGGCATATCAATCACTTTAGCACCCATGTTGAATACCAGCTGGGTAATCGCTTTGGCGGCAATATCTGGATAGAGCAGGCGGCTTTTATTTAATCTTTCCAGACGTTCCAAATCTTCCTGAAGTTCCTGCTGGAAATATTGTAGTTGACGTTCTACCGCCTGTTTATAGGATTGTGAACCGGTATAACCTTCACGGAGCAGTAAACTCAGGTTGCCTTCATCGGCATCCAGCTGAGCGATAAATACTTCTACAGAACTACGGATAATACTGTTCTGTTTCGATGCTTTTAAGCGCGATTCATTCAGGATCTTACGCAGCACCAGACCGGCACGGTCAATCAGTTCAATTGCCAGTTCATCAATATCTTTAAAGTGACGATAAAAGCTATTGGGTGCAATGCCAGCTTCGCGTGCCACTTCGCGCAGGCTTAGAGAAGCAATACTTTTTTGCGGACCAATCAGATTTAGTGCGGCCTGAAACAGCTCTTCTTTGGTAATCGTCGCCTTCCGACCCACGCTACGTACAATGATCGGTTCATCAATGCTTTTTGTTTCGAGTAGGGAAGCGTCACTGCTTATTTTCATTGAAGACTCGTCATGTATGGGGTTATAAGGCATTTCAGCATTATAGCGAAGCGCAGCAAACTTGTGAAATGAATAGAAACAATACAAGTGTATATACAAATATATATACATGTGTATAATAATTCAAAACCCAACGTGATTACTATGAAGATGCAGGCACTCGCAAAACGTAAATCGCCGATCGATTTCTTTAAAGAAAGCGTAATTGATCAGCATGCGATTAATTTCTGGATGCAAAAATTGAACCCACTCTGGTCTCTCAACCAGCCATTGGGCAAGATTGTGCATAAAGAAAATGCTGCCCAAGATATGGTCAGCCTGAAAATTCAGGTCAATCGCCTGTTTAAATTTGGCGAAGCGGGCCAGCATCATCCAGTTTATATTGTGGTAGATGGTATTCGTTACGAGCGTAGTTATAGTCTGACACAGTTAGATTCACAACATGTGTTGCTTACCATCAAGAAAGTTGATGGTGGTAAGGTGAGTAACTGGGCTGCAAATATGGCTCAAGTCGGTGACATTATCGAATTTGGTCTGCCATTCGGTGATATGACTTTAGCAGCTGAAGCGACACCAATGCTGTTGCTGGCTGCGGGTAGCGGTATTACACCTATGCTAAGTCTATTTGAAGCTTTGAGTAAAACTGGCAAGTTGAGTCAACAGCCTGTGCAACTGTTGTACTGGGTGAAGCATTATCAAGATGTAGCATTCAAAGCACGTTTTGAAGAATTGGCTGCACAACATCCAAACTTTAGTTTCCAGATTTTTGCAACTCAGGAACAACCTGCGGCAGAACGTTTAAATCAAAGCCATCTGACTGATCTTCAGAATATGGATCAGGCAACAGTTTATGCTTGCGGTCCATCAGGCTTTGTCGCTCAGGCAGAAACCCTGTTTGCTGATGCCAAAGTATTTAAGTCTGAAGCTTTCAGCATGAGCCTTGGTGATAACACTGAAACAGGCTTTGTGAATGTGACGCTGACGCAATCTAATAAAGTAGTTAGCATTCCAAAAGGCCAGTCAATTCTGGTGAGTTTGGAACAACAAAATATTAAACCGAACCACGGCTGCCGCATGGGCATTTGTAATAAATGTGCCTGCAATAAAGTCGAAGGTTCTACCAAGAATTTAGTCAATGGGGCACAAAATAAAGAACCAGGAAATCTCCTGAAAATTTGTGTGAACTCAGCGCAGACTGACCTTGTCATCGACCTATAAGCGAGTTGATTCCTATGAATATGCCAGTAAAATTTCAATATTTTAAAAATCCAAAAAACCGTGAACTGACACAGGCAGAATTGGACGAACTCGCGCGCGAACTCGATGCGATCAAGCAGGAAGTGCTCGATGACCTAGGCGAGAAAGATGCGAAATACATCCGTCGTGTCTATTCTGCAATTCGTTATTCTTCTATTGCTGGCCGTGCGTTATTGTTTGCCGGCTGGTTCCCACCAGCATGGGTTCTGGGTACAGGCCTGCTTGGTTTTTCCAAAATTATGGAAAACATGGAGCTGGGTCATAATGTCATGCACGGTCAGTACGACTGGATGAATGATACGAAGCTCAATGGCCAGACTTATGAGTGGGACATTGTAGGTACTTCAGATAACTGGCGTCAAACCCATAACTTTAAACATCATACTTATACCAATATTAAAGGTATGGATGATGATATTGGTTATGGCCTGGTTCGTCTGTTCCCGGAACAACGCTGGAAACCATTCTACTTATTACAACCAATTTACAGTATTCCATTCTGCCTATTGTTCCAATGGGGTGTGGCGATTCAAAACTTGGAATTGGGTAAATATTTCAAAGGTCGTAAAACTGCTGAGCAGACCAAAGAAGAATGGAAACCAATGCAGCGCAAAATTACCAAGCAGCTGTTTAAGGACTATGTATTTTTCCCATTGATCGCAGGTCCTGCTGCATTGCCAGTATTTGCGGGTAATATGGTCGCGAATGGCATCCGTAACGTTTGGACGTTTAGTATTATTTTCTGTGGTCACTTCACTAAAGATGTAGAAGTTTTCCCGAAATCAGTCCTGGAAAATGAAAGCCGTGGTCACTGGTATATGCGCCAGATCCGTGGTTCATCAAACCTGACCGGTTCTGAAGCATTCCATATTCTGACTGGTCACTTAAGTCATCAGATTGAACACCATTTATATCCAGATGTTCCAGCGCGTCGTTATCGTCAAATGGGACCAAAAGTACAGGCAGTCTGTGAAAAATATGGTCTAAACTATAACAATGCTAGCCTAGTTAAACAGTATGGCAGCGTATTAAAACGGATTGTGAAATATGCCTTCCCGTTCAAAAAATAAGTTTATGTAAGCTAATAAAAAACCACTTCAATTGAAGTGGTTTTTTATTTTTTAAATATTATTTTATTCTTCTAAATTAGTATGGCTGCGCAAAATTCGAATTAGAGCCACATAGTTTCCTTTTTTTGCCGCAGAAATAACGCGTTCAATTTCTTCTTTAGTCCATTTCTGGCGGCGTGCTGCATAAATAAATTTGGATAATAATACAAATGGATTTTCACCGTATTTGATATATAGATTTCTTATGTATTTGGGAGGAGAGAATTGGTTCATAGGGCAATGCCTCATTATAGATAAATCACTATGCTTAAAATTTATGAGAAATTTATCATATAGAATGGCTGATTTTTTATACTAATAGACTAAAGTTATAAGTATGATATTTAATTTATATAAATATGAAAAATGATGATATAGCTTATTTTATTTAAAAATTTTAAATAATCTACTTAACCTAAGCTTTCTAATTTAATCTTTAAATATATTTTTAATTTATATCTTATAAAAGTGAGGGAGAAGTAATTACTGTATTTTAGATAACATTATATAAATATTAAGTTAAACAGCATAAATATATATTGATAAATTCAGCTTAAAAAAATTATTATCTATAGATTATTAATTCGAGATTTTTTTAAAAAGTTTGTACTTTATCTAATATGGGTAATTCTTTGTCATGACCTACCATATAAGTATCTCCCGCTAGACTCATCATATCGAGATCCTCCTCACTATTCCCATATGCATAAATTGTTTCAAAATCTGCAAGATTAATTACTTCTAAAACCCGTAATTTCTTTTGCATATAGCTACAATCTGGCGTCAGATATTTACCGGTCAATTTTCCATTTTTGATCTCAACTTTGGAACAGATCAGCTCTACATTTAAAGCCTTGGCAATTATTTCCAGATATAGATCAATGGTCGCTGAAACCAATACGACTTTATGTCCTAACTCTTGATGCTTTTGCAGCTGCTCAAATAGAGCTGAGTCAAGATTCTCTAAAACCTTATTCGCGTATTGCAATGCTAAAGGCTGAATTAACTCTACATCACAGTCTTTAAACATAGCTGAATAAAGCTTCGGGCGCATGCGATGGGCAGGATAGAGCCTCAGATAATAAGCAGTAATCCAATGCAGTACTTTATAGCCACGCCAAATGATATGCCGTTTCTTCAGGACATAAAACATAAACCCTGTAAAGCTGTCATGCGGATACAGGGTTCCATCGAAGTCGAATAGGGCTAGAGCTTGAGGTTTTTGATCTTGCGCATGCATGTTTGATAACGACCATCTACACGGCTGGCAAACCAGTTGGTATTGTAATCACGGCTCAGTTTCGGACCAGAAATCACCACTTCCGGCATGATGGCATAGAAAGGTTCTTTGCCCGTTTGTTCCTGATAGAGTTTTGCCACACCACGATAGGTCATAGTGTCTTCAAAATCCTTCTCTTTTTCTTTTTTCAGGTCAGAACGGATCTGGCGTTCAGTAATGATGAAATTATGTTTGGCAAAGACATTGATCAACTCACGTTCAGACTGACTTTTCTGAGAGCGGACACTGCCATCTTTGCTATACAGCAATAAATCGCCATCCAGATCCAGTTCAGCTGCAGTTAGATCATTGAGCATGCTTTGGAACGCCGCATTACGGCTAGAATATTTGCCTGAGTTATAGTCGGCAAAACGATAAATCGGTTTGTCATAATCCGCAGGATACATCATCAGGCGGTGAATACCGTAATATAACCCACCATATTGGCTATACAAGTCAGTACGAAGTTCTGCAATATTGCCACTTTGACGCTTATGCTCTTTGGCGTAACTGATATGTACCTGCATTGAGCCTAGAGTGGTAATTGGATTAAGCTTTTCCCCAATATTCTGGCCAAACAGTTTGGCAGCACCCGTCAATGCACTGACATGATACTGTTTAGCCATGTAGTCGAATATTTCACGATACAGTTCATCTAGTTCACGTTCAGTTTTCACCTTACGCATCTGGCTAAGATAGTTATTATCTGGTGTTGGATGATTCTTGAGTACATCCTGGAAATATCCAGCAACTGTTCCACCGATACTTTCGCCCAGTTTTTCGGTAAATTTCTCTTCTAGACGATCCTGAACTTCCTTAACCGCTTTTTCACCTAAACCCGGTACAGCCGGATCAGCATGGAAATTAGATTCCTGATCGACTACTGCGACAATGGTACAAACATTCTGTTTAGTCTGTGGAATACCGAGTTGTTCGGTGATGTCATAGATGTCTTTGGCCCATGAATCGCGGTTGCTGACACGTGATGGAATGGCTTTGCGAATCTGATCAGCTTCCATGGTCGGCTCATCCGAAGACCACCAGGAACCATTGCCACAGCCAGTAAGACTTAAGGATAAGGCAAGGACAGACCACGATTTAACAGTAAAAATTCGGTGAAGTGTGTTGTTCATGTTGTCTAAATCAGATTCCAGCAGATGAGCGATCAAGGCAGATGCAGTATACTATGCTCATCAACAAAGTGATGAATTTATATGTATATTGGTCCGTATCAGCTATCAAATAATTTGATTGTTGCTCCCATGGCAGGCGTAACAGACCGTCCGTTCCGTACACTATGCAAGTATTTTGGTGCGGGTCATGCTGTCAGTGAAATGATGACGTCAGACAAGACCTTGCGCATGAGCAAGAAAAGTCTGTACCGTGCGAACTTCGATGGTGAGCTGGCACCGATCTCGGCGCAAATTGCCGGTTCAGACCCGCATGATCTGGCAGAAGCGGCGCGTTATCAAGTCGCAAATGGTGCACAAATTGTTGATATTAATATGGGTTGTCCAGCCAAAAAGGTCTGTAACAAGCTGGCTGGCTCTGCATTACTGAAAGATGAAGATCTGGTTGCACGTATTCTGGATGCTGTGGTGGCAGCAGTCGATGTTCCCGTGACTTTAAAAACCCGTTTGGGCTATTTAAATGGTCATGAAAATATAATGCGTGTGGCTAAAAGGGCAGAAGAAGCGGGCATTGCCGCATTGGCTTTGCATGGTCGTACCCGTGAAGATATGTATCTAAACACGGCACGATATTCACTGATTAAAGATGTGAAATCGATGTTGAATATTCCCGTGATTGCGAACGGAGATATCGACAGTCCGGAAAAGGCCAAATATGTGCTGGATTATACTGGCGCAGATGCGGTGATGATTGGTCGTGCTGCGCAAGGGCGTCCTTGGATTTTCCGTGAAATCGCACATTATTTAAAGACGGGCGAAAAGCTGGCTGCACCAAGTATTGCTGAAGTCAAAGAAGTGCTATTAGGTCACTTGGCTGAACTATATGAGTTTTATGGTGAATATTCGGGTTGCCGAATTTCGCGTAAACATATTGCCTGGTATACCAAGGGGCTGCGTTCAAGTAATGAGTTTCGCCAGAATATGTATAAGGTAGAAAGTACTGCGGATCAGTACAAGGTGGTAGAAGACTATTTTAATAACCTGCTTGAACATGGTCAGATCATGAGTGATGTGCAGGTTGAACAGGTGAATCTGCTGGAAACAACCTGATTTTCTCTATTTCCTGAAATACAATCCTCAAGGTACTGTTGTATAAACAGTACCTTTTTTATATCTGTGTTATGCAATACAGCAAGGCTGTTACATGAAAGAAATACCTGTACAGAGTTGAGTATTAACTTCACTGAAACCGGACAGGACTTGGACAGTATTAACCTGAACTTTCTCTATGATAAATGACATACACAAGATGAAATTTCAATTTTGTCTAAATAAAATCAAGGGAGAATCAGAATGACAAATACCAACCGTCCATTTTCAGATATTAATCCACCTCCTCAAAACGATCTGGTTGATGACAATAATGCGATAAAACATGAAGAAGTTGTGAAAATGGATCCATCAATCGCAGAGGGTTCCGATCCTAATTTAAATTCAGCAGAATCGACAAGACCACTTGATCCACATGAGAAAGAAGCTGAAGCTGGAGATCAGGCACTAGCAACCGGTGCCGGAAGTGTTGGTGGAGCGGCCCTTGGAGCAACACTGGGTATGGTAGGTGGACCAGGGGGCTCATTAGTTGGAGGAATCGTGGGAGGAGTACTTGGCGGAATTGCAGGAAAGGATATTTCAACGCCAGACCATCCAGAGCACGGTATTGAAAACACAGGTCTATTCGCTGATCATGATCATTACTGGCGTGAACAGTATCAGAGCAGACCTTATTATAGTGAAAGCCGAAATGTGCACGGTGATTTGGACTATGATCGCGACTATCGCGGTGCTTACCAACTCGGTTATGAAAACCGTGAACACTATAATGGAAAAGCATTTGATGAGGCTGAACCTGATTTACGCAGTAAATGGGAGCAATTCAAAGGTGAATCCCGCTTAACTTGGGAACAGGCTAAATATGCAGTCAAAGATGCTTGGGATCGAACTACTCGCTAAACTATATCTTTAGAAAAAACCTCTCTATTCAGAGAGGTTTTTTTATTTTTTAAAATAGTTTTTTTAGTCAATATCTGATTTTAAGCATTCGATTAAATTGCAGAGATTAAGTTTGCATTCAAACCTTCATAGATATAACCGAAATGCCTAACAGCCATTATTTAATAAGCAGGTGATTTGTATATTTCAGAGGATTATTATTGAATTAAAAATAGGGTTTTCTAAAAAAGCAAAATTATATAGCAATAGAAAATTTACTTTTTTGATATTTATTCATGCAATTTAGACACGATGGTTACATGAGTAGCTTACAGGTACATAGCGCAGTATATCTTCACTGAAACCGGACAGGACTTGGACAGTGTTAACCTGAATTTTCTCTATGATAAAAAGCCATACGCAAGATGAAATTTCCATTTTGTTTTAAAAAAGATCAAGGGAGATTTAGAATGACAAATACCAATCGACCAGTTTCAGATATTAATCCAGCTTCACATCGTGATTTGTCCCAGGAACGGACCGATGTATTAAAAACTGAGGAAGAATTAAGGACTATTCCGACAACTTCAGGTAGCGCGCGACAAGATTTAAATTTACCAGATACTGAAAGCCATCGTGTACCTGACATGAATGAAGCGGGTGATCATCCCGTGGCTACTAGTGCTGGTACGTTGGGTGGCGCAGCTGCAGGTGCGGCGATTGGTGCAGTCGGTGGTCCAGCAGGTGCGGTCATCGGTGGTCTTGTTGGGGGGGTAGTTGGCGGTCTGGCTGGAAATGAAGTCGCAGAATCAGCACGACCAACGGTAGATACACCAGAAGGTATCGCACTTTCAGGATCAGAGAATTTACAGGATGACGATGATCAATACTGGCGGGAACAGCATCATCAAACTCCTTATTATACTGAAAGCCGGAATGTCTATGGTGATCTAGACTATGATCGTGACTACCGTGGTGCATATCGTCTTGGTTATGAAAATCGCGCACACTATAACGGTAAAGAATTTAATGAAGCTGAACCTGACTTACGTACCAAATGGGAACAGGTGAAAGGTGACTCGCGTCTAAACTGGGAAGAAGCTAAATTTGCAGTAAAAGATGCATGGCATCGTGCCACTCGTTAAATTCTAGCCCAATAAAAAACCTCTCACTATCGAGAGGTTTTTTTATTTCTATGAGAAGGCAGACTACTTATTCTCGGTGTTTAATTTCTAAAATCAGCTGGTTAACCAGATCGGAAGCTTCCATTTCACGGGTTTGTGCGGCATTTGAGCCGGCCCAAAACGCACCATAGCCATGATCACCATGTTGAACAGCTGCGGCATGTAATTGCTTGGCTAGATCATAAGTATAAGGATAGGCTGGGACATCCAGACGATCTGGTGTGTCGATATCGGTATGCCAGTGATTAATGATGCCGCGTGCAGGGCGACCAGAAATACTTGCAGTCACCTGAGTCAGTGGTTTGGATAGTAATGCTTTACGATAAGCTTCGTTGGCATTAGAGGTTTTGCATTGTACAAATGCAGTTCCCAATTGAACTGCTTCAGCACCGAACTCCAGCATTTGTCTTGCCTGATAACCATCCATAATGCCACCCGCAGCTACAATTGGCAGGGAACAGTATTGCTTGATCAGCTTAATCAAGTTTGAAGTTTTGACAGAGGCATCGAACTTGGTACTGAAAATCCCACGATGACCACCAGCTTCAATACCTTGCGCAATCACGATATCAATACCAGCAGCTTCGATGGCACGTGCTTCAGCTAGATTAGTCGCAGATACCATGGTCACAATACCAGCATCTTTTAATGCCTGAACCTGATGCGGATGTGGAATACCAAAGTGAAAACTCACTGCTTTAGGACGGGTTTCCAGAACCAGATTGAGGAAATCGTCATTATCCCTAAAGCTTGGGTAAATGCATTTCAATGTTTTTGGGGGTTTTACACCATACTGGGCAAATTTATCCTTAAACTGATCAATCCAGGCTTGTGCCACAGTGTCATCTAAATCTTCAGATTTATGGCAGAAGAAATTGACCTGAAAAGGCTGATCGGTCAGCTCTTGAGTTTTAAGAATCTGCTCACGCGCAGACTGAACGCTACTTGCACCTAATCCTAATGAGCCTAAGGCACACTGATTAGACACCTCAGCGGCCAGCTCAGGTGTGGAGACCCCGGCCATGGGCGCTAACAGAATTGGGTGTTTAATGCCTAATTTTTCCAATAAAGACATGGCTTTGCTCCTTGTTATCACCTTACTTTGCCTTCGCCTTGCAAATTAAGCAAATCATATTGGTTATTTTATTTTGAAATATTCGACGATCGTTACATTCGGATTACATTTGCTACGACATTGATTGTCGCTACATAGACCAATCGCATAGTGAGGGAAAGACTGCGGTTTTATAATACTGTTTTAGTTAAATTTAGCTGAACTCATGTCTGATCGTATACGTGAAAAATTACAGATTCTCGCTGATGCCGCCAAATATGATGTATCTTGTTCATCCAGCGGTAGCAATCGTAAAAATAAAGATAAAGGCGTAGGTAATACCGGCAATGGGATCTGTCATAGCTATACCGAAGATGGGCGTTGCGTTTCTTTGCTAAAAATCCTGTTTTCCAATGTCTGTATTTTTGACTGCTCATATTGCGTTTCGCGCCGTTCCAATGATGTGAAACGCGCCGCTTTTACCGTGCAGGAAGTGGTCGATCTGACCATGAATTTCTATCGCCGTAATTATATCGAAGGACTGTTCCTGAGTTCGGGGATCTTCAAGTCGGCCGATTACACCATGGAACGTATGCTACAGGTGGTGAAGAAACTGCGTTTGGAAGAAAACTTTAATGGTTATATTCATCTCAAGACGATTCCTGGCGCTTCACAGGAAATCATTACCGAAGCAGGTCTGTATGTGGACCGAATGAGTATCAATCTGGAAATGCCAACAGAAGATGGGTTGCGAAAATTTGCGCCAGAGAAAACGCACGCCGAAGTGCAGAAAGACTTAGGCATTGTGCGTGACCGCCTGATCCAGATTAAAGATGAAAGTAAAATCATTAAAGCTGTACCGAAATTCGTGCCAGCAGGGCAGACCACGCAAATGGTCGTTGGCGCACATAGCGAAACGGATCGCGATGTCATTCTGATGGCAGATCGGCATTACAAAGAATTTAAGTTAAAACGCGTGTATTTTTCCGGTTATATCCCGATTAATGATGAGGAAAAAGCACTGCCAGCCGTGGGTTCAGCACCGCCATTGCTACGTGAAAATCGGCTGTATCAGAGCGACTGGTTAATGCGTTTTTATGGTTTTAATGCAGAAGAAATTGTCGATGACCAGCATCCAAATCTGGAGCTAGATATTGATCCGAAGCTGAGCTGGGCATTGCGTCATCCGGAAGCCTTTCCGGTAGATATCAACCGTGCCGAATATAAGACGATTTTGCGGGTTCCAGGGATTGGCGTGCGTTCAGCCAAGAAAATTGTTCAGGCGCGCCGTTTTGGTCAGATCCATATCGATCAACTGAAACGTATGAGTGTGGCGTATAACCGCGCGCAGCATTTTATCCGTTGTGCCGATACGCCGAAATTTAAAAAAGAACAGCAATCCCAACAGATTCGACAGCAAATTTTACAGTCAGGTTATTCCAAATATCAGCAGCAATTATCACCTCAGCTAGGATTAGGTTTCTAATGGCCTGTTACTGTTTTGACGGCACCATGACAGGCTTATTAAGCTGTATCTTCCGTGCTTTTGAATTTCGTGAGTTTGAGGTCAGAATTACCGCCAACCCACATGCGCAAACTGGACTGTTTGATGATTTTATTCATGTGGCATCGAATGAGGCGCATGGTCAACGGGTCTGGCAGGGCTTAAAGCAAAAAGTGGGTTCGAGCAGCTTAAGGGCTTTTTACTATACATTTCTGTCTGAGCAGGAACAGGCTTTTCAGGTCTTGTTTGATTTTGCTGTGTATGTCTTTCAGAGTCAGCGTCCCGTAGATCAGGACTATGGTCATGCTGCGGTATTAGGCATGTCGCAATGGGCAAAACAGGTGGGACGTGAAAAGCATCGTATGGAAGCCTTTGTCCGTTTTAAAAAGTGTCAGGATGGCTTATTTCTGAGTCTGGTCAAACCGGATTTTAATGTGCTGCCGATTATCACTAAACATTTCAAGGAACGTTATCAGGATCAGACTTGGCTAATTTATGATGAACAGCGCAAATATGGGATTTACTATGATTTGCAGGATGTACATCAGGTCGAAATGAATGCTGAGCAGATTGATCCGCAAGCTCGGCTTGGACATAGTCAATCTTTCAGTATTGAGCTGGATGAGGACGAATTACTCTATGACCAGCTCTGGAAAGACTATTTTAATAGCGTCAATATTCAGGCGCGTAAGAATATGAAGTTGCATATTCAATATGTACCCAAACGCTATTGGCGCTATATGAACGAAAAAGCACTTTGAAACACATGCCTCAGGATTTTCAGGCATAATCAGGACGCTATTGTTTTTTGATTGAGTGATGTGTTTATGAAGGTATGGCTGAGTACATTGGTGCTAGGCTTGACGTTGACTGCATGTACGCAAGAACCTCAAAAGGTTGAGGTAGATCCTGCTCAATATCAGGTTCAAACCGCTCAGGAATTACAGCAACGCTTTGATACGCTCAATCAAAAACTGGCAACTGACTTTAGCCAGCTTAAGAAAGTCGAAAGCATTGCTTTTGCACATCAATTTCCGTTGGATGTAAATAATTTAAGAACCCTGAATCAGCATCTGGTGGCAAGCACAGCACTTAAGTCTAGTAAGGTGGCTTATTGCGACATGATGAATGGCTATTTTGCCGAGATGTACCGATTGGGGCATTATAATCTTAATTTGGTCAATGATGTTCAACTGCCGAATGCAGAAAAAGAAGATCTTAAAGCCAATTTTTCAAGTGCTGATCAGTTCTATACCTTTATTCTGGATCGCTATACCAGCTATCGTCAGGTTCAACAAACCATGGGCTATGGCTGTAATCTAAAAGCTGCATTATAAATTGATTAGGGGTATTTAGTGCATAAAAAGCCCATTCAATGATGGGCTTTTTATTAGGAAGATTAACAACCCGTTAGTTTTTCTAGTTGTGGTTTTTCACCTGGGAAAAAGATTGGACGTAGTTTTACGCCCAGACCATTACCCAAGAAGGCAAATACCAGCCATAACCAGCCATGCACACTGCCTGAAGCAATACCACTGAAATAAGCGCCAATATTACAGCCATAAGCCAGCCGTGCGCCGTAGCCCAGCATTAGGCCACCAAGGACCGCTGCCAATAATGAACGTTTTGGAATATTGAAATTTGGTGCAAATTTACCTGCCAGACTGGCAGCGAGAAGCGCACCGAGCATGATGCCAAAGTTCATCATCGAAGTAATATCGAACCAGAGCGATTCAGACAGCGCTTTGGCATTTGCTGGTTGTTGCCAATAGGCCCAAGATGCAACATCTACACCCACAAAACTTGCTGACTTGGCTGCCCAAACGGCAAGGGCAGAAGTAACGCCCCATGGACGGCCGGCCAAGGCTAAGGTTGCAAAGTTAAGCAGGGTTAAAATGATTCCACCCCAGATTAATGGCCATGGACCACGTAAAAAGCGTTTCCAGCCCTGATGTTGGCTTTGTGGTTCAACCTCCAGACTGCCATGACGTTTCTTTTCAAAAAACACCGTTGCTGCCGCAATCGCTGCAAAGACCAGAAAACTTAAGAATAGGGCAGGAACGACCCCAAGGCTGTCTACAATCGAGATCGGAGCAAGATGTGGCAGATTAAACCACCAGTCAATATGAGAAGTCGCAAGCAGGGAGCCGGTACAGAAGAAGAACAGAGTCACCAGCATTCGCGCACTACCACCACCGACGGTATAGAGCGTACCAGAGGCACAGCCACCACCAAGCTGCATCCCAATCCCGAAAATAAAGGCACCAATCACGACAGACAGTGAAACTGGACTGACCAGACCTTTAACTGGATTACCAAAAAGTTCGCCGGCACCCAAAGCAGGAAAGAACAGCAATACTGCTAGACTGAGCATGATCATTTGGGCACGGAGGCCACGACCGCGACGTTCCTTGATAAATACACGCCAGCTGGAAGTGAAACCAAAAGAGGCATGATACAAGGTCATGCCCAAGGCACCACCGGTGAGGAATAAAAGGGCTTGATTCAGCCCTACGATTTGATAGGCACCGATCGTACCTATAATGAGTAAAATAAAGGATACCCAAACCGATATATTCGATCGATTTGAGGATGCAGCAATGACTGACATGGGAGAAATAGAATATCAAAAAATAAAGTGTTCTATTCTAGCGCTCAGTTTTTTTGATGCGACTCATAAACCTCAATTTTTCATTCTAATATCTGATTCTTTATATTAGTTTAACTTATGAAAATTACATCGGATTAACGTGAAACAGTGAGCCAATCCAGTAAGAGAATACCATTGCTGCAATCCCCCAAAGGGTGATGCGTGAAGCGCCACGCAATTTTGATGTTCCAGAAAAATAGCTGGAAATTGCACCTAAAAATGCCAGTGAAAGCACACCTACTATCATCACCGTCATTGAGATGAGATGCTCCGGGCTGAGCAAAATCGAAAACATTGGAAATAGTGCACCCAGAGAAAAGGCGAGTGCGGATGATCCGGCAGCCTGCAAAGGCTTAGCAGCTGTATTGGCATGAATACCAATCTCATCCCGGGCATGTGCTCCCAAAGCATCATTGGCGGTCAGCTGCACTGCAACTTCATGTGCCAGTTCAGGTGACAGGCCGCGCATAATATAGATTTGGGTTAATTCTCTGAGTTCTGCTTCAGGATTACGCTTTAATTCACGTTTTTCAATATTCAGGTCAGAGTTTTCAATATCGACTTGTGATTTAACGGAAATATATTCACCGGCAGCCATGGAACTGGCGCCGGAAATCAGGCCCGCCACACAGGCGATCAATAAGGTTTGACTGGAAGCACCGCTGGCGGCCATGCCAGTAATCAAACTGGTCACCGAGATGATGCCATCATTAGCACCTAAAACAGCAGCGCGTAACCAGCCCGCCCGGCTCATATAATGTTTTTCAGAATGATGAGAATACATAAAGTTTTTCTAAAGCATTGTTTTAGCTCAAACATGCACGTAAACCTTATAAATATCAAGCACGAAAAGATAAGCCAAAAAATAAAAAAGCCTGAAAATGCAGGCTTTTAAATTCACTTTATTCCCAAAAAGAATCAAGTTATGCAGAATTAGTTTTCAGCTTTTTCACGGACTTTACCAGCACCTTCTTCTACAGAACCAGCGACAGTCGCAGTGGCATCTTTGGCTGCTTCTTTAGCACGTCGAGCAGCGGCTTCTGCACTTGCGGCTGCACCTTCGGTTGCTTCAGCTGTATTGGCTGCAGCATTGTCCATCGCATTTTCAGTAGAAACTGCAGCATCATGACTCGCATCTTCCATGTCATGACCAGCTTGTTCTGCAGCATTTTCTAGGTGTTCACCCGTAGTTGCCCCGGTTTCAGGTTGTTTCTCTTTGCTACAGCCCACGAGTGCTACAGTTGTCGCCAATCCTAAAGCAATAAGAAGTTTATTCATTGTGTTATTTCCTTTTGTTGTCATAGATCATTGATATCAAAATAGTATCGGAATCACGTGCTTCAGAATGCTAAAAAATGTGGCGTTCGTGTAAAAGTTGTCAACCATTTTATAAATGATTGAAAACAAAAAAAGCCTGCTCGGAGACAGGCTTTTTTTGAATCAGAAAAATTACAGACCAGCAGAAGCGCGTAATGCTTCAACCTTGTCGGTTTTTTCCCAAGTGAATGCAGTATCAGAACCTTGACGGCCAAAGTGACCATAAGCAGCAGTTTGCTTATACATTGGCTGGATCAGGTTCAACATACGGGTAATACCGTAAGGACGCAGGTCGAAGTGTTCACGAACCAATTGCACGATCAATTCGTCAGATACTTTACCGGTATTAAAGGTATTGATTGAAATTGAAGTTGGCTCAGCAACACCAATGGCATAAGACACCTGAATTTCACATTTGTCAGCAAGGCCAGCAGCAACGATGTTTTTTGCTACATAACGGCCTGCATATGCAGCTGAACGGTCAACTTTTGATGGATCTTTACCAGAGAATGCACCACCACCGTGACGCGCCATACCACCGTAAGTATCTACAATGATTTTACGGCCAGTCAGACCACAGTCACCTACAGGACCGCCGATCACAAACATACCCGTTGGGTTGATGTGGAATTTAGTGTCTGCATGGAACATTTCAGCAGGAATGATTTTCTTCACGATTTCTTCAATCACAGCTTCTTTCAGATTCGCTTGTGAAATTTCTGGATCGTGTTGCGTAGAAAGTACCACTGCATCTAAACGTACAGGCATGCCATTTTCATAAGCGAAAGTCACTTGGCTCTTCGCATCTGGACGTAACCATGGTAATGCACCATTACGACGTAATTCAGCTTGTTTTTCCATTAAGCGATGTGCATAAGAAATTGGCGCAGGCATTAATACGTCAGTTTCACGGCTGGCATAACCAAACATCAAGCCTTGGTCACCGGCACCTTGATCTTCAGGTTTTTGACGGTCTACACCCTGAGCAATTTCAGGAGACTGTTTACCGATCATGTTGATCACGGCACAAGTTGAACCATCAAAGCCAAGGTCAGAATGGTGATAACCGATGCCATTTACGGTTTGACGCACAATTGCTTCAAAGTCGACATTGGCAGTTGTTGTGATTTCACCGGCAAGTACAACAGCACCCGTTTTTACAAGCGTTTCACAAGCAACCCGCGCATATGGGTCTTCTTTTAAGATTGCATCCAAGATAGCATCACTGATTTGGTCAGCCATTTTATCTGGATGGCCTTCGCTTACAGATTCCGAGGTAAATACAGCGTACTCGCGCATAGTCCTATCACAGTTAATTTTAAAGACCCGATATGTTACATCGTGTTGCGTCGAAGGACTAGGTTTGAACGGTAAAATTGACTGAAATTGTTCCAATTTAATTTGTTTTTATTTGAATATTGGTATTTGAAAAACTGATATACCGCACTTATCAGCGGCTTTTGCTTATGTTTTGCTCAAGAAAGATCTGGCAGATTTTTTTGGTCATTTTTTGTAGCAATCGTTCTCAGCCCTGATCTTAAGCATTAACCCTTTAAAGAAGCGGCATTCTTAATTTTTAAAAATGAGATTTGCTATCAATTGATAGATCGATAGAAGTGAGTTTTTAAACTCAGTTAATTATTCTAAAGTCTATTCATCTTAAAACGCATGTAAAATGTGTAGACCAATTATCTCCGTGCTCTAATTAAAAAATCAGTCTTCATTGCTACTATATGCAAATAAATTTACCTAAGATAAAGGCGAATAACGGGTAGGGTAAAAGATATAAATGGCAGCATTCTCTAGCCCATTTTATGATCCTGCTGATAAGCGAAATAATTTGAATCAATAAAAGTCATATATACATATTTCCTTGACTCAAACTTTTAAAATGACGATGAAAATCTAATGAATGAAATTTGCCATTAAACCTTATGAAAAATAGGGTTTTTATTCTAATAAAAATTCAGTATTGACCAGCATTAGTGCCTAATAATGTAGATTAAATGTACATTGATCCATCTCAGCAACAATAAAGTGATAAATATTGTAGGCTGGTCTTTACCCCTCGCTGTTTTTTTAAGACAATATGCAACAGTTTTGAAAGTCTTTTCATCATTTTCTATTTTTGAATTATTTGGACACTGATTTATGACAACCCCGCTTAATGAACGTCGTGTTGCAAACGCAATTCGTGTATTGGCAATGGATGCTGTGCAAAAAGCAAACTCAGGACATCCAGGTGCTCCAATGGGGATGGCAGACATCGCTGATGTGGTTTGGCGTGAATTTTTAAGCCATAACCCGACTAACCCGAATTGGGCAAACCGCGACCGCTTTGTATTGTCTAACGGTCACGGCTCCATGCTGCAATATGCGCTTCTTCATTTAACGGGCTATGATCTTTCAATCGAAGATTTGAAATCATTCCGTCAGCTTCATTCTAAAACTCCAGGTCACCCGGAATTAGGCTATGCACCTGGTATTGAAACAACCACTGGTCCATTAGGTCAGGGTATTGCTAATGCTGTAGGTTTTGCACTGGCTGAAAAAACTTTAGCTGCGCAATTCAACAAAGACGACATTAAAGTTGTAGATCACTACACTTACTGCTTCCTGGGCGATGGCTGCTTGATGGAAGGTGTTTCTCACGAAGCATGTTCATTGGCTGGTACTTTGGGTCTAGGCAAGCTGATCGCTTACTATGATGACAATGGCATCTCAATTGATGGTGAGGTTGAAGGCTGGTTCTCTGATGATACAGAGCAACGCTTCAAGTCTTATGGCTGGCAAGTGATTAAAGTTGACGGTCATGATGCTGATGCAATCCGTCAAGCAACTGTTGAAGCGAAAGCTGAAGCGAACAAACCAACCATCATCATGTGTAAAACAGTGATTGGTTTAGGTTCACCAAACAAACAGGGTAAAGAAGACTGTCACGGTGCACCTTTAGGTAATGACGAAATCGTATTGACTCGTGAAGCTTTAGGCTGGTCAGACGAAGCATTTGTTATTCCTGCTGATGTATATGCAGCGTGGGATGCAAAAGAAAAAGGTTCACAAGCTGAAGCAGCTTGGAATGAAACTTTTGCCGCTTATGCAGCAAAATACCCAACTGAAGCAGCTGAATTAAAACGCCGTCTTTCTGGTGAGCTTCCAGCTGACTTCGTTGCAAAAGCTGATGCTTACATCGCTGAAGTAAATGCGAAAGCAGAAACAATTGCGACACGTAAAGCAAGTCAAAATGCTTTACAAGCACTTGTACCTTCTTTACCAGAAGTACTTGGCGGTTCTGCTGACCTTGCAGGCTCTAACCTGACTTTATGGAAAGGTGCACAAGGCGTACAGGACAATCCAGCGGGTAACTACGTACACTATGGCGTACGTGAGTTTGGTATGACTGCGATCGCAAATGGTGTAGCGCTACACGGCGGTTTCATTCCTTACGTAGCAACATTCCTGATGTTTATGGAATATGCACGTAATGCAGTACGTATGTCAGCATTGATGAAACAACGCGTGATTCACGTTTATACGCATGACTCAATCGGTCTGGGTGAAGATGGTCCTACACACCAGCCAATCGAACAAATCGCATCTTTACGTGGTACGCCGAACCTGAATACATGGCGCCCATGTGATACAGTTGAAGCGGCAATTTCATGGAAATCTGCTTTAACGCGTGCTGAAGGTCCAACTGCGTTGATCTTCTCTCGTCAAAACTTGCCATTCCAAACACGTACTCAAGCACAAATTGAGAACGCTGCGAAAGGTGGTTATGTATTGGCTGAAGAAAAAGGCGAATTGAAAGCAATCATCATCGCAACTGGTTCAGAAGTATCTTTGGCAATGGAAGCATATGCACAGCTTGAAGGCGTGCGTGTGGTATCTATGCCATGTGCTGAAGAATTCATGAAGCAAGATGTTGCTTATCGCGAGTCAGTTCTTCCTACAGCGATTCGTGCACGTGTAGCGGTTGAAGCTGCACATGTGGATTACTGGTGGAAATTTGTAGGTCTAGACGGTCGTGTGATCGGTATGACTACTTACGGTGAATCTGCACCTGCAAAAGACCTGTTCAAACACTTCGGTATTACTACTGAAGCTGTTGTCGCAGCTGTAAAAGAGATTACTGATTAATCAACTGATTAAACAGCTTTTAAGGGACGCCCCAGTTTTGGGGCGTCTTTTGTTTTTCCGCTTTTTGGCATTGTTTTCATGTGGCAACTGCTAAAAAGTTCTCCCATAGTCGAAATGAAAGAGTGAGATGAACATGAGCTTGTATGAACAAATTAGCGATGAAATTACTTTAATGGATGCAGGCGAACAGAAATGGATCGGGCAGGATCTGCCACTTGAAGCAATGGTTGCTGTTGAACTATTACTTCAGGAAATGGCTGAAGAAAAAATCATTAAAGTACGTCGCAAAAACCATGAAAAGCATTCTGGATTAAAGCAGGTTGACCGTATTTTGGTTGAAAAGCTTTAAGTAAGATTGAAGACTGAATTAGCCCCATGTGGGGCTTTTTTTGTATAAAAATAATCATAAATATAAGCTGTAGATACTTATCAATAATTTATATTTATTGGAATAAAAAATCCTATCTTAATCATTAAAATAGCCTAAGCTAATTCGATCTATTTTAAATAGAAGAAATACATAAAAATGAGCATACAAGACCAGATTCAAATTGAACCTTTAGAAAACATCAAACAACAGGAATGGTTGCCATTATGGCGAGACTACCAAACCTTTTATCAGACTCAGCTTAGTGAAGAGATCAATCATCATACTTGGCAAAGGCTGGTCAATCCTGAACTTGAACATATCTATGGCTTTGCAGCGATTCTAAATCAGCAGGTGATTGGCATTGTGCATGTGATTGAACATGACAGCTGCTGGACCTTAACGCCGTATGCCTATTTGCAGGATCTTTATACTCATGTGGATTTTCGAGGGCAGGGCGTGGCAAGAGCTTTGATTGAGAAGGTATATGATTATGCTAAACAGAAAGGTTGCGATCGGGTCTATTGGCTGACCCATGAGACCAATCTACAAGCACAGCAACTTTATGATCAGGTTGCCAAGAAGACCGGGTTTATTCAATATAGAATGACTTAATATCGGCTTGGGCTTATTGCTTACAATTTTACCGTTCCATGCATGCAACAAATCGTTCTATCTTTAGCGATGCAAATAATTCTAATTAAGCTAGATTAGAACCTATTCAAAACAGAGGGTTATGACATGAAATTCAAGACATTGGCTTTGGGCCTGACTTTGGCTTCAGTAGCAACATTTTCTATGGCAAAGCCAGTGAGCTACACCATAGATCCAACGCATACTGCGACCGTGTTTAGCTGGAGCCACTTTGGATTCTCGACACCATCAGCGAACTTTAGTGACATTCAAGGTACGATTACTGTTGATAATGAAAAGCCTGCGAATTCATCTGTGAATGTAACCATTCCGGTATCGAGCATTAATACCAATGTTAAGGCACTGGACGAGCATATTCAAAAAGCGGAATTTTTTGATGTAGAAAAGTATCCAAATATCACCTTCAAAAGCACGAAAGTTCAGGCATTAGGTAAAAACAAATATAAAATTACCGGTGATTTAACTGTGAAGGGTGTGACTAAGCCAGTCGTACTGGATGCAGTGTTAAATAAACAGGCCGTTCATCCAATGACTAAACTGCAAACTGTTGGTTTTAATGCAACGACTTCATTTAACCGTTCAGAATTTAATGTTGGGGCTTATGTGCCAAACGTCGGTGATAAAATTACCGTAAACATTACCACTGAAGCCTCTGTACCCGCTGCAAAGAAATAATAAATGACGAATTAAAAAGCACCCTCGTTGGGTGCTTTTTATGGGTAAAAATTAATCTTTTCGCTAAAAATAAAAATTTAGCTGTTTTGCATATTCTCTAAAAATTGTTGCAAGATAGATGCTGAGGCAGATTCTAAAGTTGCTGCATATTGCTGATTATCAGCACGTAAAGCTGGAATATTGATATCTGCTTTACGTAATTCACAAGTATGACCAATTAACCATTTTTCCAGACGCTCAGCTTCAACTTCAGCATGAAATTGCAGGGCCAGAATATTATTGCCAATCCGGAATGCCTGATTTGGATACAGGGTAGAACTTGCTAGCAATTCAGCCTGCGCTGGCAGATCGAAAGTATCTCCATGCCAGTGCAGTACTTCAATATTTTCTAGATTTTGCAGAGGATTGTTCTCTACAGATGCAAGGCTGAGCTTAGACCAGCCAATCTCTTTGGCGTGGCCTGCATAAACTTTTGCTCCTAGTGCATGGGAGATGAGCTGGGCACCTAGGCAAATTCCTAAAGTCGGTAAATTCTGCTCTAAACGTACTTTAAGTAAGTCTATTTCTTGTTGTAAGAAAGGGTAGTCCTCAGTTTCGTATACGCCGATTGGACCGCCTAAAATCACCGTCAGACCTTGATGCTCAAATGCTGGGGTCAGATTATCAACACCTGCTTCAAAATAACGCACACGCAGGCCGAGCTGATAAAAAGTATCTTCCCATGCACCGAGGTCTTCAAAGGCAAGATGTTGGATGGCATAGACAGTATCTGGAAATTCGTCAAAATTAAGCATAGTTGTGGTTAATTGAATAGATAATTTAATTTAACGCGAATCTTCTGGCTTGGAAAGGCCAATACAAATCAATGAGCTACTACACTTAACTTTTACTTGGTTGCAATTGCTTAAACTCTGTAAAGATACTCCGCTATTGTTCACCTCAGTTTGGGTATAACTTAAAGCTTGATGACTTTATGAAATCACATCGTTCTCTATGCTTATAACAACTCCATTATGGGAGCCCTGCTATGCAAAGTCTGAGCCTTTATATTGATCGTAAAAGATTAAGTCCCTATGCCATGTCAGTTTTTGTGGCACTGAGAGAAAAACATATCGAGTTTAAGGAGATTAAAATTGATTTAGACAAGGATGAGAATCAATCAGACACGTATCTAAAAGTTTGTAAAAGTGGAAAAATTCCCTGCCTATCTGTTGATGGCTGGTCAATTTTTGAATCTATGGCGATTACAGAGTTTCTAGACGAGCTTTTTCCACCTCCTGACTATCCGGCTCTTTATCCAGTAGATATTCATGCGCGGGCTAAATGTAAGGCGGTTCAAGCCTTGGTTAAGTCTGATTTTAACCTGATCCGCCAAAATATGCCTTCCACGGGGGTCTTCCAGCCACTGCCAGAACCTTATATACCAGACCGGCACACGCAGGTGGAAATTGATCGATTAACCCGAGTAAGTGAGGCTTTGATTGGTGATCAATGGTTAACTTCACAATGGAGTATTGCAGATTTCGATTTAGCTTTCATGCTACACCGATTATTAAGTTTTAAAGTCACTATTTCTGAAAAACTCTATAGTTATGTCATGCGGAATTTTCAGCGCGAATCTGTGCATGTCTGGTTTAAATTAAGAGAGTTGGAACGCGGAAATTGGGATCCATCACCATTTGATGTGCCGTAAACTAGGAAAAGCTTTTAAAGAGTTATAGATTTAAATCATTAGATCTTTTTCATAAATCAAAAAATGATCGTTATATTCATATTTAAATGGATATTGAAAGTTCCTTCTCCCTCTGGGAGAAGGTTAGGATGAGGGGTATTTCTTAGATATAACCTCTCCCTAACCCTCTCCTACAAGGAGAGGGGAATTTCATTTTAATGATTAAAAAATGATTTATGAAAGAACCCTAATATTGAAATATTTAAATAACTCCTGAATTATTATCAATCAGGAGTTATTTTTTAATTTGTAGCTTTTAAACATTACTTTAATAAATCTAATAGGGCATCCGCCGTTGCTGCAGAAGATGCAGGATTCTGTCCGGTAATCAACAAACCATCCTGCTGTACATGAACTTGCCAATCTTCAGCTTTGGAATAATTTCCGCCATTTTCTTTCAGCATATCTTCTACCAAGAATGGAACGATATCAGTCAGACCGACACCATCTTCCTCAGTATTACTAAATCCGGTCACTGCTTTGCCTGATACGATGGGATGTCCTTCACCATCTTTCACCTTTTTTAGTACGCCTGGTGCATGACAGACTAGTGCGACAGGCTTATTGGATTGTAAGGTTTGTTCAATCAAATGGATTGAATTGTAGTCATTGGCTAAATCCCATAAAGGACCATGGCCACCCGGATAGAATACAGCATCAAAATCATCTGCATTTACTTCACTTAATTTATGAGTATTGGCTAAAGTACGCATGGCGGTTTCATCAGCCTTAAAACGTTTGGTTGCTTCAGTCTGGGCATCGTCTGCACTGCTTTTAGGATCCAGAGGCGGTTGACCACCTTGGGGAGAAGCTAACGTGATTTCAGCGCCTGCATCAATAAATCGGTAATAGGGGGCAGCAAGTTCTTCTAACCAGAAACCGGTTTTTTTACCCGTGTCACCAAGTTGATCGTGTGAAGTTAGAACAATCAAAATTTTCATGTATGTACCTAAAATTATGTCGGATTTAAAATTTAATAATTAAAAAATTTGTATTATTTAGAGGCAATGAATCAACTCATCGCCAGCGTTAATCTAGAAACTTAAATATAGGACAGCATTGATTTAGTCATTTATGAAGATACTTAAAACAGAAATTTTAAAAGCTTCAATATATGAAGTTTTTAAAAAGGCTCTCATTATGACTTATCCGAACTTTTCTTTTTCTTTCCGCCACCGTCCTGTTTATTGACGGTAGACCAGGCAATACGCTCGGCCTCTTCCTCAGAACGCCCTTGTTCTTTTTCACTATCTTCAATATGTTTGGCCTGCCGTTTTTGTTTTTCTGTATAAGCGGATTTATCACCTCTAGACATTTTGTATTTCCTAACTAAAGTTTGAAATTGAATCCACTATATCAAGAGGTAATTTTTAACAGGGTAAGCATCTGTCAGGATTTGTTTGAATTGTTTTATGGGTGCTGAATCGATTTAAATTTTTTTATTTATTTTGAAGTGCAGCATAAATTTTAAATCTTAATTTGAGGAAGGATAACGACCCCTAAAGAGCCGTTATCTTAAAGTGGTCATCTAACCATTAATAATGCTACCGCCATTTACATGAATGACTTGGCCTGAGATATAACTGGCTTCCTCACTGGCCAGAAATAAATAGGCAGGAGCAACTTCACTGGGTTGCCCCATACGGCCCATCGGGGTCTGCTTACCGAATTCTTTCAGGGTTTCTTCATCGAAGCTACTTGGAATGAGCGGGGTCCAGATCGGTCCAGGAGCAACCCCATTGACCCGAATCCCCTTCTTATTTTTTAGCAGATTCGTGGAAAGACTACGGGTAAATGTTGTGATTGCACCTTTGGTACTTGAATAGTCGATCAATTCATCATGTCCGTGATAACTGGTCACACTGGTGGTATTAATAATACTGTCACCAGCCTGCATATGTGGCAGAACAGCCTGGGTCAAATGAAACATACTCAGGATATTGGTGTTAAAAGTTTTATTGAGCTGTTCAGGGGAGATATCGGTAATACTTTTCTGTGGATACTGTACCCCGGCATTATTAACCAGAATATTAATCGTTTTAAATTCCTGAATGGTCTGTTTGACCAAATTTTGAATTTCATCGGGGTATTGTAGGTCGCATTTAATAATTAGGCAACGCTGTCCTTCTGCCTCAACCATTTTTTTGGTGTCTTTCGCATCTTGGTCTTCGTCCAGATAGCAAATCGCGATATCTGCGCCTTCGCGGGCAAACAGGACGGCTACTGAACGGCCGATGCCACTGTCACCGCCGGTAATTAAAGCTACTTTGCCTTTTAATTTCTCGCTGCCCTTATAGTGGGGCTTAATGATCTCTGGCTCTGGGTTCATTTCAGTTTGAACGCCAGGCTGGTGTTCTTGTGTTTCGGTTGAATTTGGGGTTTCAGGATAATTATTCATATTTTCTCAGGTCCATTGTTTCGTGTGATGACAGAAAAATATATTAGGGAGATTTTCCAAGAATAGTGTGAGACCTGACATTTCATAACAGAATCTATGCAGGAGATTGCATTTGTTGAATTAGGTTTACATTTCAATATTTATTAAAATATATTTAAGATAAATTAAATATTATAATATTTAATCTAATATATTGAATTTAGGTTTAAGTCTGGCTTAATAATTTAAACAAACTTAGACTAAAGTCTATTATTTTTATCAAAATAAGAAGCTTTATATAAATAAAAGATAATAATTTTTAACTTTTGCTAATTTAGTAAAACTGCAATAAATAAAACCATAATAATTTCAGCTTATTATGTGAAATTTTAAATTGATTTATATTTCATCAAACAGTCTAGATTAGAAAAAATAAATGCTTGAAAAATAACTAAAATAAACGTTTAATTAATTCTTATAATTTTAGTTGGTTTTTAGGGGTCTCCTATGCAGGTTCAAGTTATTTCAAAAGAAAATGGTAGTAATAATTTAATAAAAAATTATTCACAAAAAATTGAATTAAATAATAACTCCGTTGTCTTAATAGATGTAAAAGTTGAAGATATAGAAAAGATTGAATATTTAAATAATCAGGCAGTAATCACTTTAAAGAACGGTGAAAAAATAGCAGTTGATAATTTTAATATAGAAGAAAGCTCGCTAGTTTTTAGAAATGAGCAAGCAGAATTATTTTTATTTGATTTTAAAACAATTACTTATAACCCTATAGATAAAATTGAACCATTATTATATGGGCAGTCAGAAAGTTCATTTGTAAGTGTTTGGCCTTGGGCAGCGGGAGCTGCAGTGATCGGTGGTTTGGCAATAGCTGCTGGTAGCTCTGGTAGCTCAAGTGGTTCAAATAGCCACTATGAAAATAATAATTTATCTGAGTTAGAAAAGGCGAAAACGGATCTTGCAGATACGATTACAAAAGCCTTGACTGATGCCGAAGACTTTGACGGTCAGGCAGAAATTGATGCATTGAAAGCAGTTAATGCTGCCAAAGATGCGTTGGTTACAGCGACGAATGTGGTTGCACTTGAAGAAGCACAGGCTGCTCTTGAAGCTGCGATTGCTGGATTAACCACATCGGAAACAGCAGAAGATGGTGCAGAAGATGCACTGGCAGATGCAATTACTGCAGCAGAAGCAGTAGAAGGTTTAAACCCTGCGATTCAGACTGAGCTGGCTCAAGCGATTGCTGCAGCAGAAGAAGTGAAGAACAATTCGTTCTCTAACCAGGCGCAGCTTGAAAAAGCGGCATTGGCACTGGATGCGGCGGTTGTTAAGGCAAAGGCAGATCAGGATGTATTAGAAAACAGTGATGAGCTGACTCAGGCGAAGGCGGATCTTGCAGGTGCGATTACAGATGCCTTGACTGATGCCGAAGACTTTGACGGTCAGGCAGAAATTGATGCATTGAAAGCAGTTAATGCTGCCAAAGATGCGTTGGTTACAGCGACGAATGTGGTTGCACTTGAAGAAGCACAGGCTGCTCTTGAAGCTGCGATTGCTGGATTAACCACATCAGAAGCAGAAGAAGATGTTGCAGAAGATGCACTGGCAGGTGCGATTGTTGATGCTAAAGCAGTAAAAGACTTGGATCAGGCGATTAAGGCTGAGCTGGATCAAGCGATTGCTGCAGCAGAAGAAGTGAAGAGCAATCCGTTCTCTAACGAGGATCAGCTTGAAAAAGCGGCATTGGCACTGGATGCGGCGGTTGTTAAGGCAAAGGCAGATCAGGATGTATTAGAAAACAGTGATGAGCTGACTCAGGCGAAGGCGGATCTTGCAGGTGCGATTACAGATGCCTTGACTGATGCCGAAGACTTTGACGGTCAGGCAGAAATTGATGCATTGAAAGCGGTGAATGCTGCCAAAGATGCGTTGGTTACAGCGACGAATGTGGTTGCACTTGAAGAAGCACAGGCTGCTCTTGAAGCTGCGATTGCTGGATTAACCACATCAGAAGCAGAAGAAGATGTTGCAGAAATGCACTGGCAGGTGCGATTGTTGATGCTAAAGCAGTAAAAGACTTGGATCAGGCGATTAAGGCTGAGCTGGATCAAGCGATTGCTGCAGCAGAAGAAGTGAAGAGCAATCCGTTCTCTAACGAGGATCAGCTTGAAAAAGCGGCATTGGCACTGGATGCGGCGGTTGTTAAGGCAAAGGCAGATCAGGATGTATTAGAAAACAGTGATGAGCTGACTCAGGCGAAGGCGGATCTTGCAGGTGCGATTACAGATGCCTTGACTGATGCCGAAGACTTTGACGGTCAGGCAGAAATTGATGCATTGAAAGCGTTAATGCTGCCAAAGATGCGTTGGTTACAGCGACGATGTGCTGCACTTGAAGAAGCACAGGCTGCTCTTGAAGCTGCGATTGCTGGATTAACCACATCAGAAGCAGAAGAAGATGTTGCAGAAATGCACTGGCAGGTGCGATTGTTGATGCTAAAGCAGTAAAAGACTTGGATCAGGCGATTAAGGCTGAGCTGGATCAAGCGATTGCTGCAGCAGAAGAAGTGAAGAGCAATCCGTTCTCTAACGAGGATCAGCTTGAAAAAGCGGCATTGGCACTGGATGCGGCGGTTGTTAAGGCAAAGGCAGATCAGGATGTATTAGAAAACAGTGATGAGCTGACTCAGGCGAAGGCGGATCTTGCAGGTGCGATTACAGATGCCTTGACTGATGCCGAAGACTTTGACGGTCAGGCAGAAATTGATGCATTGAAAGCGGTAATGCTGCCAAAGATGCGTTGGTTACAGCGACGAATGTGGTTGCACTTGAAGAAGCACAGGCTGCTCTTGAAGCTGCGATTGCTGGATTAACCACATCAGAAGCAGAAGAAGATGTTGCAGAAAATGCACTGGCAGGTGCGATTGTTGATGCTAAAGCAGTAAAAGACTTGGATCAGGCGATTAAGGCTGAGCTGGATCAAGCGATTGCTGCAGCAGAAGAAGTGAAGAGCAATCCGTTCTCTAACGAGGATCAGCTTGAAAAAGCGGCATTGGCACTGGATGCGGCGGTTGTTAAGGCAAAGGCAGATCAGGATGTATTAGAAAACAGTGATGAGCTGACTCAGGCGAAGGCGGATCTTGCAGGTGCGATTACAGATGCCTTGACTGATGCCGAAGACTTTGACGGTCAGGCAGAAATTGATGCATTGAAAGCAGTGAATGCTGCCAAAGATGCGTTGGTTACAGCGACGAATGTGGTTGCACTTGAAGAAGCACAGGCTGCTCTTGAAGCTGCGATTGCTGGATTAACCACATCAGAAGCAGAAGAAGATGTTGCAGAAATGCACTGGCAGGTGCGATTGTTGATGCTAAAGCAGTAAAAGACTTGGATCAGGCGATTAAGGCTGAGCTGGATCAAGCGATTGCTGCAGCAGAAGAAGTGAAGAGCAATCCGTTCTCTAACGAGGATCAGCTTGAAAAAGCGGCATTGGCACTGGATGCGGCGGTTGTTAAGGCAAAGGCAGATCAGGATGTATTAGAAAACAGTGATGAGCTGACTCAGGCGAAGGCGGATCTTGCAGGTGCGATTACAGATGCCTTGACTGATGCCGAAGACTTTGACGGTCAGGCAGAAATTGATGCATTGAAAGCAGTTAATGCTGCCAAAGATGCGTTGGTTACAGCGACGAATGTGGTTGCACTTGAAGAAGCACAGGCTGCTCTTGAAGCTGCGATTGCTGGATTAACCACATCAGAAGCAGAAGAAGATGTTGCAGAAGATGCACTGGCAGGTGCGATTGTTGATGCTAAAGCAGTAAAAGACTTGGATCAGGCGATTAAGGCTGAGCTGGATCAAGCGATTGCTGCAGCAGAAGAAGTGAAGAGCAATCCGTTCTCTAACGAGGATCAGCTTGAAAAAGCGGCATTGGCACTGGATGCGGCGGTTGTTAAGGCAAAGGCAGATCAGGATGTATTAGAAAACAGTGATGAGCTGACTCAGGCGAAGGCGGATCTTGCAGGTGCGATTACAGATGCCTTGACTGATGCCGAAGACTTTGACGGTCAGGCAGAAATTGATGCATTGAAAGCAGTTAATGCTGCCAAAGATGCGTTGGTTACAGCGACGAATGTGGTTGCACTTGAAGAAGCACAGGCTGCTCTTGAAGCTGCGATTGCTGGATTAACCACATCAGAAGCAGAAGAAGATGTTGCAGAAGATGCACTGGCAGGTGCGATTGTTGATGCTAAAGCAGTAAAAGACTTGGATCAGGCGATTAAGGCTGAGCTGGATCAAGCGATTGCTGCAGCAGAAGAAGTGAAGAGCAATCCGTTCTCTAACGAGGATCAGCTTGAAAAAGCGGCATTGGCACTGGATGCGGCGGTTGTTAAGGCAAAGGCAGATCAGGATGTATTAGAAAACAGTGATGAGCTGACTCAGGCGAAGGCGGATCTTGCAGGTGCGATTACAGATGCCTTGACTGATGCCGAAGACTTTGACGGTCAGGCAGAAATTGATGCATTGAAAGCAGTTAATGCTGCCAAAGATGCGTTGGTTACAGCGACGAATGTGGTTGCACTTGAAGAAGCACAGGCTGCTCTTGAAGCTGCGATTGCTGGATTAACCACATCAGAAGCAGAAGAAGATGTTGCAGAAAATGCACTGGCAGGTGCGATTGTTGATGCTAAAGCAGTAAAAGACTTGGATCAGGCGATTAAGGCTGAGCTGGATCAAGCGATTGCTGCAGCAGAAGAAGTGAAGAGCAATCCGTTCTCTAACGAGGATCAGCTTGAAAAAGCGGCATTGGCACTGGATGCGGCGGTTGTTAAGGCAAAGGCAGATCAGGATGTATTAGAAAACAGTGATGAGCTGACTCAGGCGAAGGCGGATCTTGCAGGTGCGATTACAGATGCCTTGACTGATGCCGAAGACTTTGACGGTCAGGCAGAAATTGATGCATTGAAAGCGGTGAATGCTGCCAAAGATGCATTGGCTACAGCGACCACTGTAGCTGCACTTGAAGAAGCGAAAGCGGCTCTTGAAGATGCGATTGCTGTATTAACAACATCAGAAGCAGCAGAAGATGTAGCAGAAGATGCACTGGCAGATGCAATTACTGCAGCAGAAGCAGTAGAAGGTTTAAACCCTGCGATTCAGGCTGAACTGGCTCAAGCGATTGCTGCAGCAGAAGAAGTGAAGAACAATCCGTTCTCTAACCAAACCCAGCTTGAAAGTGCAGAATTGGCACTGGAAGCTGCTGTTGCTAAGGCACAGGCAGATCAAATAGCTTTGGACGGTAATGATGCAAGTATTTCGACTTTTGCTACAATTGTGATTAATGCTGAAGCTAAATCAAATAGTTACAAACAATCAGGTGTGGTGGTTAATGAACTTCAAGATATTGGTGGTAATGTAGTAGGGCTTGGGGCCGGTAATGTCATTAGTGCTGATGTTATCCAGGGGAGTGCAGGTATTAGTTTCTATGTTGAAGCAAACCAGGAATTATCATTCGATTATGTTGCGAAATTAAACGGTGTTGCTTCTGGAACAAAAATTAATGTCATGCTTCTACGTGAAGAATCAGTGAATGGTCAGACCATCTGGACTTCTGAAACTATAGGTTCTGGAACTGCAGGATCATTCTTGTTTATTCCAATCAATAATTTGAATCTTCATGTAAGTGATTTGCCTGCTGGTAAATATAAACTTATTGCAACAACTAGTGAGGGATTAAATCTACTTTCGGGTTTAACAGCGACTATGAGTAACTTCAAAGTTAAAGATTATAATGATTCGTCATCTTTAGTTCTGAATTCTTATAGTCAGCAGGGTAATATTTTTGATCAGGCTGGTGTTGATGCCACAACATCACTTACACAGATTAGAATCAAAACAGAGTCTGGCGTTAAGATGGTTGATTTTTCAGAACAACCAACTTTAACAATTAATACAGATTATGGTGTATTAACAATCGATACTTCTGGCAATTATGTTTATACCCCTAATGCTAGTCTTGCTAATATCGGTAAATCTGAATCTTTTGATTTAGTTTATAAAATCAATGGCATTGATAAATTAATCAGTTTAAATATAGGAATTCAAAGTCCAAATATGGAAACTGATTTTGCTGAAGGCACAATTACTAGTGGTTTTAATGCTCAAAATGATGTTGATTCAATTAAAATTGACTTAAAAAAAGCCAATGATAATGTAATTCTTTCTGAGATCCAGTTAAAACTCAATAATGATTTGGTTAAGAGTGAAGATTTGCCAAATGATAAGAAGGTTTATGATTTTTATAAAATTTCAAACTCAGCAAAACTTGATTTTACCTTAGACGGTAAAGATAAATTATTTACTTTTTTTGCTGAATCTGCCTCTACTGTAAAGCAGACATGGAAGTTATTTAAAGATGGAAACCTAGTTGTATTTAAAACTGGAGAAATTAATGCAGTTAATGGAACAATATTTCTTGAAGGGTTGTCAGCTGGTAATTATAGTTTAGAGCTTTCTAATAGTGGTTTATCAGCCGGATTAGAACAAATGACAATCTTGAGTACAGATTTATATAATTATGAGTTAGACTCTACTAGAAATGAAACGATAGAAGGTAATATTTTAAGCAATGATTCATATAACCAAAGTTTTTACAAGCTATATGTTTCATCAGACTCAGGAGTGACTATTTATCAACAAGTCACATCCATTATGGGCGCAAATGATGGTTTTGTTGTTAATGGTGAATATGGTCGCTTAACGATTTGGAGTAATGGACATTATAAATATGAGCTTTACTCTACCAATTCAGCTGATGTTTTAGGTAATGTGGATAAATTTACCTATCGAATTGAATCTTTAAATGGTGAAATTCGAGAAGCCACCTTAGATATTAAAATATCTTCATATCAAAGTATTTCTGATCAGGATACCTATTCAGATATATTAATAAGTGGTTCAACCAGCTCTGAGATTATTATTGGTAATAAATTCAATAACATTATCGAAGGTAATGATGGTAATGACTTATTACTTTATTCTGTTCTAGATAATGCTTCAAATAACGGTGGTAATGGTCACGATATCTGGACTGACTTTGCTTATAATGTTTCTGCTTCTGATGGTGTGGATGCAATTAATATCTCAGAATTGCTTGTTGGATTTAACAAAGATGTTAGTAATATTAAAGAGTTTGTATCTGTGAGTTATGATGAGGCTAAGAAAGAAGCAGTAATTGCAATCGATCGTGATGGTACATCTGGTGAAACTTATCAGAGTACGAAGTTACTGACTTTAACAAACCAAACTCAAGCAGTAACATTGGATGAATTGTTAAATAATCACCAAGTCATTTTCTAATCTAAATTTAGAAAATTGATTTAAAAAGTCCTCAGCCTTGGCTGGGGACTTTTTTATTTATAAACAAAATCAACAGAAAACTTTATGAAAAATAATGCTTAGGTTAAGATGAGCCATCATTTGTAAAAGCATTCTAGAAGACCTATGCAACCATTTGTTCTATATAACTCAGAGCAACGTAAAAAAGTAGAATTTGTGCCTCGTAAAGAAGGTCAGATTGATCTGTATGTTTGTGGGATGACGGTCTATGACTACTGTCATATTGGACATGCACGTACAGTGGTTGCATTCGACTATATTATCCGTTTCTTGTGCAGTCAGGGCTGGAAGGTAAAATACGTACGCAATATCACGGATATTGACGACAAGATTATTAAACGTGCCAATGAAAATGGTGAAAGCATTTCATCACTGACCAGCCATTTTATTGATGCCATGAATGAAGACTTTGCCAAACTGGGTTGTCTTGCACCAGATGAAGCACCAAAAGCCACTGATTACATCAATCAAATGCAAAATATGATAGGTACGCTAGTGGAAAAAGGGACTGCATATCCGGCAAATAATGGCGATGTTTATTTCGAAGTTGAAAAATTTGCCAAATATGGTCGTCTTTCAGGTCGTAAACTGGAAGATATGCAGGCAGGGGCTTCTGAGCGTGTTGATGTCGAAGTCGAGAAAAAACATCCGTTTGACTTTGTACTGTGGAAACATGCCAAAGAAAATGAACCTTCTTGGGCTTCACCATGGGGCAATGGTCGTCCAGGCTGGCATATTGAATGTTCTGCGATGTCAACTTGCTGCCTGGGCAATCATTTTGATATTCATGGTGGTGGTGCTGATCTAAGCTTCCCGCATCATGAAAACGAGATTGCACAATCTGAAGCAGCAACCGGGGAGCAGTATGTGAATTACTGGATGCATGCCGGTTTCATCAATGTCGATGGCGAAAAAATGTCGAAGTCTTTGGGTAACTTCTTTACCATTCGTGATGTGATTAAAAAATTCCATCCAGAAGTAGTGCGTTACTTTATCGTATCTTCACACTACCGCAGTCCGGTGAACTATTCTGATGTAGCCTTAAAAGAAGCGAAAAATACGCTGATGCGTTTCTATCATTCTTTCAAAGCTTATCAGGCAGTGTATGGCGAACAACTAGTTGAGACGTTGGATCAAGATTTTGTTGAGCGTTTTAATACAGCCATGCGTGATGACTTCAATACGCCAGAAGCCATTGCAGTGTTGTTTGAGCTCAACAAAGAGCTAAACCGCACAGTAAAAGACCAGAATCAGGAACAGGCTGCTGTTTATTATTCTACTTTGCGCCATCTCACCAATATTCTGGGTCTGGTACAGCACAATGTCGATGAATTCTTGAAGTCTGATATTGGTCAGGAAACTTTGAGCTTGTCTGAAGAGCAGATTGAAGATCTTATCCAGCAACGTAAAGATGCCAAAAAAGAGAAAAACTTTGCTCGTGCCGATAAAATTCGCCAGTCATTATTAGACCAAGGTGTGGTGCTGGAAGATACCCGTCAAGGAACTGTATGGCGTCGTGCTGATTAATTCGACAGTTGAATCAATAGAGAGTTGACAGTTAGCAGAAACTCTCTATAATTCACTCCCATATTGCGGGAATAGCTCAGTTGGTAGAGCACAACCTTGCCAAGGTTGGGGTCGCGAGTTCGAGTCTCGTTTCCCGCTCCAAAATTTAAAAAACCCTGATCGGAAGATTGGGGTTTTTTATTGCCTGATCAAAATATAAAAATAAAGTTTTTATTGATTTACATGATTTAAATTGGATTGATTACAGGCTAATTGTAGGGAAAAATTTTAAAATATTCTGTTCAAGTTTTATGAAAAGCTGTGCATTTTTAAAACCTCTAATTTGCATAGCTATGCTAAAATTGCAAAAATATCTTTTGCTAGAATGAGTCACTCTTTAACAGAGTTAAGGTAAACCTACTTTGAACCCACCAAATATGTCAAATAAAATAGACTTCCAAAAAGTTGCACTTGAAACACTGCGTATCGAAGAACATGCATTACAGATTTTAGCCACGCAGATTGATGAGCGTTTTAGCCAGGCATGTGAAATTATCCTGCAGTGTAAAGGTCGGCTGGTAATTACCGGGATGGGAAAATCAGGGCATATTGGCCGTAAAATGGCGGCAACGTTTGCTTCTACAGGTACGCCTTCATTCTTTATGCACCCGGGTGAGGCAGGACATGGCGATCTGGGGATGTTGGTACCAGGTGATGTGTTGATTGCTATTTCAAATTCAGGCAAAAGCGATGAAATCATGATGCTAATGCCTCTGATCAAGCGTCTGGAAATTCCTTTAATTACCATTAGTGGTGATGCAAAAGGCCCAATGCCACAAAATGCTGATGTGGCTTTAACTCTGGGTCATCTTCAGGAAGCTTGTCCATTAGGCTTAGCACCGACTTCAAGTACGACTGCAACTTTAGTTCTGGGTGATGCTCTGGCTGTCGCTCTTTTGGACGCACGTGGTTTTACTGCTGATGATTTTGCGCTGTCACACCCAGCAGGAGCATTGGGGAAACGTTTATTGCTACATGTAAAACACTTGATGCACAGCGGTTCAGAACTGCCAAAAGTGTCGCCTGATACACCAATGAATCAGGTTTTATACGAAATTTCAAATAAACGTCTAGGTTTAACCACAATTGTAGATCAAAATGATGTTCTGCTGGGTATTTTCACCGATGGTGACTTGCGCCGCTTAATCGACAAGCAGCAAGGTTTTGATGTCAATTTGCCGATTCAGGGAGTGATGACCAAAAATCCGTTGACAATTTCTCAGGAAGCACGCGCTGTCGTCGCACTGGAACGAATGAACGAACATAAAGTTAATCAATTCGTGGTAGTTGATGATGCTAATAAAGTCATTGGTGTAATTAGTATGCATGACCTGATTCAGGCTGGGGTAAATTAATAAATGGCTTCTTATGTATTATTAGAGCAGGCACGTCATATTGAGGCACTGGTACTTGATGTAGATGGTATTTTAAGCGATGGCTTTGTTACATTGACCAATACGGGCGATGAGATCAAGTCCTTTGATATCCGTGATGGTCTGGGCATGAAACTGGTTCAGCAAGCCGGAATTAAGGTGATTATCATCACAGGTCGTAAAAGTAATATCGTTGAAAAGCGTATGTCGGATCTAGGTGTGGATTTGGTTTATCAGGGCCGTGAAGATAAAGGTACAGCGTTACGCGAAGCCTGTGCTCAACTGAATATTGATCCTGAAGACTGTTTATACATGGGTGATGACTGGCCAGACCTGTCTGCTTTTGCCATTGCAGGTATGAAAGTGACGGTTCCTAATGGTCATGTTGAAGTACGTCGACGTGCTGATCTGGTGACTCAAGCCATGGGTGGTCGTGGTGCAGTGCGTGAAATCTGCGACATGCTTTTAATGTCTAAGGGTGTTTACCAAGAATTACTTGAAAAGTTTATCCGTGCACCATATTAATCAACTATACGTTCTGGATTAAGTACACCGCTTATGGATACTAAAGTTTTATACGTAACCGCGATTACTCTCGCAGCAATAAGTGGTGGTTATTATTATTTCAGTGGAAGTGGCAATAAGCTTCAGGTGGATGCAGCACGCAGTATGAAATCCACTGCTGAAAATATTAACTTGACTCAGACTGATGAAAAAGGCGAGCTGGCTGTTCGTGCTCAGGTCGATCGACTTGAACAGGATATGCAGAAAAAAACTTCGAAGTTGGAAAATATGAATGCTTCGATGTACAAGGATGGCAAGGTAGATTCAACTTTTTATGCCAAACTTGTGAACGGCTATGAGGACAATAGTAAAGTAATCCTTTCGCAGCAGGTGATCGCAACCAAGATTCTGCAGAATGGTCAGCTTCAGTTTAAAACTGAGGAGTTAACAGGTTTCCCGAAAACGCGAGAAATTGAAACGGATAAGACTGTAGAAGTAACGAGTCCACAAGCTGAGTTTGTCAGCCAGGGATTGAAGGCAAATCTTAATGATGGTCAATACGAATTTTTTAATATTCGAGGAAAGTATGAACCAAATTCTTAAACCTAAAATGAAGACTACTTTCCTAAAGCGTACTGCGCTTGCTGCTGTACTCGGGTTTACTTCAGTCGCTGTATGGGCGATTCCTTCAGACCGCCAGCAGCCAATTTCCTTAGTTGCCGACCGTGCAACCTTTAATGAACGTACTGGTATTACGACTTATACGGGTAATGTCATTATTGAGCAAGGAACCATGAAGCTGCAGGCGAATTCGATTGTGGCAAATCTGAACAGCAAGAAGCAAATCAGCACGATTACGGCAAATGGTAGTCCTGCACGTTTCCAGCAAAAGATTGATGCTGCTAAAGGTATTGCTAAGGGGCAGGCACAGAAGATTGTCTACAATGCTGATACTGGTATTATTACCCTGACCGGAAATGCCTTTTTGGAACAGGATGGTGCCAGTATTCGTGGTAACACGCTTCGATATAGTATGAACAAGGGTGATATTGAAGCTGTGGGTACACCGAATAAGACTGGTTCGTCTTCAGGTCGTGTACAGATTGTGATTCCACCATCAAGTTCTCAATCCTTCCCGGGAGCACGTGACTAATGGCTGAATCAAAGGTTCAAACCTTAACCATTAAACATCTAGCGAAAAACTATAGTAAACGTTGGGTGGTGAAAGACGTATCCTTCAGTATGGAAAGTGGTCAGATCGTTGGCTTGCTGGGTCCGAACGGCGCTGGTAAAACCACCAGTTTCTATATGGTCGTTGGTCTGGTGCGTATGGATAAAGGTGAGATTTATCTGGATGACCTGGATCTATCTGATCTGGCCATGCATGAGCGTGCCCGTAAAGGCATTGGCTATCTGCCGCAAGAAGCCTCTATTTTCCGGAAGCTTACCATTGCTGAAAATATCATGGCGATTCTGGAAACCCGGAAGGAATTGACTAAAGTCCAGCGCCAGCAACGCCTAGCAGAATTATTGGCAGATTTTAAGATTACCCACATCAAAGACTCTTTAGGTATGAGTGTCTCTGGTGGTGAACGTCGTCGTGCGGAAATTGCTCGTGCTTTGGCAGCTGATCCAAAATTCATGTTACTGGATGAACCTTTTGCCGGGGTCGATCCGATTTCTGTCGGAGATATCAAGGATATTATTACCACCTTGAAAGATCGCGGTATTGGTGTATTAATAACCGATCATAATGTGCGTGAAACCTTGGCGATCTGTGAACATGCGTATATCGTCAGTGAAGGTGCAGTGATTGCAGAAGGTACACCGCAAGAAATTCTGAATAATGAAACTGTTAGAAAAGTTTATCTCGGTGATGACTTTACAGTTTAATTGAGGCTCTATTGCCTTAAGTAAGCCCACACATTCGACCTTAGTGCTGTTGTGTGGGATTTTTTCGTCGAAAATATTTTAGTGTCATCATTTTAAAATATTTTTGGTATATAGTTAGTTTAAAAACGACACCAATAATCATGCTATTGCAAGCAAAAAACTTTAATAAACTTCGGGGTAATTTACAGGGAAAAAAAGGGATATTTATCGCCCTATTATTGCCTCTGCAAATGTCTCAGGTTTATGCGGCGGATACAGAAAACGGCTATTTTCAGGGATTTAAACAAGGGGTCAGCAAATTGTTTTTCCCTGAACCTGTGAAGTCTTCCCATACGGTTGATCTGCGGGAGCTGAGTAATTACCAGCTGGATACCTCACGTGTGCAAGAGTTGCCTCAAGTAGGTAGTTTTCAGAATGCTACTCGCACACAAAATAATGTGCCAGTGACAGGTATTCCTAGACGCATCAATTTGAAAGATGCTGTACTTACGGCAGTTCAGCGTCGTCCTGAAATTTCCCAAAGTATTTCTTCACTGTCTTCACAGGCAGCCAATATTGATGTCGCAAGGGCGCAATACTATCCGCAGATTTCTGGTGGATATGGGACGGCCGATTTGACCAAGGGTGAACGTGGTCGTCAGATGGTGTCTTTGAATGCCACTCAAATGCTGTATGATTTTGGCAAGGTCAAATCTAGTGTCACTACTGAAGAAGCCAAGCTGGCTGAAGAACAGGCACGGGTTTTAGTCAGTCTGGATCAGATTTCGCTTGAAGTAGCAGATGCCATTGTCAATATCAAGCGTTATCAGGAAATTACCAGGATTGCTGAACAGCAGAAACAGGGGATTGCACGGATTGCCGAAATTGCCAATCTACGTGCTAGAGCTGGGATCAGCAGTCAGGCCGATCCAATTCAGGCACAGTCTAATCTGGAAGCGGCAGAGAATAACTTAATTGTGCAACAAACCCAGTTACGCCAATATCAACAAAAACTGCGTACTTTATTGGGATTTGATGTTACCAATGTGGATTGGGAAATTCCGGATAGTCTGGTTCAACAGGCCGGACTTTATCAAGATCCTGAATTTACCAGTATTCCTACTTTAATGTTGGCACATGCCGGGGTTGAAGTCGCTCGTTCTCAAAAAGAACAGGCCAAGTTAAGTACTTACCCGACGATTAATGTTAAGGGGAGTATGAATCAGGCCGTGAATGGTCGAAATCCGAATAATAATGAAGATGATGGCTTTTATAGTTCTATCATGATTGAAGCCACCAGTAATTTCTATCAAGGTGGGGCGACCAAGTCGCAGACCCGTGCTGCCAGTTTTGCTGAAGAAGCAGCACGTGCGCAGGTTAATACTGCCTATCTTGATGTGGTGGATCAGGTACGTTTGATTCGCGAACAGATTGAAAATAAACAGCGACAAATGGACATTCTGGCGCAGCGCCGTGCCACCACTGTGCGCACTAGAGAGTTGTATCAGGAACAATATAAACTCGGCACCCGAACCGTGGTTGATCTGCTCAATGCAGAACAAGCGATTCATAGTGCAGCCCAAGAAATTGAAACTGCGCGCTACGATATTTATACCGCCATTGTTCAGTACATTCAGGTCACCGGTCGCACACGTGATCTTTATGACCTTAACCGTATTTCTATTCAGGGGTTTGAAGTACAGCCATGAGTAATACAATAAATTATCAGCCGTGGCTTCAAGCGATTCTTAATATCGCCAAGCATTATCGTATCGAGCCATCTGAGGAAAGAATCCGACTGCAACTCGACTGGAACCAGCATCATGATGTTGATGAGCTGCTTAAGGTTGTATCGCGTCAAGTCGGTTTAAATGTACGTAAAAACAAATTTGATGCCAGTCTGCTCAGTCCATGGAAATTGCCGGTACTGGTTGAGTTTGAAAATGGCGAAGTTGGCGTGATTGAGCGTATTGATAGCGAAGGCAATGCCAGTGTGCAGCTCAGTGGTGATCATGGACTCTCTCAGGTCTTTGATCTGGAGCATCTGAAACAAGGGGCTAAAAACCTCTATATCCTGCGTCCAGAATCTTCAGTGCCGGATGCCCGGGTCGATGAATACATCAAGCCTTTTGAGAAGAACTGGTTCTGGTCGATCGTCCTAAATGATTGGAAACGTTATGTCGATGTGATGTTTGCTTCCTTGATCGCAAATATCCTCGCGCTTGCTACCATTGTCTTTTCCATGAACGTGTATGACCGGGTGATTCCATCACAGTCGGTTCCAACCTTATGGGTACTCGCCGGTGGTGTGTTGATTGCAGCGATCTTTGAATTTACCTTGCGCGTCTCCCGAATTTATCTATCCGACATTATTGGTAAACGTGCTGATTTGCGTATTTCTGACCGGGTGTTTGGTCATGCGCTACGGATTAAAAACAAAGAGCGTTCGAAGTCTACTGGTACTTTTATTTCACAGATTCGTGAACTGGAAGGCGTGAGGGAGCTGGTCACTTCAACGACTGTTACTGCGATTGCCGATCTGCCATTCTTCTTCCTGTTCCTCGGGATCTTCTGGCTGATTGGTGGCAACCTATTCTGGGTAATGCTGCTAGTCGTACCACTCATGATTTTACCGGGTATTCTGGCACAGAAAAAACTGGCTGCACTGGCACAGATGGGCATGCGCGAATCTGCAATCCGTAATGCCTTACTAGTCGAAGCAGTACAAGGGATTGAGGATATCAAGCTACTACGTGCTGAGTCACGTTTCCAGAATCAGTGGAACCACATGAATGAGGTTTCAGCGGATGTCAGCATGCAGCAACGTAAGATTGTGGGCTTGATGACGGCCTGGACCCAGAAGATTCAAGGTTTGACGTTTGCGATTGTAGTGCTGGTAGGCTGTTTTGCTGTCATGGAAGGTGAAATGACGACTGGTGCGCTGGTTGCCTGTTCAATTCTGTCTTCACGTATGCTGGCGCCAATTTCCCAGATCACTGGTGTGTTGGGGCGTTTACAGCAGGCCAAAGTCGCGAAAAACGGTTTGGACGAACTGATGAAAAAGCCAGTGGATCAGCCGGACTATTCGCATCTGATTCATCGTCCATTGCTAGAAGGTCAATATGAGCTTAGCGGTGCAGTATTCAAGTATGGTGAAGATGATCCTAAGCCAACACTAGTGATTCCAAAACTGGAAATCAAACCGGGTGAAAGGATTGCGATTCTGGGACGTAACGGTGCCGGTAAATCCACCTTATTGCAGCTGTTATCCGGTATGCAAACACCATTACAAGGCAAGGTTAAACTTGATGGAATTGACCTGAACCTGATTGACCCGGCAGATGTACGCCGTGATATGGGCTTACTAAATCAAAACTCACAACTGTTCTACGGCAGCATTCGTGAAAACCTGACTTTGGGTGCTCCCCTGGCAACCGATCAGCAAATTCTTGAAGCTTTACAACTCACTGGTGCACTGGGCTTTGTTCAGGAAAAGAAAGAAGGTCTAGATCATATTATTCTTGAAGGCGGTGTCGGCTTCTCTGGTGGTCAGCGTCAGGCCTTGCTTCTTTCCCGTTTGCTGATTCGTCAACCACGTATCTTGTTACTAGATGAGCCAACTGCTGCCATTGATGATGTCACTGAGAAACAGCTGATTGATAATCTGAAAACTTATCTGATTGGTCGAACCATGGTAGTGGCAACACATCGTCGTGCGGTACTTGAACTGGTAGACCGGATTATCGTAGTCAATGATGGCAAGATTGTGATGGATGGTCCACGCGATCAGATCCTGAATCAATCACAAGGTGGAGCGAAACGTGTAACGGGAGCAGGCGCATGAGTGCACAACAGGAAATCAAGCGTTCAACCAAAGTCAGCTTTCAGGAACCACCTTTGCCAAAATCAAGTGTGATTATCTGGATCATTGGTTTAGGTTTACTTATTCTACTGATGTGGGCGTGGCTGTTTAAACTGGAAGAAGTTTCGACTGGTACGGGTAAGGTGATTCCATCTTCCAAAGAGCAGGTTATCCAGTCTCTGGAAGGCGGGATCCTCACCAAGCTAAATGTCAAAGAAGGTGAGATTGTCGAGCAAGGTCAGGTATTGGCTCAGCTTGATCCGACCCGTTTTGAATCGAATGTCGGTGAATCTGCTTCTTTGTTAATTTCATCACGTGCGACTGCTGCACGTTTACGTGCCGAAGTCACTGGTGCGCCGTTGTCATTCCCACCGGAAGTGCTTAAAGAGCCGAAACTGGTGGCAGAAGAAACAGCATTGTTTAAATCCCGCCGTGCCAATCTGGAAGAATCTTTGGCCGGGTTAAAACAGGCATTGGTGCTGGTGCAGCAAGAACTAGCCATGACTGAGCCTTTGGTCGCAAAGGGTGCTGCAAGTGAAGTGGAAGTGTTGCGATTAAAACGTGAAGCCAATGATCTGCAAAACCAGATGAATGATGTACGTAACCAGTATTTTGTCAAAGCACGTGAAGAATTGGCTAAGGCCAATACCGATGTAGAAACCCAGCAACAGGTGGTACGTGGCAAGTCTGATACCTTGAACCGTACTATTTTCAAATCGCCTGTACGTGGTGTGGTCAAGGAAATTGATGTCATGACCTTAGGTGGAGTCATTCCACAAAATGGTAAGCTGATGACCATCGTGCCATTGGATGAAAAACTGTTAGTCGAGGCGCGTATCTCACCACGGGACATTGCCTTTATCCGTCCAGATCAGGAAGCTTTAGTGAAAATTACGGCTTATGATTACTCGATTTATGGTGGTCTAAAAGGTAAGGTTACGGTGATTTCACCAGATACCTTACGTGATGAAGTCAAGCAGGATCAGTTCTATTACCGAGTGTATATCCGTACCGAAAATGACAAGCTGACCAATAAGGCAGGGCAGGAATTCAATATCACACCAGGTATGGTGGCGACCGTGGATATTCGTACCGGTGAAAAAACCGTACTGGATTACCTAGTTAAGCCGTTTAACAAAGCCAAAGAAGCCTTGCGCGAACGCTAATTCTGCATTGTAGTTGTACAAAATCAAGCCTCTATGTATAGGGGCTTTTTTTTGTTTGTACAGATAAACACGCTATACTGCAGCACAGTGATGTTATTGTTTGAATCCAATGTCTTTTACCATTGCCAGTCTTGTCAGTTTTGAAGAAGAGATCAAGAAAAGCCGCTTTCAGGCCTTTGCCATACCAGTGGAATCTGAACAGGATGTAAAGGATTTTCTCGAAGCTTATCGCGATCCAACCACTACACATCAGTGCTGGGCTTGGAAGATTGGGCATAATGTCCGTTTTAATGATGACGGTGAGCCTTCTGGAACTGCAGGTCGGCCGATTTTAGCGACCATTGAAGGCAATGAGCTGACCAATATCCTGGTCTTGGTGAATCGCTGGTATGGCGGAATCAAGTTGGGTACAGGCGGTTTGGTACGTGCCTATGGTGGATGTGCTGGTCAATGCCTCGTCTTGGCTGAAAAGATTGAACTAATTGAAAAGAAAAAAGTGTTCTTCCGCTGTAATTTTAGTGAATGGGCTATTTTTCAATATGAGCTGAATCAACAACAAATCGACTATCAGGAAGACTATACCGCAGAAGGTGTCGAGGTCATTGCACACATGCAAAAGCATCAGATTGAGCCATTTGCCCTAAAGATCCAAGATGTCAGCCGTGGACGTGAAGCCTTAAAAATTATAGATGAGCCACAAGATGACTGAACAGGATCCTTTACTGAAATATCGCGAGCAGCATAAGCATCGGCTGAACTATATGCCATGGCTGTACTGGTCACTCAAGCCCAAAAATCGAGGCTGGGCAGAGCAGTGGCAACGTGAATATCAGGATTATCTCCGTGAAATGGAAACAGTGGAGATCGGCGAAAACTGCTTTATTTCACCGGTGGCACATATCTTTGCTGAACCAGGCCGAAAAATTGTGATTGGTGATAATACTTTTATTGCAGCAGACTGTACCTTGCATGGGCCGCTGGAAATTGGCAGTGAAGTCGCAATTAACCATCATTGTATTTTAGATGGTGGACGGGGCGGAATTAAATTGCATGATCAGGTGCGAATGGCTGCTTATTGTCATCTTTATGCTTTTGATCATGGTATGGAGCTGGAACAGCCAATTTACCAACAGCCAGTGCGTTCTAAAGGGATTGAGATCGGCCGTGATGTCTGGCTTGGTGCCCATGTCGGCATTAAAGATGGAGTAAAAATTGCGGATCAGGCTGTGGTTGGTATGAGTAGTATGGTCACTAAAGATGTGGGCGAACGCATGATTGTGGCAGGTAATCCAGCCAAACTAATCCGTTATCGCGATTAATCCATTTTTGAATTTTAGCGGGAACAAGGATTGTTCAGGCATTTCAAAAAGGTATAAGCTTCTAGAACATCACATAAAAATTAACATAATTCAAATCCAGTGCTACAGAATTTGCTGCACATTTGGCGAAGGCTATGCTAAGTTAAAAATATCTAAGAACTTTTATTATAATGAGAGAGGCTAAACATGAAACGTGTCATTGCCTGCATAGATTCTTCTCCTTGCATTAATGCCCTCGCAGAAGCGGCTGCATGGATTGCCAAGCAAACCCATCGCGAGCTGGTCTTATTGCAAGTTCTAGATTATTACCCTGCCAGTTATCATTTGGGGGAAATCAGCGGTGTGATCGGTTTTGAAAGCAATGCCATGTTGCTGAAGGAATTGGCCGAACTTGAACAGAAACAAAGCGAATTGGCTCTCGACTATAGCAATAATCTGCTGCGGCATATTTCTGACCAGATCAAAGAAAAACACAACATCAATACCATCCATATTCAGGAAAAAGGTGATTTCCTGGAACAAAGCTTTCAGCTGCTGAGACCCGATGACATTGTGGTGATTGGTCGCTTAGGTGAACGATCTGCCGAGAAAAATAAGCCGATGGGCACCAATGTAGAAAACTTTATCCGTGGTGCCAACTGTACGGTCATGACGGTAGGTGAAAACTTTAAGCCGCCAACACGTTTTATCTTTGCCTATGAATATTCACCAACCTGTATCAAGATGATGAAGCGCATTGCTGAAAGTGATTTGCTGAAACTATTACAATGTCACTTACTCTATGTCGGCGATCATGCAGAAATCCTGAATGAACCGCTGAATTATCTGAAAGAAGCTGGACTGGATGTTGTACCAGAATACCGCTATGGTGATGTGGCTGAGAATATTTTGTCTTATCAGCAAGAACAGGGCATTCAGCTAATTGTCCTAGGTGCTTTCAGCCACAGCAAGATTCATCAGTTTTTCCTGGGTAGCATTGCGACCACAATCTTCCGGAATTCAAAAGTCCCACTTCTGGTAGCTAAATAAAGGTAAATGCTGGAAAAAGAGTGATAAGTTTAAAATGACAATTCCACCAAGGTCGAAAAGCATGATGTTGGAAATTGTTACAGTTTGATTTAAAAATAATCAGAGTTATCCTCATATATTGTGGATAACTCTGTGGTTACATTACGCAAGTCATTGTTATATATTTAAAATACTTTATTGGCTGTTTTTTGCTCTTAGATTGTTACTTGACAATAGCGAGTGCAAAACCGTCATGACCTTTGCTGCCTACGGTCTGTAAAGCCGTACTAGAAAGCAGACGCGGGTGATTCTGCATCGCTTCGAACATGCTGCGAATACCTTCGATACTTGGCTTATTATTGTCCGGATCAATAATCGCACCAGCACGAATCACGTTGTCTAGAAAGATCACTGTTCCTGAACGAGAAAGTTTCAGGCTGAGTTCCAGATATTCCGGATAGCTCTGTTTATCCGCATCAATAAAGATAAAATCAAACGGTTCAGTATCTTCTGGCAGGGCTTTCAGAATATCTGCTGCACGGCCACATTTAAGCTCGACAGTCTGTTTAAGATTGGCCCGGTCGATATTTTCCTGACCCATCGCGGCATGCGTATCACGACCTTCAATCGTCAGGATATAGCCATCTTCAGGTAGGGCACGTGCCAGCCACATGGTGCTATATGCAGCAAAAGTTCCCAGCTCAAGTACACGCTTGCAGCCATTCATCTGAATCAGCATCTGTAACAGCATACCTTGATTGGCAGCTACAGCCAGATGATCAGGGAATCCATGTGCAGCTGTATTTTCAAGAGTTTGTTTCAGAATGGGATCATCAGGGATTAAATGTGAATCAATATAATTGTCGAGATCTGTCCACATTTGTTGCATAGCTTGAGCACCTTTGTTGCGATGCAGGCATTTTAAACCTTTCGCCATGGAGCGCAATTTATTGTTCTATATTTGCTTTAAAAATGAGCAATACAGAACTTTTCACGTGTTCTGTATTGCAATTGGTATGACTTAGTAATTACACATTGAAGATCTACGGCTCAGATCCGGTCCCCAGGTACGGTAACCTTGGGTATCAATATGGATTTGACCTGAAGCATATAGACCCAAGCCCATATTCAGACTTTGACCATGCTGTAACCAGAATTGGCAGAGTTTGAACTTGGTATTTTCAATATAGGCATAATCTTCTGGTTGTGGGAATTCCGGCCCAATCCGGAAATCAATCGCAGAGTTATATAGGTGACGAGAAGAGTTAGCACCACCGGCACATTTATTGAGTGGCAGATCACGATAAACGGATGTCACTTCAAAATCATTCAGCACATTGGCTGCAACCAAATATTTGAACACACGTAATGTTGGCAACTGATTTGCCCAAAGTTCACGGCTTGGCACCATATATTGCGGCCCGCCACAACGTGACCAGTCACGTGCAGTACGCATCAATTCAAAGCTAGGAATAATGTTGCCTACAGAATTACGTTCCAAAAACACCTCATATTCGCGTACACGAGAGAGATTGTTGGATACAGCTGCCCAATTGGTATAGGCAAAGGGAATACTTTTAGGCAGCACCTTACGATCCACCTTAACCTGTTCTTGAGGAATGTAAATTCGTTTCCCATCTGGCGAGGTCATTGGTTTTTTTGTCGCAGTGGTACAGCCCACCATGACAAAAGGGATCATGCAGAGGCCCAATAATCCCTTGTAAAAATGCTTCATTATTAGAAATCAGGTATTTATAAAATAGCGCTATTTTAGTCCACTTTTGCGGAGAAATTCAGGATAAATTGCAATGAAATGTGTGCATCAGGTACAAAAAAAGACCAGACTATGCTGATCTTTTTTTCATGATCTGAAAAATTACTTTTCAAGATACTGCAGTTTGTCTGCTTTACCGTTCCATTCTTCACGGTCAGCTGGCTGGTCACCAATTTGGGTGATGTTCGGCCATTTTTGAGACAGCTCAGCATTCAATTCGATGAATACTTCCTGACCTTCAGGTAATTCATCCTCAGAGAAAATTGCATTTGCAGGACATTCTGGTTCACATAACGCACAGTCGATACACTCGTCCGGGTTAATTACAAGGAAGTTCGGACCTTCATAGAAACAATCTACAGGGCAAACTTCAACACAGTCTTGATATTTACATTTAATACAATTTTCAGTGACAACGAAGGTCATGGCGACAGCTACCTAAAAAATATGGTTCTAATACTAATGTGTATTTTAGGCAAAAACCGCAGCAACTAACAATTCCTTTTATTGATATTTGTTATATATAGGGCTGTTATTTTTGCAAAAAATCCGATGAAGGCTGCAAAATCAAGGATTACGAGACCTTTATAGCAAACTGCCCCATACCACATGAGGCAGTCTCAGGTTTTAGCCTGGCAGTTTGAGCAGATCTTTCAGCGCATACAGCTGCTGTAAGGCTTCACGTGGACTAAGGCTATCGACATCAATGTCTTCCAGCAGTTCAAGCGCAGCTGATGGTTTTTCCACTTCAATAATCCGTTCAACCACTGTTTCTACTTGCTCAATTGCAAACAGATCAGGTTGTGGACTTTTTGACTTGGTGTGAGGCTGTTTTTCCAGAATACGCAGACGGTTCTGCGCTTCCTTGATCACATTGGCTGGAATACCGGCAAGTTTAGCCACCTGTAGACCATGACTCTGGCTAGCTGGACCTTGTTGCACTTTGTGTAGCAGGATCAGATTGCCATTCACTTCTCGGGCAGTCACATGATAGTTATCAATACCCGATTCACTGGCTAGTTCGGTTAACTCAAAATAATGTGTAGCAAATAGACATAGACATTGAATGCGTCGGGTCAGATCCAGTACACACGCCCAAGCAAGTGACAGGCCATCATAAGTACTGGTACCACGACCAACTTCATCCATCAACACCAGTGATTGGCTGGTGGCATGATGCAGAATCTGCGATGTCTCAGTCATTTCTACCATGAAGGTAGATTTACCTGTAGAAAGGTCATCTGCCGATCCAATACGGGTAAAGATACGGTCAATCGGTCCTAAAGTTACAGCTTGTGCTGGCACGTAGCTACCACAATAAGCCAGCAGGGCAATTAATGCAGTTTGACGCATAAAGGTCGATTTACCACCCATGTTTGGACCGGTGATAATCGCCATTCGATGCTGATAATCCAGTTGCGTATCATTCGGAGTAAAGGCAGTTTTACTTAAAGCCTCAACCACAGGATGACGACCTGCCTGGATTTTTAAGCCAATTTCCGGACTATATTTCGGACGTGACCAGTTACGTAATCGTGCTTGATGGGCAAAGTTACACAGCAGATCAATCTGTGCGATGGCACTGCTCATCATTTGCAGATTGCCGATATCCGCACGCAATTCATTCAGTAGCATTTCAAACAGCATTTTTTCACATGCAAGTGCCCGGGATTCACTGGACAGCACTTTATCCTCAAAGGCTTTCAGTTCTGGCGTGATATAGCGTTCAGCATTTTTTAGCGTCTGACGACGAATATAATGTTCAGGTGCCTGCTCAGCCTGCGCACGAGTCAGTTCGATATAGTAACCACTGACACGGTTATAACCGATTTTTAAGGTAGGAATACCGCTCTGTTCACGTTCCTTGATTTCCAGATCAATCAGGAATTGCCCGGCATGATCACGAATTTTGCGTAGTTCATCCAGTTCCGCATCAAAACCTTCGGCAATGACATTACCATCACGTAGCAGAACTGGCGGATTTTCAACAATCGCTGACATCAATCGTTGATGCAGACCATGGAAATCACCTAATTCTTCATTCAGTTGAACCAGTAATTTAGACTGCTGCTGGCTGACCATTGGTTGTAGCGCATGACGCAAGAATGGAATCTGGGCACAGGCCTGACGTAATTGAACCAGATCACGAGGACGTGCGCTACCCAGAGCAATACGGCTGAGTACACGTTCAATATCACTGATTTCTTTTAGCACCAGGCGTACTGGTGATTCATGGAAGCCTTCCAGTAATGCCTGAGTCGCATCCAGTCGTTCATCTAGAATGGCAGTGTCACGTAATGGTTGCATCAGGGTACGACTGAGCAGACGGTCACCCATCGCTGTCTGACAGTCATTAATCAATTGAAACAGTGAAGTACCATGTTCAAATAGTGGTTCAATCAGTTCCAGATTACGACGAGTCACCGGATCCAATGCAATAAAGTCTGAGCTTTGTTCTAGTTGAATGGTACGAATATGCGGCAGTGCAGTTTTCTGGGTTTCTTTGGCATAGTGAATCAATGCGGCCGCGGCAGCTTTAGCCAAAGGCAGATGATCAATGCCAAAGCCTGCCAGTGTGCTGACAGCAAACTGGTCACATAAAGTTTTCTGGGCATTGTTCAGGTTGAAGTCGACATTCGGACGTTTACTAACCGGTACATCTAGCTGGAGTTTCAAGTGTTCCACCAGATCCTGTTCCTGAAGATTTTCATCCACCACAATTTCGCTTGGCATCAGACGTGCCAGTTCAATCGCCAGCTGGTTCAGATCATAATCGATCTGCTGAACTTTAAAAATACCGGCACTCAGATCCAGTAGGGCAATGCCGATTTTATTTTGCTGAATACATAGCGCAACCAGATTAGAAGTTTGATGTGCCCCGAGTAGGGCATCATCGGTCAATGTTCCCGGGGTAATAATCCGTACCACGCCACGTTCAACCGGACCTTTCCCTGTAACCTCGCCAATCTGTTCACAGATCACCACGGTTTCGCCTTTTTTCACCAGACGGGCAAGGTAACCTTCAGCCGCATGAAAAGGCACACCCGCCATTGGAATTGGCTGACCATTGGCTTTACCACGGTGTGTCAAGGTAATACCAAGAATTTTGGCTGCTTTATGGGCATCTTCAAAGAACAGTTCGTAGAAATCACCCATGCGATAGAACATCAATGAATGCGGATGCTGCATTTTCACAGACATATACTGCTGCATCATAGGTGTCAGGGTAGAAAGATCAGCCATAAGTTCTGAACTGGTCATTAAGAAGAAATCCTTTAAAAAATAATGGGCAGGCTGGTAAGAGATGATGAGCTGTCGGCAATATAGTCGCTATTCATGCACCGAAACAGAAATCATCCAAGCAGCCATGCAAAATATGTATTGGGCTAAGTCTAGCAAAATTAATTTTTAGAAAGAAATGGATTCGATGACTTCTGTCGAGTCAGTTGAAAGATTGCTGATTTTAAGCACGAAATATATAGACCTGAATCGGCCTTAAATCGTATATAGATTGCTTTTAGACTGAGATTGCGCAAGTTTAAAACGATTACGGCCTTCTGCTTTGGCACTATAAAGTGCTTCGTCAGCTTGGGCAATAAAATCAGCCAAGCGTTCATTTTCTTGAGGGATAGTGCTAGCACAACCGATACTTATGGTGACATGATCCGATACCTGACTAGCTGGATGAGACAGATGCAAAGTATTAATGCGTTGGATTAGTTCTTCGGCAATTTTCTGTATTTCTGCTTCATCGATATAAGGATAGACCAGCAGAAATTCTTCGCCGCCATAACGTGCTGCTAGTTCCATGCTACGTGAGGATATCCCTTGTAGCTGATGGGCGACAGCCTGTAGACATTCATCGCCTGCAATATGCCCAAAATGATCGTTATAGTTTTTAAAGTAATCGATATCGACCATCATGATACTTAAAGGTGTTTGATGGCGTAGTGCATGACGCCATTGTGTATCCAGATGTTCAGTCAAATAACGTCGATTGGCGAGGCCAGTCAGTGCATCAAGTTGCGTCAGCCGTTCCAGTTCCTGTGCTTGTTGCGTCAGTTCTTCTTTGTTTAGTTCAATGATACAGTTTTGCAGATAATTCTCACGATGCTGACGGTCAATCGCATAGGCAATAATCATCCCAAGCAGACTGCTAAAGGTATAAGTACGGTGCAGGAAGGTCCAGTCAATATCGTAGTTTAGAGAAACCGTGACCAGATAACCAATCAGTCCGCCGCCCCAACCCGCAATCAGCGCTGAATAAAAACGCATGCCTACAAAGCTATAGTTAATCACTACTGCATACATCATGGCGACATGAAGCAGAGCATCATTATCAATATCTTGACCAATGACAGGAATAATCACGAAAGAAATCGCCACCGCACAGGTCGCACCGAGCGTGGTGTACAGGTCAAAGAAACGATTCAGCGACTTGCTAAACGACATTAACCAGAGTGTGATGGTGATGATCCCAACCCAGGCATACAGAGAAAGCCAATGGATCAGTTGCTCATTAATTGAAATGGTCTGAAAGATCCCGTAACTAAGCACGAAATACAGAATCAGAATAATACTGCCACGAAAACGAAATTCATAAGCAGCTTCGTCACGGTATTGCTGGCAATAGATTGGCTCGAGTTCTTTTCTGAAATACACATAGTTCAGTCCATGTGCAATCAGGTCATTTACTTTTTCACGGCTAATCTGTTTAGAGCCAGCTAATTTCATAAAATACCATTGCTCATCAAATAAAGTCTTACCTCGACTGAAATTCAAGTTTATATCAGTGGGTTAAGCTATTGATAGCACGAATAAAGTAGTCTGCTCAAGAAATACAGTGTAAAGCGACTAAAGTTTGATATTTCAATTAATAATAAGAAATTCATCAAGCTGTAAATCTGTCTTTATCATCTGAGAGGAATGTTCGTTAATTTAGATCAGATGAAATTAAATCACTTTGGATGTATAAAAATTCTGGAAGCCAGAAAGTAAAAAGCCGATGATTAACTTCGGCTTTAATGCTTATTTGAGTACTTTTTGCGGTTTATATAAACCCAATTCAGTCAGATGCAATCGTAAGATACGGCGTAATTCAAGCACGGCTTCAGGTGTTTCCTGAATCGAGTGACCACCTTTAATGATTTCCTCAGAAATTGCACCTTTTAGCTCGGCACTTTTATAGGGAACCACATCATCCGTCATCACTAATTTATCAGTGCTATCGGTCATATTGCCCATGATGTTGTGGAATTTAAAACCTTTATAAGGCACGACATCACGGGTCAGGGCATTAAACTTCGAATTCTTGGATAAATCACTTGGTCCATTCTGAATCATGTCATGACCAATTTCCTTGATGAAATCATCCAGACCAATATCACCTTGCAGAGTATCCGCGAATGCACCTAAGAATGCACCCGGTAAACGGATAATTTTACGCGCTGCCAAGGTGAACCAGCGATCGGCATAATCTGTCCCACGATGTGGCGCTGCCAGGAAAATTCCTCGGCTAAAGTTTGGAATCGGTTTAAGCTGCAAACGCGCTTTAAATAATGAATTATTACGGAAACGGTCGATACGGCGGCTATTAATCAGTTCTTCGGTCTTTGGAATCAGGTTAGCATCACTGACTAAGAGACGGGCAATTACACCACCCATGCTATGACCGACCAATACCGCATCTTTCTTGGCTGGCTCTTGCGCATTGATACGTTGGAAACCTTGCTGAATCAGCGCATTGATCTGATAACGGCTTTCAAGAATTGGCATATTGGTTGAATAAAATACTTGCCAGACCTGGAAATTTTCACGTAGTACCGGATCACCCATAATGTCATTGGTCAGACGAATCCAGGCTTCAGGGCTACTGGCCAGACCATGGATCAGGACAATCACTTTTTTCTTCGGATTATACGGCTCCAGCATATACAGGTGCGGCATGGTCAGGTTGTCGTCCCGATCAATCAGCACCAGATAAGCAGCACGACCCAGATTATTTTCTGCTAGCCATAGGCCATAAGGCGCCGAGAAGTTTGCCGCCAGCGCATATTGTTTGCCGGCAACCGTTACTTTTTCATGCTTGTAGGGATCATGCAATTTTAACTGGAATTCCGGACCATTAATAATCTGCTCAACACTGGTCGCAGATTTAGGGACTGCGGTAATAGTCGTCGCCAAATAACGTGCTGCATGGATATTCGGGTTGCTGCCTTCTGCGTATTTAAAATTCAGCGGATCGACAATGTATTTCTTGTTTGAGGTGATGCGTTTTTCTTCAGGTAGGACCACTACAAATTCTGAACCAAAACCGTCACGTCGGGTAATCGAACGCAAGCCGGAGAAGTTCATGTTATAGGTCGACATCAATTGTTCGAAAGCCTGATCTTTGATTTCCGGATAGTTTTCAAAATCTACTGTATAAATACTATTTCCGACCTGAATCTTGCGGCTCACTTCTTTGGCTGGATGACGCTCGGAATAGACATGAATCAGATGAGCGATGGCTTGGTTGTAGAAATCACGAATTTGTACCTGACGGTTATCAAAAATGCGGTCTTGCGGTGCACGTTGGGTCTTGAACAGATAGGCATAGCTATAACGGATACTTTGATCCAGCATCGCCAGCTGCTGATCCTGGCATTTCTGAATATTCTGTTTTTGTAGCTGCTTTTTTTCTTCAGATTGGGTTTTGGTTAGAACACTGGTTTTGCAATCCGAACCTTTTCCTAATTGCAGAGATTTGGCTAAATACAATTCACTTGCAGTTGATAGCAGCTGCTCATCCAGAATTTGCGGAATTTCTTTGAGCTCCTCTACACATTCTTGTGGTTGTTCCGTACAGATGCGTGCCTCACGCCCGGTCATGGACAGTACATTCAGGCTGGCTTCACTGAGCTTATCCCGGGTCAAAATACTGTCACGTTCATTGCTGATGGTGACATTGAGGGCTTGTTGTTTCACACTGACCACCTGACAGCCGGTCAGGGCTGTGGTGAATAGGAGTGAACAGAGGACGAATGCTTTATTCATTTTATAGTGCATGTGAAATCTGAATGCTCTGTTAAATATTGAAATAATGTTTTGTATTCTACTCATTTTTATCAAAAAAAAGACTGCCGAAGCAGTCTATTTTGTAACTCAGATCACGAGTATTTTCACATTAATTTTTTGGTGTCAACACTTGCCACACATTCCAGCGTCCTTGCTTTTCAATTTCTTGAATCAGCTGATCTGCCACTTGCGCTTCTTGTGGGTATTTCACTTTATAGTTTTTCAGCACCTGAACCGCGTTCTTTTTATTTTCCATGGCAATATAGTTGTTTGCCGCAGATAAATACGCTTCCTGAACGCCAGCTTGCATCGCTTTTTCCAGGTATGGAATGGCTTCACGCTGACCGCCACCTTCAGACAGGCCAAAACCAAACCAGAAGTTTGCTTCTGCATCATCCTGATTCACTTTTAAAATACGCTGAGCATACGCCAAAGATTTAGTGGTGTACACCGAACCTAAGTCCAGATTACGCGCCATCACGCTGGCTTTAAATGCACGCAGTAAAATATCAAAAGATGCATTGTTATTTGCAGCTAGTGTATCCAGTTCCTGAGTCACGCGTTTTAGTTTCAGTTCAAAACCTTTACGCTCCTGACGGTCGCTAAAACGCGGTGGATAATGACGTGCTTTACCTTCAACCAGTTGCAGGAAATCATCAACTTCAGTGATATCAATTTCATCCGGTCCGGCTAAAGTTGCATAACGCATAGAACGCGTAGTGCTATTTACCACTGGAATGATCAGACGATTCACATCAAGTGTAATTTTTTTAGATGGATCATCACTGCTGTTTACTACCATTTTGGTTACAGGCGCAGCTGCAGCTTTTTGCAAGTGAACTTCAAATGGAGGTGGTTCGTTATAATTGAATGGATTTAAGGCATAAAAGGGTGGAGTGAGTTCCGGTTCAGCAAACACCATCGCCTGTTTAGGTGCTTCTTGCTTTTGTGATGGCGTTGAACAGGCCGTCAATGCAAGTGCTGCTAAGCAGGCAAGTGCCAAAGGCTTAAATGTCATGGTATACATCCATTTATGTTATTTTAAAAAATTGTGAAATTGCATGTTCGTCAGTCTAAAAAAACTGTAGCGAACATGCAAGTTACGGCATGTTACTGATGGATCAAGCTTTAGACTGAGAAGTCTGTGCTTCACACTCACGTCGTGCTTCTTCCAAAATTTTTAGATCTTCCTTACTGAGCGGATGTTCATTCAGCTGGTTTTTCTTGAAAGTTGGATCAAGCAGAGATAAACGGTTGCAGAGCATATTCATGCGTTTTTCATTTTGCTGAATACGATCTAGCAGCACACGCATACCTTCAATAATCGGATCAGACTGATCTTGTGTCGTTGCATAAGGCTGGAAGCCAATACTTTCGGCATAATCACGACGACGTGCTTCTGCATCATCTTTCGGCTGATCTTTAGTAATAAATCGGGCTGGATTACCGACCGCAGTGGTATTTTCCGGTACTGCTTTTGTCACTACGGCATTTGAGCCAACTTTGGCATTTTTACCGACGGTAAAAGGACCTAGAATCTTGGCACCAGCACCGACAACCACGCCATCTTCCAGGGTCGGATGGCGTTTGCCTTTATTCCAGGTCGTACCACCTAAGGTTACGCCATGATACAGGGTAACATCATCACCAATTTCCGCAGTTTCACCAATCACTACACCCATGCCATGATCGATAAAGAAACGGCGGCCAATCTTGGCACCTGGATGGATTTCAATCCCTGTCACAAAACGGCTAAATGAGGATAAAGCACGTGCCGTGCCTTTACAGTCTTTGTTCCACAGTTCATGAGCCACACGATGCATCATCAGCGCGTGAATACCAGGATATGTAGTCAAGACTTCCAGGGTGTTACGTGCAGCAGGATCGCGCGCGAAGACAGCCTGTATATCCTCTTTGAGCTGTTTGAACATTAGATTTGATCCTCGTCCTGTTGGGTAGTGTGTGAAGATTTCTTCCAGGTACCATTATTTAATGCTTGGACCCGACTGAAAATACCACGAAGTAAATGATATTCCATACGATCTAATTGTATACGTCCAAATAGGCGACGCAAGCGTAAAGGCAACAATCGTGGATTTTTTGGGTCCATAAACTCAATTTCTGCCAGCATTTTTTCTAAATGAGGGTAGAACTGTTTCATTTGCTCATGATTAACCAGTGGCTCATCCCATTCCATTTCAATGCCATCAATAACTTGCATGGTGGCTTTAGGATCACGAGGATGTTCCACCTGATCCAGTGCCGCCATACGCAATTCATAGCAAATCACCTGAATCGCTTGCGCAACATTCAATACTCCGTAGTCAGTATTTACAGGAATAGTTAAATGATAATTCGCCATCGCCAGTTCTTCATTGGTCAGGCCACGGTCTTCACGGCCAAATAAAATGGCAATTTCCTGTTTCTCTTCAACAACAGCTGAAAGTGCTTTTTCTGCTGCTGGACGGACATCTAGTAAAGGCCATGGAATAGTACGGCTACGCGCACTAGTACCAAACACAATCTGACAATCTTTAATCGCATCTTCTAGCGTTTCTACGATTTCAATCTGTTCGATCAGATCAGTTGCACCTGCAGCAAGTGCATCAATATCTGGGTGCGGATAAGTTTTAGGCGCAACCAGAACCAGTTTGCACAGGCCCATGGTTTTCATGGCACGTAATGCACTACCGATATTGGCAGGCAGGGTGGTATTAACCATGACAATACGCACATGGGAGAGATGTGCTGAAACAACAGCATTGTCAATTTGACTCATGATGATTCCAATTTAAATATTTTTAAAGGTCAGGATTTATGAGTATTGCGGTTGAGACTCGGCTTCATATTGTGCCAGAGCATCGTCCATACTCATATCTGAAGGTGGAGGTGGAACCTCAACTGGCTTGGCTTCTTCATAAGACACAGCACGTGCAGCTTTAGATTTCACCTGATACTCGATATATAACGCAGTCTTGCCAAAATAGTCACGCAGCTTGGCGAGAAGATCATCTAGCGGCGCAACTTTCCAGCTTAAGCCCAGATGCAGTTCAGCTGTGGCATAGCTATAATCCAGATACAGAATCACTGGAATATGGGTGCTCATATCCACATTGGTATATGGCATCAAAATTTGCTGTAAATCACGACTTAGAGTCTTGCTATAGTGTTCAGCTTGAAGGGTAATCTTGATGCTGTTGGCACGTTTTTGACGGATCTCATTTAAGCTAAAGGCTTTGGTGAGACGACCCAGTGGACGGTCAAAACCTTCACGCTCGTAGATTTCACCTTCAATCACCACGACTTTATCGACCTGAACAATGTCTTTAAAGCGCTGGAAGCGTTCATGGTTGGTGGAGATTTCGATACGCGCAGTACCATCATCTAGCGTGACCATCATACGGTTCGGGAAGTTAGCGACATCGACTACCAGACCGGCAAATACAGTGGTTACACCACGACGGGTCGGAGTTAATTCGTTGATCTGACAAGGTACAAAAGCTTTGAGCTCAGTACGATAAACATCGATTGGGTGGCCGGTCAGATAGAGACCTAAGGTATCTTTTTCACCTTTTAGGCGAACTTCATCAGACCACGGTTTGACAGGTTTAGAAGGTTTACGTTGAACTTCTTCAACTTCACCAAATAGGTCCATAATACCGGTTTCACGGTTTTGACGGGCCTGATCCGCTGCTTGTACCGCTTCAGGGAGTTGCGCCATCAGATCCGCACGTTCAATGCCCAAGCAATCCAGTGCACCAGCACGAATCAAGGCCTCAAGAGTACGTTTGTTGATTTTCTTCAGGTCAATACGATGGCAGAAGTCAAACAGGTCTTTATATGGACCCTCTTTCTGACGTGATTCGATTACCGACTGCATCGCCGCTTCACCGACGCCCTTGATCGCGCCCAAACCATAAACAATGGTTTTTGGATCGCTGGCATGGAACTGGTAAATCGACATGTTCACCGAGGGTGGAAGAACTTCAAGTCCGTTATGACGGCAGTCATCAATCAGGAACACCACGTTATCGGTGTTCTGCATTTCCGAGGTCATCACCGCGGACATAAATTCAGCAGGATAATGCGCTTTTAACCAGGCTGTTTGATAGGCAACAAGGGCATAGGCGGCAGCATGCGATTTGTTAAAGCCGTAGCCTGCGAATTTTTCCATATAGTCGAAGATATGGTTCGCTGTCGCTTCATCAATGTCTTTTTTCGCAGCACCTTCAATGAAGATTTTACGCTGCTTGACCATTTCCTCAGGTTTTTTCTTACCCATCGCACGACGAAGTAAGTCCGCACCACCCAAGCTATAGCCCGCACAGAACTGTGCCGATTGCATTACCTGTTCCTGATAGACCATGATCCCGTAAGTCGGTTCCAGAACCTTTTCCAGCAAGGGATGCAGGTATTCAAAATCACCACCATGCATACGGTGGATAAAGTCAGGAATCAGGTCCATTGGACCCGGACGATACAATGATACGAAAGCGATAATCTCCTCAAACTTGCTTGGACGTGCTTCCTTGAGCATCTTCTTCATACCGACGGATTCAAACTGGAATACCGCGGTGGTATTCGCCGTCGCGAAGATGTTATAGGCAGGTTTGTCATCCAGCGGAATATAGGAAATATTGACTGGCTCAGTGACATCCGGACGAGCATTGATGTGCTTGATGGCATCTTCAATAACGGTCAGGTTACGTAGACCCAAGAAGTCGAATTTGACCAGACCAGCAGCTTCGACATCATCCTTATCAAATTGAGCAACACGTGCAGTACCATCGGCATCACACATGACAGCTGAATAGTCGGTCAGTTTGGTTGGCGCAATGACCACACCACCGGCATGCTTACCGGTATTACGGGTGATACCTTCAAGCTTGAGTGCCATTTCCCAGATTTCTGAAGCATCGTCATAATCGGGATTCGATGGATTTGTGACTACATCTTTTAGTTGTGGTTCGGCTTCCAACGATTCTTCCAGACTTAAACCCAAAGGCTTGGTTGGAATTAGTTTGGAAATACGATCAGCCAGACCATAAGATTTACCCAGTACACGGGCTACGTCACGAATCGCACCTTTAGCCGCCATGGTGCCGAAAGTCGCAATCTGGGATACCGCATCACGGCCATATGTCCGTGCCACATAATCAATTACGCGGTCACGACCAGCGATGCAGAAATCGACGTCAAAGTCGGGCATTGACACACGTTCCGGGTTCAAGAAACGTTCGAACAGCAGGTCATAACGCAGTGGGTCAAGATCGGTAATTTTGAGGCTGTACGCTACAAGGGAACCGGCACCTGAACCACGACCCGGACCCACCGGTACACCATTCCCTTTGGACCATTGAATGAAGTCCATCACGATCAGGAAGTAACCCGGGAAACCCATGTCCAGAATAATTTTGATTTCAAAGGCCAGACGTTCATCATAAGGCTGCCGGATTAAAGGCCAATCTTCTTCACGTTTTTCTGGTGGATACAGGAAATTCAGGCGTTCTTCTAAACCTTCTTCACATAAATGTGCGAAGTAGGTATCAATAGTATGGCCTTCAGGAATTGGATAATCTGGTAAATCGTTGAAACCTAAACGTAAGGTGACATTACAACGTTTTGCGATATGGAAGGTGTTCTCAATCGCGGTTGGAATATCTGAGAACAGCTCCGCCATTTCTGTTGAGCTTTTAAAATATTGCTCAGGGCTATAGGTTTTAGGACGGCGATTATCACCGAGCACATAACCATCGGCGATACAGACACGTGCTTCATGCGCTTCAAAATCTTCACGAGCAATAAAGTGCACGTCATTATGTGCCACCACACCGATATTATATTTCTTCGCGAGCTTTACCGCTTCTTCAATGAATGTATCTTCATTAGCACGGCCGGTGCGGGTAAGGGCTAGATAAACACGGTTGCCAAATTTCTCTACCCATTCTTGTAGTAGCGGTTCAGCTTTATCAGGATTTGAGGTAATCAGCATTTTGCCGACATCGGATTGCATGCCCAATAACACGATCATGTCATCGTGTTGGTTCAAGATCCAATCTTTCTGTACACAGGGAATATCTAGTTGCTGGCCGCTGATATAACCTTCAGAAACCAGTTCGGTCAGGTTGCGCCAGCCTTTGTTGGTCATGGATAGCAGGGTGACCCGATGCTCGGCATCATTCAGGCGGATTTCAGAGCCAAGAATTGGCTTGATACCCTTATCCAGACATTTTTTATAGAATTTAACCGCGGCATGTAGATTGGATAAATCAGTCAGCGCGAGTGCTGGCATCTCGTCATTCGCAGCAGCTTTGACCAAGTCAGGTATACGTACGATGGATTCAGTAATCGAAAATTCTGTATGAATACCAAGATGAACAAAGTGCATAAATGAGTCCCTGCAAAAACCACTCGATAGTTTAGCACGGGATTTATTGTTTCAGTTTGAAATTGAGGGGAAATGCTGAACTTTTAGATTGTGAATTAGAATTGACTTAAAGTCATGTTTATCATTTTATCGGAATAGAACTACGCACCCAAATTGAATTTGTATTAGGCGACATGGATGTCGCCGTTGGCTTGTGATACAGGGACGTATCATCAAGCCAACAGAAGATTTTTTTTACTTTTGATCTTTCAAAAGTAAAAAAAAGAATTTCAAGTGTCAGTAAGTTTATTCATGAAGTTATTTGAAAATTAGAATTTCATTATTTTTACTTTAATTTAAATTTTGAGTAGTTATGCCTTACTTTTGACGGGCCAAAAATAACAAAACCCCTTTGTTGATCTGATGGCACTTCCATGTGCCACAGATCAACGGCAGCATCCATGCTGCTAAGTCATGTATCAAATGTGCGCTTCGATGTTTAAGATGCAGATATTTTATCGGTAGAAAATAAAACCCTCAGAAAGAGGGCTTTATTTACTTAGGAATTTAGCTTAACGAAGTCGTGATAACCAGTCCCCAACACTTTGTACAATCTGCACTACGATCAACAAGACAATTACAGTCATGATCACGACAGAGGTATCAAAACGCTGGTAACCATAAGAAATCGCTAAGTCGCCAATACCACCGGCGCCGACTGCACCTGCCATCGCTGTTGCACCAATCAAGCTGATGGTTGCTGTGGTCAGGTTCAGAATCAGTGAGCTACGTGCTTCCGGCAGAATAAACTTAAAGATAATCTGCATTGGCGTTGCGCCCATCGCTTGTGCAGATTCGATAATGCCTTCATTCACTTCCAGCAGAGAAGTTTCTACCAGACGGCCGATATAAGGACCGACATAAATCGTCAGAGGTACAATCGCTGCCCAAGTACCAATTGATGTTCCGACCAAAAACTTGGTTAGTGGAATCACCGCAATTAGCAGGATAATAAATGGCAGGGAACGTAGTGCATTCACGATCGGGTTTAGAACGTGGTAAATCACACGGTTTGGCAGAATCCCGTTTGGACGTGTTACCAGCAAAATGATCGCCTGAATAAAGCCCCAGATACAGCCAAACAGCATTGCAAAGAACACCATATGGAAAGTTTCTTGCAACGCAGTGACAAACTGATCCATCGATAGGGAGCTTTTCCAGAATGGTACAGTGATCGTGGTCAGCCACTGTACAATTAAGTCTCTCATTCTTGTACTCCTGCCTGATCGACTTGTACGCCGTTATCTCTTAGATATTGCATTGCTGCTGTGATTTGCGCTGGATCGCCTAAAAGTTGGATAAACATCTGACCAATCACCGACCCATTAATTTCTGTCATATTGGCAAACAGGATATTTAAACTGATATCGAACTGTTTGATCGCACCCTGAATCACGGTTTCCTGCGCAGAGCTACCCAGGAATTTTAAACAATAAATACTGTGATGATTCTGATTTTCCAGATTCGCCAGAATATTCACTGGCAAGTTTTGCTGGAGTACAGTCTGAATAAAATTTTTCGTCGTTGGATGCTGTGGCTGACTAAAAATCTGTAGGGTAGAACCCGTTTCAATCACATCACCTTTTTCCATCACGGCCACATAATCGCACACGGTTTCGATCACATCCATTTCATGAGTCACCATGACAATGGTAATGCCTTGTTCCTGATTAATACGTTTCAGAAGTTGCAATACAGACTTGGTGGTTTGTGGATCAAGAGCAGAAGTGGCTTCATCACACAGCAGAATTTTTGGATGATTCGCTAGGGCACGCGCAATACCAACACGCTGCTTTTGACCGCCTGACAATTCATCCGGGAAAGCATGACGCTTATGTTTTAGGTCAATAAAATCCAGCAGTTCTTCGAGACGTTTTTCCCGTTCAGCTTTACTCCAGCCAAGCAACTTCATTGGCATTTCAATATTGGCAGCCACTGTTTTAGTCTGCATCAAGTTAAAATGCTGAAAAATCATGCCGATCTGGGTACGTTCCTGACGCAATGATTTGGCATCCAAAGCAGTAAAGTTCGTGCCATTGATAATCACCTGACCAGAAGTAGGGCGTTCAAGCAGATTAATCAGGCGGATCAGGGTACTTTTACCTGCACCACTATAGCCAATAATGCCAAAGATACTGCCAGTCGGAATCTGCAAATTGATCCGATTCAGGGCACGTAAGGTTTGACCCTTGAGCTCATACTGTTTGGAGATGTCTTTAAATTCAATCATAGTGTCAAATACTGCATCACGAATAAAAAAACAGGCAAGAAATCTTGCCTGTTCTGAATATTGATTATTGTATTACTTTTCTTCGGTTAAATAAGTCACTGGTTTATTTACAGCAACTTTAGTACCACCGAAGTGTTCATCAACATAGGCTTTCACAGCAGGAGTATGATACAACTGGCCAACTTTTTGAAGTACAGGATCATTTTGACGGTCAGCAGCAACGGCTAAAACGTTAACATTCATTTTAGTGCTTTGATCAATCGCTTCGTAGTAGATCGCATCTTTCAATACGTTCAGACCACCTTCCATTGCCAAAGTATTACCTAGAACAATCGCATCAACTTCATCTTTCACACGAACTGCAGTTGCCATTTGAATTGGCTTAATCACAATCTGTTTCGCATTTTCAGTAATGTCAGCAGGCGTACCTTTTACCAGGTCAAAGTTTGGTTTAAGTTTTACCAGACCTGCAGATTGTAATAATAACAATGCACGTGATTCATTCGCGCCATCGTTAGGAATAGCAATTGTCGCACCTTGCTTAAACTCTTCAACTTTTTTCACTTTGCTTGAGTAAATCCCCATTGGCTCAAGATAAGTCGTAGAAAGCGGAGCGATCTTTTGAGTATTGGCGTCGTTATAAGCGACCATATAGGCATAAGACTGGAATGCGTTGACATCAATTTCTTTATTGGCAACAGCAGTATTCATCGCCACATAGTCAGTGAAGTTTTTCACATCAAGTTTGATGCCGGCTTGTTTAGTTTCAGGCAAAGTTGAAATGTAGCGCCATACGTCAGCATCTGAACCAGTGGATGCCATAGTAACTGTTTGCAGTTCACCTGAGTCTTTGTTTTGTGCTGCGTCCGTTGCAGGCGCTTCTTGTTTTCCGCACGCAGTTAAAGTCAGTACAGATGCACTGAGTAAAACGCCAAGTAGCTTTTTCATAAAGATGTCCTAATTCTCGTGTTGCCTAAAGTATATGCATTTTAAGATCATGTTAAAGTGGAGTTTTATTACACTTTCAGCTGACCTTAGATCGAGTCGCATGTGGCTCCGGCAGGGAAAATGCAAATGTACTGCAACAGTTCACGTTAATTCGATCGGGTCAGAGTTCACCAAGCCGCTATATCATTTTTCTATTTGGAGAGAGTAAATAGAGATTTTTAAAAGATATAATCGTATTTGGTGCTCTGAATGGGCGCAATCATAGCAATTATTATTTATTCGATATAGTGGATAAAAACTATTTACTTATCTTTTTAATAGAATATAAATTAGATGAAAATGATCAAAATATTAATGAATACAATATATTATTTTTATTGAAGATAAGGCGGAATTATGAAATGCTTAAATATTGATCTTTATAAGATTTTATCCAATAGAAATCATAAAAATGAATAAACATGATAAATCTACCAGTTTATTAAGCTACTGAACGATCTTTTTTAAAGAATGATTAAGGATAACTTAAATCAACTCTTATTTACTTGAATAATTGCTTTGATCGATCTCATACAACACATGCCAACATAAAGGGTGATCTTCTGGCAGCTTTGGATGCTGAAATTCTTGAGTCTTTACCATACCTATCTTTTTCATCACCGCTTCAGAAGGCGTATTGATTGTGGCGGTGAAAGACACAACTTTATCCAAACCTAAAGTGGTAAATGCGTAATCCAATACTGCACGTGCACCTTCAGTGGCATAACCTCGATGCCAATACTTTTTGGCAAGTCGCCAGCCGATTTCAATACAGGGTGAAAACTCAAACAGATCAGGCTGTGGTTGCAGGCCAATAAAGCCAATAAATTCTTTAGTCTCTTTAAGTTCAACTGCCCATAAACCCCAACCATACTGATCAATCTGTCGAGTAACTTTTTCAATAAACTGTAGGCTTTGTTCAGGTGTCAGTGGGGCAGGAAAATAACGCATGACCTCATCATCTGCACACATTTGGATAGATGGGGCAATGTCGGAGTCTTTCCATTGGCGGAGGATGAGGCGTTCTGTTTCTAACATTTCTAAAAATGGAATTTAGTGATCTAGCTATTTATAAAACTATAAAGCCAAGCATGAGTAAAGTTGAAATTCTTAACTATAAAAAAAGCCCCGCATTCAGCAGGGCTCTTTACTTAATATTTTAGAAAAAAACAATTAAGCATTTTCACGTGCAATCGCACGGTAACCAATATCTTTACGGTATTGAACGCCGTCAAAAGTCACTTTTTCACAAAGTTCTAATGCTTTCGCTTGTGCTTCACCAATGGTATTACCTAGTGCAGTCACACAGAGCACACGACCACCCGCAGTGACGATTTCGCCTTTTTCATTGGCTTTCGTACCTGCATGGAATACTTTCGCATCAGTCATTTCAGTATCTAGGCCTGAAATCACATCGCCATTGCTTGAAGTTTCTGGATAGCCTTTAGATGCCAGTACGATCCCCACAGTTTTACGCTCATCCCATTCAGCTTCTTTCGGTAAATTACCTTCAAGACCTGCTTGAACCAAATCAACTAAAGATGATTTTAGACGCATCATGATCGGTTGAGTTTCAGGATCACCAAAACGGCAGTTGAACTCGATCACTTTTGGTTGACCTTTGTCGTCAATCATCAGACCTGCATACAAGAAACCTGTGTATACGTGACCGTCTTTTTTCATACCTTCAACAGTTGGACGCATCACCTCGTTCATGGCTTTTTCAAACACATCAGCAGTGACAACAGGAGCAGGAGAGTACGCACCCATACCACCTGTGTTTGGACCTTGGTCACCTTCAAAGATACGTTTGTGATCTTGAGAAGTTGCCATTGGCAGGATGTTGTCGCCATCAATCATACAAATGAAAGATGCTTCTTCACCAGCAAGGAATTCTTCAATGACTACACGAGAACCGGCATCACCAAATTTGTTGCCTGCCAGCATGTCATCAATCGCATCAAATGCTTCCTGATTAGTCATGGCAACAATCACGCCTTTACCTGCAGCAAGGCCATCGGCCTTGATCACAATTGGCGCACCATTTTTTTCAACAAATGCTTTTGCTGCTTCCACTTCGGTAAATACATCGTAGAAAGCTGTTGGAATGTTATGACGTTTTAAGAAATGTTTAGCGAATGCTTTAGAGCCTTCCAGCTGAGCAGCAAATTGAGTAGGCCCCCAAACTTTCACACCTGCTTCGCGGCAAGCATCTACCACACCATTTACCAGCGGTGCTTCAGGTCCCACGATAATCATTTCAATTGCATTGTTTTTTGCAAAATCAATGATGGCAGGATTGTCGAGAATGTCCAAAGTGACATTTTCACATTTATTTTCAGTTGCGGTGCCTGCATTGCCCGGTGCAACAAATACTTTTGCTACTTGATCGTCTTGTGCGATTTTCCATGCAAGTGCATGTTCACGGCCGCCACTACCTAAAACTAAAATGTTCATCTTTAGAAAATTCCCTCGAAAATGAAATTCCACAAACCCAATGAGGTTTAAAAATCTTTTAACATCTTATAGCAAGATATTAAATAATCTACTGATGTAACAAACCCTCCTTACGAAAAGGAGGGTCTGGAATTTAATACTTAAAAATTAGTGGCGGAAATGACGCATGCCAGTGAATACCATTGCAATACCAGCTTCATCAGCTGCTGCAATTGTTTCTTCGTCACGCATTGAACCACCCGGTTGGATAATGCATTTGATACCTGCTTTCGCAGCGTTATCAATACCATCACGGAATGGGAAGAATGCATCAGACGCCATCACTGCACCTTCAACCACTAAACCTGCATGTTCAGCCTTGATCGCAGCAATACGAGCAGAATTTACGCGGCTCATTTGACCAGCGCCCACACCAATAGTTTGACGGTTTTTCGCATAAACAATCGCGTTAGACTTCACGTATTTCGCCACTTTCCAAGCGAAGATCATGTCATCGATTTCTTGTTCAGTTGGTGCACGTTTAGTCACAACTTTCAGGTCATCTTTAGTGATCATGCCCAAGTCTTGATCTTGAACCAGTAAACCACCGTTTACGCGTTTGTAGTCAAGCTGTGCAGCACGTTCGTCAATCTTCGGAAGTTCGCCACATACAAGTACACGGACGTTTTTCTTCGCGCCAGTCACGTCAAGTACACCGTCAGCAACGCTTGGTGCAATGATTACTTCAACGAATTGACGATCCACAATTGCTTGCGCAGTTGCAACGTCTAATTCACGGTTGAATGCAATGATGCCACCGAATGCAGATTCTGGATCCGTTGCATATGCAAGATCATAAGCTGCTTTAATACCGTCCAGAGATACTGCAACGCCACATGGGTTCGCGTGTTTTACAATCACACAAGCAGGTTTCGAAAATGATTTAACACATTCAAGTGCAGCGTCAGTGTCAGCGATGTTGTTATAAGATAATTCTTTACCTTGTAACTGTTTAGCAGTCGCAACAGAAGCTTCTTTCGCAGCTGGATCTACATAGAACGCAGCAGACTGATGTGGGTTTTCACCGTAACGTAAGTCTTGAGCTTTGTTCAATTGAGTATTGAAAGTACGCGCAAATTTATCTGCCTGACCTTCTTCTTTACCTACGCGAGCGCCCAAGTAAGATGCGATCATACCGTCGTATTGAGCAGTATGTTCGAATGCTTTAACAGCAAGGTCGAAACGGGTTGCATAAGATAAAGCACCCTCAGCTTTAAGCTCAGCAATTACAGTTGCGTAGTCAGCAGCATTTACCACGATACCAACAGATGCGTGGTTTTTCGCAGCAGCACGGACCATTGTTGGACCACCGATGTCGATATTTTCAATCGCATCAGCCAGTGAACAGTTTGGTTTCGCTACAGTTGCAGCAAATGGATACAGGTTAACAACGACAAGATCGATCGCATCGATGTTGTGTTCAGCCATCACAGCTTCGTCTAGACCACGACGAGCCAGGATGCCACCATGAATTTTCGGATGTAGTGTTTTTACACGGCCGTCCATCATCTCTGGGAAACCAGTGTGCTCCGAAACTTCGACTACAGCGACATCATTGTCTTTCAACAATTTGTATGTACCACCTGTAGATAAAATTTCTACCCCAAGAGCAGCAAGGTCTTGTGCAAATTCGACAATACCGGTTTTGTCAGAAACAGAGATTAAAGCGCGTTTAATAGTCATGATCTTCGTCACAGTTACCAAGGAACAGATTAAATCTAAATAGCTAATTTACAGTCAAAAAAAATGCCTGCGATTAACGCAAGCATTTTATCATTTATTCACTCATTAAACCGTGTGCTTTTAACTTTTTACGTAAAGTACCACGGTTTAAGCCGAGAATTTCAGCAGCGCGGGTCTGGTTACCACGCGTATATTCTAGAACTACAGATAGAAGAGGCTTCTCCATTTCTGCTAGCACCATGTCATACACCTGAGAAGGTTGCTCGCCTTGCAGTTGTGCAAAGTAGTGGCGAACTGCGCGATCTACGTGAATACGAAGAGCGACATCAGATTGTGCAGTAAAAATAGGAGATTTGCTATTCATGCGAATTAATCCGAAAAATCAAATATCACTTGGGTAAAGCGATATATAAAAGTGGTCTAGAAATTGAAATGAACTCCATTTTAGATCCTAAAACTGGAGTTCTAAAACTTGGTCATTACATTGAGCTTAGTAGCTTGCCACATCTGTGCGAATTGGTCGAAAAATAAGCGTAACAATAGTTAAATTTTTGTTACTGGCCAAAATTAACACAAAAAAATCTGCTCGATACGCATTAATGAATAAGCGCATTAGGCAAGACTGTATTTTTAGTGAAAAAGTCGCGAGGAGTTGGCAGCACATAGCTTTCGTGGCGCGTATAATACCATTGTCTAGGCAAAAGTGAGCAAGAAAACTGCATTTTTTTTAGTTTTTTTTTGTTTTTTTAATAGTTTTTTTCAATATTATGGGCGAATTATTTCTAAAGTATAACTATCGAAACTTTTTCGCTCGACTGGAACCTTAAAGTCAAATTTAAAAGGACTATTTTGGGGAATGCGTTCAATGCGGACTAAACTTTCAATCAGGTATTCAGAAGGTGAAAGTGTATAAGAAGCTGTAATGACACCATTGTCTTTTAAATCCAGACGTAAAATTGGCATGGCCAGACTGCGGTCATGATAATTGATCAGTTCACCTGTGAACTGGGTTTGCTTTGAATCTAGGGCAATGATCTTAACCTTCTTGGTATTAATCAGATTGTAATGTTCTTCCATATTGGAACAGTTGAATACATCACACACTGCATTAAATGCGGTACCCATCACATGACTATTCTTTAAGTATTGTGGGTTAAACCAGAAAAACTGGAATACCAATACAGCAAGTAATAGTACATTGATTGCTGTCCAGCCAGCGTATTGCACTACAGAGCGCGAGCTTTTGTCATCCGTATCTTCATCCCAGTTCATGGTTGGTAGGGCACTGATCGGCTCGGTACTAAAGTAATTCAGGTTATTTAGATAGGTTTTCAGGTCAATATTCGAGTTTTCGACCTTTTCATCAAAAATATGTAGCAGGTTGTTCAGACGTGAAGAAATTTTGCTGTTATATAAGTCGGCATCAAATTCTGAAGCACCTTGCACTGTATTAAGCGATTCAACAGTGGCTTCAGGCGTGGTATTGGTGGCTGAAGCCTGAGGTTCAGTCACCAGATGAGAAAGTGCATTAAATGACGTGGTGCATTTGGGACAACAAACCATACCCTGAGCAATAGTTAACTGAGCAACCGTTACTTTGTAGATTGTGGAACAAGTCGGGCAGAGGGTTCGTTTGTTACTCATACATTTACGCTTTTTTAGTCCTTATGGCGTTTACCTGAAATACGGCACCAGTATTCATCTCGTTTTTCGACTTCTAATATATCAAAATGATTAGAGTAAATGCTAGTAACATCAGCAACTTGCTCTTCAATCACCCCAGCAAGTGCGAACTCACCCTCAGCTTTTACCAATTCTGCGAAGTGTGGCTCAAGCATCATCAGTGGACCTGCCAGGATATTGGCAACAAAGACGTCAGCTTTAATCGGGCCAAGTTCTTCATTGAACTCTTCAGGCAAGCCTACATAGAGTCGATCAAGCACACCATTCAGTTCAGCATTTTGTTGAGTTGCTAATACTGCTTGTGGATCGATATCTGTTGCATATGCTTTTTTCGCGCCAAGTAGCAGAGCAGCCACAGCCAAAATGCCTGAACCACAGCCATAATCGATCACGATCTTGTCTTTGACATCGGTTTTGCCTAGCCATTGCAGGCATAGGAAAGTCGACGCATGGTTACCTGTACCGAAAGCTAAACCTGGATCAAGCTTGATATTCACCGCGTCTGATTCAGGTGCTTTCATCCATTCCGGTACGATCCAGAACTTGTCAGAAATCTGAATTGGCTCGTAAGTATCCATCCAGGTACGTTCCCAAGCCTGATCTTCCAGGAACTCATGACGGATTGGTGCTTCAGGCATTTGTGCACGAATAAAGGTTTCGAGTGCATCAACATCGATCTCTTCGCCTTCTTCTTGTGCATAAATACCGGTAACAATCACTTTATTCCACAACGGTGTTTCACCCGGAAGTGGTTCAAGTAAATCCTGATTTTCAGCATCATCTAGGGTCACGCTCACCGCACCCAGCGAGCTGAGTAATGTTTCAGTGAAATCAACCTGAGCCTGATCAACCGTAATATGAATTTGTAACCACTTCACAGAAATAACCTTATGTATATCTTTTCAAAAAGCTATTGTAACGGAAGTTCCGGTTTTTGTGCGGCTTGATTGCTGTGCGGGTGTAAATAAAAAAAGGATGCCTAAGACATCCTTTAAAAAGGGCTAAATTTTATCTAATCGATATTTGTCAGTGGTTTTTGTACCTGTAGCGGTGCTAGTCGATTCAATAAGGTTCCAAAAAATGCCGCAAAGATATACATAAAAATAGAATAAACCGCAGCTGGCATCGCTACCGCTGAGCTGCCTATGACAGTTAAAGCAATGGTCATGGCGAGCGTACTATTATGAATACCAATTTCAAAGGCGCTAGCGCGTGCTTGAGCACTATTAATGTTAAGCATTCGTGGTACCAGATAGCCGATGCCGAGACTAAGTATGCAGAATAAGGCAGTCGCTAGACCCACTTGAGTCAGGTATTCACTAATATTAGCGCGCTCCTTCACAATCGTTGCCACAATAATGAGTACCAGGAAGGTAACAGCAAAAATCCGCAGTGGTCGGTTTAATTTTGCTGTGATACCCGGTGCATAATGACGAATCAACATACCGATTCCCACTGGAATCAGGATAATTGCAAAGACTTGCAAGATTTTGCCAAACTGAAGGCCGATTTGCTGGCTATCCTGCATAAAGTGCATGATCGAAAAGTTGATAATTAAAGGCAGGGTAATCGCTGCAATGACTGAGTTGATTGCGGTCAGGGTGATATTTAGCGCCAGATCACCTTTGAACAGATAACTAAACAGGTTGGCTGTGGCTCCACCTGGGGAAGCCGCTAAGAGCATCAAGCCGACCGAGAGTAGTGGTGGTAAAGCTAATAGCTTACATAGTGCAAAGGCGATTCCGACCAGAATAATCAGCTGGCAGAAAAGCGCGATCAGTACGGCCTTGGGATGTTTAGTTACACGGCTAAAGTCACGCGGGGTGAGTTCTAACCCAAGCCCCATCATGATGATTGCAAGTGCCAACGGCAATAATATAGTTATAAAGCCAGAATCCATCTGTATGCTCCTTATTTGACTGTCTTTTTTTATCTATTTTTCAGTCCAGCATACAGAGGAAAGTTTGGTTTACATAGCGCAGTTACAAATCTGATAAACGCTGTTTGGATTCCTGATAAGTGATTCGCTGACGGCTTAGGAAAATGCCAAATAAAGTCGCAAAAGTGTACATGATGATCGTATAGATGCCCGCAGGGATGGCAATGGTATTATTGCCTAATACAGAAATAGCGACGGTGATAGCGACAGCCGTATTATGGATCCCTACCTCAAAGGTGCAGGCACGTGCCTGACGGTCTGGAATACCAAGCAACAAAGGCAAGCAATAACCAATAAACAGGCTAGAAAAACCGAAAATAACAGTTGCGACTCCGATGCTGCTGAAATACTCCAGCAGGTTGTAACGTTCCCGAATTACTGCAAATACAAAGAATGCAATCAGGCAGCTAATTGCGAAAACACGCATTGGCCGGCTGATAGTGATCGTGAGTTTTGGGAATTTGGCACGTAATGCCATACCTAATAGAACTGGAACTAAAATAACTAAGAACAGCTGCACCATTTTCATGGCGGGCATGGTGATGGGCTCATCATTACTCAGGAAGAATTGTAAGGACAGATTAACAATAAAAGGCAGTGTGAAGATTGTTATAAAGGTATTAAGGGTGGTCAGGGTGAAGTTAAGGGCTAAATCACCTTTATATAGGTAACTGAAGAGATTGGCTGTCGGGCCACCTGGAGAAGCTGCAAGCAACATTAAACCTACGGCCAGTAGCGGCGGTAAGTTCAGTACGATACAGATCAGAAAGGCTAGGCTGGTCAGCAAGATCAGCTGAGTAAATAAGGCAATAAAGATCACCTTAGGATAATTAAATACGCGAATAAAATCCTTGACGCGTAATTCGAGTCCTAACCCCATCATTAATATTGCCAGTAGTACCGGCAATAAAAAGACAAAAAATACCGAATCCATACAATGTCCTTTTTATTATTGGATCTTCAGTTTTAAATTCAGTTTAACTTAAATTATTAAATAATCAATAGAAAATGGGCAAAACCTAAGTTTTGCCCATTTATTAGCCTGGTGCTTTTTAAAGATTTATTTAGGTCGAGGTGGGGCAAAGCCTAGAGCACATTTACCACTCACTTCCTGACCATTAATGGTGGTTGTGGTATTTCCAGAAGCTTCCTGACAAGCGCTATAGATTTCTGCTTCATCGCCCATTAAGCCAGTTTTGGAGTTAGAGAAAAACTGCGGTTCACAGGTTCCGTTCCAGATGATGCCACGATGAGCAAAAGTTACGGCATCGCCAGCAGATTTGCCTTTACAGACTTTCTGATACAGATCCGGATTATAAATTTTGGCAACTTTATCATTCGCAGTTGCCATACCTGTAACTGATAGTGCACCGAGTATTATTGAAAATAATATTTTCTTATCCATGTGTTTCACCTTTTTTCTTCGCGAGCGTCAAAGTTACATCTTAGAAAATACACAGCTGCACACAATTGAAATCAGGTAACAAATACAAGCTCTATGTATTGATTTATCGATGTTTTGCTAACAAATGAAAGATTAAGTGACAATTAATAATGTTTATAAAAATGGGTTCGGTCTTCAATGAATTAATTCCACTGAATTTGTCAACTTTGGAGCGAAGTTTGCTATAATGTTCAGCTATCCTTTTTCTATCTCTCTATTTACCACTATGCACTATCCTAAAGTATACGATGTCATTGTTATCGGTGGCGGTCACGCAGGTACGGAAGCAGCATTGGCTGCAGCACGTATGGGTCGACAGACTTTACTCTTAACTCACAACATTGAGACTTTAGGGCAGATGAGCTGTAACCCGGCCATCGGTGGTATTGGTAAATCGCACTTAGTACGTGAAATTGATGCCTTAGGCGGTGCCATGGCACTTGCTGCTGATAAAGGTGGTATCCAGTTCCGTATCCTGAACTCACGTAAAGGTGCTGCGGTACGTGCAACACGTGCGCAGGCGGATCGTGTACGCTATAAAGCGGCGATTCGTGAGACTTTAGAAAATCAAGCGAACCTGGATATTTTTCAGCAAGCGGCAGATGACCTGATTGTTGAAGGCGATACCGTTAAAGGTGTAGTGACCCAAATGGGTATTCGCTTTGATGCGAAAACTGTGGTGTTAACTGCTGGTACCTTCTTAGGTGGTGTGATTCACATCGGTCTAAACAATGCTTCAGGTGGTCGTGCCGGTGATCCTCCATCAATTTCATTGGCACATCGTTTACGTGAATTAAACTTGCCTGTAGGTCGTTTAAAAACGGGTACGCCACCACGTATTGATGCGCGTTCAGTAGATTTCTCTGTGATGACACCACAGCCGGGTGATTTTCCATCTCCAACCATGTCATTCATGGGTGATGCATCCATGCATCCAGAGCAAGTAAACTGCTATATCACGCATACCAATGAACGTACCCATGATATTATCCGTGGCGGTTTAGACCGTTCACCAATGTACACAGGTGTGATTGAAGGTGTAGGTCCACGTTACTGCCCATCGATTGAAGACAAAATTCATAAATTTGCTGATAAAGACTCACATCAAGTATTCCTTGAGCCTGAAGGTCTGGATACGCATGAGCTTTATCCAAATGGTATTTCTACTTCATTGCCATTTGATGTTCAGTTTGAATTAGTACGCTCAATCCGTGGTATGGAGAATGCACACATTCTTCGTCCAGGTTATGCAATTGAGTACGATTATTTCAACCCCCAAGCGTTGAAATTCACACTTGAAACTAAAGCGATCAATAACTTGTATTTTGCTGGTCAGATCAATGGTACAACAGGTTATGAAGAAGCGGGTGCTCAAGGTTTGCTTGCAGGTCTGAACGCTGCACGCCGTGCATGGGATCAAGAACAATGGACACCAAAACGTGATGAAGCGTACATGGGTGTGCTGGTTGATGACCTGATTACTTTGGGTACCAAAGAACCGTACCGTATGTTTACTTCACGTGCGGAATATCGTTTGATGCTGCGTGAAGACAATGCGGATCAACGTTTAACACCAATTGGACGTGAAATGGGTCTGGTAGATGATGAACGTTGGGCAGCTTACTGTGAAAAAATGGAAGCTGTAGAGAAAGAAACAGGTCGTTTGCAACACCTTTGGGCTGCGCCAAACAACTCAATGGGTAAAAAGTTCGTGGAAATGACTGGTGCTGATCTTTCTAAAGAATGTTCTGCGATTGATTTGCTGAAACGTCCAAACATTACATTTGCTCAAATTGCTGAATTGACTGGTTCTGAAGTTTCAGCACAAGTTGGTGATCAGATTGAGATTGCGGTGAAATACGAAGGTTATATCAACCGTCAGCATCAAGACGTGGCACAAATGAAACGTCTGGAAGAAACCAAGATTCCTGCTGATTTTGATTACGATGTGGTATCTGGTCTTTCTCGTGAAATCACATTGAAGTTAAAAGATATTCGTCCTGAAACACTTGCTCAAGCAAGTCGTATTCCGGGTGTAACACCAGCAGCAGTTCAATTGGTGATGATTACTATTCGTAAGAATGCTCAAGCGAAAAAATCTGCTTAAGATTTTAAAGTAATAAAAAAACCCGCTGAGTGCGGGTTTTTTATGGCAAATTATTTTTATGAAAGTTGTGTGGTGGGATTTATTTTACTTATAAGTAGACCGCTGCCTGACCCTCTCCTAAAAGGAGAGAGAAAGTCATAATGATTAGATTTCATATTCAATCGTTTGTTAAAATAATGAAAGTCCTGAATTTAGACATTAAAGATGCCATATCAACTTGTAGAACTCGACATCCAAGCCACTGACAATATCGCTTGCCCACATTGCTATCAAGAGATTATTAATTGGCAAGAAGAACAATATATCCAGCCATGTGAGCATACTTTGTTTATTGCCATGGATATTGGCTTTGAATATATCACTGATGAGTTTGAGCAGACCATGCAGCATACAGTTGATGATTTGCATGCGAATGATGACCAGCTAAATATGTTTGCAGAACTAACAGCAAGTACTTATCCGGAATTTATCATCTTAAAGTCTGATCTGGGTGTGGAAGGTTATTCACGTTACATCGGACTTACTGCTTAAATCTCAAAATGAAAAAAGCGCCAAATCAATTGGCGCTTTTTTTAAATGCTAACTATAAAAATTAACCTTCAACTTCTTCTTCGACGTCATCATCAGCACTGTCCATGCCTAGCTCTTTCAGCTTACGGGTAAGGGTATTACGACCCCAGCCAAGTAGCTCAGCTGCATGGCGTTTACGGCCACGGGTTTGCTGAAGTGCAGCATTGATCAGTGTGCGCTCAAACATTGGTGTTGCAATGTCCAGAATCTTCATCTCGCCATTTTTCAGCTTTTGAATCGCCCATTGATTGAGTAACTCATCCCAATGATGTGGTGCAACCTGATTCAGATTTGGAATTGGTGCGCCGTTGTCTTGCTGAATTGGAATCTGTTTCAATTCAGGTGGTAAGTCTTCAGGATAGACTTCACGACCTGTGATCATCACAGTTAACCAGCGACAGGTGTTTTCTAGCTGACGTACATTCCCTTGCCAAGGCAGCTTCTGCATATATTCCTGAGTTTCAGGACGCAGAATCTTCGGATTGACACCGAGTTCTTTTCCTGCACGCGCCAGGAAGTGCTGCGCCAGCATTGGGATATCTTCAGAACGATGTGCCAGTTTCGGAATATGAATACGGATCACATTCAGACGGTGATATAAGTCTTCACGGAAGCGGCCATCATGCACCAGCTTTTCCAGATCCTGATGCGTTGCTGCCACGATTCGCACATCAACTTTTACCGGAATATGACCGCCGACACGGTAGAACTCACCATCTGCCAATACACGTAGTAAACGTGTCTGGGTTTCAAATGGCATATCACCAATTTCATCCAGGAACAGCGTGCCGCCATTAGCCTGTTCGAAACGGCCTTGACGTTGTGTATTCGCGCCTGTGAAAGCACCTTTCTCATGACCGAATAATTCAGTCTCGATCAGGTCTTTTGGAATTGCCGCCATGTTCAATGCAATAAACGGCTTATTGCTACGTGGTGAATGGCGGTGCAGGGCATGAGCTACCAGTTCTTTACCGGTACCTGATTCACCATTAATCAGCACTGTGATATGCGACTGAGACAAACGGCCAATGGCACGGAAAACTTCCTGCATCGCAGGTGATTCACCGATTATTTCAGTCGATTGAATCGTAGGCGCTGCTTTCGCAGATTCCTGCTGTTGTAATTTGGTGATGTGCAGGATGGCACGATTTACCAATGCTAGCGCTTCATCAATATCGAAGGGTTTTGGCAAATACTCAAATGCACCCGTCTGATAACTCGACACTGCAGATTCTAGATCCGAGTGCGCTGTCATAATAATGACAGGCAGATCAGGATTGGTATTTTTCACTTTACCCAAAAAGGTCAGACCGTCGATACCCGGCATACGGATATCGGTCAGGATCACATCTGGTGCATCCACACCCAACTGATCAAGTGCTGACTGGGCTTCTTCAAAACTGGTGACGTCGAAACCTTCTTCTTTGAATGTTTTTTCTAGTACCCAACGCATGGCACGATCGTCATCAATCACCCATATTTTATTTCGCGACATGATCTGACTCCCAAGGTAAAAATAAGCTAAATACGGTTTTTCCTGGAACTGACTGGCATTCAATCATTCCGTTATGTTGGTGCATTATATTTTGAGCAATACTGAGGCCCAGGCCGGTTCCTTTGGCGCGGCTGGTCACAAGTGGGTAGAAAACGGCTTCAATAATATCGTCTGGAACGCCCGGACCATTGTCTTCAATGTCAATACGTACTACTGAGCGATGTATTACGCCATTAATGGTATATAAACGCTGGATCCGGGTTCTTAACACCAGTTCAGGCTGATGCTCGACAAAGAAATCTTTATTTTCAGTCATCGCCTGAACTGCATTGACGCAGATGTTTAGCATGACTTGAATCAGTTGATCCCGGTCTGCCAAAACTTCTGGTAAGGACAAGTCATAGTCCCGGGTGATTTTAATTTTCTTTTTGGTCTGATTTACAATCAGTGAGCGGACACGTTCTAGCGGCTCATGCACATTGACCATTTCATAACTTGGTAATTGACGCGATCCCAGCATACTATCCGCCAGATTTCTCAGGCGATCTACTTCACTGATAATGATGTCGGTAAATTCTTTATATTTTGGATCATCTAGGCTACGTGCTAGAAGCTGTGTTGCACCACGAATACCACCAAGCGGGTTTTTAATTTCGTGTGCGACACCGCGAATCAACTGGCGAGCGACCTGATGTTGCTGGATATAGTTTTCTTCACGCGAGATTTTCAGCATGCGGTCACGCTGATTTAGTTCAATCAGGAGTAAAGGATGGTGAGGTTTGCCTGCATTGAGTAGAGAAACCGTGTAATCCACATGAATATCTTTAAAGTTGACGATAATCGTCGCCTCACGGCGAGTATAGGGTTGTCCAGTATGCAGCGTGTTATACAGCGATTCTTCAGTATTGAACTCATCTGTAGGTGCTTGCAGGATGTTTAATACTGGTGTGCCAGACGCGCGTAACAAGCTGATATCAAACATTGCCTCGCAGGCAGTATTCAAATAATAGATATTCAGGTTGCTATCAACTAGCATGACAGCAGTGGTCAGGTTGTCCACCAGAAGGCGATAGTCGATGGAAAGGGGCTGATCCATTAGCGGTGGTTTTCCTGTATTAAAATAGCGCAATGGCATCTTCATAAAGCAAAATTTAAAGTCTTAAGTTCTCATTTGATGCACATTAAGCAAAATGCACGCCAACTTTTTAAATAATCCCTAAATTATTGCAATGAAATAGAAGTGGAGTCATGAAGATGCATGATTCACTAATGGTATAGCTGATAAAAAACAGTGTGTAAATCATAAATGTTCAATTTTGGTGCGTGTATAATTATATTGAATATTTTATGGCTTTATTTTGGTGCTTGATGTAATCAGTCGCCATTTCAACTGTTTTTATGTTTCGAAAAGACATACAATACGCGCATTCTAGTGGAGCGCAGATTCATGAAGTCCCCCAAAGTCGGTTTTGTTTCTTTAGGTTGTCCTAAGGCATTGGTAGATTCTGAACGAATTTTAACTCAGTTGAAAACTGAAGGTTATGATGTCGCATCGGATTATGACGGTGCTGATTTAGTAGTTGTAAACACCTGTGGTTTTATTGAATCTGCAGTACAAGAGTCTCTAGACGCCATCGGTGAAGCGATGAGCTCGAATGGTCGTGTTATCGTAACAGGTTGTCTAGGTAAAGACGAAGACAAGATTCGCCAAATGCACCCAAATGTCCTGAAAGTGACAGGTGCTGCGGCATATGAAGAAGTCATGGATGCGGTGCATGAATATGTCCCTGAACCGCCAAAACACAATCCATTTATTGATTTAGTCCCTGAGCAAGGCATTCGTCTTACTCCGAAACACTATGCGTACTTGAAAATATCAGAAGGCTGTAACCACCGTTGTACTTTCTGCATTATCCCAAGCATGCGTGGTGATTTAGTATCGCGTCCAGTCGGTTCTGTGCTTGAAGAAGCTGCAGCGCTAAAACGTGCTGGTGTCAAAGAAGTACTCGTGATCTCCCAAGATACTTCTGCTTATGGTGTAGATACCAAATACAAGCTGGATTTCTGGAACGGCCAGCCAGTTAAAACCAAATTCTATGACATGTGTGAAGCACTGGGTCAGTTAGGCATCTGGGTGCGTCTGCACTATGTCTACCCATATCCACATGTGGATGCAGTCATTGACCTGATGGCACAAGGCAAAACTCTGCCTTATCTGGATATTCCATTCCAGCACGCAAGCCCTAAAGTATTGAAGCTGATGAAGCGTCCTGCGCACAGTGAAAATACATTAGAGCGTCTGAAAGTATGGCGTGAAAAATGTCCTGAGCTGGTGATCCGTTCGACATTCGTGGTGGGCTTCCCAGGCGAAACCGAAGAAGACTTCCAAATACTACTGGACTGGTTGCAAGAAGCTCAGCTGGATCGCGTGGGTTGCTTCACCTATTCACCAGTTGAAGGTGCAGCGGCGAACGATTTGCCAGATCACGTGCCAGAAGAAATCAAGCAAGAACGTTATGAACGCTTCATGCAAGTTCAGCAAGCGATCTCAGCAGCGAAACTGCAAAAACGTATCGGTCAGAAGATGACTGTGCTAGTCGATGATCTGGAAGAAGAATTCCCAGTTGCTGTGGCGCGTTCTTATGCTGATGCACCAGAGATTGATGGTAATGTATTTGTTGAAGATATAGACAAGAGCCTGATTAAGACAGGTGATTTGCTTGAAGTCGAAATTACCGATGCAGACGAATATGACTTGTTTGCAAAACTGATTTCGATTAAATCAGCTTAATACTTAGATAAAATTAATGAAATAATTTGGAGTTTGATGATGTTGGATTCTAAAAAGCCGCGTTTTGGCCGTATTTTGCTGAAACTTTCAGGTGAAGCGCTTGCTGGTAACAAGGACATGGGTATTGATGCGCCAATCCTTGACCAGATGTCTTTAGCAATTGCGCACTTGGTCGGTTTGGGTGTTCAGGTTGGTATTGTTGTTGGTGGCGGTAACTTGTACCGTGGTAGCCAATTGCAAAAAGATGGTCTGGTTGGTCGTGTAACCGGTGACCAAATGGGTATGCTGGCAACTGTGATGAACGGTCTGGCGCTACGTGATGCACTGGTACGTCGTAACATCAAGACACGTTTACTATCAGCACTGCCAATTGGCACAGTTGTAGAATCTTATTCAAGCCGTGATGCAATTCGTCACCTGACTCGTGGTGAAGTTTGTGTATTCGTTGCAGGTACAGGTAACCCATTCTTCACAACTGATACAGCAGCTTGCTTGCGCGGTATTGAAATCGAAGCAGACCTGATTCTGAAAGCTACCAAGGTTGATGGTGTTTACAACAAAGACCCAAGCAAATTCGAAGATGCAGTAAAATACGAAACACTAACCTTTGACCAAGTGCTTGATGAAAAACTAGGTGTGATGGATTTAACAGCAATCTGCCTATGCCGTGACCACAACGTGCCATTACAAGTATTCGATATGAACAAGTCTGGTGCTTTATTGTCCGTTGTTATGGGTGAAAAAGAGGGTACTCACGTCACCAATTAATGACGTGAGCCTTCAAGCCATTTATACTAGTCACAAATTTAGCTATTACATTTTTTAGAATTAAGTAAGGAAGATCATATGATTAACGATCTTAAAAAAGACGCAGAAGACCGTATGAACAAGTCACTTGACTCGTTAGAGCATGGTTTTGCAAAAGTTCGTACGGGACGTGCGCATCCATCGATTCTGAACGGTGTCATGGTTCCTTACTATGGCTCTGACGTGCCATTGAACCAGGTTGCCAACGTCGGTGTTGAAGATTCACGTACATTGCTGGTTCAACCATTTGAACGTTCAATGGTTGCGGCAATCGATAAAGCGATCCGTGAATCGGATTTGGGCCTTAACCCGATTACTGCTGATGCAATCCGTGTACCAATGGCTGCATTGACTGAAGAAACACGTCGTGATATGCAAAAAGTTGCACGTAACGAAGCAGAAAACGCAAAAGTTGCAATCCGTAACATCCGTCGTGATGTATTGGGCGACATCAAAGCTTTATTGAAAGAGAAAGAAATTTCTGAAGATGAAGAGCGTCGTGCTTCTGATGAAATCCAGAAAGTTACAGATAAATATGTTGCTGAAGTTGACAAACGTTTAGCTGCAAAAGAAGCTGAATTGATGAAGGTCTAATTCATCAATGACCGTTACTGAAGAAAGTCCCCGTCTTCCAAAACATGTTGCCATCATCATGGATGGCAACAACCGTTTTGCCAAAAAAAATCAGATGCAAAAAGGTGAAGGACACCGTGAAGGTAAAAGCGTCCTTGACCCGATTGTAGAACACTGTAGAAAAAGAAATATCCAGGCTTTAACTGTATTTGCCTTTTCTAGTGAAAACTGGAATCGTCCGCAGTTTGAAGTGGATCTGCTCATGCGATTGCTTGAAGACACAATCAATGAACAGCTACCGCGTATGGAAAAATTCAATATTGCATTGCGCTTTATCGGCGACCGTAGTCGTTTATCTCCTGAACTGCAAGCTTTAATGTTGCATGCGGAGGAAAGGACTGCTAAGTTCGATAGCATGACGCTCACAATTGCCATTAGTTATGGTGGTATGTGGGATATGGCGCAGGCTGCGAAGCGAATTGCCGCGGATGTTTTAACAAATAAATTAGAACTTGATGCAATTGATACTGATGTCTTTGGTCAATATGTAAGCCTTAGTGATTTACCGCCTGTGGATCTGTTAATCCGTACCGGTGGTGATTTCCGTTTATCCAACTTTCTGCTCTGGCAGGCGGCTTATGCGGAACTGTATTTCACTGAGACCTTGTGGCCAGAATTTACCACAGAAGAATTAGATGATGCGTTTGCCGTATTTGGTGGACGTGAACGTCGGTTTGGTAAGACCTCAGAGCAGATTCAGCAAGAAAAACTTGAGAATTAATACATGTTAGAGCGGATTATAACCGCATTGGTATTGGTGGCTGTTGTACTCAGTTGTATGTTTGCCACTACCTCATATTATCCAATGTTTGTGTTGATGGTCGTTGCTGCAGGCGTTGCCGGTTATGAGTGGTTCAAACTCATGCCACGCCAAGGGAAAAAAGTAATTAAGCCATTTGCTTGGGGTTATGGTTTAATCACCGCAGTTCTTTCAGCACTTGCATTATATTTTGCAGACATCTCCATGCTGCTATGGGCAGCTTCTATTCTAACCTGGATCCTCAGCATCTATTGGGTCAAATCCTATCCGGAATATGATGGCTGGTACAATGTCAGTTTAAATGGCATTGGCGTGATCTTAATTTCAGCAGCTGTCACTGCGATCTATTCAGTTTGGCAGAATTCACCATGGTGGTTGATGTATCTGTTCCTGTTGGTTTGGGGTGCAGATAGTGGTGCTTATTTTGTTGGACGCAAGTTAGGTAATAAAAAGCTTGCCCCAAATGTCAGTCCAAACAAATCGGTTGAAGGTTTGTATGGCGGTATCGTGACTTCGATGCTGATTGTCATTACAGTGGCATTACTTTACCTCGATATCAGTGTTCCTGAGCTGATTTTATTCCTGATTTTGTCGGTATTAACCGTATTTAGTTCTGTGCTAGGCGATTTGTTTGAATCAATGATCAAACGTCGTGCTGGTATTAAAGATTCAGGTCGTATTCTGCCAGGACATGGTGGTGTACTGGACCGGATTGATTCTCTCCTTGCTGCAGCACCGATTTTTGCTGCAGGCATGTATGTTTTAAAACTTATTGGCGTAGATTTATAAATGTCACAAGCTGTTTGTATATTAGGTGCTACAGGTTCCATTGGTCAAAGTACTTTAAAAATCCTGCAGCGACATCCTGAAGCCTACAGCGTATATGCTGTGACTGCACAAAGCCGTATTGCAGAACTGGTCGAAATTTGTAAGCAGTTCCGACCGAAAATTGCTGTAGTGCCAACATCTAAAGTCGATGAACTGGCAGAATTACTGAAACAACAGCAATTATCCGACATTGAAATTCTCCACGATGAAGCGGGTTTGATCGCAGTCGCCGAACATCCAGAAGTGGATGTAGTGATGGCGGCCATTGTTGGCGCTGCTGGTCTGTTGCCAACGTTGGCTGCGGTCAAAGCGGGTAAACGGGTATTACTGGCCAATAAAGAAGCCTTGGTGATGTCAGGTGACATCATGATGCAGGCCGCCCGTGACCATGGGGCTTTATTGCTACCTGTGGACTCAGAACACAATGCAATTTTTCAGTGTTTACCTGCCAATTACTTCGATGCTGAACGCAATGGTAAGCCTAAACTGGGTGTACAGCAGATTCTGCTGACTGCATCAGGTGGTCCATTCCTAAATCATACACTTGATCAGCTGCAAACTGTTACACCAGCTCAAGCCTGCAAACATCCTAACTGGTCGATGGGACAAAAAATCTCGGTAGATTCCGCAACTTTGATGAATAAAGGCTTAGAACTGATTGAAGCCTGTCATTTATTTGCGGTAAAAGAACAATTTGTTACAGTTGTTGTGCATCCACAGAGTATTATTCACTCCATGGTTCAATATGTAGATGGTTCAACTTTGGCGCAAATGGGTAATCCGGATATGTGTACCCCGATTGCACATGCCTTGGCATGGCCAGAGCGGATCAGTACTCATGTCGCGCCATTAGATTTATTTGTACATTCACAACTGAATTTCCAGCAACCGGATACCCAGCGTTTTCCTGCATTAAAACTTGCACGTCAAGCGATGCAGCAAGGCGGAATTACACCTGCAATTCTGAATGCAGCCAATGAAATTGCCGTAGCAGCATTTTTGCATGAAAAAATTGCTTTCACACAAATTCCTCAGGTAGTTGAACATACGCTGAATTCGATGGACAATCAGACAGCAGATCAGCTGGAAGTGATTCTTGAGGCTGATCAGCAGGCGCGTGATATCGCACGTCAATTCGTTGTGAATAAAGGAAGTTAAGACATGAACGCCTTGTTTATTATCGCAGCTGCAATTCTGTTATTGGGTCCATTGATTGCGATCCATGAATTTGGACACTACTTTGTAGCGCGAAAACTTGGCGTGAAGGTGCTGGTTTATTCGATTGGCTTTGGCCCAACGCTGATCAAATGGACTTCAAAGAAATCTGGTATTCAGTATCAGCTTTCTGCTTTGCCGTTTGGCGGCTATGTCAAAATGCTGGATGAGCGTGAGGGTGAGGTTCCTGAAGAAGAAAAGCCTAAAGCATTTAATCGTCAACATCCATGGAAGCGTATCGCTATTGTTGCAGCGGGTCCGTTAATCAATCTTTTCTTTGCCGTGATCCTGTTCTGGATTTTATTTCTGCCAGCGCAAGAGCAATTAAACACTCGTGTGGGACAAGTGCTTCCTAATACACCTGCTGCTACGGTACAGATGCAGCAAGGTGACAAAATCACTGCGGTTGATGGGACTCAAGTTGCGACTTGGGAAAAGCTGAATTATGCCTTGGTGGATCGTGTCGGTGAAACCGGACAAATTTCGATTCAGGCTGAACGTAATGGACAGCTAAAAAACTTTAATCTACCAATTCAGAACTTCCTAAAGGATCAATCACAATCTCCATTAGATACTTTGGGTTTTATACCGTATCGTCCTGAGATTCCGGCAGTGGTGTCTAAGCTGAGTGAAGATGGTGCTGCGATCCGTCAAGGGATGAAAGAAGGTGATAAGATCATTGCCATTGATGGTGTGGCGATGAAAAACTGGTTTGATGTAGTACAAGTGGTACAGGCATCACCAGAAAAATTACTAAAAATAGAGGTGTTGCGTAATAACCAGGTGGTGCATTTGCAGGTGATGCCACAGGCGAAACGTGACAATATGGGTAAAGTGACCGGTATGCTGGGTGTACAAAGTGACCCAGGCAAAATCACCATTCCGGCAGAATACAAACAAACAATTCAATATAGTCCGACTGAAGCATTGGTCATGGCTTTTGATAAAACTACGCAGCTATCTTCCATGATCCTGAATTCGATCGTGAAAATGGTACGTGGGCTGATCGGTCTGGATAATTTATCTGGTCCAATCACGATTGCTAAAGTGGCAGGTCAAAGCGCGGAAATGGGATGGCAAACTTTTATTTCCTTTATGGCGCTAATGAGTGTAAGTTTAGGGATATTAAATTTACTGCCGATTCCAATGCTTGATGGCGGACATCTGGTTTACTATTTTATCGAATTATTACGTGGTAAACCTGTTTCTGAACAAATACAATTGGTTGGCTTAAAAATTGGTATGGTATTGCTGGGTAGTATGATGTTACTCGCACTATTCAATGATTTTATGCGTTTATAACAACGTAGATGGAATAAATTAACAAGCGGAAAAGACTGGCATGCAGCACACACATTTATTTATGCCTTTGGCACTCGTTAGTGCTATGGCAGTTGCACAACAAGTATATGCGGCAGATGAGTTCGTAGTACAAGATATAAAATTTGACGGACTGGTTCGTCTCACTCCCGAAAATGTGTATGGCCTGGTGCCAATCAATAGTGGTGATCGTGTCAATGATCCTATTATTGCCAATGCGATCCGTAGTCTGTACGCCTCAGGTTTGTTTGATGACATTAAGGCAACACAAGCTGGTAATACCTTAATATTCCAGGTTGTTGAACGCCCTGTTATTTCCAAGATTGAACTGAAAGGTAACAAGCTGATTCCAAAAGAAGCTTTGGAAGAAGGTTTGAAAAAAATGGGTCTCACGGAAGGTGAGGTCCTGAAAAAATCTGCACTGCAAACTGTAGAAACCGAGCTTGAACAGCAATACATGCAACAAGGTCGTTATGACGCAGATATTACAGTTAAGACTACGCCAAAGCCTAACAACCGTGTCGATCTGCTGATTGAATTTGTTGAAGGTAAGGCTGCCAAAGTTTTTGACATCAACATCATTGGTAATACAGTCTTTAAAGAAGATGAGATCAAGCAGGCTTTCGCAATTAAGGAAAGCTCTTGGAATTCGATTATTTCCCGCAATGATCGCTATGCACGTGAAAAAATGGCAGCGAGCCTTGAAGCTTTGCGTGCCATGTACCTGAACCGTGGTTATATCAACTTCAATATTAATAACTCGAGCCTGAACCTGAGTGAAGATAAAAAGCATGTCTTCATTGAAGTATCTGTAGATGAAGGTGAACAGTTCAAGTTTGGTGAAACCAAATTCTTGGGCGATGCACTTTACTCAACGGATGAGCTGAAAGTTTTACAACTATATAAAAACGGTGAAATCTATTCACAAGAAAAAGTGAATGCCGTTAAGCAGTTGTTACTACGTAAATATGGTAATGCCGGTTACTACTTCGCAGAAGTAAATGTGGTTCCAGAAATTAATAAAGACACCAAACTGGTTGATTTGAACTATTACATCAATCCAGGTCAGCAGGTGACTGTACGTCGCATTAATTTCACTGGTAATAGCAAAACTGCAGATGAAGTATTACGTCGTGAAATGCGCCAAATGGAAAGCGCACTGGCAAGCAATGAAAAAATTGACCTGTCTAAAGTGCGTTTAGAGCGTACAGGTTTCTTTAAAACCGTCGACATCAAACCGGCGCGTATTCCAGGTTCACCAGACCAGATTGATTTAAATGTGGCAGTTGAAGAACAGCATTCTGGTACCAGTACTCTGGCTGTTGGTTTCTCTCAAAGTGGCGGTGTGACTTTTCAGGCGGGTTTAAGCCAAACGAACTTCTTGGGTACAGGGAATAGTGTTGCAATTGACTTATCTCGCTCTGAAACACAAGACTACTATAATTTAAGTGTAACCGATCCGTACTTCACCATTGATGGTGTACGTCGTGGTTATAACCTCTACTATCGCAAAACTAAGTTGGATGATGACTATAACGTTAACAACTATGTGACGGATAGTTTCGGTGGTGGTATTAACTTTGGTTATCCGATTGATGAAAATCAGAGCTTAAGTATTGGTTTGAATATTGATCAGACTGATGTTACTACAGGTCCATATGTTTCTACATATGTACGTGATTATCTACTTGCAAATGGTGGTCAAGATTCGGGCATTGGACGTTATTGTCCTCAAGGATTATCTACTACAGATGGTAAATGTGGTCCTAATGATGATCAGTGGCAAACATATGCAAATGAGTTTAAGGGTGATTTCTTAACCTATAATTTAAATTTAGGTTGGTCATATAATACTTTGAACCGTCCAATGTTCCCGACATCTGGTGTTTCACACCGTGTTAACGGTGAAGTGGCATTGCCAGGTAGTGATGTTGAATATCAAAAAATCACTTATGATGCACAAGCATTCTTCCCATTAGGTAGAGACTTCGTACTACGTGGTTATGGTAAGTTAGGTTATGGTAATGATCTGCCTTTCTATAAGAACTTCTATGCAGGTGGCTTTGGTTCGGTTCGTGGTTATGAAAACAGTACGCTTGGTCCAAGATATCCAGGCGTTGCTTATAGTGAATCCAAACAACGTGATTATGACCCTGAAGAAGTAGGTGGTAATGCGTTAGTGCAGTTTGGTGCTGAATTGGTATTACCTGTTCCGTTTAAAGGGGATTGGGCACGTCAAGTTCGACCAGTAATCTTTGCTGAAGGTGCGCAAGTTTTCGATACACAATGTACAGTGCCTCGCGGCAGCCTATATCTAAATGAAAACAATCCTGATGTAGATGCCAAAAAATATTGTAAAGATAATTTTGATTTTGATACAGAAAATATGCGTTATAGCGTAGGTGCTGGATTCACATGGATTACCATGATTGGCCCATTATCACTTAGCTATGCCTTCCCATTAAATGAGAAGAAAGGCGACGATACCAAGAATATCCAATTCGAAATTGGTCGTACTTTCTAATTTAATTCACCAAAGTGAATATTACTTGGTCTTGTAGAGTAGTAAGAAATTACTATTCACAAGACCATTTTTATGGATAGAGAAATACAGATGAAAAAAATGATAGTGGCGATGGGTATCGCTATAGCAACTTTAACTTCGACGGTGCAAGCAGCCGGAGTTGGTGTAATAGATCTGGAACGTCTGGTAGAAAATAGTAGTTATCTAAAACAGCAGAACACGACTTTCCAGCAGAATATTAAGCCGCAAACAACCAAAATTGAACAGCTTAATAAGGAATTAGAAGCTATTCAACAGCGTGCTCAGGCCAATCCAAATATGAGTGCGGCAGACAAGAAAAAGATTGAAGAGCAATATCAGGCAAAATTTAAAGAATTAGGTCAATTACAGCAATCTGTACAGGCGAGTGCGCAAAGTTCTATTCAGCAAGTTCGTACGATATTTGATGCACGTGTAAAACAAGTCGCTGAACAGTTACGTCAAGAAAATAAGCTGGATGTGGTTTTGAATAAAAATAGCGCGCTTGCCTATGACCCTAAGTATGATTTAACTGATAAAATGATTCAAAAGGTTAATGCAATTAAATAATCAATGAATCATCAACAGCTTCTATTAGCTGACCTCGCTCGTCTAGTACAAGGTGAGTGTGTGGGTCAGGCCGATTTGCAGTTAAGAGGCTTGGCGAGTCTTGAGCATGCAACATCACAAGATTTGGCATTTGTTACTGCTGACAAATATCTTGAGCAGGCGGCTCAAAGCCAGGCGGGTGCCCTGATTGTGACTGCTGAGCTGAAAGAGCAGCTCAGTTCACATCAGAATTTTATTGTCGTGGCGAATCCTTATCTTGCTTTTGCAATGCTAACGCATGTATTTGAAAAAAAGCAGACCCAGCGTGGTATTGAAAGCACTGCACAGATTCATCCTTCGGCTGTCATCGCGGAGGATGCCTATATTGGCCACTTTGTCGTGATCGGTGAAAATTGTGTAGTAGGGGCTAATACGATTGTACAACCGCATGTGCAAATTGATGATCAGGTTGAAATTGGTAAAGACTGTTTTATTGATGCACATGTGACATTGACCGGTGCTACAAAAATTGGTGACCGGGTGCGTATTCATGCCAATAGCGTTATTGGCAGTGAAGGTTTTGGTTTTGCTCCTTATCAAGGTAAATGGAACCGGATTGCACAATTGGGTTCAGTACACATTGGTGATGATGTTCGTATTGGCTCTAATTGTAGTATTGACCGTGGTGCGCTGGATGACACCATTTTGGAAGATGGCGTCATTATTGATAACCTTGTGCAAGTCGCACATAACGTTAAAATCGGTGCCAATACAGCGATTGCAGCAAAAACTGCAATTGCAGGTAGTACCACGATTGGCAAAAACTGTATCATTGGTGGAGCTACAGCGATTTCAGGACACCTGAATATTGCCGATAATGTATCTTTGACTGGAATGTCAATGGTGACAAATAATATTTCTGAAGCTGGAAAATATTCTTCTGGTATCGGATTGTTTGAAAATCAAAAGTGGAAACGCACTGTGGTTCGTTTAAGACAATTAGCAGATGTGCCATTGACCCAGGTGGTTAAACGCCTTGATCATATGCAGTCTCAAATTGAGTCCATTGAATCAACATTTAAGTTGCGTAAATAATTATGATGACAGAATCGAATTTGCCTACATTCACGAAGCCTGAATTGCCAATGACCATTCAAAAGATTCGTGAATATTTACCACATCGCTATCCGTTCTTGCTTGTGGATCGCGTGGTAGATATTACTGACAATGGCATCGTGGGTTATAAAAACGTTTCAATTAATGAAGAGTTTTTGCAGGGCCATTTTCCGAATTACCCAATTATGCCGGGTGTCTTGATTGTTGAAGCGCTGGCGCAGGTTGCAGGTATTCTTGGTTTCGTCATGAATAATGAGACTCCAACAGAGGGTTCTTTGTTCCTTTTTGCGGGTGCTGAGAAGGTTAGATTTAAAAAACAAGTGGTTGCAGGCGACCAATTGGTATTAAAAGCTGAATTAGTGATGCAAAGACGTGGCATTTACAAATATAATTGTATTGCCACAGTAGATGGCGTAGTCGCAACAACCGCGGAAATTATGGTTTCGCATCAGAAAGTCGAGCAGGCATGAGCAATAACTCCCTTATTCATCCAACTGCCATTATTGACGCATCTGCAGTAATTGCTTCAGATGTTCAAATTGGTCCTTACTGTATCATCGGGCCAAATGTCACTATTGGTACAGGTACTAAACTTCATTCACACGTTGTTGTGGGTGGATACACACGCATTGGCGAACATAATGAGATTTTCCAGTTTGCGAGTGTGGGAGAAGTTTGTCAGGATCTGAAATATGCGGGTGAAGAAACCTGGCTGGAAATTGGCGATCATAACAAGATTCGTGAGCATTGCAGTCTGCATCGCGGTACGGTTCAGGACAATGGTATTACCAAAATTGGCAGTCATAACCTGCTCATGGTAAATACCCATATTGCACATGACTGTATGGTGGGCGATTACAACATCTTTGCCAATAACGTAGGTGTTGCGGGCCACGTCCATGTAGGTGATTATGTGGTGGTTGGTGGTAACTCGGGTATTCATCAATTCTGTAAGATCGATTCTTATAGCATGATTGGCGGTGCATCACTGATTTTGAAAGATGTGCCTGCTTATGTGATGGTTTCCGGTAATCCTGCACATGCATTTGCGATGAATGTAGAAGGGATGCGTCGTAAAGGTTGGTCGAAAAATGTGATCAATGGTCTGCGTGAGGCATTTAAGCTGATTTATAAATCAGGTCTGACTACACAAGAAGCGATTGAAAAAATTCGTACAGAGATTCTGCCAGAAGTCGCTGAAGCACAGCGTTTGCTTGATTCTTTAGAGCAGTCTAAACGCGGTATTGTACGTTAATAAGCTATTTATAAAAAAAGACACCCATTGAGGTGTCTTTTTTTTATTTCTGAATATTTTTATTTAAAGAATTTAGCTTCTTCAGACTGCGGATAATTCTTTAGTAAACGAGCCTTATACTGTGCCGCTAAAGTCTTGTTTTTCTCAACTTCCTCACTGACATTATATAACTGATACAAAGCACGAGCAGCTTTGGCTGAGTTGGGATAACGATCTGCCACAATGGCATAATTTCGCTTCGCTTCGGTGAAGTTCGGCGGATCAATCGACAGGTTGAATTCAGCTAACCAAAAGTAGGCATTACTGATATAGACACTGTTTGGATTGTTCTTGATGAAATTCTGCATCGGTGCAATGGCTTTTGCTGCACCGCCATTCTTATAGGCATCCAGAGCAACGGTATATGCTGCTTTTTCCAGCTCGGAAGGTTGAGCAGACGTTGTGGTAGATGTCTGAGCTTGGCTTAGCTTGCCGTTGCTTGACCCTGAACTGGGTGCAGTATCCTGTTGATTATCCTCCTCAGTGCCTTGTGATTCTGGATCAATCTTCTGCTGTAACAACTCAAAACGTTGATCAAGATCGGCATAGCGATTCGCAAGTTCACTTTTCAGTGATTGAATTTCATTGTCCTGTTCTTCAATCTTGCCGCGTAAACTACGGATGTCATTTTCCAGTTGCTGATTTTTTTGCAGTAATTGCCAGCTCATATTGGTTTGTACCGGCGTATCTACCCCTGAAGCAATTGCAGGCATGGTACTGGCAGGTGCTGAGCCATTACCACTTTGGCTTAAACCGCGAGATTCAATCGGGACTGCAGCAAAGAGTGGAGTGGTGCAGAGCATGCTGAGTGTGTATAAGACATGTTTTTTAAACATCATCTATTCTATCCATATTGTTTTGAATGGACCGACGTTCAATGCGGTCAATCAAATAAATTATTCAATGTATATGCCACACATTTAAAACGGCATTGCAGGGAATTGCAACATGCTTTTACAAAGTTAGAGGGGTTTTCCGGACAGGAATTTGTATCTCAGATTTACAGAAAATCCTGAATTAATCCTACATTGTTTTTAAAATAATCAAACGGATAGCTTATCCTAGATTTTTCGGTATTCTTACTTGCAAGTTGATTAAAAATCTCTATACTCTGTTCTTGCAATGGTAGCCCTGCCGGTTACTTCGCAATTACGGTTTACGAACCCCGCCAGGACCGGAAGGTAGCAACGGTAGTAGATTTGTGATGTGCCGAAGCTTTGCTGGTAGGGTTGCCACCATTTTTATAATAAAAACTATGCAAACTTCTTTTACGAGTTCTACCACTCTATATTTTAAAATCACACGTAGTATTTTCTATGTGGTGGTTGTATTTCTATCTGTTTTAACCCCCTTATTACTCATTCAATTTCAATCACTCAATATTCAAATTTTTCGGGTCATATTGTGTGCTGTAATTTGCTGTCTGTCTTTTTTGTATATAGTTCGATTATGGCGTTATCGAATAGAGTTAGATGCAAATAGTTTAAGCATTCATGGTTTTAAAACTACAGTCATCGCACTATCGCAAATTGAAAAAGTTAATGAGCGGACAGTGAATGGCTTTATGCATATCAATCTTTTTCTAAAAGGACGGAATAAACCTCAATTTAGGCTTTATGAATGTTTAGATCGTTATGATGAACTTCGTACCTTTTTCTTTGAAAAATATCCGTATGCTCTCTATTACTCGAAATGATTTGAAAAGCTTTTCTTGATAAGACTGACTACAGTGTTATGAGTAATATTTAACTCGAAAACTTGGAGATTGTTTAGTCAAATGCAGATGGCTATTAATCTTCAGTTTTACGACTAATGGCTTTTATAATCGCATCCATTTCAAAACCGCGATACATCAAAAAGCGAATTTGTTTGGCTTTGATTTTAGGATCTTTAGTGACTTCAGTACCATATTTTTTGACCTTCAGCTCATAAGCTTGCTGAACCCAGTCGGTTTCTTTGAGTTCATCGAGAATCAAAGCTGTATCAATCTTTTTACTTTTGAGCTTCATTTTAATTTGATTTGGGCCTTTGCCTTTGCGCTTTTGGCTAGAAAGCAAAGTTTCTGCGACACGTTGGTCACTTTGGTAATTCTCGCGGGAAAGCTCATCCACAAGCTCTAGCACTTCAGCGCGATCTTCTGCATATAAGCATAGTTTTTCGATCAGTTCTGCTTTGGCATATTCTTTACGGGTCAGTACCGCAAAGGCATAAGAACGCAAACGGGAGCCAGTTAAGCCCGGTTTCTTTTTATCTTCCTGCTTGTCACCAAATAAGCTTTCTTCAGGATCAAACTCAGGTAGGGTATCAGCTTGGGCAGTAACTACTGGCTGCGAGACTTCATCAGCATCACCAAACTGCTGCTTGATCGCTTCATAATCCAGGAGCTTAGTGAACTTTGCATCTGACATAGTGAACCCAATTCATCTTATTACATCACCATAATAACAAAACGCCCCGTAGGGCGCTCTGTAAGACGTTTAAGGATTATGCATCCAGAAAATCTGCTGGCTCTTCTTCATCTTTTTCTTCCACAGGAACGGCTTTAGTTAACAGCTGTTCGCGTAAAAGTTTCTCGATGGTTTCAGCAAGCTCTTTATGCTCTTCCAAATAACGAATCGTGTTATTTTTACCTTGGCCAATCTTGTCACCTTGATATGAATACCAAGCACCTGCTTTATTCACAATATCCTGTTGCACAGCAAGATCAATCAATTCACCAAGATGGTTCACACCTTTACCGTAAAGAATCTGGAATAACGCTTCTTTAAATGGAGGCGCCATTTTGTTTTTCACGACTTTCACTTTAGTCTCCGAACCAACAATTTCGTCGCCTTCTTTCACTTGACCGATACGACGGATATCAAGACGAACAGAAGCATAGAATTTCAGTGCATTACCACCAGTCGTGGTTTCAGGGCTACCGAACATCACACCAATCTTCATACGGATCTGGTTAATGAAGATCACCATACAGTTTGAACGCTTTGCGTTACCTGTAATTTTACGCAGTGCCTGACTCATCAAACGTGCTTGCAGACCCATGTGCGAGTCGCCCATTTCACCTTCAATCTCAGCGCGAGGTGTTAGGGCAGCAACGGAGTCGACAACGATCAGGTCAATCGCACCTGAACGTACCAGCATGTCAGCAATTTCAAGTGCCTGTTCACCGTGGTCTGGCTGTGATACCAACAGGTTGTCGATATCTACACCGAGCTTACGTGCATATTGAGGGTCAAGTGCGTGCTCGGCATCGATGAATGCACAAGTACCACCGGCTTTTTGACATTCAGCAATTGCTTGTAATGTCATTGTGGTTTTACCTGATGATTCAGGACCGTAGATTTCTACGATACGGCCTTTAGGTAAACCACCAATACCGAGTGCGATATCAAGCGTTAAAGAACCTGTAGAAACAGCTTCAACTGCCTGAACGGTATTGTCACCAAGACGCATTACTGTATTTTTACCAAACTGTTTTTCAATTTGGCTTAAGGCAGCGTTGAGCGCCTTGTTTTTATTCTCATCCATCTTACAACCTCAATACGATGTCACTTACTTAGTACTCAAGTGGATGTCTTAAATTAGATCTCTTTCCACAGGGGTAATAGTGACAGAAAATTCCCTGATATTCTATAAAAGTCAGTGCATGAACGACATACGCTGACGCTTGAATTTAATCATCATTATACGACCAATGCTGGTCAAATAACTGACTATTTTCGTCTCTAAATCTACTAATGTCACGGCGATCTTTTTTGCTTGGTCGGTGATCCGGACGAGCTAGATTATGCAACTTTCTTTGTGATGCAATCAATTCCCGTCGAGCAATACTGACTTCAGTTTCTTCATAAAGTTTTTGCGCAACTGGTGCAGGTCCACGAACATCAGACAGCTCTTTGACAACAACCGTTTTTTTGTCGATGCCTTGTTGAACTGTAATTTCCATGCCGATCCGGACTTCGCGAGAGACTTTGACACGTTCGCCGCCAATATGCACTTTACCGCCTTCAATGGCATTCTTGGCAATGGAACGGGTTTTAAAAAAACGTGCTGCCCACAGCCATTTGTCTATACGCATGCCTACCGCATCTTCGGGTAAAGACGATTTACGCATATTGCTTGTTTACCTCAGCCTGATTTAAATAAGGGATTAAATCTGTTAATTGGTGCAGCATCGGGTAATTGCAAGTCTCGCGGGCAACTTTGCTGGAAGAGGGTTGCTGGATACTAAACAGGTTCTGAATACCATAGGCTTTGGCACCATTTAGGACTTTTTCAGTATCATCAATAAAATACACTTGCTCAGGGGCAAAAGGATATAGCGCATTTAAACCTTGCCAAAACTCAACAAATTCCTTGGCATGGCCAATCGTTTCTGAGCTGACAATCACATCAAAATAATCTCTAAGTTGAGTATGTTCTAGCTTGAAATTTAAGCCTGCGCAGTCAGCATTAGTCGCTAACCAGATCGGGTAACCATTAGCCTTGAGATAATCCAGTAACTCAAGTGCCTGCGGTCTTAATGCCACTTTCGATTTATGCTCGATTTGCATCGCCAAAACATCAACTTCGACTTTAGACGTCCAGAAGCGCGATGAGTACCAGTTTAGGGTATGATTATGTTCTTGATAGAATGAATATAACGTTGTTCGGCTTTGCTCCAGGCTGCAGCCATGCGTTTCAGCATAACGAACGGGAAGCAGGTCATTCCAGATGAAATCGTCATAAGCAAGATCAAGTAGGGTTCCATCCATATCAAAAATAATGGGCGGCTTTTCTGAGCAATTCGGCATATAAGGTTTTCTATGTTTAAAGCAGCAACAGCACCACAAGATCCAATGATTTTGCAGTTTGTGCCCATTTTGACACAAGCCTGTGAAATTTTGCGAGAAGAATATCAGCAGTATTGTTCCGGTGCGGTTTTTGACATTGAAACAAAAAAAGATGATTCGCCAGTCACACAGGCCGATTATCGAGTCAATACTTTTCTAACCCAAGCCCTTGCTGAAATTTCTGATTTACCTTTACTTTCTGAAGAAGGTAAGCAAGATGGACGAGATGAATGGTCAGCATTCTGGTTGCTTGATCCTCTGGATGGTACTAAAGAGTTTCTACATAAGCGCCCAGAATTCACCATTAACCTGAGTCTGGTCACAGGCAATTTGACAACTTTTGCCATTCTTGCCATTCCGGCACAACAGCTGGTCTATTTCTGTCCAGAACAGGGTATGCCTTTAAAATATGATATTCAGCAAAATCATTGGTATGAATATACTCATGCAACTCAAGAAGACATAGTGCATGTAGGCCTGAGTCAGAGCAGTCAGAAAAAGCCAAAGTATGCGACTTATCTGGAAAGCCTGGCTAAATTTACAGATTTTGATGAGTTTAAGGCGGGCAGTGCTTATAAATTTTGTATGATTCTGGAGGATCAGGTGGATATCTATCCGCGTTTCCATCCGACCTGCGAATGGGATACCAGCGCCGGACAATGCCTGCTGGAGCGCATTGGTGGTGGGTTGGTGGATTTCCAAGGTCGACCATTTAGCTATAATCAGCGCGAAACCTTATTAAATGGCGGTTTTATTGCATATAAGACCAAAGATATGAAGATATTGGCATTTAAGGCACTGGCTGACATGCAAGACAGTAATTGAGCTGTGTAATGTTCATGTTATAGTGAAGAAGATTCCGTTGATAGACCAGTTGGCAAGATTGTGGCATTAAAACTGCTTCCACCAAGTATGCTCAGTGCAATAGATTTATTGCCTGATACCAAGACGCCTGTGACCCTGTTTACGCGCCATTCCTTGCGCGAAGAGGTCGCCGGTCAGGGACTGGCAGGCTATGACTTGCAACTGACGCCACAAGGGCGCGATCTGGCGCAGGAGTGGGGCGCTTATTTGGTCAATCAGACCGATCGACATATTCAGCACTGTATTTCCAGTCCGATTCAGCGTTGTGTTGATACTGCAGCACTGATGATTGAAGGGGCGGATGCAACCAATAAAGCATCTCATACCCATAATATTGAAATCGTCGAGCAAGGCTTGTTAGTCGAACCTGGTAGCTTTGTACTGGATATCCAGAAAGCAGGGCCATATTTCAAGAAACAGGGTGCATTAGGCTTTATCAATAGCTTTGTGAATAATGCCTTACCAGGTATGAAGCATCCAATTCGTGGCGTTGTTGATGTGCTGGAGCTCATCTATAACACGCATCCAAAGACACCGTATGGACTCAGTCTGGCGGTAAGTCATGACACGATTCTGGCTGCTATGATTGCAGTAATGTCAGGTCATCAGGAAGTCAGTCGAGAAGACTGGCCAAAAATGATGGAAGGTCTGTTTGTCTGGTTTGAAGGCGATGTATTCGAAGAGTCTAAACTGAAATGGATCTGGCGCGGTAAAGTACATGAACTGGATATTTCTCAGTTTCAGAATGCAGAATTAAAAGCCAAAAAATAAGTTAAAAGCTTAATTAATTCGATTGAGCTTTTTTACATTTATTGTATGAAAGTGAAATAGAGTAACAATGAAATATCACTATGCTGATATTTAAATCAATATTTAAGGCATAGGAATGGTCATGAAAATAATCACAATTTTAAGCTTAGTTCTTTTGGTTGGCTTAACTGGGTGTCAGCGTGATACAGATAATGCAGAACAGGACAAAACCACGACACCGCATTCTATGGACAAAGATGAATAATTTATTCTGGTTTTGTGAGATAGAAAGATTTCTGTAATTAAGACCAAGAAATTTTCTTGTGTTAAAAATTATTATATTTCTATTTGGTATCAAATTTTGGGCACAAAAAAAGCCCTAAAAAGGGCTTTTTTCATTTGCGATTAGTTAGAAGCTAATGCTTTAACTTGCGCGTTCAAACGGCTCTTATGACGAGCTGCTTTGTTTTTATGGATGATACCTTTGTCAGCCATACGGTCGATTACTGGAACAGCTTTTTTGTAAGCTTTAGTAGCAACAGCATAGTCGCCAGCAGCAATAGCAGCTACTGTACGTTTAAGATATGTACGAACCATAGAACGCAAGCTTGCGTTGTGTTTGCGTGCTTTAACGTTTTGACGAGCACGTTTTTTAGCTTGAGCAGAGTTTGCCACTCGTGCACTCCTTGAAATAGATTGGTCTGGGCGGGCTGAAACTCAACTGAAAACCAACATCAGAAGAACTATCACCAGCCCGTAAACAAGTGCCATATTTTGAGGAAACTGAGGGCTTAAGTCAAGTCTTGACATGCTTTGACAACATTTTAGTTGCAGAAAAATTCTAAAGAAAACGTTAGATTAGTATTCAGGCAGGGAGATCGTACAAAAAATGACTAAAACCATAACATATCCAATCATCATTGGTGCCACTGGTCTGGTGGGTAAGACCTTGGTACAACAGCTGGTCAATGAGCCAAGCTGCAAGCGTATTAGTGTGGTAGTACGCAAGCATCAGCCAGAGTTTGAGCAATGGCCCAAAGTCAAACAACTAGTCTTTGAGGATTTCCTGATGCTGAATGATCAGGATGTCAGTGGGCATACACATGCCTTCAGTTGTCTGGGTACCACATTAAAGCAGGCTGGTTCTAAGGATGCTTTTTATAATGTGGACTACACGATTAATGCTCATTTTGCCGAGTTGGTTCAGCAGACGGATGCACATTATCTGTTAATCAGTGCAATGGGGGCGAATGCTGAATCCTGGTTTTTCTATAATCGGGTCAAAGGCGAACTGGAAGACTATATTCAGACTCTAACTTTAGAGCGCATCAGTCTGATCCGGCCATCTTTGTTAATTGGTGAACGAGGTCATCAGCGCTTATTAGAAGATGCTGCCCAAAATCTTTATGGCAAGTTTTCGCATTTGGTACCCGATTCTTTTAAATACAAGCCAGTGACAGCCGAGCAAGTAGCTCATACTATGGTATATGCAGCCCTGAATCAGACTGTAAAATTTGAAATTTATGATAATTTAGCCATACAAAAAATGAAATGAGGGTAAAATCGTGTCCAGCGTACCATTTGTAACTTGTGACTTGCTTGATGACAATCCTGATGAACACCTGCAAGTAGTAACACCATGCCTAGACGGTAAGTTTTTTAAAAGTTATGGTGCACGTAAAAGCTTTGGCGGCCAGATTGTCACAGTAAAATGCTTTGAAGATAATTCCCGCGTTAAAGAATTATTGGCAACAGATGGTACAGGAAAAGTCTTAGTCGTTGATGGCGGTGCTTCGATGCGCTGTGCATTGATGGGTGACCTGATTGCTGAATCTGCGGTGAAGAATCACTGGAATGGCGTGATTATCTACGGCTGTGTACGTGATGTCGATGCGATTGCAGAGCTGGATTTAGGTGTGCACGCTTTAGCTTCGATTCCTCAAAAAAGCAATCGTAAAGGCATTGGTGAAGTCGATGTACCACTTTACTTCGGTGGTGTGACCTTTAAATCAGGTGAATACGTTTATGCCGACAATAACGGCATTGTGCTTTCGCAAGAAAAACTAGTTGATTAAGCAGCTAGCTGTTTAAACTGACAGAACATAATAAAAATCGGCAATACCGTGAAAGTCAGTCAATCTGCATACTTTCACGGTCACTAAAACAAAAACAGGATTACTCTACAATGCTCCCACATCAAATCAAAGTTGCTCAAGCGCTGGCATCTTCATTTACCCAAGGCGGTCGAGGTATGGTGGGTACGCCATTTCCAAATCAGCCTGAAAAGCCAATCAAGCTGTATGAATTTGAAGGTTCGCCATTTTGTCGTCGGGTTCGTGAGGTATTAACCTTACTTAATCTGGATTATGAAGTTTATCCATGTCCTAAAGGTGGTACCAAATACCGGCCGATCGTAAAACAGCTGGGCGGCAAAACTCGCTTTCCATTTTTAATGGATGAAAACACGGGAGATCGGATGTATGAGTCACAAGATATTATTCATCATTTATTTAAGCATTATGGCAAAAATGGCAAGACACCGAGTAAATATGCTCATTATCCTAAAATTCCGGCAGTGGCTCTTGCTGGAACGATTGTAAATGGCGCACGTGGTGTTTGGGTGGATAAGCAGATTATTAATCGTCCAGCACCTGAACAATTATTAGAATTATGGGGCTTTGAAGCGAGCCCGTTTACTCGAGTAGTACGTGCTGTTCTAAGCGAGCTGGAAATACCCTTTATTTTTCATAATGTGGCGAAAGAGCGCTGGCAAGATTATGGACCAGCAAAACTGCGCTTAAAGCCAGGAAAGTATGAGCCCTTAACAGGCGGTAAGCGTGACCAACTATTTAAAATAATGGGAAATAATATTCAGGTCCCTTATCTGGTTGACCCAAATACCAACGTAAAAATGTTCGAATCTAAAGATATTGTGGATTATCTAAAACGTCAGTATGGGGCTTAATTCTTGTCATTTTTGAATTAAAAAAATTGCCTAAGCCATAAATAAAAAGAGGATCGAATGATCCTCTTTTTGGCTCTTATTCTTCTTCCGCAGGTGGAACCAGCATCAGAATCGATTCATTCAGTAGATTCGCTAGATCTTCCAGCATATCTTCATCAGCAAAGTCCAGATCAAGCATGACAGACTCACCATTAGCAATCAGCTTGAGTTTTTCTGTAAAAGCTTCTGAGATACATAGGCCTTCGCCATTGCCCCAGAACAACACTTCGCCGTCTTCTTCAGTATAGAGCAGGCGTGAAGCAGGTTCGAGCATGATGCTATAGCCCTGATCTAATGCTTCTTCCAGATCTCCAGTACCAATTTCCTCAGCTTCAGGAATATTCTCTTCGTACTTCGGTTCGGACATTAGGCTCATGATGGCATCTTCAAGCACATTGGAGTTATGCAGCTGCTCCATGATTTTGCTTTTCAGATATTCAAGCTCATTACCTGTGACTTCACCAGCTGCACTGATTTGATCGCGAATAATATCAGTCAATGGATTACGCAAAACTTCATTTTCAGCAAACTTGTCTCCAACACGGTCCATCATATCGCTGACATTTGGCATACGAAAACCGAAAGAGAAAGTCAGACAGTCATCTTCAGCAACACCGTAGTGAGAAAGCCCTGGTGGAACGTAGAGTAAATCACCGGGTGCAAGAACTTCATCAAAGTTTACTTCCATTTCTGGAAGCAATTTTAATGGTTGACCAGGAACAAACTCAGTTTCTGCATCACACATCTGGCCTAATTGCCAGCGACGGTGACCATTACCTTGTACCAGGAATACATCATAGAAATCGAAATGTTTGCCTACGGAGCCACCTTGAGGTGCATATGACACCATGATGTCATCACGACGCCATTGTGGAATGAATGGGAATTTCTTCCACATTTCCGACAGGTCAAAAGAATAATGATCCACAGCTTGAACCAGTAAGGTCCAGAGCTTAGGCATCTTCTGAAAATCAGCTTTCAATAAAGGTGATGATTTTACTGACCACTGGTTCGAATCACGATCTTTTTGCTTGATCAAACGTGCAGTCACGTTTTCTTCAAGGGCAAGTTCCATCACATCACTTGGTTCAAGCAGACCTGCGATTTCAGGCATGGCATTACGTACGAGGAGAGGTTTTTTTTGCCAATATTCAGCAAGGAATTGTTCAGCGGTAATTCCGCCTAATACATCTAAAGGTTGGGACATAGGATTAACTACAGATAAATTTTGCTTATTGTCCCTTGAGTTATTGAATGACGCAAGAGAGATTCTGAGTAATGAATTTCTAACGATCTAACATTTCATATAAGAACAAGCTTTATCGGTTTTCAAAAAAAGAAAAACGGTTTAAGTGAAAATTTAAAATTTTAGTAAAGTAAGACAGACTTAATTTTTTTAGAAAATTTAATAAACAGAAATAATTATGGATAGATAGGTAAAAGACAGATAATCATCATCAAAATGATAATTACATAACTAAAATAGTGAAAAGCATAGTTTGATTGACAGAAGTATAAAAATGTCACAGTTTTGACAAAGAAAATAAAAATAATATGGATAATAAAATGAAAGAAATTCAAATAATTAATAAAGAGACTAAAGCCATTAAACAGCTCCAAGCAGATACGATCCGACTTGACCAGGGTTCCATAGTGAAAATCAAAGCGTCTAAATCAGATATTGCGCAATTATCACAAGAAGGTACCAATCTGATTGTAGTCTTAAGAAATGGCGAAAAACTGATTATTGAGAATTTTTATCCTTTATATCCTGAAATTTTGCCTTCAAATTTAGTGATCGAGGATAGTAGCGGTACTCTATATTGGTTTGATACGATAACTAAACAATATAAGCAAATTTCGAAAATTGAAGAATTGTATCCATCCTCTTCATTTCTTGGAGAAAACTGGGAGTGGATTACACTTGGTACATTGCTCATTGGTGGACTTGCAAGTGTGGATGGGGGAGAAACAGAGCGTGATGAACCATTAGAACCAGTAGATCCGCCAGTGGAAGTGCCACCAGTAGATCCGCCAGTGGAAGTGCCACCAGTAGACTCACCAGTGGAAGAGCCACCAGTAGACCCACCAGTAGATCCACCAGTGGAAGAGCCACCAGTAGATCCACCAGTGGAAGAGCCACCGGTAGATCCACCAGTGGAAGAGCCACCAGTAGACCCACCAGTGGAAGAGCCACCGGTAAACCCACCAGTGGAAGAGCCACCAGTAGATCCACCAGTGGAAGAGCCACCGGTAGATCCGCCAGTGGAAGTGCCAGAAGTGCCAACAGAACCAACGAATCCAATAGCTCGAGTAGCTCTATTAAGTCTGGTTGAATCAGTTGAAGATGAGGCGAATGATCCAGAAGCTGCAAGTATGTTCAAGGCAGCACAAGAATTAATAGCATATAGTTCTGATGAGCAATTAGGCGTGACTGTAAATGATCATAATGTTATTAGCTCAGAAGTGAACAATGACGTTGTAGAGGCTGAACAGCTTATTAATTTTATTTCTTCAGACTTGGATAGAGATGCACAGGTTTATCAAGTACTAAACACAGCTGATACAATTTCAAATCTAAATAATCAGATGGATCTGTTGTTAGAGGGAGCAGGACAAGAAAGTCATTTGATGGGTATCGAATTTATGCAATCAGATACTGTTTCATTAGCTGAGCTGCTTTCGGATTCTGGCAATATAGACAACATTATTGTGGTGGGAAGTGAAGATAACCAGATTATCATCCAGACCGACATGGAAGAGGCTGCTCAAAATACCGACCCATTCATATGGGAAAATCAGTCTGATCTTATGGCACAACATCTTTTATCTGATCAATCACAAATTATGGGTTGAATGATTAATACTTGCTAAAAAGCAGTCCTAAGACTGCTTTTTTAACTTTTTAAGGAACCAGAATCTCTAGTTCACGCAAAATACTACAGAGCTTGATCATTGGCATACCCATTAAAGTTGTTTGGTCCTGACCAATCATTTCTTCAAACAGACTAATACCTAAGCTTTCGCATTTAAAGCTGCCAGCGCAGTGCAGAGGCTGTTCAATTTCGATATAGCGTTCAATTTCAGCCTGAGACAGCTTGCGGAATTTGACCTTGTAGTGCTCAACCAAAGTCTGCTCAAAGCCAGTCGATTTCTGTTGTACGCTCAGTGCTGTACTGAAATATACAATTTTGTCTGAATTGGCTTGGAGCTGACGAACAGCTTTTTCAGGAGTTAAAGGTTTGCCAATGAAAATATCGGGTGCACCTTCACGCCAAGCCACCTGGTCAGAACCGATTACGATTGCATCCGGGTGTTGTTCAGCTACATGACGGGCTTTTTCAAATGCCAGTCGCTTGGCTAAATCATCCGCATGATTCTCACCTTGCGGTGATTCATCTATGTCCGGGACGATCGATACGTATTCAAGACGTAAACGATTCATCAATTCTTTACGGGTCTGGCTAGAAGAAGCCAGGATGATTTTTGCGGTATTCATTAGACAGCGTATTCTTCTAAAACATGGAGAGGGACATAAGCTAAAACTGCCTTATGGCAAGCTTGTAGCTTAATTGGTGGGGCAAATCCTGCCTCATAGGCTTCCACCCAGCGCGTCACACAGATACACCAAAAATCACCTGGTTGCACCCCAGGAAAACCTACTTCAGGCAATGGCGTGATCAGATCATTCCCAACTTTTTGGGAGAAGTTTAAAAACTCCGAAGTCATCTGTGCACAAACCGTATGTTGGCCAAGGTCGCTTGGAGCGGTGTGGCAGAAGCCATTACGGAAATAGCCGGTGATTGGGTCAAAACAACAGCTCGCCAAAGGCTCGCCCAAAACATTTAAACGGTTAAGATCTGGATCTGGATGTATCGACATGAGTAATGAATCTGATGGATGCTTTTTCCTATCATAACAAAACTTTGGCAATCGTTAGCTTTTCTGCAAAAGATGCTAACCTTTTTCTGCATAATCATTTAAAATCGCCTCGTTTTTAATATCTATAAAGAGAGCTCTAGATGAACTTTCAACGTATGACTGACCTTGATCTAGCGGGTAAACGTGTTCTGATCCGTGAAGATTTAAACGTACCTGTTAAAAATGGTGTGATCACCAGCGATGCGCGTTTACGTGCAGCATTGCCAACAATTAAAGCTGCTGTAGCAAAAGGCGCAGCGGTTATGGTGTATTCACACCTTGGTCGTCCGGTTGAAGGTGAACCTAAAGCTGAACAGTCTCTTGCACCTGTAGCAGCATATTTGACTGAAGCATTGGGTCAAGAAGTAAAACTGTTCACTGATTACCTGGATGGCGTTGAAGTTCAACCTGGTCAAGTGGTTCTACTGGAAAACTGCCGTTTCAATGTCGGTGAAAAGAAAAACAATCCTGAACTTGCAGCAAAATATGCAGCACTTTGCGACGTATTCGTAATGGATGCATTTGGTACTGCGCACCGTGCAGAAGCTTCAACTGAAGGTGTAGCTCGTCTGGCTAAAGTAGCGGCTGCAGGTCCTTTACTGGCAGCTGAGTTAGACGCGCTTGGTCGTGCGTTGAAAACTCCAGAAAAACCAATGGTTGCGATCGTTGCAGGTTCTAAGGTTTCAACTAAACTAGACGTTTTAACTTCACTGTCTGACATCTGCGATCAGTTGATCGTAGGTGGTGGTATTGCGAATACTTTCCTTGCAGCTGCTGGCTACAACGTAGGTAAATCACTGTGTGAAAATGACCTGATTGATACAGCGAAAGCCATCGCAGCAAAAGTATCTGTACCACTTCCAACTGACGTAGTTGTTGCTGATGCTTCTGAAATCAATTTTGATGACTTCCTGGGTTCATTAGCTGCTGCAAAAGCAACTGTGAAAAAAGTTGAAGATGTTGCTGATAACGACATGATTCTGGACGTTGGTCCAGAAACTGCAAAAGCATTTGCCGAGATTCTGAAAACATCTAAAACGATTCTTTGGAATGGCCCAGTGGGTGTATTTGAAGTAGATCAGTTTGGTGAAGGTACTAAAGCACTGTCTTTAGCAATTGCTGAATCTGCAGGTTTCTCTATCGCAGGCGGTGGTGATACTTTGGCTGCAATCGATAAATACGAAGTGGCTGACAAAATTGGCTACATTTCTACAGGTGGTGGCGCATTCCTTGAATTTGTTGAAGGTAAAACACTTCCTGCAGTTGCAGTACTTTTAGAACGTGCTTAATCACATTCTCCTGAAGTAAATGCTTCTAGCGAAAAAGCCGGTTTGATACCGGCTTTTTTTTATTCTCATTTTTACTCTCAAAAGTCATTCATAAAGTCGTCATCAAACTGCAATACAACAGTCATAGCATATTCGCCATAAACAGATAGATGATGAGAGCAGAGTATGATGAAACAGCTGAGTATTGGTGTGTTGTTGATAGCATCTGTAGCATTAACGGCTTGTGCCAAAAAAGACAATACAACAGAAAATACAACTGAGGCTTCAGCAGCAGTAGCAGAAGAGCAGATCAGTCCTGAACAACAAGCAGCCATTAATGCTATCGATAAGCCGATTCTGGATGAGAAAAATACTGATGTGCCTGCCGAAGTGGCAAATATGCCAGCAGGTAAGGCGACATCAGAAACTACAGATGCTGAAAGTTCAGCAGCTGCTGCTAAATAAACGGCTACGTCAAGTCCTAAAATCCCTGCAAAAGCAGGGATTTTTTATCAATTTATGTGTTTTCTTGCTGAATTGAATACAGTTCGCATGTAGAATATGTCGCATTACCTGGGAGGACATTATGGCTCTTATTTCATTGCGCCAGCTCTTGGATCACGCCGGCGAACATGCTTACGGCGTACCAGCATTCAATGTAAACAACTTAGAACAAATGCGTGCCATTATGTTGGCGGCAGACCAAACAAATTCACCTGTAATCGTACAGGCATCTGCGGGTGCACGTAAGTACGCAGGTGCACCGTTCCTGCGTCACCTGATTTTGGCAGCAATCGAAGAATGGCCACACATTCCAGTGGTAATGCACCAAGACCACGGTACGAGCCCTGATGTATGTCAACGTTCTATCCAGTTAGGCTTCTCATCAGTCATGATGGATGGTTCTTTGGGTGAAGACGGTAAAACACCAACTTCATATGAATACAACGTAGACGTCACTCGTCGTACGGTACAAATGGCGCATGCGTGTGGTGTGTCTGTTGAAGGTGAAATCGGTTGCCTGGGTAGCCTTGAAACTGGTATGGCGGGTGAAGAAGATGGCGTAGGCGCTGAAGGCGTTCTTGATCATTCTCAGCTTTTAACTTCAGTTGAAGAAGCACGTCAATTCGTTGCTGATACCAATGTTGATGCTTTAGCGATTGCGGTTGGTACTTCACACGGTGCGTACAAATTCACGCGTCCACCTACAGGTGATATTCTTGCAATTGACCGCATTAAGGAAATTCATGAAGCATTGCCAAACACTCACCTTGTAATGCACGGTTCAAGCTCTGTGCCACAAGAATGGCTAGCTGTAATTAACCAGTATGGCGGCGACATCAAAGAAACTTATGGTGTTCCTGTTGAGCAACTGGTTGAAGCAATCAAGCACGGTGTACGTAAAATCAATATCGATACTGACTTGCGTCTGGCTTCTACTGGTGCAATGCGTCGTATGATGGCTGAAAAACCAAGTGAATTCGATCCACGTAAATTCTTCGCTGCAACAATCGAAGCAATGAAGCAAATCTGTGTAGATCGTTACGAAGCATTTGGTACAGCGGGTAATGCTGACAAGATTCGTCCAATCTCATTGGAAAAAATGGTTTCTCGCTACTAATTGCTAGCCTGAAATCAAGCTTGAAAGCCCACAATATCTTGTGGGCTTTTTTGTATTAAAATAAAGCACTTAAGATAATGATGAGTAAACAATGGAACTGATATTTGCAGCTGCACTATGCAGCGTCATGGTCTCAATTTTGCTGAAAGTAGGAAAGAATAAGGGGCTTAACCCGATTCATCTGATTGCCTGGAACTATGCTACAGCAAGTATTCTTTGCTATTTCTGGTTTAAACCGGATCTGGCACATGTATCTATCATTCATACGCCATGGTTACTGATTATTGCCTTAGGCATCTTACTTCCGAGTGTTTTTCTTTTGCTGGCTCGAGCATTGCAAACTGCTGGTATTTTAAAGACTGAAATTGCCCAGCGATTATCCGTAGTGCTATCTCTCGCTGCGGCTTATTTCATATTTCAGGAACAGTTTAGCCAGCTGAAACTGATCGGGATTGGTCTTGGGATTACTGCGGTGGTCTGTATCCTGTTATCCAATCGAAATGATACAGGATCGGGAACACAAGGCATGATGTATCTGGGACTGGTCTGGGTCGGTTATGCACTGATTGATGTGTTATTGAAATATACCACCAGTCTAGGACTACAGTTCGCTGTCACGCTGAACCTGATGTTTATCTGTGCCTTTATTTTATCAATGGCCTATCTGTTGGTTAAATATAATCATCTGGGTGATCTTAAGCATATTATTGCTGGTTTGGCATTAGGTGGACTGAACTTCGCCAATATTGCCTTTTATGTAAAAGCCCATATGCTGTTGAAGGATACACCAGCGATTGTCTTTGCTGGGATGAATATTCTTGTAGTGGTGTTTGGTGTGCTTGCAGGCCTGATCTTCTTTAAAGAGCGCTTAAAACCTGCAAGCGGTATCGGATTGGTACTGGGACTTACCAGTGTTATTTGCTTAGCCTATGCCATGTCTGCTTGACATAGCTACTGGCATAATCCAGTGGCAAGCGAATCAGATCTTCCTTTTCAGCCAGGCCCAAGAGCAGGCCAGCTTGCCTACAGTGTGGACAATGTGGATACCGATGCTGCTCATGCTTATATTGATGTAAATAGATTTTATCGCAGTGTTTGCATTCAAATTTCATAGGTCTGGATGGAAGAACCAACATGGATACCTCTATTTTTTATTCTGAATTATGATTGTTTTTTAGTTAAGCAAAAATTAGGCCCATAATGACAAGTAAAGGGGCTTTGCGCCCCTTTTATAACATAAAAATCTTACAGTTTGGTGAAAACATCCTCAGCTTTCAGACGAGATTTTGGCAATTTAGCATTGAAATCATTTTCACTGCGATAACCAAAAGTCATAATCACGGATGGAATCAGGCCTCGTTCCTTAAGCTTCAATTCTTCAGTAATAATTTCTTCATCAAAGCCACCAATTGGTGTGGCATCGACACCTTCGATTCCTGCTGCAAGTAGCATTTGACCGAGTGCAATAAAGGTCTGATTTTCAGCCCAGCGCTGAATATCACCTTTTTCATTACGGTAATATTCGACATAGCCAGTACGGGTATTACGCTGTGCTTCTTTGGCGGTTTCATCTTTAAAGCGCCCTAGTACATCATCACGTTGCAAAAGATTATCTAAATGCTGGTCAGTAATGTCAGCTTTGGTGCAGAAAAGAATCGTATGCGAAGAATCCAATACTTTTGGTGCATTGTAGGCATATGTACCTACTAAAGCTTTGGCAATGCGCACTTTGGCATCTGCGTTATCTGCAATAAAGAAGTGCCATGGTTGAATATTAATAGAAGAAGGAGCCAGGCGGAGAATCTCAGTCAAACGATCAAACTGTTCCTGTGGAATTTTCTTAGATGGATCGTAAGCTTTTGTAGTATAACGAGATTCAGATACCTTGAGTAAATTCATAACTGGACTCCATTCGTTTTTGTTCATCTTAAATTAGGTGGAATGCAGTAAAATCATACTGCAAGTGAAGTGGAATATTATAATAAATTTCCTTCAGGCAAAGCATAAGTTTCGTAGATACATAGCATTTATAACGTAATAACTTAGAGCTTTGGCTAATGATAAAAGAGCTTTTCACTATTGGCACTTTTTGCCAATAGGGGTTTAATAACGCTATAAGCAATGACATGCAAGCGAGCGGGCGTATGCAATACACCAATTACTTCAAAAGAAAACTCAAGACCGGACAGCAAATTGGGCTTTGGGTCGGTCTGGCAGATGCTTACGGTACAGAAATTGCCGCCAATGCCGGTTATGACTGGTTGCTGATTGATGGTGAACATGCTCCAAGTGATTTAAGAACCACCTTGTCGCAATTACAGAGTATTGCTGCTTATCCATCGCAGGCGGTGGTGCGTCCACCGATTGGCAGTGTGCAGCTCATCAAGCAGCTCTTGGATATTGGTGCACAAAGTCTATTGATTCCAATGGTGGAAACAGTCGAGCAAGCTGAACTGATGGTGAAAGCAGTTCGTTATCCACCGGAAGGAATTCGGGGAGTCGGCGCTGCATTAGCACGTGCGACACGCTGGAATAGCATTCCAAACTATTATCAAACTGCCCATGAAGATATCTGCCTGTTAATTCAGATTGAATCGGTAAAAGGTTTGGAAAATCTGGATGACATCCTAAAAATTGACGGTATTGATGGTGTCTTTATTGGCGCGGTCGATCTATCTGCAACCATGGGTTATGAAGGTAATCCAAATCATCCAGAAGTTCAAAAAGCAGTCATGGATGCGATTCAGCGGATTCGTGCTGCTGGTAAAGCTGCAGGGATTTTGTCAACTCAACATGAAGCTACTCAGAAATATCTTGATCTCGGTACTGAGTTTGTTGCAGTCGGTGTAGATACCAGTGTCCTGATGAACTCTTTACGTGAACTGCTGTCTAAATATAAGCAAGGTACTGAAGTGGTGAAATCCGAAGGTGGTTATTAATTCTACTCAGTGTTTTCTAAAAATAATAAAGGCAACTAATTACAGTTGCCTTTTTCTTTACCTGATTTTCATCAATAAGTGAATTAAACCACTTCAGCAATCAGCTCAGCTGTTTGTACAGATTCAGCTTGACTCGCTTTATAACGGTATTGCGCTGCACGGTGAGTATCTGGCAGGCGTGGACCTTGACCAAACAGTTTTTCACGTAGTGTCCCTTCACGGTATTCAGTTTGGTAAACACCACGACGTTGTAGTTCTGGAATCACGTATTCCACGATGTCTTCAAAGCTCTTATGCGCCAGGATATAAGCCAGGTTAAAGCCATCAATCCCAGTGACTTCAATCCATTCCTGAAGTTTATCGGCTACAGTGCTTGGTGAACCAACGATCACTGGTCCATTGCCGCCCACGCTGGTCCATTTCGCTACTTCCTCAATGGTCCAGATCTTGTTGGGATCAGCTTGGACATAAGATTCCAGCATGGATTGAATCGCATTGGTCTGGATGTATTCCACTTTATCCGTTGGTTTGAACTGAGAAAAGTCAACGCCTGACCAGCCCGAAGCCAGGGTTAGTCCACCATCATAGCTGCCATATTGCTGATATTCACGGAACTTCGCCTGCGCTTTTTCATCGGTTTCATCCACCACGATAGCCAGCATGGTGTAGATCAGCACAGAGTTTGGATCTTTACCTTCCTGAACCAGATTATGACGTACACCTTCTGCCAGTTTTTTCACAGCAATCTGGGTCGGTGCTGAGATAAAGACACACTCCGCATTCTGGCTGGCAAACTTCTGACCACGTTTTGATGCGCCAGCCTGATATAACACAGGGGTACGTTGTGGCGATGGCTCACAAATATGAATCCCCGGTACGCTAAAGTATTGGCCTTCGTGATTGATTGGATGCACTTTGGTGTGATCCGCAAAGATGCCGCGCTCTTTATCACGTAACACAGCATCATCTTCCCATGAACCTTCCCAAAGTTTATATAGCACTTCCAGATATTCATCGGCGATGTCATAACGATTGTCATGGCTGACCTGAGTTTTGAGGCCGAGGTTTTTTGAACCGCTTTCCAGATAGGAAGTCACGATATTCCAGCCAGCACGACCTTTGGTTAGGTGATCCAGCGTACTCATGCGACGAGCAAATGGATAGGGATGTTCAAAAGAAATGGAAGTAGTGACGCCAAATCCCAGATGCTTGGTCACGGCTGCCATAGCAGGCACGATTTGTAGTGGATCATTGACTGGAACCTGTACTGCACCGGTCAAGGCATGCTCAGCTGAACCATGATACACATCATAAATGCCCAATACATCGGCAATAAAAATACCGTCAAATTTGCCTTTTTCCAGAATTTTCGCCAGATCTGTCCAGTATTCTAGATCTTTATATTCTGTGGATCGATCCAGGGGATGACGCCATAAGCCCGGTGATTGGTGGGTGATACAGTTCATTTCAAAGGCATTGAATCGGATTTGTTTGGTCATAATATTCTACGAGTGTTACAAGTTTTCTTTATCTTAATTAATTTGGTCTGAGATGATTAATAATAAAAATCTCAAACCATAGCAGATTAGATTTATATGAAAATAAAAGATTTAGTTATTAAAAGTAATAGCCAAGAGAAAGGAATAACTTATTATTCCATTCATTACTTGATCCTTTGCTATAGCCATCTGCTACGCCAAAAGCTGTATCATTTCGAGTGCTGATATATTCTAGATAAAACTGTAGATTGTCTTTATATTTAGTATAAACACCATTAATTAAACGTTCAGAATCTTGATATCCTTTTTCATCTTTAAAATAACGAGAGTAGTTGGAATAAAGTAATGGTTGGCTCCAGTTATTAAATGAATATGGAAGTGTATAATTCACTTCAGTAGAAAGGAAATTACCTTTATTGGCTACGTTATAATAACCGTCAAAGAAACCAAATGTAGATTCTTTGCTAATTAGGTCATCCTTGTTATTGATATCCTGGCCACCATAAATGATATTGAAGTTTAAATTATCGACTTTGGTTTTATAAAATGCTGTCCAGACCTGACGCTCACCCGTCTGATGGGTTTTAAGATTATCCAGTTCTGTATATAAATAAGATGAACCCAAAGTACTTTGGATATCCTGATGACCGATCTGATGCTGGAAGGTTTTATCGACTTTTAGTGCAATCGAATTTTTTTCTTCCAGTTGGGTCGTATTTTCTGCACTTGGTTCAGCTGTTAAATTGCTCGAATAATGGGAAGAATTTTTACTTTTACCTGTATGGCTGCCTGCACCCGCAAAAAAATAGGCTAAATTAAAATTAAAGTTTTCAGGCTGATATTGGTAACTCAGCCCCCAATTATTAACCTCTTCTAAACCTAATTGATAAAGCTGGGTTAAATTATAAGTACTGCTGTAATATCGGCTTAAACCAATAGGCACAGGCTGAAGACCAGCGGTGATTTTATGTTCCGGTGTCGGGTTATAAGCGAGCCACGCATTCACTGGAAAATGGATGCCTGCAAGCTTGTCATGGGCTTCATATACACGATAATCCAAATGACCGGAAACTTTGTCCTTTTGATAATTTAACCATAATACTGCATCACTAAAATCAATTTTATTACCACTGTCTTCAAGATAATCATTGTGTGTATATTGAAAACGAATTGTTCCGCTGACATCTAGATTTTTTTCAGTATTCTCTGTTTCTGCAAAAACTAGAGGAGAAAATAAACTTAGAATAGAGGCTGAAATAAATAATGGTTTAAACATGTTAATAAACTTGATGATTAAAAAGGATGAGTGGATTATATGGGGTGGATTTAAAAATAGAATAATTAATACTTGATAAATAAAGTAAAAAATGAGATATAAAATTTTAAAAAATTAAAAAGGAGAATGTGAAAACTCTCCTTTTTAATAATAAATGGATTGATTTAAATTAATCTTTAGAGACCGGAGTTAAAATACCTTTAACATTTAAATCATCTGTGGTTTTTAAATATTCTTCAACGCGAGGATCAGCGAATACTTGTTGCAGTTTCTGAATATTTGCTTCATTTTGACGATTTTCAGCAACGACCAAGCGACTAGCAAAAGTACGTGGGGCAGCAGGGAATAAAATACCTTTGCTACGTGGAACTTTACCTGCATCAAACTGAGCCACATAACCAATAGCAGCATCGACTGAATCTAGCGTACGTGCCATCGACAGAAGTTCGATTTCGATAAACTTGAATTCATGTGGATTCTTCTTGATGTCTTTCAACTTGGCAGTACGTGGTTCAATGGCTGAATCAAGCTCAATAAAACCTTCACGCTGTAATAACCATAACGCTTGGGCCTGATTGGCCAAGTCATTTGGTACAGCAAAAGTTGCTCCTTTAGGTAGATCCTGAACCTGTTTATAGCGATCTGAGTAAATACCGAATGCCCACTGGTAGATTTCTGTAGTTGGAACCAGTTTAAAACCATTTGCTTCGGATACCTGTTTAAGCCACCACTGGTGTTGATAAATGGTGCCATCAAATTCACCATCATTCACAGCACGGTTGGCTTGTACCGGATCTTGTACCCCTACGGCTTCGAGTTGGATACCATAGTCTGGGGCAATATGCGTATTAGCATACTCAATCAAACTTTTTTCTCCAATCATGGTGGGTTCATAGTGCACTTTCAGGACATTGCTTTCAGCTTTGGCTTGTGATGCTGACGACTGCTTTTTACTCATTAATACGCCTGTGATGACGACCACCACGATCAGGCCTATAATCCAGGGTAGTTTAGATTTTTTCTTGATTTCAAATTGAGTTTGACTCATAGCATTCTCGTTGATGTTTTCTTTAAGCGTGTTTAAGAAGTCGATTACGGATCTGGTTGCCGATGAATTGCACGACCTGAATGGTCACGATCAAAGTCACAATGGTGGCAATCATGATGTGATGATCAAAACGTTGATAGCCATACAGCACAGCTAAATAACCAATACCACCCGCACCAATTGTTCCAGCAATGGCTGAGTATTCGATCATGGCGATCAGATTTAAGGTGATGGCAGCTACCAGGCTTGGTAAAGCTTCCTTGATCTGGACCTCATAGATAATCTGTAAATTGGTTCCGCCAGACACTCGTCCGACCGAGGTCATTTCGGGTGCTAAGTCATTGAGTGCACCTTCTACCAGACGGGCAAAAAAAGGAATGCCGGCAATGGTCATCGGCACAACTGCAGCTGCAATACCGATAGTGGTTCCTGTTAGCCATTTGGTAAATGGAATAATCGCTGCCATCAGCACCAGAAAGGGTAATGAGCGACCGACATTCACGATTGAACTCAAGCTTAGATAGAGCTTGGAATTTGGAAACAGGCCGCGCTGTGAGCTGTTAAATAACAGGACGCCAATGATGCCGCCAATGGCAATGACCATAACCATGACAATACTGACCATGGTCCATGTTTCCAGATAGGCTGGCAGTACCATGGCTGGAATTTCTGCCCATGGTGTGTTCTTGTCTAATACGATATCTGTAGACATGGTTTACCTTTTATGCGGCTTGTTGCTGTTGTTTGGATGTAGTGGCATTTAGATATTGATACTGGATCTGCCATTGATCCAAATAGGTTTGAAGCTGTTGCTGGTACTGCTGGAAAATATCTTGGTGCAGACTAAGAATGACTTTGCCAACCGTATAGTTATTTACATTTTCCACGACAGAAGCATGGACATCGAATACCAGTCCTAAATCTGCAGCCAGTTGGCTTAACCAGTTCAGTGGTGTGTCGTGTAATGAAGAATAAGTGCACTGTAGCAACTGGTGATCTTTGGGAAGCTGTTCTGGTAGCTCAATTGGCAATAGTTTTTGACCAATGCTGGACGCGGGATCTAGAATCAGTTCGATGACTGAACCTTGTTCCTGAATCTCACCATGTGAAAGCACGGTTACTTCATCCGCAATACGACGAACCACATCCATTTCATGGGTAATCAGTACTACTGAAAGGCCTAGCTGATCACGTAGTTCAGTTAATAGCTTGAGAATAGATGTTGTACTGTCGGGATCCAGTCCAGATGTTGCTTCATCAGCAATCACAATATTGGGTTGTAATGCCAAAGCACGGGCGATACCGACGCGTTGTTGCTGACCACCTGATAATTGTGAGGGATAATGGTTGGCACGGTCTGCAAGACCGACATTTTTTAATAAATAATTCACCCGTTCTTCGATCTGATGATCGACCACGCCAAGGAATTGCAGCGGCAAGGCAATGTTTTCAGCAGCAGTACGGCGTTGCAACAGGGCAGAGGACTGGAACACCAGACCAATTTTCTGGCGTTGTTGACGTAATTCTTCTGCATTTAGCTGATTCAGGTGAATGCCATCCAAAATCAGATCACCTGAACTAGGCTGTTCCAGCAGGCTCAGACATTTTGAAAGCGTGGATTTACCAGAGCCACTTGGACCAACAATTGCCGTGATTTTTGCTTTGGCAATTTGGATATTAATATTTTTTAAGACTTGAGCTTCTGTGCCATCCTTCAGCGGATAGCTTTTGTAAAGATTACGGATTTCAAACATGACCTGTACCCACAGAATTTGGGGTTTGAAATGTACGTTAAAAAAAACCGAATATTAAATATTAAAAATTGGAGTGGTTATCTAAAAAAATCTATATATAAATTTAAGATAAATATTTTGTTAAACTAATATATTTATATGTTTTATAAGAAAAAATTTTTAATAATGGCTTAAGTTAGGTTCAATAGGAATAATTTTTTAGAGATAAGAAATGCATAAAAATATATTTGCTTAAATGTGATAAGTTTTATGAAGGTTATTATTTTGTTGCTCGTAAACCTACTGCTAATTTGTAGGTAACCTAAACTGATAGGTTTTAATAGATTAGGGTAACCAAATTGAATCGTAGAAGATGCTTAGTCTGATTATATTTTAGGTTTTATAATTAGCTCTATCTATACTTTGATTTATCCAGAATATTTATTAATGATTAATAATGCCAAGTCTTTAGCTGAATCTTCTGTTCAGGATCATTACCTAATTCCAGAATCTGCGCTGTATCTTCTTTCCAATCACCTAATACAATCCGCTTCTTGCCATCCACATCATGAATGTTGGCACGATGGGTATGACCATGAATAAGAAGATCTACATCTTTCAGAACAGTTTTAACCGCGTCTTGATTTACATCCATGACTTCATAGCTTTTGAACTGCTGCGCTTCATGGCTTTTCTTACGGAAGCCTTGCGCCAGTCGAGCACGGAAGGAAAGAGGCATTTTTCTTAAGAAGCCAACAAGCCAAGGTTGACGGATAATTTTACGGAATCTTTGGTAACTGACATCATCAGTACACAGCGCATCGCCATGTTCTATACGAATCTTTTGACCAGCTATATTGAGCATCTGAACATCGGGTAACAGTTGTCCAGAAAACTGCTTCAGAAAATCTTGACCCAGAGCAAAATCACGGTTACCAACCAGAAAATAAACCTGATTACCCACTTTCGTGAACTGTTTTAAATGCTCGACAATTTCATCTAACCAAGGGGCGGTATAGTCATCACCAATCCAGGCATTAAACCAATCACCGAGTATATACAGTTGAGTATTCTTATCTTTATAAGCATCTAATAAATCTAAAAACCCCCGAACGAGTCGAGGGTGATCAGGTGACAAATGTAAATCAGCGATAAACAAATGGGTCACGAATCTTTTCCTATTATTGAATCTCCCTAAGTAAGAGGGACTTTCCACCTGCATATAACGGGTAGAAACTCCTCCCTTTTTTAAAGGGAGGCTGGGAGGGATTCTTATTCAGAAATGATTTTTGCAGATTCGATTACAACATTCTCTAGCGGAACGTCAGCGTGGTAGCCACGGTTACCTGTACGAACGCCTTTGATTGCATCAACAACGTCCATGCCTTCAACGACTTTACCAAATACTGCATAACCCCAACCTTGTGCAGTCTTGCCAGTGTGGTTAAGGAAAGAGTTGTTTTTCACGTTAATGAAGAATTGAGCAGAAGCAGAGTGAGGAGCTTGAGTACGCGCCATTGCGATTGTACCAACGTCGTTGCTTAGACCGTTGTCAGCTTCGTTTTCGATCGCGTCACGCGTTGCTTTTTCTTTGAAGTTTTCGTCCATGCCGCCGCCTTGGATCATGAAACCATCAATAACGCGGTGGAAAATTACGCCGTCATAAAAACCGTCACGTACATATTCTAAGAAGTTTGCCACTGTTTTAGGTGCTTTTTCAGCGTTTAATTCAAGAACAATACGACCTTTATTGGTGTTTAATTCGACTTGAGGAAAACTCATTGTGTAATCTCCTGATCATGACCTTTGAAGTCATGGGTTTTTTTGAATGAGAGAAGCATAAGCAAACTGTAATCGACAAGGCAAGTAAAAATATACTTTTCTCGGATAAAATCCTGAAAATAGTATCTTATTTATGCATTGTTCTGGCAGGAAAATCCGGATGGTTGCCTGCGCTTTACCAATTAACAATGACACATTTTTTTGCAAGAGTATGTTTCTTTTCTTAAACAGCGATATACGACCATATTGATCAAAAAAATTTGGATGATTCGCTTAAATTTGCATGCATTTGCAGCAGATGCATTTTGGTGATTTTAAAATGATTGAATAGGGAACAAATGCCACAGTTAGCAGTTGAGAGATTGATCACCTAAAGTTAAACTAGGGGACTTTAGTTTATGTTTTATGGCGTGTATACGTCTCCCGTAATAGGACATAAAATCCTTAATTTTAACTTTAGAAGTGAATGATTGATCATGAAGCCAAATGATGTTGTTACATCTCTGCCCGAGAACCCGACCCAAAACAAGAATGCAGTCGATTCAGCGCAGCAGCAGGAGCAACAACCGGGCTTAGATTTTGTGCGCCAGGTCATCACTGATGATCTAGAAGCAGGCCGTACTCAACAAGTGGTGACACGTTTTCCACCTGAGCCAAATGGTTACCTGCATATCGGACACGTAAAAGCGATCTGTCTGAACTTTGGTATTGCCCAAGAATTCGATGGTTTGTGTAACCTTCGTTTTGACGATACCAACCCAGATGCTGAAGAACAAGAATATGTTGATGGTATTGCTAATGATGTGAAATGGTTAGGTTTCCAATGGAATGGAGAGCCTCGTTATGCATCGAGCTATTTCGATCAACTTTATACATGGGCGATTCAACTGATTGAACAGGGTGATGCTTATGTGGACTTACAGTCTCCAGAGGAAATCAAGTTAAACCGCGGTAACTTTGTAGAGCCAGGCAAAAACTCACCACAACGTGATGCAACAGTTGCTGAAAACCTTGAGCGTTTTGAAAAAATGCGCAATGGTGAATATGCAGAAGGTCAGGCCGTACTACGTGCCAAGATTGACATGACATCTCCAAACGTACATATGCGTGACCAGATTCTGTATCGTATCCTGCATTCTGAACACCATCAGACTGGCGATAAGTGGAAAATCTATCCAATGTACGACTATGCGCATCCATTATCAGATGCTATTGAAGGAGTAACACATTCTTTATGTACACTGGAATTCCAGGATCACCGTCCATTCTATGACTGGGTGATTGAGAAAGTTAAGTCGCCAGCGGTTCCACGTCAGTACGAATCAAGCCGTTTGAATGTCGACTACACCATTACCTCTAAGCGTAAGCTGCGTAAGCTTGTTGAAGGTGGATATGTTAATGGTTGGGATGACCCACGTATGCCAACTGTTGTCGGTATGCGCCGTCGTGGTTTCACGCCTGAAGGTCTGCGTGACTTCTGTAAGCGTGTAGGTGTGACGAAAGTAGATGGCAGTATCGTTGATGTTTCAATGCTTGAATACTGCATCCGTCAGTCTTTGGAAAATACTGCTGCACGTGGTATGGCAGTATTGAATCCATTGAAAGTGACGTTGACTAATCTGCCAGCTGAGATGGATTTGACCCATTCTCGTCATCCGAATGTGGATATGGGCGAGCGTATCATTCCATTAACATCTGAAATCTACATCGACCGTAAAGACTTTGAAGAAGAGCCACCTAAAGGCTTTAAACGTCTGATTCCGGGTGGTGAAGTTCGTCTGCGTCATGCTTACGTGATCAAGTGCGACGAAGTGATTAAAGACGAAAATGGCGAAGTAGTTGAACTAAAATGTTCAATCGATCCAGAGACTTTAGGCAAAAACCCTGAAGGCCGTAAAGTAAAAGGTGTAGTGCACTGGGTGTCTGCAACTAAAGGTGTTCCTGCAGAAGTTCGTATTTACGACCGTCTGTTCACTGAATCAGATCCTGAAACTGGTGATGACTTCCTGGCGAACCTCAACCCTGAATCACTACAAGTGGTACAAGCGGTCATTGAGCCAGCACTTGCTGCAGCAAAACCGGAAGATCGCTTCCAGTTTGAACGTGAAGGTTACTTCGTGGCAGATCAATATGATCATTCAAGCGACAAACCAGTGTTTAACCGTATTCTGGATCTGAAAGACAGCTTTAAGCCAGGTAAATAAGTTACTTAGCTGAATACCTTTAATTGTATTGACCAGATATTGCTGAGGATATTAAGCATCTTCAGCGAAGTCAAAACAGTTTGGTCTCAATAAATCTTTAAATAGCCCAACTTCGGTTGGGCTATTTCTATGGAGCGTAAAATAACAACATGATTGTCCGTGATAAAAGTAATAGTTTTAGTCTGCTGTTTGCCTGGCATGGCACTATTTTGCCCAAGGTATTGCCCGCACTTGTTTCAGTAATTTTAATTTCTGGTGTGCTGGTTTATTTAAGTCGGGAGCACTTTTTTAGCCTGCCTGCAGTTCCTGCGATTGGTTTCACCATCTTTGGTGTGATTCTTTCAATCTTTATGAGCTTTCGAAATACCGCCTGTTATGACCGCTGGTGGGAAGGACGTAAGCTTTGGGGCGCATTGATTGCTACCACGCGTCACTTTAGCCGGGATACGCATGTGCTAGATGCTGAAAACCGGGAACTCCTCTTATATCGGATGATGCTATTTACTCATTTATTACGAGATCGTCTGCGTCAGCAAGACAGTAGTATTGAGCATTACCTGGCTGATACCCAGTTTGATTCAATTGCTTTCAATCAGATTAAGCAACAGGTCAATCCTGCACAATGGGTGTTGGAACAGATGCAAAAGCAGTTGGTAGGATGCTATCGATCAGGACAAATCTCAGACATTATCTACAACAACTTGAATCAGCATATGGTAGAACTTGGAAATATTCAGGCAGGCTGTGACCGCATTCTGTCGACGCCGTTGCCATTTTCCTATTCAGTTTTATTACATCGTGCTGTTTATTCTTTCTGCTTTATTCTTCCTTTTAGTCTGGAAGCAAATTTAGGGTTATGGACGCCAGTCTTAGTGGCTTTGATTGCCTATCTGTTTTTAGGGTTGGATGAGCTCAGTGCCGAGCTGGAAGAACCTTTTGGCCTGCAGGACAATGATCTGGCTTTAGATTCGATTGTACGGCTGGTCGAGCGTGAAACTTTAAGTTCTATAGGGCGAGAAGTTCCAGAGCCTTTACAGTCCCGGAAAGGTCATCTGAGTTAAATTAGTTTTATCTTCATCCATATAAAAGCCCCATTGGATAGGGGCTTTTTTTTTAGCGCTTTTTCAGGTTAGTTAGATCTGTATGTTCCTGGAACTGTTCCTTGAGCTCACGGTATTGCTGCATGCGCATATTGGCTTTGTCATGTAACTTTTTCTTGATATAGAGGGCAAGGGCAAAGCTGGTGGTGGTAAGCGTCAGGAACATGCTGTTCATAAAGCTCATCATCGAACTGATATAACCAATGGTAGTCAGACGATTCATCATGCGGGTGACTTGTGGACTGCTTTCCACGCCAGTAATCGCCCAGGTACATAGATGTTCACAGTTATTGATAATCAGATGATAGTTATTTTCATGCATGCGTGAGCGCATACGACGCACGACTTTACGGCCTTTATATTTGGTATGCGCATATTGCTGAACCAGAATTGGCTTGCCATGACTAAACTTATCAATTGAGGTAATTTCAATGGGATGCTTCTTAAATAAGTGCGCAAAACCTGAATAATGGATTACACGACCTCGTCCGGCGTAAATACCATGATGGGTATAGCCGAAATGTTTGACCATAAGGTGGGCACCTAAGGGAAAACGTTGAGTCTGTTGCATATGCCACTGAACGCCAATTGATGTACAAATGTTTCAAGTAACCAAGTTTAGCGGTTTTTTGTGATTTTATCGATGTTTATGTCGGAAAAATCATCGAACTGATGAGTTGTAAAATAAGTGTACGAATTATTGATAAAAGCCACAGAGATAATACTAAAATAGCCTAAGCATTTTTAATTATCACCATTTTTTGATAGGAGTATGATCTAAAGTAGGGGGATGTTGTCAGAAGGATCTTCTAACTAAAAATTCCAGCCAATAAAAAAGCATTTGCTTCCACAAATGCTTTTTTAACAATGGAGTCTGACCATTATTGTAATGGCAAGTGCTGTAGTTCATTTAGCTCTTTGCGGCTATAGCCACGAGAAGCGAGAACTTTTTTGATGCCGACAATCACGTCTTCATCAGTAGCTTTCGCCAGCGCTTCAAGAAGCTGTTCATTTGACTTGCAAGAGCAGTCATTTTCAACACAAGCAATTTGATTCTTGTGTTCATTTTGTTGTTCAGCAGTGAACAACTTTTGCCAAAAACTCATAGAGCCTTCACACACCATTTAACATAGCTTGAAATATAGCCAATTTAATAAATAAAGCAAGAGGACCTATGTGATAAAAGCAGCAAACAGTCTTCATTATTTTCGATTACACAGGATGTTTCAAACGATATTATTCAGTTGATATCTCAAAAATTGCAGGTAAGTCTATTATTTTAAAAATAAAAAATGGAGCCATTGAAAGCTCCATTTATGTAACAAAAAAATAAATTGAAACAATATTTTTAGCGTTTTTCCAGTAGTACACCTGACTCTACGTGGTGGGTATATGGGAACTGATCGAACAGCGCAAATTTGGTAATTTTATGCGTCTGAGACAGCTGTTTCAGATTGTCATGCAATGTGTCCGGATTGCAAGAAATATAGATGATTCGTTCAAAGCGTTGCAGCAACTTCAGCGTTTCATCATCAATACCGGCACGTGGGGGATCAACAAAGACGGTATCGAAGTCATAGGTTGAAATATCAATGTTAGCTTCTTCCAGACGACGGAAAGTGCGTTCACCATTATAGGCTTGAGTAAATTCTTCAGCAGACAGACGTGCTACCTGAATATTCTCAATACCGTTCTGCTCGATATTCCATTCCGCAGCATAGACAGAAGATTTTGCTAACTCAGTCGCCAACACGCGACGGAAACGAGTAGAGAGTGGTAGGGTAAAGTTACCATTACCACAATATAGTTCTAATAAATCCTTGTTTGCATCAGACTGTTCAGCAGCCGTACATGCCCATTCCAGCATTTTTTGACAGACTTGCGCATTGGGTTGAGTAAAACTGCTTTCAATTTGCTTATATTGATACTTGCGATTGAACACAGTCAATTCTTCAACAACATAGTCATCAGTTAAAATGACTTTCTGACCTCGACTGCGACCAAAAATCTTAATATTAAGTTGTTCTGATATGACTTTAGCTGCGGCTTCCCATTCAGCAGTCAGTGGGCAACGATAAACCATCGATACCAACATTTCACCTTTTAAAGTGGCAAGAAAATGCGCTTCAAAGAGACGATTTGATAAAATAGGCTCAGCTTTGAGTGCCGCCAATAAGCGTGGCATTAAGTCATTGATGCTTGTGTGTGCAACAGGAAAATCATCAATACGGATCACTTTTTTATTATTGTTTTCATCGCGTTCAAACATGGCGTAGAACAGGTCATCTTCAGTATGCCAGATCCGGAACTCAGCACGCATGCGATAGTACTGTTCAGGCGACTCAAATACTTCAAGGGCAGGTGGTTGATATTCGGCAAATTGCGCGCTAATGCGTTCAACTTTGGCATCCAGTTGTTGCTGATAAGATGAGGTCATATGCAGTAAAAAATCGCAAATATTTTGAAAGCCAAGATGGTAGCAAAAATTTGCTGTTCTGCCTAAGACTATTCAGGGAAACAGGCTTGAAAAGCAGTTAAAAAAAGGCCAAATCTTCAAAGGGGAGAGATTTGGCCATAAGAGGAAAGGGATTAAAATAATTTAAGTACTAAAGCTGTTTACAGGCCTGACATAGTCATGAGGCTGGCATTGCCACCTGCAGCTGCGGTATTAATACTGATTGCACGTTCAATTACGAAACGTTCCACTGGAATATCATAATTTCCAGAGCTTAAATGCGTGATACCTACAATAGCTCCTTGTCGTCTTGCAATACGTTGCTGCAAATTCAGTAATGCAGATGTATCGCCATGATGCAGTACAGCCTCAAAATCACCAGATTCAATATCCCTGATAACTTTAATGGCTTTTACCACACTCGCGGGCATACTTTGCAGATACTTGAGTATAAAAGTATTGTCTGCCAGTACAGCCAGGCGGCTACCTACCGATAAAATTGCCAAGATTTGCTGAATCTGATCTACATCATTTTCTGCTAGAGAGAGCACGCTTTCACGCGGCAAGATCATGTACTGGTTTTCCTCACCCGTTGGACCTTGCAGGCTAAAGTTATGTCCTGTGGCAATCTGAGCTGGAGCCTTCAACGAAACTCTTGGGAAAGTCTTGTTTACCCAATCCTTAAAGTCCTGCAACACCGGATTTTCAAGTGGTGCCTGAGCAGACTGCATCGCATAAGGCTGAGACAGTTTCTTCTCAGACACCTGATGCATTAAACGATAGATATAAAGTGGACCACCGGCTTTAGGACCAGTCCCAGACAGACCTTCACCACCGAAGGGTTGTACACCGACCACAGCACCGACAATATTGCGGTTGATATACAAGTTTCCGACATGCGCTTTTGAAATCACGATCTGCATGGTTTCATCGATCCGGGTATGTAGGCCCATGGTCAGGCCATATCCTTTGCTGTTGATCTGATCTAGAAGCTGTGATAGTTCCCCGGCTTTATAGCTAATCAGATGCAGCACCGGACCAAAGACTTCACGCTCAAGATCATTTAAATTCGGCAGTTCAATCAAGGTGGGTGGAATAAACGTCCCTTGAGCCAGATCAGAAGCATCTTGATTAAACATCAGTTGATGTACTTGATGACCTTTACTACGCATCTGATCAATATGTTTCTGGATATTCTGTTGCGCTTCGGCATCAATCACTGGGCCGATATCCGTTTTGAGTAGAACCGGATTGCCGACTCGCAATTGCCGCATTGCACCTTTTAGCATCTTACGTACAGTATCCAGATTATCTTCTTGTACGCAGAGCACACGCAGGGCAGAACAGCGCTGACCGGCACTGTCAAAGGCTGAGTTAACTACATCCAGTACAACCTGTTCGGTAAGCGCTGATGAATCTACGATCATGGCATTCTGACCACCAGTTTCCGCAATTAAAGTGACGCTTTCGCCAAACTGATTCAGGCGTTCTGCGACAGTTTTTTGCAGAATCTTGGCGACTTCAGTGGAACCGGTAAACATGATGCCTTGGATACGGGAATCTTGGCTGAGCTGTGCACCAATGGTTTCTCCACGACCTGGTAATAATTGCAGTACATCTTGTGGAATACCCGCTTCCCAGAGAATTTGCACAGCTTGAGTGGCAATTAACGGGGTTTGTTCAGCCGGTTTGGCAATCACGGTATTGCCAGCAACTAATGCTGCAGAAATTTGACCAGTAAAAATTGCTAAAGGGAAGTTCCAAGGACTAATACAGAGTACGGTTCCTAAAGGCTGGATGCGGGCATTTTCTGACAAATCTAGTATCTGACCAGCATAGTAGCGTAGGAAATCAATTGCTTCGCGAACTTCGGCAATCGCATTGGCATAAGTTTTACCGGCTTCACGAGAAAGTAAGACCATCAGTGGCAACAGACGTTGCTGCATTAGGTTAGCGGCCTTATTGAGGCAGGTTGCACGTTCATTCTTTGGCAGATTACTCCAGAAACTTTGTGCGTTCATTGCCTGAGTCAGAGCAATTTCAGCCTGTTCAGTGGTAGCTTCATAGACGGTACCGACCACATCTTGATGCTGGGCAGGATTGATAATCTGTACTGGATGACTGCTATCGATTTCTGAGAAAGCAGTACCCATTGCAGCAGCCTGGAATTGGGTGTTTGCCAAGTCTGTTGCAACTTCATTTAAAGCCTGCAGTTCTGCATCATTGGCCAGATCTAAACCGGACGAATTTGAACGCAGAGCACCGTATAAATCTTTTGGATAAGGAATCTGCGGGTGTTTAGCACCTAAGGCATTTTCTTGTTGAGCTGCTTTTAAAATAGTTTGACGCGGATTTTCAATAAGATCCTCGACTTTTAAACTCTTGTCAGCAATTCGATTGACGAAAGAAGTATTCGCGCCATTTTCCAGTAGTCGACGCACCAGATAAGCCAGCAGGGTTTTGTGGTTACCGACCGGCGCATAGATTCGGCAAGGAATACCGAGTTTTCCGGAAGCTTTATCACCTACTACATTTTCATACAGCGGTTCACCCATGCCATGCAGACACTGGAATTCGTATTGACCTGCATAATAACGTTCTGGATTAGCGAGCTGATAGATAGTGGCAACGGTCTGCGCATTATGTGTCGCAAATTGCGGGTAGATATAGTCCGGCTCTGCCAGCAGTTTACGTGCGCAGGCAATATAAGACAGGTCAGTATGCACCTTGCGGGTAAATACCGGATAATCTGACATGGCTTCGATCTGGGCTTTCTTGATCTCGCTGTCCCAATACGCACCTTTCACCAGACGAATCATCAGGCGTTTCTGGCTGCGTTTAGCAAGATCAATAATGTAATCCACGACATAGAAGCAGCGTTTCTGGTAGGCCTGAATCACAAAACCAATGCCTTTCCAGTTATTGAGTTCTGGTTCAAAACACAGACGTTCTAAAAGCTCTAGGGAAATTTCCAGACGTTCAGTTTCTTCGGCATCAATATTCAGGCCGATATTATAGTTTTTCGCCAGCACCGCCAAATTGAGTACTTTTGAATATAGCTCGTCATTCACGCGATCCATTTGTGAACGTTGATAACGTGGATGCAGTGCAGATAGCTTAATGGAAATCCCTGGGCCATTATAAACGTCTTTATCCGTTGATGCCTTGCCGATGGCATGAATCGCATCCTGATAATCTTGATAATAGCGTTCTGCATCCGGATCAGTCAGCGCTGCTTCACCGAGCATGTCATAAGAATATTGGAACCCTTTATCTTCTAATCGTTCTGCATTTTTCAGGGCCTCATCAATAGTTTCGCCAGTCACAAACTGCTCGCCCATCATACGCATCGCGACATCCACAGCTTTACGGATAATGCCACGGCCACTACGTGCCAAAAGACCAGTTAATAAACTCGACAAGCTTTTCTGCTGAGGTGTTTCCATCAGTTTTCCGGTCAGCATCAAACCCCAAGCTGCAGCATTCACGAACATCAGTTGGCTTTGACCCAAATGTTCTTTCCAGTTGCCCTGATTGATTTTGTCACGAATCAGCAGGTCACGGGTTGCTGTATCTGGAATACGTAGCAAGGCTTCTGCCAGACACATCAGGGCAATACCTTCCTGAGAAGAGAGTGAAAATTCCTGTAGCAATCCTTGTACGATACCGGCTTTACCGCCAGAGCCTTTACGTTCGCGTAAGGAATGCGCCAGATCAAACGCCAGGCTCTGAATTTTATCTGTCAGTTCTGAAGAAATTTCACTATGTTCCAGCAGCGTTTCCACGCACTCAGATTCGGCACGTCGCCATGCGGTATTGATGCGCTGTTCGTATTGGTTTTTATCCTTAAATTCAGCAATGTAATTCGATTGCTTCACTGCATTCGAGTGCGAATTTGGGCGTAATGTGGTGGACATAGTGACTTCCTGTACTGCGTCAATCGGTTCTTTGAGTTGAATGAGTTTTAATCTATAATCCCAAAATAATTGACGAATATCTCACTATAGTTTGTATCATTTTTAGAGAATAATTCTAATGAATAGCCCTTATTTAAGCCTTGACCGAATAGATATTCGCATCCTTGATTTGCTGCAGTCTGAATCGAAAATTTCTAATATTAAACTGGCGGAAATGGTAAATCTTTCACCGACTGCGGTGCTGGCTCGTGTACAGAAACTGACTAAGGAAGGATTTATTCTCGGTTATGAAGCGCGGCTTAATCCGATCATGCTGAATAACGGTTTTGTGGTCTTTGTTGAAATTCTGCTGGATAAAACCACACCGAATGTACTAGAAGAATTTTCTGAGGCGGTACAGCATATTCCCGATATCGTGGAATGTCATATGATTAGCGGCGGCTTTGATTTTGTAGTGAAAATTCGCTGTGCCAATATGGATGAATTCCGCAAAATCTCCGGTGATATTTTGTGGCAATTACCGGGGGTAAAAGAAACTCGGAGTTATCCGGTCATGGAGGTAATCAAGGAAACCCAGCAGATCAAGTTGAAAATGCCGGCTAAAGCTAAGGTATAAATTCAGACAAAACAAAAGGGACATAAAGTCCCTTTTTAATTTGAAATAGAAAAATTATTTATTCATTTCAGCCATTTCTTTTTGATATTCTGCTTTTGCCAGTTCAAAACGATTGACTACATCGTGGCTTGGTGCTTTATCCAATAGACTTACAATCACAATGCTCAGCGCAGCCAGAATAAAGCCCGGGATGATCTCGTACAGACCGGTATCACCCGTATAATTTTTCCAGGCAATTACGGTTACAGCACCAACTACCATTCCGACAATCGCGCCGTTGAGGGTCATACGTTTCCAGAACAATGAGAAAATGATCAGTGGACCAAAGGCAGCGCCAAAGCCAGCCCAGGCATAAGCCACCAGACCCAGAACTTTACTGTTTGGATTAATCGCCAATGAAATTGCAATCAAGGCAATCACAATCACCATGCCACGACCGACCCAGATCAGTTCTTTTTGTGAAGCATTTTTACGCAGGAAGCCTTTGTATAAATCTTCAGTCAGGGTAGTCGAGCAGACCAGCAACTGACAGCTTAACGTACTCATAATCGCAGCCAGAATTGCTGCCAATATAATGCCTGCAATCCAGGGATTAAACAGGATCTTGGTCAGTTCCATAAATACGGTTTCAGGATTCTGATTCACGATCGCAGCAGCAGGAAGATCTGGATTTGCTGCGAAATAGGCAATTCCGATATAACCTGCAAACATCGCACCCACTAGACATAGAATCATCCAGGTCATCCCGATCCGGCGTGCAGCAGGAATAGTTTTGACCGAATCTGCCGCCATAAAACGAACCAGAATATGTGGCTGACCAAAATAGCCTAAGCCCCATGCCAAGCTGGAAATAATTGCGACAAAACTCAGCCCTTCCAGCATATTGGAGGCATAACGTGCACCTGCGACCATGCCGGAAGCACAGTAAATTGCAAAGAACACTAGAATCACAATCGCGGAGAGTAAGCGTAAGATTCGTTTCTTATCCGCAAAACGACTAGTGAAATAATCAGGCAGGGTCAGAGCATTGTTTTGAAATTCAGTATGGGCACGCAGACGTCCTGCCACCAGTAACCAGTTCAACCAGGCGCCAATAATCAGACCAATCGCAATCCAGACTTCAGACAGGCCAGACAGATAAATTGCGCCCGGTAAACCCATCAGCAACCAGCCGCTCATATCGGAAGCACCTGCAGAAAGTGCGGTGACGACACTGCCCAGACTTCGCCCACCCAGAATGTATTCATCAAAATTGGACGTCGCACAATAGGCGTATAAACCGATCCCAATCATGGCGACGATATAAAACATAAAAGTAATCAGTGTCGGATTTAGCGAACTCATAGGCAGGTATCCTTAAATTTTAAACATCATCATCCGGGATGATTTTTTGTTCTGTATTCACAGGGCAGTGATTCAAACACGGTTTAAAAATTACACTCTGTAACAGTTAGGCGGTTTTTATGTGTTTTTTATGTAAAAAGGAATTTCTAGTTAGAAATTTAATAAATTCAAAATAGAGTTATAAGCTCACAAATAGTCTATTTTGCAAGTAAAATAGCAATATTTAATAAATGGTTAAAATCATTAAACTTTTGTTATTTAACTACACAAAGTTACAAAACTCACAACAAGTGCGAATTAGACATATTTTGTTGCAAATATCATCCTAAAGTTTTCTATTTGTTTCTGGTCTGGCTGCCCATAGTGGAAGTACACCAGTATGGTGCATCATCGCCAAGAGTAAAAAACATGGATAATATGCTTCAAATTGACTTGAACAGAATCGAACAGGATTTATTAGGTAAAAAACAGATTCCACAGCACAGTTATTATGGGATTCATACCTTGCGTGCGCTGGAAAACTTTCAAATTTCAGGCCTAACTGTGGGTCAGCAAACACACTTTATTCGTGCATTGGCGCAGGTGAAAAAAGCCTCTGCACAAACTAATCTTCATTATCAGAAAATTTCAGAACAACAATCTGTTGCCATTCAGCAAGCTTGTGAAGAGTTGATTGAGCAACCTGAGGCTTGGCAGGAGGCTTTTCCGCTTGATCCTTATCAAGGTGGAGCAGGTACATCCATTAATATGAATGCCAATGAAGTGATTGCCAACCGTGCGCTGGAGCTGCTCGGGCATCGCAAAGGCGAATATCACCTTTTACATCCGAATGATCATGTGAATACTTCGCAATCCACCAATGATGTTTATCCCACGGCATTACGTTTAGCCACATATGCACGTCTGGACGAACTACTGAATGTACAAAAAGTATTGGTTGATACTTTATATAGCAAGGCAACAGAATTTCAGTATGTCATCAAAATGGGACGTACCCAACTGCAAGATGCGGTGCCGATGACCATGGGGCAGGAATTCCGCGCTTTTGCGACTTTATTAAAAGAAGACCTGAAGCTGATCGAGCAGATGCGTCAGCTATTACTAGAAGTCAATCTGGGTGCAACAGCAATTGGTACTGGAGTCAATACACCAACAGGTTATGCCAAACGTGTAGTAGAAACTTTGGCGCAAATTACCGGACTGCCTTTAAAAGGCGCAGAAGATTATGTCGAAGCGACCAGTGATTGTGGTGTCTTTATTATTCTTTCCAGCACTTTGAAACGTCTGGCAGTCAAACTGTCCAAGATCTGTAATGACTTGCGTCTGTTAAGTTCAGGACCACGTACAGGCTTAGCTGAGATCCGTCTACCAGAGTTGCAAGCGGGTTCATCCATCATGCCAGCCAAAATCAATCCGGTCATTCCAGAAGTAGTCAATCAAATTGCGTTTCGCGTGATTGGTAATGACCTGACTATAACGATGGCAGCAGAAGCAGGGCAATTACAGCTCAATGTCATGGAGCCGGTCATTGCAGTATCCTTAAATGAATCGATTCAATTGCTGACCCAAGGTATGCAAACGCTACAGCAAAAATGTATTGCTGGCATTCAGGCCAATGAACAGAACTGTTTAAATACTGTGATGCGCAGTATCGGGATCATCACCTTACTGGAGCCACTGTTAGGGCATGCCACCTGCGATGAAATTGGGAAACAGTGTATCCGTGAAGATAAAACCGTGCCTCAAGTTGTACTGGAACTTGGTTTGCTCAGCCAAGCACAGTTAGATCAAATCTTTGCCTTTGAAAATCTGGTTTCTGAAGTACCTAGCGAGGTCAACCAGTTGGAACAGGTGTCCTGAAACTTTAAGGTTTTAAGCTACTATTTATAGGACAGTTCTGATTTTAACCATTTGCCCCAAATCCCACCTGTGGGTTTGAGGCAATTTCATCTAGACTATATAAACTTCACGATGAATTCGGGACCTAGCATGTTTGATAAAATCAGCGCTCTATTCAAATCGAATAAACCTTCGCCGGCACAGCTTTATTTAGAAGAAAATAATATCCAATATGCAGAAGACACGGGTTATATCGTGGATGGGATCAACCTGAATCAGGAACTGGGTGGGCGTCTGGAATATCTATCCAACCGCCGTATGAAAACATTTGATGATCTTAAAGAGCTGTATTCTACTGCGATGATCATTAATGAAAAAATTGATCTGGAAATTGCCCATCAGCGTTTTAATCAGCGACTCGGTAATACCGAAGAAAACCTGCTGCAGTTTAAAACCATTGTGAAGAAGTTAAATGATTACTATCGCAATTTCCTAAGAGAGAAAAAGTAGCATTTAAAGTGGAGAAGAGGCTCTCATTTTCTTGGTAGCAAAGACTGCATAAAAATAACGAAATGCTCAGATACCATCGTGATAGTATAAGGGGCATGTTGTTTAGACTTTAAAGCTATATACATGTTCCAACAAGAAATTTCCCAACTCAATTTAAAACAACTCAAGGCTGGTGAGCGACGCTGGTTAGGCAACTTGCAGGGATCATCCACGGCATTATTGCTGAAAGAAATCGCCAAGCAACATAAGCAGTTGTTTGTGATTGTGGCCCGCAATAATCAGCACCTTGGTCAGCTGGAAAGTGAACTGGAATTCTATGGCATCAAGCCAACCATATTTCCAGACTGGGAAATCTTGCCTTATGACCGCCTGTCACCGCATCAGGACATCGTCTCGGAACGTCTGGCGATCCTTTCCAATATGCCCCAGACAGGGGTATTGCTACTATCTGCCTCTACGCTGGCACAGCGAGTCGCACCAAGTTCATGGGTGCTGGGCGAGCATTTTGATATACGTGTCGGACAAAAGCTTGATCTGGAACAGCAAAAGAAAAAACTGATTCAGGCCGGTTATCATCTGGTCGATACCGTTTATGACCATGGTGAATTTGCAGTACGCGGCAGCATCATGGACATCTATGCCTCAGGTCAGGATGCACCGATCCGGATTGACCTGTTCGATGATGAAATTGAAACCCTGAAATTCTTTGATCCGGAAACCCAGCGTACTACGCAAACTTTAGAACAATTTACCGTATTACCCGCGCAAGAATTTCCGCTGAAAGAAGGGCGTGCCACATTCCGTGACCGTTATGGCGAGTTGTTCCCAACAGCCAATCCCAAGAAAAATCCGCTGTATCAGGATGTTATGGATGGCATTGCTTCACCGGGCATCGAATTCTATATGCCGCTTTTCTTTAGTACAGAAGCGATGCAGAGTCATAGTACTCTGGCATCATACTTACCAAAGAATGGCATTGTCATTACAGATCGAGGTTTAGAAGAATCTTTAAACCAGTTCTGGGCTGAAGTGGTACGCCGTTATGAAGATCGTCGTCATAATGTGGATCAACCGATTCTGCCACCGGAAATGTTATTTACTCAGACCAATCTTGTACTGGAACAGCTAAATCAGTTTGGTCGCATCATTGCCTCACAAGAGGTTTTTGATGAAAAAGCCGGTGTAATCAATCTAGATACCCAGACACCGTCACGCCTGCCAGTCGATCCTAAACGGGAAAAGCCATTCACCGAAGTTAAAAAATACATTGATAATGCCAATCATCCAGTCCTGTTGGTGGCTGAAAGTGCGGGTCGTCGTGAAACCCTTAAAGATGCGCTACGTCCAAGTTTAGGCGATATCCCAACAGTTGAAGGCTTTGATGATTTTGTTGCGTCTTTACATGCAATTGCCATTACCAGTGCACCGCTTGAACGTGGTCTGGTTCTGACGGATCGCATCAGCGTGGTGTCTGAAAATCAGCTTTACGAACATCGCGTGGTGCAACGCCGTCGTAAACGTCAGCAGGAAGTATCGGAAGAATTTCTGATTCGTAGCCTGACTGAGCTGACGATTGGTGCGCCCGTAGTACATATTGACTATGGCGTTGGACGTTATGCGGGTTTAATTACCCTAAGTATTGATGATCAGGATCATGAATTCCTGCAACTGGACTATGCCGATGATGCCAAGGTCTATGTGCCAGTTACCAACCTACATCTAATCAGCCGCTATAGTGGTGGTGACCCAGATTTGGCACCACTCCATAAGCTGGGTACTGATGCCTGGAGTAAGGCGAAACGTAAGGCGCTGGAACAGATTCACGATGTGGCCGCTGAATTACTGGATATTCAGGCACGCCGTTCATCCAAGCCTGGGATCAACTTCGAACTGGATCAGAGCCTGTATATGCAATTCGCCAGTGGCTTTGCCTATGAGGAAACGCTGGATCAGGCCAATGCCATTGAAGCAACTTTGCATGATATGCAACAAGCCAAACCAATGGATCGTTTGGTCTGTGGTGATGTCGGTTTTGGTAAAACGGAAGTGGCGATGCGCGCTGCCTTTGTGGCGGTACAGAATAATCGCCAAGTCGCTGTATTGGTGCCAACCACGCTTTTAGCACAACAGCATTATGAATCGTTTAAAGACCGCTTTGCCGACTGGCCGGTCCGCATTGAAGTGTTATCTCGTTTTGGCTCTTCTAAAGCACATACCAAAGTCATTGAAGATTTGGCTGAAGGTAAAGTCGATATTGTCATCGGTACACATAAAATCCTGCAGGAAAATGTCCAGTTCAAGAATCTGGGGCTGATGATTGTCGATGAAGAACATCGTTTTGGTGTGCGGGATAAAGAACGCATCAAAGCCTTACGTGCCGATGTGGATATGCTGACCCTAACCGCAACGCCAATTCCACGTACTTTGAATATGGCCTTTAGCGGCATGCGTGATCTGTCGATTATCGCGACACCACCAGCACGTCGTCTGGCGGTGAAAACCTTCGTACAGGAACAGACCAATGACACCATTAAAGAGGCAATTCTACGAGAATTGTTACGTGGTGGTCAGGTGTATTTCCTGCACAACGAAGTCGATACTATTGATCGTGCTGCAGAAAGCTTGCGTGAGCTAGTACCGGAAGCACGTGTCATCGTTGCTCATGGGCAAATGCGTGAACGTGAACTAGAGCAGGTGATGCAGCAGTTCTATCATAAGGAATATAATGTTCTGGTATGTTCGACCATTATCGAAACCGGGATTGATGTACCGAGTGCCAATACCATTATTATTGAACGTGCAGACAAGCTGGGTCTAGCGCAGTTGCATCAATTGCGTGGTCGTGTTGGTCGTTCACACCACCAAGCTTATGCCTATCTGTTAGTACCATCAATTAAGGGGCTGAAAGGCGACGCAGAAAAACGCCTGGATGCGATTCAGCGCGCTTCGAATCTGGGTGCAGGCTTTATGCTGGCAACCGAAGATCTGGAAATTCGTGGCGCGGGTGAACTTTTAGGTGAACAGCAAAGTGGTTCGATGCAGGCGATTGGTTATAGCCTGTATATGGAAATGTTGGAGAAAGCCACTAAAGCTATCCAAAAGGGTAAAACACCAAACTTTGATGCGCCGTTGTCTCTGACTGCGGAAATCAATCTGCATATGCCAGCGCTGATTCCGGATGATTATCTGGGCGATGTGCATCAGCGTCTGTTGTTCTATAAACGTATCAGTAATACCGATACCCAGGACAAACTCGACAATATCCGTATGGAACTGATCGACCGTTTTGGAATTCCGCCACAGCCAGTCAAACAGTTGTTTGCAGTACATCAACTTCGCCTCAAAGCCGAGCAGTTGGGCATTACCAAAATCGACATTGGTAGTCAGGGTGGTCATATCGAATTTGCACCAGATACTCCGGTTCAGGCGGTGAGTATTATCCAGATGATGCAAAAGCATCCGACCTATTTCCGGATGAATGGCGGGCAACGTCTGAAGGTGATGGTGATGCTGGAAGACTATCAAAAACGGATTCAGTTTTTAATGGATTTACTGGATAGCTTGTTGAAAGAGCTGCATTAAAATGATCTTCTAAAATGCGTCAGAAATGGAATTCTGACCATTCGTTTAAATCGATAGCTAAGTCACACATAAATGGAAAGAAAGTCTTGATTAATTTATGTGATTCGGTAAAGTCAGAGTTGTGACCGAGTTCATAACAAATCCTTCAAATTTGTATTTAAACACATTGCTCACAATATTCAGCTAGCACTGGATATGTTAGTATTAGCCATCATTCTAATTTTGCATCATTTATAAAGATATGTTTAGTTTGCATCCTCAACTTGCTCAAGATACTTTTTTTGTAGGCGACTTTCCTTTGTCAACATGTCGTTTGATGAATGATATGCAATTTCCGTGGTTAATCCTGATTCCACGTGTGCCGGGTATTACAGAATTATATGAACTTAGCCAGGCTGACCAGGAGCAGTTCCTGCGTGAATCAAGCTGGTTATCTAGTCAACTGGCACGTGTATTCCGTGCAGACAAAATGAACGTAGCTGCATTGGGTAACATGGTTCCACAGCTGCATTTCCATCATGTTGTTCGTTACCAGAATGACGTGGCTTGGCCAAAACCAGTGTGGGGAACTCCTGCGGTTCCTTACAGCAGCGAAGTTCTTGCTCACATGCGTCAGACGCTAATGCTGGCTCTACGTGGTCAGGGAGATATGCCATTCGACTGGCGTATGGATTAATCTGATCCCATGCTGCAATCAGGCCTGTAAAATATACAGTGCTGCAAGGAGCAACTGAGTGCAAATAGACGATTGGGTACACAAAGAACCGAAACAGTTTGAATATTTCCATCGACTGATGGGATATATCATGCTGTCTCTGGTCATCGTCGTTTTTCACTATACAGAGCCTGATACGCACTACCAGATTTTCATCCCGTTTTTCTTTCTTGCAATCATCCTGGCGCTTCCAAAGCTATCACGCTGGCTGATCTACCGTTACAATACTGATATCAAGCGTAATGTGTTCTTTGTGCTGGATATTGCTGTCATTGCAGTAGTTCTTTCTGCAATGCATATGAGTCTGGTGCTGTCGTTATTGGCATTGTTCGCATTGCTGTATACCGCAATCAGTAACAAAATTTCATTTTTGATGTTTTCCTTGGCAAGCCTGATTGGTATTGCCATTTTTTATGTCAGCAATATTTTTATCTTTGGTTTTGGTGAATACTTTCAGCCGACCAGCAGCGAGTTGACGGTTCTAGGCTTTCTTTGTCTGGTAACCTACTTTGGCGTAGGTAACTACTATCAAACAACGCGTGCACGTTATATGGCGCAAAAAAAGAATCATTATTATGATCAGATGAACCGCTATATGGAATTTGCCAATCAGCTGAGTCGATATGCACCTTTGCAGTTGTGGCAATCCATTATGAAAGGCGAGTCTGAAGCCAAGATTGAATACAAGCGTAAAAAACTCACTGTCTTCTTTTCAGATATTCAGGGTTTTACCGAACTCTCTGAAACGCTGATCCCTGATGATTTGGCCTTCCTGCTGAATGATTATCTCAGTCACATGACTGAAATAGCCAAGCATTACGAAGGTACAGTTGATAAATTCATGGGGGATGCGATCCTGATCTTCTTTGGGGATCCACATTCAGATGGTGCTGAGCAGGATGCTAAAAACTGTCTGGATATGGCAATTGCCATGCGTCAGCAAATGAAAATTCTGCGTGAACGCTGGGTGAAAATGGGTTATCCGCCGCTACATATTCGTATGGGAATCTCGACCGGTTATTGCCACGTCGGGAATTATGGGGCTAATCACCGTATGGCGTATACCATCGTCGGTCGTGATGCCAATCTGGCAGCGCGATTGCAAAGTGCTGCACAAGTCGATGAAATCCTGATTTCTGAAGATACGCATACACTGATCAAGAATGACTATCTCTGTGCAGCAAAGAAACCAGTATTCCTGAAAGGCATTAAAGAACCAGTACGTACCTGGCAAGTCATGGAACGTTATACTTCAGAGAAAATTGATTATCAGCGCTGGTTTGATTACGAGTATAAAGGTTTTCATCTATTGCTTAATCTGGATGAAGTTCAGAACTACGAATATCCAAAACTGGTCAATGTACTTGAAAATATGATCAAGCGGATTCAAACCCAGCAGAAGATGACCAATTCCCAAGGTATTGTGAAGCTGAAACTGGAAGATGAGGTGATTGAGCATTTGCCAGAAAGTGCAGCAGTCAGAGAGCCTGTCGTATTAGAAGCAGAGGCTGAAAAACAGCAACATGAAACTGGGACGGACCCATCAGAAAAAAAGACCAGTCGCGCTAGTTAAAACAAAAATCTATTGTCATAAAACTCAGATGTAAAAAAACCACGCCTGAGCGTGGTTTTTTATATAAATCACTTAGTGATTTTCAGAAGCATGGTTAATGGTGTATTTCGGAATTTCAACTTCCAGATCTTCATCAACCACTTTTACCTGACAAGACAGACGTGAATCAGGCTCCAAGCCCCATGCACGGTCTAACAGATCCGCTTCAACATCATTCATTTCTTCCAGACTGTCAAAGCCGCGACGTACAATCACGTGGCAAGTGGTACATGCACATGACATATCACAAGCATGCTCAATCTTGATTCCATTATTCAGTAAGCTTTCACATAGGTTGGCATCTTGTTCAACTTCAAACTCAGCACCTTCAGGGCAAATTTGCGCATGTGGAAGAACTTTAATACGTGGCATAGTCTTTACCTTAAATTAGTTTGAGTTTGACCAGTCGTCGAGTTTAGTACCTTTTAGCGCTGCATCGATGTGCTGGTTCATACGAGCAGCTGCGAATGCATCACTATGTATTTTAAGCTGTTCTACGGCAGATTCAATCGCTTTGATATCTGTGCCTTGCAACTCTTTTTCAAGTTTGGCTTGAGCAGCTTGCAGTTCAGTCAACTGTGGTTCACTTAATAACTTGGCATCTACTTTTAGTGCTTGAGTAAGTGCTTCAAGTTCACGTTGTGCTTCGACTTTGGTTTCCTGAAGATGACGCAGGTTTTTGTCTTCTTCAGCAAATTTGTAGCCTTCAAGCAATAAACGTTCAGTATCTTCGCCTGACAAGCCATAAGATGGCTTAATATCGATATGCGCTTTCACGCCAGACGTGGTTTCTTGTGCAGATACTGTCAGCAAGCCATCTGCATCGACCTGGAAAGTCACTTCAATACGTGCCTGACCTGCAGTCATTGGTGGAATACCATGTAACACGAAGCGACCTAAACTACGACAATGTTCAACCAGATCACGTTCACCTTGCACCACATGAATCAGCATGGCAGTTTGACCATCTTGATAAGTTGTGAACTCTTGACGACGTGCGACAGGAATTGCAGTATTGCGTGAAATTAAACGTTCTACCAAACCACCCATGGTTTCTAAACCAAGAGATAGTGGAGTCACATCTAATAATAATGATCCATCTTTACTGTTGCCAATCAACTGATTAGCGGTAATAGAGGCACCGATCGCAACCACTTCATCCGGGTTAATCGTGCATAGTGGTTCTTGATTAAAGACTTCACGAACGGCTTTCTGAACAGCATATGAACGGGTAGAGCCACCCACTAGAACTACATTCTGAATATCATCCAGTTCCAGTTTGGCATCACGCATCACACGCTTACATACGCTGATGGTTTTATCCAGCGCGACTTTAATGATCTCTTCAAAAGTCGGACGGTCTAAAGTTAAGACATGATCCAATAATTTCAGTTCTACAGATTCAGCATCAGAAAGTGCTTCTTTAGCTTTACGTGAAGCGGTAATGAAATGTGCGTATTCCGCATCATCTAATGTTTCAATATTTAGCTGTTTCTTCGCCCATTTCAGGATTAGACGATCTAGGTCATCACCACCAAGAGCAGTGTGGCCACCAGTGGCTAATACTTCGAATACACCTTGCGAGAAACGTAAGATCGAAACGTCAAAAGTACCACCACCCAGGTCATAAATCACATAGTTGCGATCTGTACTAAGATTGGTTTCCTGATCCAGACCATAAGCAACTGCAGCAGCAGTAGGTTCATTCAGTAAACGCAGTACGTTTAAATCAGCCAATTGAGCCGCATCACGGGTTGCCTGACGTTGCGCTTCATCGAAATAGGCTGGAACTGTAATGACAGCACCATTAATTTCATTTTTTAGACTGGCTTCGGCACGGTCTTTCAGCTGTTTTAAGATTTGTGCTGAAATTTCAACTGGTGTTTTACGACCTTGCGCAGTTTCAAACGCTGGCATTTCATTCGCTTCACCCACCAAAGTGTACGGGTGCTGGAATTTGATATCCGCTTGAGAGCGACCCATGAAACGTTTTACAGAAACAATGGTATTTTTTGGGTCAGTCGTTGTGAATGGTGCAGCCTCATAGCCATATTGAGTCGCTTGTTCTGCATAATGAACGATAGAAGGAAGTAACACACGTCCTTGTTCATCATTAAGTACTTTGGCTTTACCTGAAAGAACCGTGGCAACCAAAGAGTGGGTGGTGCCTAAATCGATACCAATCGCAATGCGGTGTTCATGCGGTGCACTTGATTGACCTGGTTCTGCAATCTGCAAGAGAGCCATAGTGTTACATCCTTTGCACGTTAAATATTAAAGAGAGAAATTAAAAATCGTCATCGAGGTCAAAGCTGTCGTCATCGAGGAAGCGGTCTTCTGCTTTATCGATATCTGCCATGACTTTCACAAAGAAGCGCAGTTTACGCACAGTATCGCGAGCCTCAGCCCAGTCTTCATCTTCATAATCAATTTTGAATTCACGCACCAAACCATCAATCCACTGTTGAACTTCAACTTTCAGTGAAGATAAGTCTTCTGCCGAACCAGCTTCATCAAGCTGTTCACGAATCTCCAGTGCGTCTTGCAGGAACTCAAAATCACTGATGGATTGATCCAGATGATAATCCTGTTTTTTCAATGAAAGTAAGTATGCAGCGCGGCTATCTACAGCAGATAATGCCTTGAACGCCTGATTGATTTCACTTGATTTGATCAGGGCCTGGTCTTTGTCTTCAGCTTTATCCGGGTGGTATTGTTGCTGTAACTTTAGAAATTCAGCTTTTAAGGCAGCTGGATCAATATCAAGTGCGACAGGAAGGTTGAACAACTCAAAATGATTCATGGGAGATTGGATCCACGATTAATATGCAACTAAAAACTACTGCCTAAATGCAATTAAAACAGTGTAGATGACACTGTTTTAATGCTGCAAAGGGAAATGTGCGCTAGTGATTAAGCCTTAAACAGTGAAGGATTCACCGCAGCCACATTCACCTTTTTTGTTCGGGTTGTTAAATTCGAAGCCTTCGTTCAGACCATTTTTCACATAGTCCATCTCCATACCTTCGAGATAAACCAGGCTTTTCGGGTCTACGAAAACCTTAACACCAAACTGTTCAAATACTTCGTCATGGGTATCAACTTCATCGACGAACTCCAGCACATAAGCCAGACCTGAACAGCCTGAAGTTTTCACACCAACGCGAATGCCTTCACCCTTACCACGATTTTTGAGGTAATTGCTGATATGAGTTGCAGCATTTTCAGTTAAATGGATCATGAAAACTCCGTTAATCTTTCTTCAAAAATACACGTCAGCAATTAAGCTTTAGTCTTTTTGCTACGGTAATCTTCTACAGCAGCTTTGATGGCATCTTCAGCAAGTACAGAGCAGTGTACTTTTACTGGAGGAAGAGCAAGTTCAGTTGCGATATCAATGTTTTTGATCGCTTGAGCTTCGTCCAGAGTTTTGCCTTTAAGCCACTCAGTTACCAGTGAGCTAGATGCAATTGCTGAACCGCAGCCATAAGTTTTGAAACGTGCTTCTTCGATTACACCTTCATCATTCACTTGAATTTGAAGACGCATCACGTCGCCACATGCAGGTGCACCCACCATGCCTGTACCTACGTTTTCTGCATTTTTGTCTAAAACCCCAACGTTACGTGGGTTTTCGTAATGGTCAATTACTTTTTCGCTATAAGCCATGTTGCTTCTCCAAAACTCGGGGTCAGCCTAATATTAAATATGGGGATTAAAAAAATTTTATCAATGAGATAACAGCACAAATGCTGTTATCTCTGACGCAAGATTAGTGCTCAGCCCATTCAACGGAAGAAAGGTCGATACCTTCTTTGTACATATCCCAAAGCGGAGAAAGTTCACGTAACTTCTCAACAGCAGCTTTAGTGACTTCAAGTACATGATCAATATCTTCTTCAGTGGTGTATTTACCAAAGCTGAAGCGGATTGAGCTGTGTGCAAGTTCGTCTGATAGGCCCAATGCACGTAGAACATAAGAAGGTTCCAGCGTTGCAGAAGTACATGCTGAACCTGAAGATACTGCTGCATCTTTCAGAGCCATCATTAGTGATTCGCCTTCAACAAAGTTGAAGCTCACGTTCAGGTAGTTCGCAACGTTGTAAGTTTCGTGACCATTCAGGAATACCTGTTCAAGGTCACGTAAACCATTCCAAAGCTTGTCACGAAGTACGCGTAAACGTGCTTGTTCAGACTGTAAATTTTTACCAGCAAGTTCGAATGCTTCACCCATACCTACGATCTGGTGAGTCGCTAAAGTACCAGAACGCATGCCACGTTCATGACCGCCACCATGCATTTGTGCTTTTAGACGTACACGTGGGCTACGACGTACGAACAGGGCACCGATACCTTTAGGACCATAGATTTTGTGCGCAGAGAAACTCATCAAATCTACTTTTAAAGTAGATAAGTCGATTTCAACTTTACCCGCAGCCTGTGCAGCATCGACGTGGAAGAAAATTTTCTTGGCACGTGTGATTTCACCAATCGCAGCGACATCAGTTGTAGTACCGATTTCGTTGTTGACCATCATTAGGGAAACAAGAATGGTATCTGGACGAATCGCAGCTTCAACCATCTCTGGAGTGATTAAACCAGTTTTTGGTTGTGGTTCCAGGTAAGTAATCTCAAAGCCTTCAGACTCAAGCTCACGGCATGTATCCAAAATTGCTTTATGTTCAATTTTAGAAGTAATGATGTGCTTGCCTTTAGATGCATAGAACTGAGCCACACCTTTTAATGCAAGGTTGTCAGATTCAGTTGCACCAGAAGTCCATACGATTTCACGTGGGTCAGCTTTCACAAGGTTAGCGACCTGTTCACGTGCGTATTCAACTTTTTCTTCCGCTTGCCAGCCGTATGCATGTGAACGAGATGCAGCATTACCGAAGGTACCTTCGAAAGTTAAGCATTCCATCATGCGTTCTGCAACTTGAGGATCTACAGGAGTGGTTGCTGCATAGTCAAGATAAATCGGACGTTTCATGTCAAATACCTGTAACCGATAAAAGAGCTGAATCAAAAGATGCTGAATTTTGGCGAAGTGAAACGGTTTGCACGTTGTCACGAGCTACAAGGTCAGCAAGCGAGATTTTTGCGAGATAATCGGCAATGTGGTGGGAGAGTTCCTGCCATAAATCGTGAGTCAAGCACATCGCACCATTCTGGCAGTTGCCTTTATGGTCGCAGCGAGTAGCGTCAACAGTTTCGTTTACAGCTTCAATGATTTCTAACACAGTGATGTCTTGAGCATTACGCGCCAGATGATAACCACCATTGGCACCACGGACACTTGAAACTAAGCCATGACGTTTTAGTTTCGCAAATAACTGCTCAAGATAGGCAACAGAAATGGTTTGACGAGCTGCAATTTCAGCAAGCGTGATCGTTTGTTCAGTTGGCTGCAAAGCTAGATCAAGAAGAGCAGTCACTGCGTAGCGACCGCGAGTGGTTAAGCGCATGATTCGATACACATGGTTAGACTAGATGTGTCGATTTTAAGAATCCTGACTAAAATAGTCAAGTTTTTTATTATGCTAAATGAGGTGCTAAATCGTACAAAAAAGAAGGATTTATTACGCGAACCAATTATATACTAATAACGTAATTAAACCTATGGTAATAAGACCAAAGATTATATTTATTTGTTTCTGACGACGTTGCATGCGTCGAATCCGGTTTTTGTACTGTTTAACTTCCACCTGCAGGGTATTAATTTTAGAACGTTGCTGATCAATTTTATCTAAAAGTGGAGCTAAACGGTTACGAGAAGTAACCACATCTGATTCATCAGAAGGTTCATATAGCCACTGTTTCCAGTCGGCAAGCAGTTTTGGCAGGGCGAATAAAGTCAGCAGATCACGAAATTCATCTTTAAGGATCTGATTACCATCAATGCGCATGGCTTTAATGCTGCGACGATTGCCAAAAATAAAGATTTTGATCAGATCGGACAGGGTAGTACGCACATCAAGTTCAATGATCTTATTCGGCGCTTTATGGTCAAACAGCAAACCTTTATCGGTAAACTGTACATAAATGTCAAAATAAGGAATATAACTATTAATCTTAATAGCAATTTCTTCATCAATAAACTTTTTAGCTTGTAATGCAACAACGCGATCATATTTTAGAATAAAAGTGAAAATCGTTTCTAAAACAATTAAAGTCATTGTCAGCAATAAGTGCGGCTGCTTTTGACTTTGCTGCGATTCGCTCATAGATACAACCAATCCTTTCCTGAAAATTTGAAATATAAAGCATCCTGCCTAATTGATATTTCAGGGATTAAACTTAAAACTTGAAATAAATTGCTTTGTAGAACAGTTTAGCAAAACTGGCAAGTATTAAATTTGCTAATATGCTGTCATTTTGTAGATTTCTATATAAAATTTGCAGAGAAAATAATCAGGAGGCGTGCACATGGACAAATCTGAAGCGGCACAGGATGCAATCCCAGAAGCAGAACAAAAAACATCAAAAAGCAAGTCCAGATCAGGATCTGAGCGTAAGTCTGTCCTCGACTTCCGTAAATATACCAAGCAAATCTGGCTGGCTGGACTTGGCGCATTCTCTCGTGCCGAGGAAGAAGGCAACAAATTATTCGACTCATTAGTCAAGGTTGGGGAAGAGCTGGAATCCAAAACGACTGACATTGCTGATCAAACTGTCGAAAAAGTCTCAGAAAAGGCTAAAGAGTCAGTCACAGATACCAAAGATAAAGTTGAAAAATTAATTGATCACTCTGTTCATCATTCATTGAATCGTATAGGATTAGTGACGCTGAAGGACGTACAGCATCTGGAAAAGCTGATCTTGCAGCTACATGCTAAAGTCGATCAGTTGACGGCAGAACAGGAAAAAATACAGGATGAATTGTCTAAAAAATCACAACGAAAGTGACTTTATTCATTATTCAATGTTTTTTTCGCTTATTTTTTAAAAAAAAACAGGTCGAAGAGTATTGCGTTTAGACCTAAACCATTGTTATAAAGTCGCTATGGCAATGTAAACAAATTCTTGGACCTTAAATAAACGATATTAAGAGGACGTAATTTTCATGAATAAATCAGAATTAATTGATGCAATTGCAGAGAAAGGGGGATTATCTAAGGCTGACGCAGGTAAAGCTTTAGATGCTACAATTGCTTCTGTTACTGAAGCTCTAAAATCAGGTGACACAGTTACTCTAGTTGGTTTTGGTACTTTCGGCGTTAAAGAACGTGCTGCACGTACTGGCCGTAACCCACAAACTGGTGCAACGCTTGAAATTAAAGCAAGCAAAGTACCTAGCTTCAAAGCTGGCAAAGGCTTAAAAGACGCTGTAGCTTAATCGCCAACAGCAACCAAACGCGCCTCACTAGGCGCGTTTTTTTATTGATTAATTAAATAGTCAGGATTAACACATTCATTCAGTGGGTTTTTTCGGGTAAAATCCCATGCAAATAAAATATTGGAATACTTATGGAATCTTTTCGTAAAGTTATTAAGGGATGGCTGGGCAAGGTCTTGCTCGTTCTGTTTTTGACCCCTTTAGCGCTTGTAGGTATTGAAGGATATTTTAGTGGTGGGAACAAAGATACAGCCAAGACGGTAAATGGCACAGATATCTCTAAAAAAGAACTGGAATCTCTGACAAAATCATTCAAAGAACAATATCTTAGTTATGCCAATGGCGATGAAACATTATTAAATCAGGCATTCATTGATCAAAAGGCAATGGATACGCTGGTTGCACGTACGGTTTTACTGCAACAAGCTGAAGAACTCGGCATCAGCCTCAGTGATCAGCAAATTGAACAGATGATTGCTCAGCAACCAAGTTTCCAGGAAAATGGTCAGTTTTCCAATGCGCTGTATGAAAACTATTTACGCTCTGTAGGAATGAATAGCCGTCAATTGATTGCAAGTCTGCGTACGGATCATGCATTGAAAATGCTGTCGTCTACATTTATTGACTATCCTTTGGTGAGCAAGCTTGAAATTCAACAGATTGCAAACTTACAGACTGAACAACGTCATGTACACATTGCCAGCGTAAATCTTGAGACCTATAAGAAAAACGTCAAGGTTACGGATGCCGATGTTGCAGCCTATTATGAAAAACACAAGACTGTGTTTAAGCAGCCAACCAGTGTTGATGTAGATTACGTAGTTTTAAAAGCAACTGATATCAATACCGCTGCTGTTACGGTAACCGATGCAGAACTCCAAGATGCTTATAACAGCTTTGTCGCAGCGCAAAAATCGACTGCTAAGCCAGAAGTAAAACATATCCTGATTACTGCGGATAACCGTTCTGAAGCTGAAGCTCAAAAACTGGCTGCAGACGTCGCTGCGAAAATTAAAGCAGGTACAACGTTTGCTCAAGCTGCAGCGGAGTATTCAGAAGATCCTGAGTCGAAAGCCAAAGGCGGTGCAATTGCAGTGTATGAAGTGGGTGTGTTTGGGGATGCCTTCGACAAGACTGTTGCTTCATTACAATCAGGTCAGGTTTCTGCACCTGTGAAGACTGATTATGGTTATCACATTATTGCGGTACAGGCACCTGATGTTGCTGTGCCATCATTTGAATCACAAAAAGCACGTCTAAGTGAAGAAGTGTTGGCTTCTAAAAAATCCAATGCATTCTCTGATACGGTAAATGGCCTGAATGATATGGTCGTAAGCAGCGACTCACTGGATGTGGTGACACAAGAAGTGAAAGGTGTTCGTGTACAATCAGCCAAAGGTGTGACTTTATCTACTCGCGATCCATTGCTAAGCGATGCCAATGTGAAAGTAAAACTTTTCAATGATGATGTGAAGAATGGCGATCGTAATGTGTCTTCTAGCATTCAGTTAGCGAATGGTGATGTGGCTTGGGTAAAAGTGCGTAATTACCATGCAGCAGGTGAGCAATCACTGGCTGAAGCGAAACCACGTGTTAAAGCAAAACTGATTGAAGAAAAAGCACTTGCTCTGGCAAAAGCCGAAGTTCAGAAATCTCTTGATGAATTCAAGACTAAGCCTGCTGCTTCTGTAGCGAAAGGCAATCTGGTGTTTGAAGATGCGGGGATCTATACTCGTGCTGAAGGTCTGCTAAAACGTGATGTACAACGTGCAGCATTTAGTGTGAAAGCGCCTAAAGCTGGATTCTGGTCTGTGACCACAGCAAGCCTGCCAAATGAGCTGGTGGTAGTTGCTGTATCTGAAGTGAAGAAGAATCCGATTGATGTCTTAAGCGAAGAGCAACGTACTGAGCTTGCAAAACTTTATGCTCAGTTACGCGGTCAGCAAGAATTTGATGACTATACGCGTTATCTGAAATCACAAGCGAAAATCAAATAACAGATTTTCCTTGATAAAAAACCGGCTTTCGAGCCGGTTTTTTATTTTTCAAAATTAGTTTTAGTTCCAAAGAACTATCTTAAAATTGAAAGTTATATTGAAAACCTGAAATGTATTTTAAATTTCATTAGATAATTCCCTGAATAGGAAATTAAAAAGCGGGACACTTTATCCCGCTTTCTAAAATAGTTCCGGTTACTCAGCACGAACCTTAATTTCATAACCGGTATATTTACGGATATTGATTACACCGGTATCCATAATCAGGTACTGGCCCTTAATTCCTTGTAACTTGCCACGGATCACGGGAGTTTTATCCAGGTTATGGGATTTGACCTTTTCTGGATAGCTTTCTACCGGATAGATAAACTCACGTGGTCGCTCTTGTTCCAGAATCTCAACATTTTCATTGAAGTCAAGACTCATGCTGAATTCATCACGAATTGTGGTAATTTGTGGTTCAAATTCATCAAGTAGCTGATCACGGATATCAATTAGATTCAGCGGCTCAGCTTCACCTTTGAGCAGCTTGCGCCAATCTGTCTTGTCGGCAACCTGGGTACCAAACATAACTTCCATCTGACCCGATAAGCGACGAGAACCTACTTTCATGATCGGTAGGGCTTGCGTTGCACCCTGATCCAGCCAACGACCTGGCATATGATTGACACGGGTAATTCCGACTTTAAGTCCACTTGAATTGGCTAAATATACAATATGTGGCTGGAAGCAGACTTCATGGGCAAAGGTATCTTCACGACAGGTACCCAAATGATAGTGACAGCTTTCCGGCTTCATAATACACATGTCACAAGACGCTTTGGTTTTAAAGCATTTGAAGCAGTGGCCTTGGGAAAAAGACTTTGAGGTTTTAGCACCACAAGATACGCAATAGATATTGCCGGTCCATTCAATCTCGATTTCCTGACCCAGGCTAAATGGGAGATCAATTTCTGAACGATCTAATATGAATTTATATTCAACATTTGCCCGGTGTACATCTTGATCAGTTACACTAAGGTTCTTGAGGCCGGCGTGCATTTTATGGCAAATGCCTTGAAGTTCCATATAAATTACTCACTTAAATCATAAGGATGCTGTTATGGCTGAACAGAATGTCATCACTTCGATGCTAGACGATTTTGCACAGGAACAGCCCATAAAAACTGCGATTTGTATTGGTCAGGATTTGACCCAAGTCAAGTTTAATCAGTCCATTCAATGGCATTATTTTAGCGTATCTGACTTTTTAAGTCTGCCTTTTCAGCAACGTTATGACCTGGCAGTAGTGATGCTAGATACTTCTGAAACGAGTGAGTTATCCAATCAAATGATCAGTCAGATCTTGGTTAAACTACGTGATTTATTTGCAAAACGTCTGGTGGTGGTGAGCCGTTTACAGGATGAGAAACTACTACGTTCTTTAGGCTTAACCCAACTCATTGATAAAACGACACATGATGCTGACTTTGCCTTATGGCAATTTAATATCCTGACTTATAAGCATGTGCCAGACTGGTTTAACTCCAAATTCTGGGCCAATCCGGAAAACTGGGATAAGTTCCGTTGGTAATGAAAAAAAACGACTAAATTTCATTGCAAATATTAACATATTCATCCATTTCAACTTTCTGCTCGCCACGTATGCTGTAAGAAAGATTGACAGGATGAGCAGTATGACAAACCTCAGTAATATTGTAGAGATACTGGCCAAGCAAGCCTTAGGTGGTGGTCAGCAACAGCAGAATACCAATCAGAATCAATCCCAGAACCAGTCGCAACAGTCTCAAAGTGGCTTGGGTGGAATTTTGGGTGCAGTCCTTGGACAGTTAAATACGGGTAATACGCGTCAAACTGGTCAGTCTCAGCAAGGCGGATTTGGCGGGATTTTAGGTTCTGTACTGAGTCAATTAGGCGGCGCTGATCAACCACAACAGCAGCCAAACCAACAAACGAATCAACAATCTCGATCATCAGGCTTGGGTTCAAGTGGAACCAAGACATTACTGATCGCTGTATTGCCATTGGTACTCGCCTGGATTCAGAAACAGGGTGGTTTACAAGGTGCACTGGATAAGCTTAAAGGACAGGGATTAACCAATCAGGTGGATGACTGGGTGTCTACTGGTCCAGGTGAGAATGCTCCCGTGGATAACCAGCAACTACAGCTACTATTTGACGATCAGGAAGTGGAGCAAGTTGCTGAACAGGTGCATGCGCCGAAGCAGGATGTATATAGTGCCATTTCCAAAGTCCTGCCGCAGATTATTGACTCATTAACCCCGCAAGGTGAACAAACCAGTAAACAGGAAGCCAATAATGATATTCAGAATGTCCTGAATATGGTTGCAGGTTTCTTAAAGCGTTAACTGAGATTGCTATAAAAAAAGCCCGGCATATGCCGGGCTTTTATATTTTTTAAGAATTATGAGCGTTCCAGATCGAGGCTAAACAGACGATTGGACTTGCTGATTTTCTTGGCAACATAATGCGATTTACGCATACGGATTAAAATAATCTGCGACTGAAATTCCAGTTCGCCAAATTCAGGTTCGACTTGTACATAGTGTAACTGACCAAATTCATCTCGTACGCGTGCTTGGGCAGAAAATCCAGGGCGGGCATTGCCACTGGAAATAGTTGCCAGACGACCAATCAGATTGACATGGTGTTTCTTATATTTTGGTGGAATCACCTGATCCAGACAGTGAATCATAAATACGGTAAAGAAAATCGCGATAATTAGTGCAGGAATAATCAGATAATACGCGGGTAGAAATTCCTGCTCCTGAGAATAGATCAGCAGTTGCAGCACATAGCCGGCAAAACTGAAATTCATCAGCAGGAAAAATACAATCAGGGTTTTGGAAAACTTGACGTTAAGCAGATCAAGATTGTGAAAGTTGAAAGGGGAAATCTGTTTAAGAAATTTAGTCGGGCGGATTTTAAATATGTAGCCTAAGGTTTCTACCACGCCTAGCAGAATCACAGCGAATAAACTTAGATGAAAAGGCATCAAGTTATAGTCTACGAAAAATGCCGGCATGGTAGCGTCCAATTTAAGAGTTATTCTGTGAGGTAAATTCCACCATCAGAATGCACGGTAATCTCTACTTTTTCAAGTGCTTGACCTTGGCATGGACCAGAAATACATTCGCCAGTTTCAACCAGAAATAAAGCACCATGGGTTGAACATTCAATAAATTCCTGATCACGATCCAGGAACTGGTTTTCCAGAAACTCTAATTCCACCTGCAAATGTGGGCAAATGTTCTGGTAGGCGTAGAACATTCCGTCACGTTGAGTAATAAAAATGGTATCGCTATCCGGCGTTTCAAAGGAACGTGCTTCACGTTCCGGGATGTCTTCGGTCATGCAAATTTTAAACATTAAGCACATTCCTTTTGGAAGTTTTCCAATAATGCCGCATATTCAGCTATTGCCAAGCGTGGTCCGAATTGTGAAACCACTTCACTTGAAATCAGGATTGCCAGTTCAGCTGCAGCTTTCCAGCCTAAACCTGCATTCAGTGCATACAGGAAAGCACCAGCAAAAGCATCACCCGCACCGTTGGTATCAACTGCCTCCACTTTACGGCCCGGTACAGTAAAGCTTTGACCTTCATTGCAGATCAGTGCGCCTTTGGCTGATAATGTAATAACAATGTGTTGGCTAATTTCTTGCAATTTAACTAAAGCAGCTTCAATCGTTTCAGTACCTGTGTACATTAACGCTTCCTGTTCATTACAGAACAATAGATCTACGCCATCAGCAACCATTTCGTCTAAGCCAGCACGTGCATATTGCACCATGGCTGGATCGGACAAAGTTAAGGCAATTTTTGCATCGCTGGCACGGGCAATGGTACGTGCCTGTTCAACTGCATGGCGGGCAGTTTCTGAAGTAGACAGATAACCTTCGATATACAACCATTTTGCAGTTTTCAGCGGTGTGAAATCGATTTGAACATCCGTCAATTCAGCAGTAATACCTAAATAAGTATGCATGGTACGTTCTGAATCTGGACTCACTAGAACCATACAGGTACCTGTTACGCCTTCGCTGATTGAACGGGTTGTTGTGTTGATTCCAGCTTCATTTAAACCATTTAGGTAGATTTGACCCAGATCATCATTACCTACGCGGCATGCATAGAATGCTGAACCACCTAAAGCTGCAAAGGCAACCGTTGTGTTTGCAGCAGAACCGCCAGAAGCCTGACCTTTATAATTTTGAGTCGCTTTTAAATTCTCATACAGCGCAGCTTGTGTTTCACCATCAGTCAGTTGCATGGTGCCTTTTTGCAGATTGTTTGCAGTTAAAAAGTCATCAGATACTTTAAATTCCTGGTCAATTAGCGCATTACCAATTGCAAAAAGATCAACATTTGCCATGTCAGAGAGTCACATTCAAAAACGAAAGTCTTAAGTTTACACGAATGCTCAGGTTTGCTGTAGGGTGCTGAATCATTTTCAAAAAGTTTTAGGATGTGCTATCAGGCATTCATCTCGCACTTTGGTCGAATTAGATCAGATAAATTTCGTAATCCTGCGTTTGTACCATTGATTTAAATAGCGGATTTTATTTATAAGTGTTATATCACCTGTAGCTGCATATTCATGCAAGTGCAGGTCGACCCGAGTCTACAATTTCTGACAGTGTGTATATATGGATATTAAAATCGTAAAAGCCGAACAACTCCCAGATCAAATCGAAACTTTTGCTACTTTAGCAAAAAAGGAAGGCTATGATTTAATTGAGAAATTGGTTGAAGAATATCGCACAGGAAAAAACTCATTTAGTAATGACAATGAATATCTTGCTGTCGCTTATGATGGTGACAAGCTGATTGCTTGTGGTGGTTTGAACCAGCAATGGGGACCAGATGGTGTGGAAGAACGTATTGGCCGTGTACGTCGTTTCTATGTGCATCCAAAATATCGTCAGCATGGTGTCGGCAAACAATTACTGGCTTATCTGGAACAACTGGCACGTCCGCATTATTCTGCACTGTGTTTGCATACTGAAACCAAACTGGCAGCAAGCTTTTATCAGAAGCAGAACTATGTCTTTGTTGAAAACCACCCGAATTACAACTACTTTAAATATTTGATCTAGTCGATTTTTGATTTAAATAATGCGGTTCAAATACTTGGTGATTCATTTTCTGAATGACCAAGTTTACTTAATTCGATCAAAATGATCGGTTTTCAGCGTGAATAATAACAAAAACTAAAGCTATAATGCGATCAGTTGTTTTTTATCTAAAAATTAGGAGATCGCATGACTGTAGATGTCACTGAAACCATTTCACAAACTGTACATCCTGCGTTTCAGTTGGTACGTCAACACCATGTTGAAGCTTTAGACATTTTAGTGTCTGAATATAAGCATAAAGTGACCGGCGCCACTCATTATCACCTGGCGACTAATCACGATGAAAATGTCTTTTTAGTGGCTTTCCGTACGCAGCCAATGGACTCGAAAGGCGAAGCGCATATTCTTGAACATACGGCGCTTTGCGGTTCAGAAAAATTCCCGGTACGTGATCCATTCTTCCTGATGATTCGCCGTTCTCTGAACACCTTCATGAATGCTTTTACTGCGGCGGACTGGACGGCATACCCATTTGCAACCCAGAACGATAAAGACTTCCAGAACTTGTTGGAAGTGTATATGGACGCGGCATTTGCAGCGAACCTGAATCCGTTGGATTTTGCGCAGGAAGGCATTCGTATTGAACTGGAAAATGGTGAACCGGTTTATAAAGGTGTGGTATTCAATGAAATGAAAGGTGCGATGAGTTCACCTTCAGATCAGCTTTATCATACGTTAGCCTATTATCTGTTCCCAGACACCACCTATCACTACAATTCAGGTGGTGATCCTAAAGATATTCCTGATTTAACTTACCAAGAGTTAGTAGATTTCTATAAGTCACATTACCATCCAAGTAATGCAGTGTTTATGACTTTTGGTAACAAGTCAGCTTTTGAACTACAAGAACAGTTTGAAACGCTGGCATTGTCTAAATTTGAACAAGGTCAGACCTTATATTCAACGCCTGAAACCCGTTTGTCTGCGCCAGTATCGGTAACTGATACTTATGCCGTTGATGCAGATGATCTACGTGACAAAACTTATCATGTAATTTCATGGTTATTGCCTGAAGCAAGTGAAATCAAACTTCGTCTCGGCATGCGTCTGGTGGAAGGTATTCTGCTGGAAGATTCGGCATCACCACTGCGTCATTATCTTGAAACTTGTGGTTATGCAGATGCAACCGGTCCGTTTATGGGCGTGGATGACTCTAACTTTGAGATGACCTTCTACTGCGCAGTGCAAGGATCTAACCCAGAACATGCTGAAGAATTTAAAGATGGCGTGTTCAAAATTCTGGAAGATGTTGCGGCTAAACCAGTCGATCAGCAGGCAGTAGATGCGATTTTGCATCAGATCGAACTGCATCAACGTGAAATCAATGGTGATGGTACGCCTTATGGTCTAAGCCTGATTCTGAATGGTTTGGGTAGTGCGATTCATCATCGTGATCCGGTTGAAGTCTGGGATGTTGATTCTGCGATTGCTGCAGTTAAAGAAGAACTGAAAGATCCAATGTGGCTGTCTAATCTGATTAAAGAGCATCTGATTGATAACCCGCACCGTGTGCAATTGACCTTAGTTCCGGATGCGACTAAATCTGCCAAAGAAGCTGAAGCTGAAAAAGCACGTTTGGCTGAAATTGGCAAGACACTGACTGAAGAGCAGAAAGCTGAAATCATTGCGCAAACTGAAGCATTGAATATTCGTCAAGATACTCCAGATGATCTGAACTTATTGCCTAAAGTTGGTTTAGAAGATGTGCCTGCTGAAATGCAAATCGTACAAGGTCAGCTGCGTGAAGTGATCTCGAATGGTATCGATACACCATTAAACCTTTATTATGCCGGTACCAACGGTATTTATTACCAACAAGTGCTGGTACAGATTCCAGATGAAGTGGTGCAATCGCCATACTTCAACCTACTATCCATTCTGGTCGGTGAAGTCGGTGCAGGCGAGTACAACTATCTTGAATTCCAGCAAATCCAGACTGCTGTGAGTGGTGGTCTAGGTATGGGAGCGTCATTACGCTCGAAAGTGGATGACAAGAACAAGATTTCAGCCTGGTTGACATTAACCACCAAATCTCTAGTCAATAACCTGCAAGCGATTCAGTTGCTGAAAACTGGTTTTGAACAGCTTCGTTTTGATGAGAAAGGCCGCATTATTGAATTGCTACAACAGCGTAAAACGCGTTGGCATTCACGTGTTTCTGGTTCAGGTCATAGCTATGCGATGCAAATAGCTTCGCGTCAGCACAGTGCTTTAGCAACCCGTGATTATCATAATACTGGTCTAGGTGCTTTGAACTGGCTGATGAATCTGGTTTCAAAAATTGAAAAAGATGAAGCCGCTTATGATGCCATGATTGAAGAGCTGAAACACATTCATCGTATTTTACTGCAAGCACCAAAACAGTTCCTGCTGGTCTGCGAAGAACCGCAAGCGGATCATCTTGTTGAAGAGGTTCAGAATGTTTGGGACAAGGTTGCTGTAGACCGTAATCCGGTACAACTGACTCAAACTGAAAAAGTATTAAATGAAGCAGATGAAGCATGGCTGATTCAGGCCAATGTGCAGTTCTGTGCAGCAGCTTATCCAGCGGTAGAAGTGTCTCATCCTGATGCAGCACCGTTGATGGTCTTGGCAGGCTATTTGCGTAATGGTTACCTGCATAGTGCGATCCGTGAAAAAGGCGGTGCTTATGGCGGTGGTGCCAGCTATGACGGCAATGCATGTTCATTCCGTTTCTATAGCTACCGTGATCCACGTCTAGCAGAAACCTTCAAAGATTTTGACGCGAGCGTGCAATGGTTACTGAATGCAGAACAGCAGCCACATCAGTTAGAAGAAGCGATTTTGGGCTTAATCGCCAGCATGGATAAACCGGGTTCACCAGCAGGTGAAGCGATCACCGCTTGTTATGCTTATCTGCATCAGCGTACTCCAGCATTCCGTAAGCAATTACGTGAACGTTTGCTGAATGTGACACTGGATGACTTAAAGCGTGTTGCTCAGCAATATTTAGTCGAGCAACAGCCGTCTCGTGCAGTGGTTGCGCCAGTAGCAAAACGTGAAGCACTGGAACAGCTCGGATTTGTGATTCAACAAGTTCAGTAAAATAAAAAAGGAAAATTGAATGGCGCTTAATTCGTTTAGGCGCCCGACTTTGCAGCTGAGTATTTTGCTTGGCTGTATGGGTGGGGCGCAGGTGTATGCGGAAGAAAGTAAAACCACGATCCCCAGCAGTCCAATGCCGGCAACGGCAGAGGCCTGTGCAGCGGTAGAAACCAATGCAGAACGTCTGGCTTGTTATGATGCTTTGTTTAAAGTACCAGAAGCAGAAAGAGTGGTATTGGTCTCTGAACGTCGTGCAGCTGCTGACATTGCGCCTGAACCCGATAACCTGAAAGCCAAAATTGATAAAACCGTTTCTACGGTATCGGTGAGTGAAGGTTCTCCACTGAAACCGAATCTTTCGTTATTAGACAGCCGTTGGGAATTATCACCGGAAAGTAAACTTGGTACCTGGAATATCCGTTCCTATCAACCAGTATATGTATTGCCAGGCTTCTGGACTTCCAAGAAAAACGAGTTTCCACAAAGTGAAAACCCGGTCAATACAGTCGAAGAAGACCAGAACTTGAAGTCGATGGAATCCAAGTTTCAGCTGTCGCTAAAAACAAAAGCGGTTGAAAATATCCTTGGAGATAATGGCGATCTTTGGGTGGCTTATACTCAGTCTTCACGCTGGCAAGTGTATAACTCGGAAGAATCAAGACCATTCCGTGAAACCAACTACGAGCCAGAAGTGAGTTTGGTATTCCGTACCAATTATGACCTGTTCGGTCTGGACTGGCGTATGCTGGGTCTGACTCTAAACCATCAGTCCAATGGTCGTTCCGATCCGCTGTCACGTAGCTGGAACAGGGTCATGCTGAATCTGGGCTTTGAACGTAATAACTTCGCGTTAATGGTACGTCCGTGGTATCGCTTCGAAGAAGATTTACCGGATGATAATAATCCGGATATTGTCGACTATATCGGTCGTGGCGATATGACTGCATTCTACCGCTGGAAAGATCATGATTTTTCTCTGATGCTACGTCATACCTTAAAAGGCGGTGATGATAACCGTGGCGCTGCCCAGTTTGACTGGTCATTTCCAATCAGTGGCCGTTTGCGAGGACATTTTCAACTGTTTGATGGCTATGGTGAAAGCCTGATTGACTATAACCATAAGGCCACCTATGTCGGATTGGGTGTCTCATTGATGAACTGGTTTTAAAAGATTCCTCATCTATAAAAAATCCACGCTTAGACGTGGATTTTTTAAGTCTGAAAATTTTATCCAACCTGAATTTCAGAAGGCGGATGCTTAAGCCGGCTCTTTTTCGGTGTGGCAATAAAGTAAGCCAATGTTAGTGGGCCCAAACGGCCGGTAAACATAAGCAGCATCAGAATGAGCAAACTGGCTGGCTGTAACTCAGGGGTGACACCACGGGATAAGCCCACTGTACAGGCTGCAGAAACCGTTTCAAATAACAAATCCAGAAAATCCTGATTCGGTTCCAGAATCAACAGGCTCATAAAACCGCCAGCGATCAGCAGCGCCGTAATACATACCACTGCCAAGGCCTTAAAGGTGGTTTTTTCAGAAATTGAATGTCGGAACAGGCGGATTTCATCTTCACGCCGTAAGAAGCTAATCACGCTGATCACGACAATAATAAACGTTCCAACCTTGATGCCACCTGCAGTACTTAAAGAGCCACCACCAATAAACATCAGGAACATGGTCACAAGGGTTGAGGCATTGGTCATCTGATCTAATGGCAGACTATAAAATCCGGAAGAACGCGGCACGGTAGCATGGAACCATGCATTGACTGCCTGATCACCGACACTCATCAATGCCAGCGTTTGTGGATTAGATGCTTCCAGAATCCAGATCAGGATAAAAGCAGATAGATTCAGTCCTGCAATGGTAGTCAAAATTAGTTTGCTATTGGTACTCAGCTTGCTCCAACGCTTATGCTGACGTACATCCATCAATACCAGGAAACCAATCCCGCCAATGATATATAGCATACTGATGGTAAAGGTAATGAAATACTGGTCTGCAAAGCTCATCAGGCTGTTTGGGAACAGGGAAAAGCCCCCATTATTAAAAGCGGAAACACTATAAAATAAGGCATTGAAGAAAGCCTGACTAAAGTTATAGTCCTGCAACCAGGCGATAGTCAAAATCACCGTGCCAATCGCTTCAAAAAATAGCGAATAAAGAAATACATTTTTAATGGTAAAACTGATTTTCTTCAGGCTAGTCTGTCCGATAGATTCCTGTGCCATGACCTGTTGCCGTAATCCCATCTTAGGTGCTAGGCTCATAGCAGCTAGAATAGCAAAAGTCATAAAACCTAAACCGCCGCATTGTAGGAGCAGCATAATTACAATCTTACCAAAGACCGTATAAGCCTCACCGACATTGACCACTGATAAACCAGTAATCGTCACTGCAGAAGTGGCAGTAAAAATCGCCTGGAACCAAGTCACTTCACCATGATGAGAGATCGGCAGAATTAACAAGATTGATCCAACCAGAATCAATGCTAAAAATCCCAGTGCGATGATGCTGGGTGGACTGAGATTAATGGTCCGGTTTTTATGAGAAGTTATTTTCATAGATTTTTAAAATGCCTGGACAGACGGCGCAAAGGTTCCAGCAAACCTTCCACAAGCAAAATATCACCCTCTTTAAGAATCAGATGTGGGTCAATGATATATTGCACATCAGGGCCACGCTTATGCAGAATGGTTTTAATTTCTGGAACATGATCCATGAGTTGATTGAGTTTTACACCACTTTGCTCGGCATGAATCTCAATCTTGACCAGATAACGCTCATCCTCAAGCGCCATATAGCGACTCACCATCGGATAACTTAAGGATTGCGCGATCCGCACGCCCATATCTTCTTCTGGATGAATAATCTTATCGACCCCAAGATGGGTCAGGATCATATGATGGGCTTTGGACTTGGATTTGGCCCAAATCTTTTTCACCCCCATATTTTTAAGATGTAGCACGCAGAGAATACTGGCTTCAATATCTTCACCAATGGCAACTACAACCGCTTCACAGTTCTGAACATTGAGCTCATCCAGCACATGCTCGTCAGTAGCATCCGCGATCACGGCATGGGTGAGTTCATCCGAAATGTTTCCAACATATTTCTTATTCAGGTCGATACCAATCACTTCATGTTTAAGTGACATCAGTTGTGTGGCAACAGTTGCCCCAAAACTTCCTAAACCGATCACAGCAAACAGTGCCATGTATTTTTCCTAAAGTTGCTGCGCTTTTATACACGCATTCTATTGATTCGTTTGCTTATCTTAGTGCTTTATTGAACTTTCAGCTATTTGTGTTACATAAATAATATCTAAGACCTTGGTCCTTATTTACTTATATAAAAAAACCGCCTCGAAAGACGGTTTTTATTACTCAGAAATAAAATCTAAACTTATTTCAGGAAGCGTTGATAACCTAAGTTGTTGGTAATCTCATCATACGGATAAGTAATACTTTCCAACGTCTCGATCAAACCATCTGGGTTTTGCTGTGCATCTTCTGCTTCCAAACCAACCAATACACGACCTTCAGCTGCGCCGTGGTTACGGTAGTGGAATAGGGTGATGTTATGGGTTGGACCTAGACGCTCAAGGAAAGTCAGCAATGCACCTGGACGTTCCGGGAATTCCACACGGAACAAACGTTCATTTTCGATATCGGCATGACCACCAATCAGATAACGAATGTGCAGTTTAGCCACTTCATCATCAGACAGATCGTCAACGTCATATTGGAATTTCAGGTTTTCATAAATTTCCTGACGTTCTTTTTCACCATTTTTCAGGCTGATGCCAACAAAAACTTGTGCAGCAGTGGCATCGCTAGCACGGTAGTTGAACTCGGTAATGTTACGACCTTGCAGGGCACGACAGAACTTGAGGAAAGCACCTTTCTGTTCAGGGATAGTTACGGCAAAGATCGCTTCTTTACGTTCGCCTAACTCTGTACGTTCCGCGATATAGCGTAAACGGTCAAAGTTCATGTTGGCACCGCAGACAATTGATACGATGTTTTTGCCTTGAATGCCGTGTTCAGCCACGTATTTTTTAATACCTGCCAACGCCATTGCACCCGATGGTTCTACAATGCTACGACATTCGTCATAGGTATCTTTAATTGCTGCGCAAACTTCATCGGTATTGACCAGTACAACTTCAGGTTCAACAATAGGACCTGAATTATCTGATTTTTGCAGACGGATCACATCAAATGGTTTTGCGCCAATTTGCGCAACCGCAGTACCGTCAGCAAATAAACCGACAGATGGAAGAATCACACGTTCATTGGCTTCTAGGGCTGCTTTTAGGCACGCGGATTCGTCATATTCCACAGGAATGACTTTGACATGCGGTGCTACATCACCTAAATATGCTGCAACGCCAGCAATCAGGCCGCCACCACCAACTGCAACAAACACATATTCCACATCACGCCATTGGCGTAAAATCTCGTTAGCAATCGTGCCTTGACCCGCCATGACTAATTCATCGTCATAAGGCGGAATAAAGGTCATGCCATCTTCTTGGGCGCGCTGAATCGCATATTTATTGGCTACGTCAAATGAATCGCCATGCAAAACCACTTCACCGCCGAGACGTTTTACCGCCTGCACCTTGATGTCTGGAGTTGTTTTTGGCATCACAATAATCGCGCGAATTCCCAGCTTTTTCCCTGACAACGCTACGCCTTGTGCATGGTTGCCTGCTGAAGCTGTGATAACGCCACGTTCGAGTTGTGATTTCGGTAATTGACTAATACGGTTATAGGCACCGCGTAGTTTGAATGAAAAAACCGGTTGTAAATCTTCACGTTTAAAGCGAATGTTATTATTTAAGCGCTCGCTAATTCGTGGCGCTGCTTCGAGTGGGGTTTCGATTGCAACATCGTAGACCGTTGCTTGTAAAATTTGTCGAACCAAACGAGACAGCATGTTAATTTTCCATCTAACAGTTTAAAATAAGCTCTTATTGTAACAAACCACGCGGCTTTGCGGTTTAAAAATACTGCGAAAGTCCAAAATAGTTGAGTGATGTCATGAGTCTATATGCAACCCAAGATGAGAAAAAGCAAGCTGCAGCCAAAGCAGCGTTAAAGCACTTACCAAAAGGGGGCATTTTAGGCGTCGGTACTGGTAGTACTGTAAACTTTTTAATTGAACTTTTACCTGAACTTCAATTGGAAGCAGCGGTTGCAAGTTCGGAAGCGACTGCACAACGCCTTAAAAAATTAGGCATTGAAGTTGTTGATATGAACAGTGTAGGCGGTTTAGATGCCTATGTAGATGGTGCAGATGAAATTGACCGTCATATGCACATGATTAAAGGTGGCGGTGCTGCGCTGACACGTGAAAAAATCGTTGCGTCTATTGCGAAAAAATTCGTGTGTATCGTGGATGATTCTAAATGGGTGGATCAATTAGGTCGTGATTTCCCGCTTCCTGTAGAAGTCATTCCAATGGCGCGTTCAGCAGTAGCCCGTAAAATCGTTGCACTGGGTGGTGATCCTGCCTACCGTGAAGGTGTAGTGACTGATAACGGTAATGTGATCCTAGATGTTCATAACCTGAATATCCTGAATGCGCTTGAGCTAGAAAAGACCATTAACGATATTCCAGGTGTGGTATGTAATGGTATTTTCGCAATCAACAAAGCAGATATTGCGATTGTTGCGACCAATAATGGTATTGAAGAGCGTACTGCTGTTTAATTTTAACTCATTGAAGAGCTAATCTCCCCAACCCCCTCTTTTAAAAAGAGGGGCTTTAAAAGCATTATAAAAGTGCTTTTCTCCCTCCTTTGAAAAAGGAGGGTTGGGGAGGATTCATAAAAATAGTATAAAAATGACCCTAAACGACCTACCTGAAATTCAAATCACCCGAAACATTCGATCGACACGTCTAAGGCTTCGTGTGGATGGCACACAAATTCGTCTTACCGCACCGGTGTTCTGTACCAAAAAGCAAATCCAGAATTTTATTACCGACTCCGAAAGCTGGTTACTGAAAACCTGGCAAGCACAGCAGGATCGGGTGCAAAGTATAGATCGCAGTTTACCTACCACTTTGCAACTGTTTAATCTGGATCAGCCACTTTCAGTGCAATATCAGGCACAGAAACATAACTTTATTTTAGATACAGAAAACAGTGTGCTTTATATCAGTGATCGAAATCCTGAAAATTATTTAAAAGCCTTTATTATTTCTTATGCCAAAGAACAGTTGCCTATATATCTAGAAAAAGTGAGTCAAGAAACAGGATTAGCATTTCAAGCCTGTAAGATCCGTCAGCCGAAAACACGGTGGGGCAGTTGTTCTGCTAAACATGACATTATGCTAAACAGCGGCATCGTCCTGTTTCCAGAACATATTGTGCGTTACTTGTGTGTGCATGAATTGGCGCATACCCGACATTTTGACCATAGCCCGCGTTTCTGGGCTGAAGTGGCAAAGCATGATCCAGTTTATTCCAGTCATCGCAAAATTTTGAAAAATACGCTAATGCCATGGTGGTGGACCAGTCATATATAATATAAGAATCATTTAATATATAATTCCTTAAAAATAATATTTAAATCATAAATTTATATAAAAATAGGTTTGAATAATTTCTGCTGCACTTATGAAAATTGATTATTTTTAATTAGCAACCTGCTTATCTAGAATGCGGAAAAATTAGTCGTTTCTTAGCTGCTTTAAGCATAAAGCAAAGAAGCATATTTTCCAGCATATGGGGTAGATGAGGATGGTTCAATCCAGGTTATTATTTATTTTCTCGCTAATCTTTAGTGTGTTCTTGACTGCATGTAATAAGACAGAAGCACCAAAAGAAAAAGTCGAAGAAGCTGCTTATAAGGCAGATACAGTTCGTATTGGTTACCAGCGTTCTTCTACACTTATGACTTTGTTGAAAGAAACCGGTGAGCTAGAAAAGAAATTGGCTGAAAAAAATGTCAAAGTCAGCTGGCATGAATTTACCAGTGGTCAACCTTTAGCTGAAGCATTAAACGTAGGTAGTGTCGATGTGACTGCAGATGTGGCGGATACGGTTCCGGTATTTGCGCAAGCGGCTAAAGCAAATCTAACTTACTATGCCAAAGAAACGGCTTCTCCGAATGCACAGGCGATTCTGATTCCACAAAATTCGACTATAAAATCAGTGGCTGATCTGAAAGGCAAAAAAATTGCGGTAACTAAAGCGGCAGGCAGCCATTACCTGTTGATCGCAGCTTTAAATCAGGCCGGTCTAAGCTTTAAAGATATTACACCAGCCTGGTTAAGTCCGGCAGATGGCCGTGCAGCATTTGAGCATGGTGGCGTGGATGCTTGGGTGACTTGGGAACCGTATGTATCCAGTGGTACTGTGGTTCAGCATGCCAAAGTGCTGGCATCTGGTGAGGGTCTGGCAAGTTATACACGTTACTACTTAACGGGTCATAAATTTGCTCAGGAAAATCCTGCAATCTTGAATGATGTGATTGATACCTTAAAAGAGAAAGCAGCTTGGGTAAAAACCAATCCAGATGAAGCGGCAAAAATCCTGGCACCATTATGGGGTAACTTACCGCAGGAAGTGGTATTGGAAGCCAATGCGAATCGAAGCTACAACGTGCAATCCGTATCTATTGATGATATGCCTGAACAACAAAAGATTTCAGATGCATTCTTCAATGAAAAGCTGATTCCAAATACGATTGATGCCAAAACATCAGATATCTATAACGCTCAATGATCCTAAAAGCCTCGATGAATATCGAGGCTTTTCCTGTTTTTAAAAATAGCCTAAGCAAATCTAAGAGATCTTCCATGTCCCAGATTCCAGAACTGAATTATGCTCAGATTCGAGCAAAACTACTTGCGCGCGAAGAAATTGCCATTGTCGATCTACGTGAAGAACATATCTATGCCCAAGCACATCCTTTATTTACTACCAATATTTCTTTATCTCGATTGGAAGTCGAAATTCTGAATCGTATCCCGCGTCTGGATACCACCATTGTGATCTATGATGACGGCGACGGTCGGGTAGAACGAGCTTATGCAAAGTTAACTCGTTATGGCTATAGCCAGGTGTATGCGCTCAAAGGTGGGGTAGATGCCTGGCAACGTGATGGTGGTGAGCTGTTTATTGATGTGAACTCAGCCACCAAAGCCTTTGGTGAATGGGTCGAGCATTTCAAGCATACACCGTCGCTGAGTGCTGAAGAAGTGCAAGCCAAAATTGATGCGAAAGAGAATATCGTGATTCTGGATGCACGCCGTTTTGATGAATACAACACCATGAGTATTCCGACCGGGCAAAGCGTACCGGGTGCTGAACTGGTATTACGTGCGCCGTCTTTGGTGAAAGATGAAAATACCACAATCATCGTAAACTGTGCGGGCCGTACCCGTAGCATTATTGGCGCCCAGTCATTGGTGAATACCCAGATTCCACATCCAGTGTATGCACTACGTAATGGCACGATTGGTTGGACATTAGCGGGTCAAAGTCTGGAGCATGGTCAAAGCCGATCTTTTAAAGATACAGAGACAGTCTTAAAACCCGAGTTGCTGGAAAATGCAAAACAGCTTGCTGCCAAGGCGAAAGTTCAGACCATTTCTCTGGAACAGCTGAATCAATTAAAAGCAGATTCAAGCCGTACAACTTATATCTTTGATGTACGGGATGAACAGGAATATATCCAAGGCCATCTCGCAGGTTCACGTTGGGTCGCAGGTGGTCAGTTGGTGCAGGAAACTGATCATAATGCGGCCGTACGTGGCGCACGTATTGTATTGGTTGATGATCAGCTGGTTCGTGCCTATATGACTGCGTCATGGTTAGGACAGATGAACTGGGAAGTTTATGTGCTGGAAACTGAATTTAAGGCAGCATTGACGGAACAAGGGGCTTGGAAACCGCAATTGCCTTCAGTCAAGGAAATTTCTCTGATTTCACCAATAGCATTAGCTGAACTTAAACAGCAAAAAGATATTGCCATTTGGGATGTTCTGCCATTTGCACAGTATAAAAAAGGGCATGTGCCAGGCGCGGCATGGTTACTCAAAGCGGAAGCTATTGAGCTGATCCAACAAGCTGAATTTCAGGCCAAAGAAGCCATCGTGCTGACCTGCGGCGCAGCCATATTAGCCAAATTTGCTGCTGAGGAAATTGAACCTTATCTGGCACCGGGGCAGGAACTATATGTATTGGAAGGTGGCAATGCAGGCTGGAAAAATGCAAGTTTTGAATTGACGACAGAAGATGTCCAAACTTTGTCACCACAGATCGACCGCTATAAACGTCCTTATGAAGGCACTGATAACTCCTTTGAGGCGATGCAGGCTTATCTGGACTGGGAATATGGACTGGTCGAACAGTTAAAGAAAGATGGTACCCATGGATTTTTTGTAGTCTAAGTTATTTTAATAAGCAGAAGCCGCATTATGCGGCTTCTGCTTAACAGATTTAAAATAGCCTAAGTGGTTTAACTAAACCTTTTAAAAAAATCAAAAAACTCTTAAAAAGAAAAGATCAAATTAAAAAACAACCAATCCCAAGTGAAATAGTTTAGAAAATATCAAGTTCCTGTCATACTACAGGCCATAAAGGAAACATCTATTTTGAGGTAATCATCGTGATTTCAGTGGGTATTGTTGGTGGTACAGGTTATACAGGCATTGAACTTTTGCGTCTATTACTACGACATCCAAACGTTAGCGTCAAAGCACTGACATCACGTACCGAAGCAGGCCGCCGTGTGGACGACATGTTCCCAAGCCTGCGTGGTCATACCGATCTTCAGTTTTCTGACCTGAGCATGGATCTGCTGAAATCTTGCGATGTGGTATTTTTTGCAACTCCGCATGGTGTTGCGATGAAACATGCTGAAGAATTGGTTGCAGCAAATACTAAAGTCATCGACCTGGCAGCAGATTTTCGTCTACAGAATTTAGAACAGTTTGAAAAGTGGTATGGCATGCAACATGCTTGTCCATCAGTACTGCAAGATTCTGTTTATGGTCTGTCTGAACTGAACCGTGACAAGATCAAACAGGCGAATGTGATTGGTAACCCAGGCTGTTATCCCACAACTGTGCAGTTAGGTCTTGCACCAGTATTAAAGTCTGCGGAAGCTTTGGTTAGACCTGAAAGCATTATTATCGATGCGAAATCAGGGGTATCAGGTGCAGGTCGTAAAGCTAGCTTAGGTGGCATTTATTCAGAAAATGCAGATAACTTTAAGGCTTATGGCGTAGCGGGTCATCGTCACCATCCTGAGATTGTAGAAGCATTAGAAAATATCTCAGGTCAAAAAGGTGTATTTGACCATATCCTGTTTGTGCCACACTTGGTGCCAATGATTCGCGGTATGCTGTCGACGATTTACATTGACTTGACTGAAGCTGGCCAGGCAGCAGACTTACAGGCACTGTATGAGCAGTTCTATGCCAATGAACAGTTTGTTGATGTGATGCCAGCAGGTAGCTCGCCAGAAACACGTTCAGTACGTGGCGCGAATGAACTGCGTATTGCGTTGTATAAACCACAACCGACGAAACTGGTCATTCTGGTTGCACAAGATAACCTAGTGAAAGGTGCAGCAGGTCAGGCAGTACAAAACATGAACTTGATGTTTGGTTTTGCTGAAAATGCTGGCTTGCAAAATATTGCGTTATTACCATAAAAAACGTATTACAACTTCACACACATTTGAATTTCGATTTAAATGTGTGTCTTGAAAAAGATAGAAGAGATCACAATGCCGAATACAGAACCCAATGATATGACCGCAGATGACAAGAAAAAAATGCCATTTCTGAAAGGGAACACGCCACTTGCGATCGGTGCTGCAATCCTGGTACTGAGCAGTGGTCTGCTTGGCTATTCAGTGGGTCATCGTCAGGGGCTGACTGTGGTCGGTTTTGAGGCAGATGCTGAACAGCTGGTGGAAGTAGTTCAAAAACAGAAAGCCAGTCTGGAAACATTGAATAAAACCCTGAATACAGCAACTCAGGAACGTGATCTGGCCGTAAGTAATGCCAATGACCTGTATCTTGCGATGAATAAAGCGCGTGATGAACATACGCAAGCTGAAAATCTGGCAACCCTGTATCGTGAAGTGCTGCGTCAACGTGGTGGTATGCCATTGTCAATTCAACATCTTGCAGTCAAGCCTTTACCTGAAAATGCGTTTGAGTATCAACTCGATTTAATTCAGGTGAGTCCTAGTAAGGGCCGCGCTTCCGGTTCTGTCGAATTGCGCCTGATTCGGGGAACTGAAATTCTGGTCGTGCCATTGGCAGACAAGAATTTCAATTTTGAAAATTATGAACGTCTAACGGGTCGTTGGACCATGCCTAAAGGCTTTGTACCGGAATTTATGGAAGTTCGTCTGACTGGTACTAGCAAACCTGTTACTCGCCGCTTTAGCTGGAGTAAGGGTGAGGCAATCGAAAATCAATCTGCATTCCTGTCGGAGATCCCTCAGACAGAAGCCAATGCAAACTAAAGTGTGAAATGTAAATCTTATGCCAAGCAACAAGCGTCATATTTGTTTAAGTGAAATCAAGAATTCTTTTAACCAGTCTGGTGTGGTTGACTGGCACATTAGTCCACGCTTAGCAAACGACCCTTTTCATGATGAAGATGCTGATATTGCGGTACAAACAGCACCGCCAGAACTGAAGCGTCCACCGATGTATGCTGTGGTATTGATGAATGACGATTACACCCCAATGGAGTTTGTAATTGAAATTTTACAACAATACTTTGCAATGAATCTTGACCAAGCTACACAAGTAATGCTAACTGTACATTATGAAGGAAAAGGTGTTGCTGGCGTCTATCCACGAGACATTGCGGAAACGAAAGCGAACCAAGTCAATAATTACGCTCGATCACAAGGTCATCCATTACTTTGTCAGATTGAGCCTAAAGATTAAGGGGGTTGCATGCTCAGTCGTCAATTAGAAGTATCACTACGTTTGGCTGTTAGCATGGCTCGTCAAAAGAGACATGAGTTTCTGACAGTAGAACATTTGTTATTGGCTTTACTCGACAACGATTCTGCCGTAAATGCGCTTAAAGCATGCGGTGCAGACATTATTGTGCTGCGTAAAGAACTCGAAGAATACGTAGAACAACACACTCCAAAACTCGGCGAAAATAACGATCAGGCACCTCATCCAACTGAAAGTTTTGACCGGATCCTGCAGCGTGCCATTTTCCATGTACAGTCTAGTGGTGGAGACCGTACCGTAGAAGGTGCGGACATTCTAGTTGCGATGTACTCAGAGCGTGACTCGTTTGCAGTGTATCTGTTAAAACGTCATCAGATTAATCGTTTAACTTTGACTCAATATCTGTCGCATGGCACCCGTAAGGAAGAAGTGCAGAACGAAGAAGAGATCGAGGAGCTGGACGGTGAAACTGGATCTTCTAGTGCTTCAGGTCCATTGGATCTTTATACGACTAATCTGAATCACGAAGCGCAAAAAGGTAAAACTGATCCGTTGATTGGTCGTGAAAAAGAAATTGAGCGTGCAGCACAAATTCTTTGCCGCCGTCGCAAAAATAACCCATTGCTGGTCGGTGATCCTGGTGTTGGTAAAACATCGATTGCTGAAGGTCTGGCTTGGTTAATTGTAAATGGCAAGGCGCCTAAGCCACTGGAAAATGCTGAAATCTATAGCCTGGATATCGGCGCACTGGTGGCAGGGACCAAATACCGTGGTGACTTTGAAAAACGTCTGAAACAGCTTCTCAATGCATTGAAGAAAAAACCAGATGCAGTGCTGTTTATTGATGAAATTCATATGATCATCGGTGCAGGTTCAAGCATGGGCAGCACCATGGATGCGTCGAACCTGATCAAGCCAGCACTGGCAAATGGCTCACTGCGTTGCATCGGTTCAACCACATTCCAGGAATACCGTCAGGTCTTTGAAAAAGATCACGCTTTGTCACGTCGTTTCCAGAAAATCGATGTGAATGAGCCTTCAATCTCTGAAACAATTGATATTTTGCGTGGCCTGAAAACCAAGTTTGAAGATTTCCATCATGTGCAATATGACGATCAGGCTTTGGTGTCAGCGGTAGAGCTCTCAGCGAAATTTATCAACGACCGTTTCTTGCCAGATAAAGCCATTGATGTGATTGATGAAGCTGGTGCACAACGCCGTTTGAAAGCTGAGCAAGATGATAGTCTGATTACGGTTGAAAATATCGAAGACATCGTGTCCAAGATTGCCCGTATTCCACCGAAAACTGTGTCTAAAGACGACAAGACTGTACTTGAGAATCTGGAACGTGATCTGAAACGTGTGGTGTTTGGTCAAGATGAAGCAATTGAAGCATTGGGTTCTGCGATCAAGCTGTCACGTGCTGGTCTGAAATCTCCAGACAAGCCAGTCGGTAGTTTTGTTTTTGCCGGTCCAACCGGTGTGGGTAAAACTGAAGTCACCAAGCAATTGGCGAAAATTCTTGGTGTAGAACTCGTTCGTTTCGATATGTCAGAATACATGGAACGTCATGCAGTATCCCGCTTAATTGGTGCGCCTCCGGGTTATGTCGGTTTCGATCAAGGTGGTTTGCTGACGGATGCAATTCACAAAAATCCGCACTGTGTACTGCTACTGGATGAAATTGAAAAAGCCCATCCAGATGTATTTAACCTGTTGCTGCAAATTATGGATCACGGCTCTTTGACCGATAACAACGGTCGTAAGTCAGACTTCCGTAATGTGGTTCTTGTGCTGACCACTAATATTGGTGCGGAAAGTATTTCCCGTGTCAGCATTGGTTTCATGGAACAAGATAACAGTAACGATAATCAGGAAGCGATGAAGAAAGCCTTCTCACCTGAGTTCCGTAACCGTCTTGACGGCGTAATTCAATTCAAGGCTTTACCAAGTACCATCATTGAGAATGTGGTTGATAAGTTCTTAACTGAACTTCAAGCACAGTTGGATGAGAAGAAAGTTATTCTGGAAGTGGATCAGAGTGCACGTGAATGGATGGCTGAAAATGGCTACGATCGCTTAATGGGTGCTCGTCCGATGCAGCGTCTGATTCAGGAACACCTGAAAAAACCACTGGCAGAAATGATTCTGTTTGGTGAGCTGGCAGAGAATGGCGGCAATGTTGCAGTATCTGTGAAGAAAGAAAATGGCAAAGCTGTGGGTCTGAAACTGGAAGTGTTTGAAGACCAGACTGCCGAACCAGCCTAACTTCTACTAACATCATTAATAGTCATAAAATAACCCGTGCTTGCACGGGTTATTTTATTTCTTTATTGCTATGATCTGATTAAGATTATTGCCTAGCCTAAGATTCATAAAGATATGGAATTTCAGTTCATTAAACTTATTACAACTTTCTGTCTGTTTCTGGTCACAGCAGTGATGGAAATTCTTGGCTGTTATTTTCCATATCTGATACTCAATCAAGGCAAGAGCCACTGGTTTTGGGTGCCGACAACATTGGCGCTGGCAGTTTTTGTGTGGCTATTAACTTTGCATCCAGCAGCTTCAGGTCGGATCTATGCGGCCTATGGTGGCATCTATATTTTCACTGCGTTGATGTGGTTACGCTTTGTAGATCAGGTGAGCCTGTCGCGATGGGATCTGCTGGGTGGTGCAGTGGTGATATTTGGGGCGCTGATTATCATCATGCAGCCCCACGGTCTGCTCCGTTAATTCTCTTGTTGTACCTTATTTGCTTTTACAGTCTTTCTGCGAAATTTCGACGTCGTAGGATTGAGTGGTCGAATTCAGTTCTAAAGTCACCTTATAAGGATTCTCAAACTGATAACGGTGTTCAAAGAAAATACTGCAGTTTTGCAATAAGTTTTTACGGATCAGCTGAGTCACTTCCTTACGACCAAGATCTTTTTCAAATTGAGCAAAGTCTGGGGTTATGATTAAACCTTTCAGTTCGGTCTTATTCGCAGTTAATTTCAACTGTTCAATAATGGTGTTGTGATCAATTTTCAGGGGCAGAGTCTTAGAGTCTTCTGCACTCAGCACCGCCAGCATTTCATTCAGTTCTGCTTTTTTCTTAATCTTAAATTTTGAGTCAATGATCTGCTTTTGTTGCAGGTATTGATCAAATTCAGACGCGTAAATTTGGCTGGTAATAAAGCTAATGCCAAGAGTTAAAGCTGTGAGCAAGTTTATTTTATATTTCATTGAAGACCACAAATTATAGCTGTGTTTTGCGGATTATAAGAGCATGAATAAAATCTGCACGCAACTCGACATTGGTTAATTCTCCTGTTATCTCCAATTCATTCATTTTGCTTATTCTTAAATAGTGAAGTTTTAAAGAATTTTATGTGAAAAATATATTAAAAATTACATTTTATTTTTTGTATGAGATTTCATCTACGTTTATAGTCTTACACCTCCCCACGCAGCATACCGGGAAGTACGCAGGGTGCATGCAAAAAATATGTAAGTTTAAGGGCGGAAAACATTAGCCTATAAACAAGAAGTTTCAATGATTTAAAAATAAGGATGTCATATTTTGAGTCAAGCTTATTCCAAACAGGAAAAGACCAGTCGAATTAAAGGAATTGTGGGGGCAGCCTCCGGTAACCTGGTTGAATGGTTCGATTTCTACATCTATGCTGTATTTGCGGTTTATTTTACTAAAGCGTTGACTGCACCAAATATGGACAGTTCAACACAGGCAATTTATGTCTGGGGTGTATTTGCTGCCAGTTTCTTTATGCGTCCAATTGGTAGCTGGCTATTTGGCCGTATTGCCGATAAACATGGTCGTAAAAAATCCATGGTCATTTCAATCTGTTTAATGGCCATCAGTTCATTCCTATTCGCAGCTTTACCTACTTATGAACAGGTTGGTATGGCAGCACCATTCTTGCTGCTTATGGTTCGTCTATTACAGGGCTTATCAGTGGGTGGTGAATATGGCGCTGTTGCAACCTATATGAGTGAATTAGGTTTAAAAGGGCAACGTGGATTTTTCTCTTCTTTCCAATATGTAACCTTGACCGGTGGTCAGTTGCTGGCAAGTCTGCTTGGGGTGATTTTCCTGGGCTTCATGAGCGAGCAACAGTTGCTTGATGGTGGTTGGCGTATTCCATTTGTGATTGGTGGTTTGGCTGCAATTGCATCTTTATTAGCGCGTAGCCGTCTGGAAGAAACCTTGTCCCATGAAGATAGCGATAAGGAAGAATCAGGCACGCTGCGCGAACTGTTTAAGAATCACTGGAAAACCTTCTTGCTGGTGGTTGGTTATACGTCAGCAGGCTCACTGAGCTTCTATGTGATTACAGTTTATTCAAAAACCTATTTAACCAATATCGGCATTGATCCAAGAACAGTCGGCTTCATTATGACGGCGTGTATCTTTGTGTTGATGGTTGCACAACCAGTGTTTGGTGCGTTATCTGATCGAATTGGCCGTCGTACCTGTATGTTGCTGTTCAGTGGTTTAATGTCAATTGCCATTTATCCAGTCATGGCAGTGGGTATGCGTGCTTTCAGTGATACCCCAGTCATCGTAGCATTATTGCTGATTTTCCTGATGATGTTACTAAGCTTGTATACCTCGATTGGTGGTATTGTTAAAGCAGAAATGTTCCCGCCACATGTACGTGCTTTAGGAGTAGGTTTCTCTTATGCCGTGGGTAATGCAGTCTTTGGTGGGTCAGCACCTTCAGTGGCATTACAGTTTAAATCAGCTGGCATCGAAAATACTTTCTTCGTGTATGTCATTGTTATGCTGATTGTATGTTTCTTCTGTAGCTGGCAATTACCAAAAGAACCAAAATTCTTGAAAGATGATCATTAATCTATAAGCAATAAAAAAGCACCAAATTCGGTGCTTTTTTATTGAAACAAAACTTAATCTTTTTTCAGATTTTCATTGATCAGGAATTCAACCAATGCTTTCTGAGCATGTAGACGGTTTTCAGCTTCATCCCAAACCACAGCATTTTTGTGATCCAGCATATTTTCTGAAATTTCTTCGCCACGGTGTGCAGGTAAGCAGTGCATGAACAAGCAATCTGGGTGAGCCAGATCCATCAAACGTTCATTTACCTGATAATCAGCAAATGCTTTTTCACGGATTTTTTGCTCTTCTTCCTGGCCCATGCTCGCCCAAACGTCAGTCACAATCAGATCCGCATTCACCGCTGCATCTTCAGCTGAGTCAACTAACTCTACACAGTGGGCAAATTCAGACAGGAATTTTTCTTGTGGCTCATAACCTTTAGGTGCAGCAATTTTCAGCTTAAAGCCCCACATGTGCGCAGCTTCAATATATGAATTACACATGTTGTTGCCATCGCCGATCCACGCCACAGTTTTACCTTCGATTGAACCACGGTGTTCCAGATAAGTCTGCATGTCAGCCAACAGCTGGCAAGGGTGATGGTCATCAGTTAGGGCATTAATCACCGGCACTTTTGAATAAGAAGCAAAACGTTCAACGATGTCATGACCAAAAGTACGGATCATTACTACATCAAGCATGCTCGAAATGACACGTGCAGAATCTTCGATGGGTTCGCCACGACCCAGTTGAGTGTCACGTGAAGAGAGGAAGATTGCGCTGCCGCCGAATTGGGTCATGCCAGCTTCAAACGAAACACGCGTACGGGTACTGGATTTCTCAAAAATCATGCCCATGACTTTGCCAACGAACGGTTGGAAAACTTCATTGTTATGCTGTTTGCGCTTAAGCTCGATGGCGCGTTGCAGAATCTGGTTAAGTTCTAAAGTCGATAAATCGCGTAAAGTCAGAAAGTGACGGAGAGCCATTCGTTACTCCACAATAATTGCTGAAAAACTCGTTCAACAATTAGTTGCTGGTTAGTTAAAAAAATACGGAATCGGCTAATATACTATATGAACAGGAAATTGCAAAAAAACTAGACTTTTTGATGACCGTCCAAGAAGCGATCGACACAATAATTCACGTATTCGACAGTTTCCTGATCAGTTTCATCACTTGGTAAGCCCATTAAAATGCGCCATTCCATATTCCTTAAAATGCCGAAATAAAGTTGCGCAGAAAATAACGGATTTGGACAGCTGAGTAGGCCTTTGTCATGTGCCTGTGACAACACTTCAGCAATAGAATGCTGGATATGTTTTGGACCCTGTTCATGAATATGCCGGGCGATATCCAGATTCCGTCCGCTTTGTTCCAGAATCAGGCGCATAAATGCGGCATTTTCCGGTTGTTTAATATGCTGATAAAAATTAAGTAAAGTCTGGATTAGGTAACTTCTAAAATCTTCGGAACTGTCTAAAGAAAAGGGTAGACAGATATCTTTAAAGAACTGGGTACGGCGATAATCACAGATTGCCTTAAACAGACCTTCTTTATTACCAAAGTACTTATAAATCGAAGCTTTAGAGCCACCCGCATGATTGACAATATCATCCAGGGATACAGCATCATAACCATGTTCCAGGAACAGCTCTGTCGCACTGATTAAAAGGGCGAAACAGCGCTCATGACCACGCTTGGTTGGTGGTACATCTTTGGCTAAGGGTTCCAGTTGAACGAGATCCTGCATATTGACGACTAAATCAGCACTTTTTGGTGAATTCAGTTGTCATCATAACAAAGTTGTGCACACATTTCATGGTGACTGTTGTATCCATTGTTTTGATTAAGATTTATGCTAAATCTACTTATACTGTTTGACTAAAGTTTTAGAGTTTTTATTCTATCAGGCCATGGATTGAGCGATTTGAATAGGTATACTCGAACTTCAATAATTAAAGCCAACACTGTGGAAAGGGAAGATGACACAACAAATGTCTGCAGGTTTAAAGTTTAGAGAAGCATTAGAAACTGAGAAACCACTACAAATCATTGGAACCGTGAATGCCTATGCAGCCATGATGGCGAAACAGGTCGGTTATAAAGCCCTTTATGTCTCTGGTGCCGGTGTGGCCAATTATTCTTATGGATTGCCTGACTTGGGTATGACCAGTCTGGATAATGTCCTGGAAGATGTCCGCCGTATTACTGAACGTGTTGATACGCCATTACTGGTCGATATTGATACTGGCTGGGGTGGTGCATTTAATATTGCGCGTAGCATTAAACAGATGATTGCAGCGGGCGCAGCAGCAGTGCATATTGAGGATCAGGTGGCACAAAAACGTTGTGGTCACCGCCCAAATAAAGAAATCGTGTCACAACAAGAAATGGTCGATCGGATCAAATCAGCAGTGGATGCTAAGACTGATTCTAACTTCGTAGTGATGGCACGTACTGATGCATTGCAAAAAGAGGGCTTACAAGGTGTGATCGATCGTGCCTCTGCCTGTGTAGAAGCCGGTGCAGATGCGATCTTTGCTGAGGCAATGACAGACATCACCATGTATAGAACCGTCTGTGATGCAGTCGGTGTACCCGTTTTGGCAAATATTACTGAATTTGGTGATACACCGTATTATACGACTGAAGAACTGGCTGAACAGGGTATCCGTATGGTGCTGTACCCATTATCAGCGACTCGTGCTATGCAAAAGGCGGCTTTAGAAGTGATGCAGTCGATCCGTCAAAACGGTACACAGGTGAATGTACTGGATAAGATGCAACAACGAAAAGAACTCTACGAATTTTTAGACTATCACAGCTTCGAAGACACATTAGATAAACTGTTTAAGCAGGAGAATTAAAACAATGGCTGAAGGAAAAGTACTCACTGGCGCAGGATTGCGTGGACAAGTTGCAGGGAAAACTGCACTTTCAACAGTAGGCAAAAGCGGAGCAGGCCTGACCTATCGTGGTTACGATGTACAGGATCTGGCAGAACACTGTCAGTTTGAAGAAGTGGCTTATCTGATTTTCTTTGGTGAATTGCCAACTGCTGAACAACTTGCAGCTTATAAAGCTAAACTGAAATCTCTACGTAGCCTGCCAAAAGCACTGAAAGAAGTTTTGGAACGTATTCCAGCGGACTCGCATCCGATGGATGTGATGCGTACTGGCGTATCCATGCTAGGTAATCTGGAAACAGAAAAGTCTTTTGCTGAACAGCAGGAGGTGGCAGATCGAATTCTGGCAACTCTACCAGCGATCATTTGCTATTGGTATCGCTATAGCCACGACGGCATCCGTATTGAAGAAAATACTGATGATGATTCGATCGGTGCTCAATTCCTGCATTTGCTGCGTGGTGAAAAGCCAAATGCGCTGCATGAGCAGGTGATGAATGTATCGTTGATTCTGTATGCAGAGCATGAATTTAATGCTTCTACATTTACAGCGCGTGTTTGTGCTTCAACGCTATCTGATCTGCATTCATGTATTACCGGTGCGATTGGTTCATTGCGTGGTCCATTGCATGGCGGTGCCAATGAAGCAGCAATGGACATGATTGAAAACTGGAAGTCGCCAGAAGAAGCTGAACGTGAAATGCTCGGTATGCTGGAACGTAAAGAAAAGATTATGGGCTTTGGTCATGCGATCTACAAAGACAATGATCCGCGTAATGGCATTATCAAGCAATGGTCAGAAAAGTTAGCAAAAGATGTGGGTGATACCGTGCTTTATCCAGTATCAGTTCGTTGTGAAGAAGTGATGTGGCGTGAGAAGAAATTGTTCTGTAATGCCGATTTCTTCCATGCATCTGCCTACCACTTCATGGGTATTCCAACCAAGCTGTTCACGCCAATCTTTGTGATGTCACGTGTCACAGGTTGGGCAGCACATGTAATGGAACAACGTGCCGACAACCGTATTATCCGTCCAAGTGCAGACTATACCGGTCCAGAACTACGTAAAGTTGTTCCGATTGCTGAGCGCGGCGCCGTAGCAGTTTAAAGTGCAAATATTTTAAATAAAAAAGGTCTCCTAATGAGACCTTTTTTATGGGTTATTTTTATTGAATGTCTATTTAACGGCTAAGCAATGCTGGATCTTCAATGTGATACCCGGTTTCAAAGGGAATGCCTAAATATTTCACAGTGACCAGTAATTTATCCTGTTTCGGAATTTTATAGATCTTGTTTAACCTTAAATCTTGTTTATAGCTAACAGCCTGCTGAATTGGGCTTTTATAACGACCTGATTGTATCTGGTATTGATAAGTCCATTTTGGAACTTTCTGTTTTGGATCATGCCAGGCAGGAGATGTGCCTTTGCTGGTCTTTAACACCTTGAGCTGGATGTTCTGTTTGGGTAGTGAAATCACAGGTATCAAACGTTTTTTGATTTTGGCAATTTCCTGATCAAACTTCTTACTGTCTTGATCATAGTCAATCTTCTTGGTCTTAGGATTGATGTAAAGAGAATTGACCTGAACCAGCTGATTCGGTGTTTTGGATTTAAAATTATAATAATACAGTTGTGGCAGACGTCCGCGACCATCCAGATAATGGCGTAACAGATACAGTTTTTGGTCTTTCACTTCATAACCCAACACTTCAATATTCTGTGGGCCACCCACCGTCGCAAAACTCGGTGGGCTGAGACAAAGACCAAATAAAAATATGCCGATTTTGGTATTCATCATTGTCCTCATGCCACGGATTTCCATCAACGAGTAAGATTAAGCAGCCTTTCGGTTAATCAGTTCAATCATCTGATCTGCAATCTTTTCCGTTAATATATCTAGACGCTCCTCAGGTGTACCATCAATCAAATAACGATAATCATAGGTTTGGCCTTCAAAGAAAATCGAGATGAAAAACGTACCTTCTGGTTTTTCTTCACATTCACTACCGCCAGGTTTAAGTAAACCAGTACAAGCCACGATCATATCGGCTTCTTTAAAAAGCTTATGACCACTAACAGCAAGTGCATTAGTTACTTCTTTGGATTCAGGTGAATATTCCTCAATTAACTCTGGAGACACACCTAAAATAGACATCTTGAGATCAGCGTCATAGCAAACCAGACCACCTAATAGGATCTGTGCACCACATTGTTTATAAATCGAAAACTGGCTGCTTAAATAGCCTGAGCTGGCACTTTCTATAAAAGCAACTTTCAGTTTTTTTTGTTCGAGTAGATCACAACAGTCTTTTAACATGGCTATCATTTATTTGAGGGAGATGTATTGAATGTATAGACGAAATGAGCATTCTTCAATCGCTCTTACGATTGGATACATTTATACAAAACATGCTGTTATAAGCTAAAAATTGCATACACATATTTAGTGTTCAGCTGGTCCATCTGTTCGGCTAAGAGTTAAGCAAAATTTGAATTTAACGGTATCATCTCAGTGGAAACAGTGGTAAAAATAAAAATAAAGTGCTTGATGAAAGTAGGTTGTTACAATGAAAACTACAGTTAAATATGTGGTCCTAAAAAGTTTGGACTATCAGTTGGGTACCCCGTTATTTCAGGAAGAAATTGATGCGGATGCACAGTATTTTGATCAGATCCCTGCGATTATTAATTACCAAAATTTAAAATTAAAGGTGAAAAGCAAGGAATTAAAACGTCTGCAATTACCTGATGAAAAAGAAGACACTCAAACGATTATTGTAAAAGTAGTCGCGATTTAATTGATTCTATAAATTAGATTTTAAAAAGAGCCTCTATTATAGAGGTTCTTTTAATAAAATATTAGATAAAAACACATTAAAAATATTTGCTTACTAATTTCGTTTTATAACATTAATTTTATTAAATTATATTTAAATAAAGTGCTTTAAATTACAGAAGTTGAGATTATTAAAGCGTTGGTTTGTTTTATTTTTGTACTGTGTTATATAGTAAATATTAATAATTAAAAATAGAATTGCCCTTCATTTTTTAGGGGGTATATCATGAATAAACTTTTAGCAGCAGCAATTCCTTTTGCTTTTATCTTCGGTCTTTCTTCACAAGCGAATGCTTTGGTCAATCTTCAAATGGTTGCAGATTATGGTACCTATGTTGTAGCGCATGGTGTCAGTGACTCTCCCTATGTGCAGAATTGTAATATGGTAGAGAGCCGTACAAACTGGTTGGGCTATACCCAAACACAAGTCATCGGAAACTGGATTTTTGCACCATACTCAACTCGAGTATTCAATCTTCCTAAGAATGGTTCATATTTTAATTTAGTATGTAACTGATTTTAGGTTTTTCCCTGTATAAAGCATTTAAAAGCTTTATACAGGGTTTTATTTTTAAAAAAATATTAAATAAAAATTGCATAATTGATAAGTTTTAATCGCTTCTATATGAAATTATTATATTTTATTGAATTAAATTTTTGCATTTTTAAAGATATAGATTTCATTTAATCATATTAATGGATCTACTTATTATTTTCACAATGCTTAGGTAAATATTGTAAGTGCAAAAATGCATTATCAATAAGTTGAAGTGATTTAATTTACATTGAATCAGTCTGTAACAGGTTATGACTTGGAGTTTAGGCAGAAGGCTGTAGAGTAAATATTGAACTCGTAAAGATCAGTTCATTTACTTATAAAGGAAAAAGGAGCATCTCCAATGGCTAATCAAAACCAACAAAATCCAAACCAGAATCAACAGCGTCAGCAAAACCAGCAAGACCAATTGCAGAATCCGAATCAACAGCAACAGCAACAGCCTAACCAGCAAAATCAACAAAACCCAAATCAACGTCAGCAAAATCAGCAGAACCAGCAAGATCAACAAAATCAGCAGGATCTGCAACAACAGCAGCAGCCTAATCAACAAGGCCAGCAGCAAGATTCAAACCAGCAAACGCATCAGCGTGATCAACAAAACCAAGGCGGACAACAACGCTAAGTTTTGAGCATCTCAGAAAGCCGCCGAAAGGCGGTTTTCTTTTGGGTATTTAAACTAGATTTACTTCTATATGAAGTCATGATTTCGGCAAAGTTAATAAAAACTCATAAATCCAAAATTACTCATATTAGGTTTGATAAAGCGTTCTGCTTATAAAGAAAGATTGATGGAATTTTGGAATATTTAGTCAATGAAAAACACGAGAATTGAATATAAATTAAACAATATGAAAACGCTGTAGTTTCTTTTTTATTTTTAAGTTCCTTAGAGTTAGCCTGCATTCCAATATGCAGGCTTTTTTTTGCTAAGATAAATGCCGCACGTATTACTTTGTTCATTAAGTAATTTTTTAAACCTCGACGATCCAGCGTGGATAAAAGGTATTTTCAGTTTCTTCAACAGAAATAATATTATCTACATGGAAATTTCGAATGCCCTCTCTGCGGATGTCATAACAGAAAAATTTCTCAGTTTTACCTTTGCGCCGATAGCTATAAGGTTCTGCCTCGCGTGTTTCAATCGAGCCATCATCTTCACGGGCAGTGATGATAATTGTATGTAAGTTGCGTCCAGCTGAGGAAATTACCTCTTTGATACGCCGAATACTCATATTGACCTCAATATCAATGCAAATATCGCATGAAATACAATGGATAAGCTGATGTTTTAAAATAATTCCAATTAAAATTTTATAATGTAGTGTCTCTAGAAGATTATGGTTTTAATGTGTATTTATTAATCAATATGCTTTTAATTTTAATCTGCCATAAGTTATCTGCTTATTTTTAATAGCGCATATAAAAAATAATTTTATTTTAAAATCATGTAATTAGTTATTAAGCAAACTGCACAAAGATTTTTTGAATCAGGTTTAGATTTTTATTCTCTTGGATTTCCAGTTACAGAAATGGTAATGGTTGACTATTGAATAACTTTGACCAATGTTTGAGCATGAGGATTTACTGCTATACAAATTGAGGGATCGCCATGAAAGATGAAGAAAAGCCTTTAAATTTTGATGATGATAATGAACCTATGGAATTTGATGATGAGGAATTCATGGATGATAAGAAAGAGGATGAGTTATACAACGCAATTACGAAAGATGGTTCAAGCGTTGATCCAGCTGATGACGCGAAAAGTCATACCCGTCCGGAAGATGGTGATCCTTTAGAAGTAGATGAGTGAACTTCGTTCTTATTTAACCAAGCCCAATATAATTTGGGCTTATAATTATCTGCCAGAGCGCTTTTATAGAATCCTTTGCTTTAATGACGATTGAAATAAAGAAATTGAACGTAATCATGTGTGTTAATTTTTAATGTAATGATTTTTCTTTATCCCGTGGCTTGGCAATAAACTCGTCTTTCATTTCTAGAAAAAAATCATTGGCTTCTTCATGGCTGCAATGCAACCAGTCCTGTCGTAACTTTTCGGGGATGACAATAAGTGAGCGCTTTTCATCATCTGGACGATGAAACTGTTTCATAAAAGGATGCTCATCTGCGTTAATGGTTAACATTGAAAATGACCGGATTTTCTTGCCATCAATATGGGCATCATCATAAATTGCGGCAACTGTAAAAGGATTGCCATCTGCACGTGAGATCCCGAACCACTGCGATTCACCCTCTATATATTTAGGCTCATAAAAGACATCCACAGGCACCAATGCAAACTGACTCTTTACCCAGGCATGCCGAAAGCTGGGTTTTTTGGCTACTGTTTCAGTACGTGCATTATAGGTGTGGCGCCCAAATTTTAATTCTTTCGCCCAGGAGGGAATCAGACCAAAACGGGCAATGTCGAGTTCAAATTCCTCGGCACCACGCATAATGATGGGAGCGGGTGCCATAGGATAGACATGAGATTTGATGTCTAATTCGAGCTGATCTTCATGAATGTCGAGTAAAGACAGACGCTGTTTGGAAGGGAACTCATAGTTTGAACACATATACTGCCTCTACATTCTAATTGTTATCGGTAATAAAAATTAAGATAGAGCAGCTAGAAACTTAATACCACTTAAAAACGTAATTACATTTTTCACCCATTTGGGATAATTGGTATTTGAAGCTTAAACATGAAATATCCATATTTTAGTGTGAACGAAATTAGCTTGATAATGAGCTGAAAGCTGCTCTGATAGATAACTGTCATTTTATTTTTATTGGAAAAAGCACATTTAAAGAGGAGGTGATTTGTAGTGTAAATAAGCTTAATTGACCTTTTTGACAGAACTCTATGGGAAGACACTAGCTTAATTACAAAGTTTACCTAACTGTATATTTTTCATCCACTCATCTTTATTTCACCTACATTCAATTACATACAGAACAGAAAACAATCAAAACTGGATTGGAAGGCTACAATTTTGAATGATAGTTTAAATTTAACTTTTAAGTAGCTGAGGTGAGCAATGAAATTATTGACATTAATGAGTGTAGGTGTGGCTGCAAGCTATTGCTATAAAGTTATTAAAAATAATCAGCCAGCGCTCGCAACTTCGGATTTTGATGAAACAATCAAACAAGTTTTATTAAAAGAATTCTCAGCCTAATTGTTGGAACAATATTGTTAAGTATATTCCTCAAATTTTCTTATTAGAAAGTTTAACTGTGATGTTGAGAATTTTATTTAATCTTAAATAAGATTTTATCTGAAGTAATACAGTTAGAAGAGGAAAACATTTAGAGATCCATAAACTAATTCATAGGAAGAAAAATTATGCTAAACCTTATATTTTGTTTATTGGCTTTAAGAGGGTCTTCTGAAATCGATTATCAGGTATATGTTGCTGAGATAGGTGAGGATAAAGAATGAGTTTAAGTGGTTAGATGCTCAAAAGTCTTAATACAGATAAAATTTTATATTTATCAATAAAGACTTTAGTCGAATGCATGATTGACAGTTGTTTGAATCTTGATTATTTTACTAAGTGTTCAAAAAGCTCCACACTTGATTGAATATCGAGTTTTATCCGCATCTTCCCCAAGGTGCGGTTTTTTTTAATCAAGAAAATATTCTGCTTATTAAAAAACCCATTATAAAATTTTCAGAATATTTTAAATCATTGATTAAATTTATGAATTTTTAATAATAGTAAAATGTATTTTCAATTCCCCATGACTATTGAAAATATCTGCATGTACCCTGATAAATAATATAGCAATACAGATATTGCTTCTGGTTCTGTTATCAAACTTGATAACGAAATCTCAGCTGGTTGATAAAATCAGGAGGTTATAGCAATGAGTAATTTCAGTTTATCACCACTATTCCGTCGTAGTATTGGTTTTGATCGCTTAAGTGATCTATTTGATTTTGCATTGCAAAGTGATACCCCAAATTATCCTCACTACAATATTGAAAAGACAGGAGACAATAATTACCGGATATCTGTGGCAACTGCAGGATTCAATCGGGATCAACTTGAGATCAATTTGGAAAATCAGGTGCTGACTATTACTGGTAAAGTAGTAGAGGAAGAAAAGAACGATCCAAACGTTGAGTATTTATATAAAGGCATTGCAAGCCGTTCCTTTAAACTGTCATTACGTCTGGATGAGCATGTCGAGGTTCAGCAAGCAGATTATGACAATGGTTTATTGACCATCGATCTGCAACGTAATGTTCCTGAAGAAGCAATGGCACGACAAATACTGATTGGACATAAAAATAATGAACAGTTATTACAAGAATCGCAAACTGACTAGATATACAAATGGTTTCGTATAAGAATAGAGCGTATTTAAACCACCTTCGGGTGGTTTTTTTATTGATTGAAATAACACAACATAAGTTTAGTTCAACGATACCTGGTTGAAAAATCAATATTTAGACTTATTTTTTATAGATGTATAGTTAATTCCTATATATATTTCTATTTTATATAAATTGACTAATGTTTGATCGTTGTATGTTTTGTCAACTATCCTAAATCAGCGCAAAATGATTAAGGGGAAAGCTCACAGAAATGTGAGCTTTTTTATTTTATACACATAAATTTACCTTTCATTTAAAAAAACACTCCAAATAGCTTTGGAATGCAATGGATATAGATGATACCTATATAGGTTGTTATTTCTACAACATTGAGGTGAAGAATGAAATTATTAACTTTAATTGGTGCAGGTGTGCTGGCTGGCTATTGTTATAAGAAGGCAAAATGCAAAAAGGGAAATGCCAAAAGCTGCTGTCATCAAGGTGTAGACAAAGAGCCTAAGGCAGAAAATACCCCTGAATAAATTGATAGAAGGCCTCACAAATTAGTGGGGTCTTCAATTGTCTGGAAAAGAAAAAAATAATAATCAAATATTAACCTAATTTATCCTTGAGCTAAGCAAGATTTTTATTGAGAAAAATATTGTAATTTTTCGCCAGTGATCAAAAAACAAACTTATATAAAATGCGCACATAGATTCTATGGCTGTAGATTCTCAAGTTTTACCTCCTTCCCAAGGAGGTATTTTTTTATCTAGAGATCAAATCATGCTTCGTTCTATCCTTTGCTGCTTTGTTTTACATGGGAAGACAGAGTTTGATTACACGGATAGAAAGGAAGAAATAAAGGTATGTAAAGATTGTTTGAAGGCAATTTCTTAAAAGAAACTTAATATAAATAAGTGCATTTACAATAATTCTCTATGTGAACTTTTATAGATATGATTAAAATTTAAGAGAGGGTAACTTTGAACTGCTATTTGTATTTTCTCTAAACCAGAACCACCTGTAGAGTAAAGAATGGTGCACCCATCAAAGAAAAAATTGGTCTAGGTATTAATATGTTTTCTAATACTTCAGACGAAAGAAAACCCTCCGAAGAGGGCTTCTTATTTATCGCCATTGATCAACTAGCTTCTCAATTTCACAATAAATATTCTGGTTTTTCCGTTGATTTCTAATTTCCATTATATATGGTTTAAGAGAATCAAAATCTCGAATAACTGAGGTTTTCATCATGCGTTTATAGAGTTCACCATCAATAGCCTCTTCAAAAATACCGCAAGCTAAAAATTCATAATGGTTTAAAAAACCCATAATTGCATCATTGTCCAGCTTATTATCTTTTTCACAAGCTAAAGCTGTCAATCTATCTTGATCGCGCAACTCTGCAAACTTTTTTCTACACTCTATGAATTTAGTGTCTATTCGCTCATGTAGAGCTAAGTCTATTGTTGCTCTTTGTCGTGCTTTTTTTTCATTTTGGATATTTTGTGTTTTTACCGCTCTAACTTGCAGCGCATTAAAAAATAAAGCACATGCTGCCACAACTACACTTGCTGATTGAATCCAAGTACCTAACGAAACCCCCAGCCAAATAATTTCTTCGGATGCCATCCTTTAATACCCCAGCAAAAAATAAAACTATAAACACTAAAAAGCCCTCTTAAGAGGGCTTCTTGAAAAAGAATAATCTAGATTAGATGTTGCAACCTTCGAAGCACTCGACAGCTGCAAAATAAGTTTTAGCATTGTTCATAATAAACTCCTTAGGTTGACGTGTGATAAATAAGATTTGATTGTAATAAAATTAATTGGCTGGGTATAAAAAATCCTACTAAACTTCTTTAAACCTTTAGCATGAAGTAATAGTAATTTAATGTGATCGACGGAACAATAGTTTTAATATTTCTTTTTATTATGGTTACCATTTAAATACAAAATAAATAAGCTAAAATAATTATCAGTATATCATAAATTTTTTTTGTCTTGAGCAGTAGGGGGGAGTTTGGTCAAGGTAACACTCTAACTTTCAATCCTACTCAAAAATTACCAACTTACTTGCAAATATAAAGCCCGCTCCCGTCCAGTTCTTTTCTGAAATTATCACCATTTTTTATTAGGTGCTTTATATAAAAGTTGTATTACCACTCAATCCACTATATCTATCGCTCAGAAAAATAATCTTATTATGCTAACTTTTATCGAAAAAATATATGAAAATCAGTAAATTAAGAATTAAGTCTACAAATATTTTTACATCTACAAAAAATAAAATTTGTAGACTATTGAACTGCAAGAAAGGTAAAAAGAATACAATGTAAGGCAATTTCAAATATTTTAAGTTTTTGAATTATTAGGTAAAGCTATTTAAATGCTCAATCTTCCCATTCAGTCCAGACTCGGCGGTTTTTACTTTTGTTATAGTATACTTGTAGACATAGAGGATTTATTAAATTAAATAAAAACAATAATTTAAAGTGATTTTGAGGGGTGTTTTATTGCCTAAAAATTTGACTTGTAGACTATTTGTAGACTGTTGAGAAACATGATTAAATCATTACTCGCTAAAGTTTTGATGAACAATCTATGAAACTCAACAAGTCTAATGTTGATGCTATCCCATTGTCTGATTCTGGTCAAAAAATTTACCGTGACCAAGATTTAATTGGGTTTGCTGTTCGGTCCACCACTAAATCCAAATCGTATATTGTTGAGCGCCGTCATGCAGGGGAGCTTTACCGGGTTGTGCTTGGTAAGACGAATGAAATATCTGCACTTGCTGCACGTGCCAAAGCACAAATGATTTTGGCGCAGATTGCCAATGGGGAATATAAGAAACCAGTAAAAGGTAAGGCTGCTGAGGATCCACTGGATATCACAGTAGGTCAAGCACTGGATATCTACATCCGGCGCAATGACTTCAAGCCTAAAACTATTCGCCAGTACAAAAAATACTTTGATCTTTATCTAGGCTGGTCTGATCGAAAGCTATTTGAAATCACCAAAAATGAAGTATTGGACAAGTTTTTATCTGTTTCTGAAATCAGCAAGTCATCGGCCAATGGATCTGTATCATTGCTGGGTACGCTCTGGAAATATATTCACGTGCTGTATTCATCCGATGAAAACCCAATCCTGAAATCTAACCCGGTTGACGTGATAGCGGTGACCAAAGGCTGGAACGTGATTGCACGCCGTCAACGCCATCTACATAAAGACATCATCCACAAATACTATAACGCCGTACTAAATTACCAGGATGAATTGAATCTTGAAAATACAGCAAGATCCAATACGCATCGTGACATCATTTTATTTACGATGTACACCGGTTGCCGCCGTCAGGAAGTTTGCGGTCTGAAATGGTCGGACGTGAATTTTAAAACTAGTACCGTACTTTTCAGGGATACAAAAAACGGTACTGACCATCTGTTCCCAGTAGGTGATCATCTGCTTAAAATTCTGAAAGATCGTTATCTACTGCGTGAAAATGACTGGGTATTCCCGGCAACCAAAATGCCAACATCAGCCAATATGCACGCAACTAAAGTTGATCGTGCACTTAAAGTACTTGGTGATCAGGTAGGCTATTATGTATCGATGCACGATTTCAGACGTACATTTGCCACGATTTGCAACTTATTACGCTTCAATATCTATGTGACTAAACGACTTCTCAACCATACACAAAAGCCACGCATTGATGTCACTGGTGGCTATGTACAGATTCCCATGGAAGAGCTGAAAGCATCTATGAATATGATTGAAGCTGTATATCAAGGAAAAATAGACTGCTTTAATTATGAAAGCGTTTGGGATGAGCGATTAAAACAAATAAAGGCAGGGTAAACCTGCCTTCTGTTATGCATACTGAGCCGTGCACGTTGTTGTACGGCTTTTTTCATAGGCCAGTACATCACGCTTCTTGTATGCAATACGCCGTCCGATCTTAGTGTATGGCAGTTCAGATCCATTGCAGCGCATACGTGCCAGGGTCCAAGGTGAGCAACCTAGGTACATAGCAACAACCTCATGGCCAAAGTTTTGATCTAAAGGCGCTTCAATAAAGTCTTTTAACAGGTGATTTTGCTGGCTTTCATCTGTCTGTTTTAAATCACGTAGGGCCATCATGACACCTCCTTTAAACTTTGTTTTACCATTTCAGGTAGTCCAAACTCATCTTTAAAAGCTTCATCAAATCCACCGCTTGCAATAAATTGATCGATGCTGTTTTTAGGTTGTTCATACTGTTCAGTGTGAGTTGAAAGCATGAGGTAGATGGCATCTACATTTTCTTTATTGATTTGAATGATGGTTGATTCATTCTTGTAGGTCATCGGAAGTCGTAAATCCCCCTTATAACCTTCAACAAATGTCAGAAATGCTTCTGTTTCTACCTGGTTTAATACCAGCTCAAAAGGCAATTCTTTATGTAGTTCACCAATAATGAAGTTGGCCACTTGGATCTTAGTCATCACGCCACCCCGCCATCCAAAAAAGTGGTTTCATCCCACCAACTCAGATTGGATATCAAGTACTCCATGTGCTCGAATTCTGAGCCATTCCATTCTTCAAGCGTTATTGATTCAGCAATACACTCCCCGATACACCCCTCAAAAACTTGCATTGCCTCCTGACGAAGACGCTCAACCAATTGTTCGCCCAATTCTTTAGATGGAATTGGATATAAAATTTCTTCTGAATCAGGTTCTTCAGGGATATTAACTGCCCATAATTTATTTTTTTCCATCACGCTACCTTCATCTCTAAATAATCAGGACTGCATAGGTGCATTTCATATTCATCAAATAACACCTGGCATGCCGCATTACCTGTTAAATCATTCTTTAAAAACACATAACTCAATGCCTTACGTGTGCCTTTGCCGGAAAATGTTGAGCTACCATCTGTAAGTTCTTTCTTGGTGTATCCAAGCTTTTCAAGCCATAGCTTGAAGCCGAGCTCATGCTTTTGTTTAATTCGGAAAATCATCGATACCCCCAGCTATCTACAAAGTCTCTAATGCAATCTTCAATTCCAAACAGATTGATATTTCTATAAGTCTTAACCCGACCCCTGTACTGCACAAGCAGCACACGGGTTATTGATGAATACTGGTAACTCATGAAGCCTCACCAGCTTCAGTGGGTAACTCAAGCTCTATGCGACGCTGTTCAATAAGCTCCATTAGTCGAGGTTGAATCACTTCATCGCATGCAGACACATCAATTTCCAAGGAATCCAGCTCAGTCAGATCTTCAGCTCGTTGAATACGTACTGCCAGTGATGGCTGCTCATTAGCATCATTCAACTGCACTAGGCGTTTATGGATTGCATCAAGCAGTGGCTTACGCTGTTCTTCCGTCCAGGCTCTGGTGTATCGAACTAAAGAATTTGCTTCAGCTGGTGTATTAGCTTTTTCGGCACGATCCAATAGGTCAGTAAGCAATGTTTGATATTCTTCATCTTGAGCCTTGTTCTGTACCAGCTTTTCAGCCTCATGCTGCAATCTTTGAAGCTCAGCAACACTTAAGTTTTCAGGTGGCTGCTCTTCCTTAGGTTTGGGCTGGTTTAATTGATTAGCTGCCTCATTGATCTGGTTGCACAACTGTTCTTGCAGATCAATATTTAGCTTGTCATCCGCAATGATTGCGCTGCTTAAATCAGCCAGCTCATTTGTTGTGGTGCATGCCTTAATTTGATCAATGTAGGCAGTACATGCTTCACTTTGTATTGCAAATTTTTTAAGTGAATCTACTGTTACCGGCTTTTTAGAAGCAAAAAGAAGTTCACGTTTTTGTGCAATACGATTTTTGAGTTCACTGTATTCAGTTTCAGTTAGCTTGTGCTGATTGCTATCCAAATTACGTTCAACGCCTTTTAACTCATAATCTGAACCACATTTTTCAATAGCTTCGATAACCTTCAGAATAGCTGGATCTGTTTCATCAAGTTCAGCAGGTTGAGCCGCTGGAACCTCAGTAGTAACAGACGGATCTTGTACTACAACTTCGATAGGTTGAGGAACTTCTGGTTCAGGCAGCTTTTCAATATTTGGTACAGCATTAACTGGGCCAGCTGGAATGCTTGTCTGATCAGCTTCACTCTTAGCCTTGGTTGAACGTTTCTTTTTAGTTTTACCTGTATTGTCGATTGTTGGTGAATAACAAATAACTCGACCAAACAGCTTACCCATTGCCTCTAGTTGTAACACTGCATTTTTATTATCTGCCTGGGCAAAGCCATTACGCACACAAGCAAAATATTCCCCATTCTGTTTACTGTATTTAACCAGGGAAACGTGATCAGGATGAATAATAAAGATTTCCTGATCTTCCACGACATCATCAAGCGTTAAAGGCTTAGCAAAGGTAATACCTGCAAGTTCCATAGTTTCAACTTTGATAGAGAACTCATAGCCAGGCATTGCAAAGATAGTTGCCGGGAAACGATCCAGATCATCAAAATCCATTAACCCCCCAACGGCGCGGCACATAATATTTCGACCAGCCATCATTGCTTCAAAAGCTTCTTTTCCGTTTAAAATCTTCATGCCATTGATTCCTTTGCTAATTGTTCAATTTCTTGTTGTACCGCTGCCAGTTTGCTGGCTTCAATTTGGTTCAGTGCATCAATCCCCAGGTGTTCACATACGGTTTTGGCATCTAGGCCGCGTGTATCAATGAATTCTTGTAGTTCAGCCAAACTTTGATCTGATAAGCCAAAGAACTCAGCTGGATCAGACCAGCGCTTTTGGTCTTTGTTGTATGTGCAATCAAGTTCTTTAGCTCTTGATTTGACAGCATTCCACATGTTCAACACGTAGCAATGGCCTTGTGGTAATGCTTCAGTAAGCTGATTTAAGTCACTTGCGTATTGCGCTTCAGCACAGCTCTGCATCCAGTTGTCTAAGTCTTCTTGAGCTTTGATCGCAGCAAGTTGCTCTGGTGTCATGGTGTTAATGTGGTCCTTGGCCTGTTTGATCAGATCAGCCAAGAATGTTGGATTCTCTTTTAGGTCAGGAACCCACACCTCACCAGTTTCACCACCTAGACCGCCTGCATTTTTTGCATGATGGGTAGGGCACGGTTTAAAGCTGATCACCCGGGCATTCTTGCCTTCACCAGTAGTTACGGTGGTCAGATAACCCATGATGTCTGCAATGCGGTATAGCTCATTACGGTTCTTCCCACCCAGATCAGGGCGATAGATCACCTGGTCACCACTTTGATCTTCTGAGGCGTGAGCAATAAACACCACGTCTTTACCTGCTGAAATTAGGGTATTCACGTACTGCTTAAAGATGTTATTTGCCAGACCTTGAGCCTTAAGTTTCAAAGAGCCATCTTTTTGCTTATTGGTATTGTTCAGCATCAGGTGAGTTTTGATGCTTTCAAGCATTGCGCCTACCGTATCAATAACCACAGTGTTATAAGGCGCCAGGTCTTGTGGAGTAAGATTGGCAACATCGGCCCATTGATTAACCTGAACTACTGCGCCACGACGTAGTTCACCGGTACGATGTGCACCTTTGTCAAAGTCGAATGAAATCGCTTTGTCACCAGTGAAGCCCATTGATGTTTTACCTAAGCCAGGATCGGCATACAGGTAAGTGATAATTGCAGAAACCTGTAAAGGTTGATTAGCTGGAATAATTGGTAGTGCCATGATTACACCTCCACCAGGTTATTTTTTTCAATAAAAGTGGAGAGCAATAAATTGATATTGCGGTGGTCGTTGTGGTCAGTGAAATCGTTATACGGATTACCATTCGCATCGGTGATCTTGTCTACTGCCAGATTGGTGATTTCAACCGCTGTAAAGTCAGAACCTGGAACGCCGTAGCTATCAGGATGTGCTTCAAAGTCAAAACTGACCTGTACACGGAAACCGTCAAGCTTTACAACAGCAACTCCAGTTTCACCATTGACTTGAAGGGTTTGTACGCCGTAGTCAGAAGGCTGGGAATTGCCATAGCTTGGCTTGTATTCAGTCGCTTCCGGTTTAGCAATTAGAGCTAAGGCAGCAAGTGTTAATGCTGAAGAAGCAAGAAACACTTTTGCAGAGTTGAAAGGATTTGGTTTTACGTTCATAATTTATTTACTCACAGGTAAGTTGTGGGTCACGCCTCAGGTTGCTACAACAACGCTGAGGTTTTTTAATGTCTGTGAGAGATAATTTAGTATTTACTAAATAAACTGTCAATAGTAAATACTAAATTAATTTAGTGAAAATTAAGTCTTTGCTAATTTTTATGCTTTAATAGACAAAAGAAAACCCGCATATAGCGGGCTTTCTAAAAGGTTTTAGATCAACATGATATTCGATCTTTTTCTTTATAGTAGCTTATGACTTTCTCAAGATCTTCCTTAAGTTGGTCTTGAGTATTCTCGGGTGATAGCTTCATGAGAGCAGGGACGTATTCATCATAGTAAGTAGCAGGGTAGTCTTTACAGATGATCTGTTTGCGTTTATCCATAGGTGTATTGGGATCATCTAGCTGATCCAAGAAGTAGCCAATCTTCTGATCAGCCATTTCAAGCTGAATAACGTCTGTAGATTCTTTTCCAGAAGGGATGGTCGTGTCAGACTCTTTAGGTTGTTTCTGGCAGCCAGTAAAAGCATAGGTGGTAAGCAGGGCAATAAAAGCTATTCTTTTCATTATGGTTTCTTATTGTTATTGGTAGAGAAATTATAAGGTATTGATAGAAAAAAGAAACCCACCGCTGGGGTGGGTTGATAGGCTTGTATTAATTATTAAACACTTTGATAGAACAGGACTGACGTATAAGTAGCTAAAGCAACACAAATAATAATTGAAATACTAATATTTGACATGATTCTCTTATACCTTTTATCTACCTCACCTTTTACACTTTGAATTTTAAGCTTTTCATCCTCAAACTTTGCTTCTAATGCTTTAAAAACTGTGGTGTATTCTTCCTGCATTTGAGTGACTGTGCTACGTTGCCCCCAAATATTTAAGATCATAATCAATACCATGCAAAGTACAGTCATTAATACAATAAAATTCTTAGTAAAAAGATAGTTACTTGGTTCACCTATCACTTTCATTTGAGCAGTTGCAAACCAAATACCGGCTGGAATAGCAAACATTTTAGTCGCCACTGAATCAAAGGTGTCATTTAACTTTTTAACGTATTCTGTTTTCTTTTCATTATATTCTTTACGTACTTTATCGAAGGTATAATCTTCTACATAACTTTGATAACTATGGTTAATATTCGTGATTAATGGATTCAAATTTCGAATCAAATAACTGAATCGAATTTCTTCAATTTGATCTTTAACAAAAGCTGTCACTTCTTTACACATGAGATGAATAATAGCCTCACGGTGCATGTCAGATTTTATAAATTTTTCTAAGCTTTTTGTATCAATTGAATAATTTAAATCATCTTCAGAAGCTTTAATTTTAAACTTGTAACTACGATTATAAAAAATACAATCCCTATCAGCACTTGACTCTTCAGATAAAAACTTTATGAAAGAATATAGCTCACCCATAGCGAGATAATTTTTAAATTTACTATCGGTAGAAATACTCTCAAAATAACTTCCAGTTTTAGTAAGAAAAATATTCTTAATAGGTTTCTTTATATGATGTTCATATTTAAGAACAGTCTCCCAGCAATCACAGATAATGAAATTATGCCCTAAACTAATATTATTTTTATTTAACCTAACTTCAAAAATATATCTACTTTCAAAGAACTTATCTTGAATCCTGTCTAAATTTACGCCTGAATCACGCTGCTTCCCATCAATTTTTACATCAAGACTACCTGAAACTAAAGAGTATTCACTCAAAGTTTTTAATGAAGCAAGTTTATCTGAATCTAGTTCCATCCAGCATATAAATTGGTCATGACTTTCCTGTCTATCATGCATAGACAGGAAGACGTCACGATAAATTTGCGCTGGATTCATGGTCATATCTATTCATCTTAATCGTTTTTAACTGTTGCAGCCCTAAGCTCTGCAACTAAATTTTCTGACAGTAATGAACTATCAATCTTAAGTATATCATCTTCAAAATTAATTTTATTGTGCAGAAGCTCTCTGGAAAAAGTAATTGAAAGATCTTTTCGCTTACTGCTTAATTTCATGAAACCTTTCAATTCAGTGGTATTAATCTTAATTATCCCTGATAAGTTATGCCCATCACTGGCATATTCGAAAAATTCTTCACTATGTTCTGAGAATACCCTCTTAGCTAGATTACCTAGAACAATGTCATCACCTTTACTAATACACTCATTGATGTATCCATAGGCCGATGAAAGATATCCATCTACTTCTTCTTGAGGTAAATTTAATTTTACACTAGCAAATTTTTCAATTGCTTTCCTTAACTGTTTAGTTTCTTCAACAGCAGCCTTGTTATCGACCTCACAACCGATAAATTTCTGGAAGTAATCAGTTACCTGCTCCGACTGACCATTTTTAAAACGGATATATCGCTCTGCGAATTCATCACGCCATTGAGTAATATTAATTGTCGCACCCAAATGTAATTTTTCTAGGTCAAGAATTTCTTTCGCAATAAAATCAAGATTAGGATTAATATCAGTTGCATTGGATTTGTTGATGACTGCAACAGCTAATTTAGTGTGCTCTTCTCCTTTAAACTCAAAAAACACAAGAAAACCGCCAGTAATACTTTTATTTTCAACGAGAAAAGTTTTAAAGTATTCTGCTAACTCCCTTGTCATTTCAACAAAGTCTAGGCAATTGTCACCAGAATAAAAATTATCTAATCCCTGTTCAAATGCAGGTTTCTTATCTACATCTTTTCCTATTGAGAATTGCCCTACAATTAAACTAGATTTAGAAAATAGCTTTAATAAACTTTCTGCTAATTCGCCGCTTAATGAACTTAAATCATTCTCTGTATCTTTAATCTTAGAAATTAAAATTTCTGTACTTTTTTTATCTTCTTTAACGCGTCGAATTTCATGAACAATAATATGTTGAATACTCATAAATCACCTAAAACCTTATAATCGTAAAGCATTTATTTCCCCACCCGATAAATAAGTGCGTCGGGTTCACAGTTAATTTCCCCAAGCCGCATATAGCGGCTTTTATTATTAGTACTTAAAGTCTTTATGGTGCTGAACAACAACACCAATGATTGAAATTTCGATCTGAGACGAATTGTAAGTAGGGAAGTCTGGGTTTAAGGGAACCAGCTCAATAATATCTACACCATGTTCATTGACCCCAACAACACGGTATTTCTTAAAGGTAGTCATCGCTACACCATGCTGAATTTCCTGAGCAACGACCAATGAACCAGGCTTTGGATCCAAGGCTGCATCCACAACAATTTCATCACCTGGCATAAACTCGGGAGCCATGCTTAAGCCATCGATCTCTAACGAGAAAACAGCATTAGGGTCTTTGCCTTCGTAGGTTGTATAAGTCTCATCTTTCGGATGAACTCCATCGTATACAACCTCTCTCCATATGCCAGCTTGCACAAAATCTAACACCGGAATCTTCCTTAATTTCCTTCTTGACGGTCTTACATTAGAAACTGGGGCAACCACTTCAGACCGAGTGTCAGGCATATCCCTATCTAAATATCCAGCTTCCCAGCCAACCTTTTTCTCTAAATTTCGAGCTGCGCGCTCGCCAAAACTCCCATGACCTTTCACAAGTTGAGATATATGGCTTGGATTCAGGTCGTAATGCTCACAAAAAGCAGCATCCGAAGAAAACCCCTCAGATTTTAACTTGGCATCAATAGCCTGGCGCAAATTGGCGCGTCTTAAAGAAATTATATCCATTTTGGTATTTCACAGACTTTTTAGTAAAAAGTAAATTCGCAAACACTAAATCTTTATTGACTTATTAAGTGATAAAAATTAGTATTTACTAAATTTAATTAGTAAAGGAGATTAAAATGTCTTCTTCCCAAACCATCGAACTAAAAAACTATCTAAGTCAATTAACCCCTAGTGAGCGAAAAGCATTCGCTAAGCGCTGCCAAACATCCATCGGATACTTAAATCAGATTATGTATGGCAACAGCAAGTGTGGCGCTTCTTTAGCAATCAAGATTGATAAAGAAAGTAACGGCCAAGTGAGTTGTGACTCACTGTGTCCTGATGTGGATTTTGAGTACATCAGAACTCAAGCCTTATCACTAACCGCTTAAATCAATTATCAATAACTTGGCGTTTTAAATAAACGTGAATGTAAACAAGGAGTTCACATGGATATATCAAAAGAGACTAAAACCGCTTTACACAAGATGGTGCACCAGTCGAAAGGAATCACACCGAAAGAATTAGCCGATGTTGTTGGCGTGTCTCACAACACAATTCTGAACTATGCCAATCCTAATATGGAAAACCACCTGCCAAGCCTGAAAGCATTCGAAGTAATGCTGACCTATACGCAGAACCCAGCCTCATTAAAGGTGTGGGCCCATAAATTGGGTTTTGCATTGATGCCGGTAGAGCAAGCAGAAGGAAAAGATCATCAATTAGGCGTTCTTGAGTCACTACTTGGTATGAACGTTGGTAATGGTGCAGCGAACAAGCAGGTTTTATCTGCTCTGGAAGATGGTGTGGTTACACCTGCTGAAATGGATGAGACAGATCGCATCCTGGAAGAAATCGAACACAAGATTCAGTCTTTGCGTAAAGCCATGAAAGGCGAGTGTGCAAAGTATTTATCAGCTCTACAAACAGAAAAAGCCTGATGTGCGAGATCAGGCTTTTCCGGTTGTTCACTAACTGACAGGAAAGTAAACATGAATATGATGACACAATTTAATCATAATCAACAGAGCATGTCTAGCAGCAATGAGCTTGATTTCAACTCAATGAATCATGCTCAAGCTGTTAATCACCTAATACATAAACTTAAGGACAAGCAGAAGCTCACATTTGCTGAGCAATGCGCAATGTTCATGGTGACATTGGCTCAACACCCAGTAGTCATGACCCGCGAAACAGTGATTGCCATAGATGGTAATACTGAAATCTGGGATGAAATTCAGCCTTTAGTTTCAAGTGTGGCACAAGCGTTTCCAACAGCTTGGCAAATGAGCTTGTCTGAAGCAGGCGCATACATGTGCGGCTTAAATGCAGATGGCACGGATAAACCGCAAAAAAATAAGAATAGTCCTGCCAAAAAACTGGTGTGTAAAACCTACATTGTTCGCAAGCAAGGAACTCATGAAGTCAAAATCGGAAAGAGCATCCATGTTGAAAAGCGTATCCGCACATTAGAGACACAATCAGGTGCAAATCTAGAAGTTCTTACCATCATTCCTAAAGATATTGAGGCCATGCTTCATAAGCAGTTTTGTGAATTACGCACGGTGGGTGAATGGTTTGATGATTCCAAAGGGTTAATTGCTGCATTTGCTGCAAAGCAAGGTGATGCAGCATGACGGCTTTAAAAAAACATGAGGACAATATTGTCCCGTTCAGCAAAGGTAAAAAAATGGCCGACAAATTTGACAAGGGTTATGTCATGTCAAGCCGCCTTTACCGCAATGAAGTTGAGCCTTTTTTAAGTGATGCAGCAATGCGGATCTATGCGCGATTGGAGAATTACCTAACCGGATTTAACAAGGAATCTGATTACGTTAGTTACTCTCAACTGCAAGGCAATAAAAACCTTGTTGGGTCTCGTACTCTTGGGCGAGCAACTGTTGCTAAAGGTCTTAAAGAGCTTACTGAACTTGGGGTTATTAGCATCATTGGAAGTCATCCAAAGTTTGGCAATAAGTATCTTTTGAATGAGGTTTCTCTAGTTGAGAAGTTCAGTAAAAAGACTAGTTCAAAATCCAAACTAGTTCAGAAAGTGAACCGCACCAGTTCAGAAAGTGAACCGCAACCTAGTTCACCAACTGAACACTCAATAGATATTACTTATAGATATTTAAATATAGATATTTATATAAGCCCGCTTCGCTCCAACAAGTTGATCGTTATTTTTAACAACAGCCTATTTCTTGAAAAACAGGAACAGGCAAAAGCCGAAGCTGAGCGAAAAGAAAAGGCTCGTAAATTATCTTTTGATGAAGTCATTCAACTGACATCAGAGAAATTTAAAAACCTATGTGATTTCGATCTTTGGGAGCAGTACGTATCTAGTCGTTCTCTAACAGCAAAAACCAAACTGACCAAAAATGCCCTGAATACGATTTACAAGGATTTCCAGAAATGGGGATATGAGGGCAGCAATCAGTCTCTGAAAACATCGATCACTGGTAACTATCAAGGTCTGTTTGAACCTAAGCAGAAAGCGCCATCGGCACCAGTTCAAAGCAATCGCAATGTGAATCAGGCTTGGGGCCAAGTTCAGCAATATGCTCCCGCTACCGATGACATCGATCTGGGAGGCTTGCTATGAACGTAAACGCTCTACTTGGTTCAAAAGTTCAGATCAGTTCTGAATACTGCGAACGTCACCAGATGCAGAAAGTTCAATTGGGTAACCAGGCGATCTGCAAACAGTGTGCTTCTGAAATCTTAAATCAGGCTCATCAGGATCATGCAGCCTCTGTCAATCAGATGGTCCGTGAAAAGCATTTTGAAGGTGCCAAGCTTCCGACTCGACATGCAAACAGTGGATTCAAGGAATACATCACTGAAAACGATGGTCAGCGAAATGCTAAAGCTCAGTGTGTGAAATTCACCAGAGACTTCCTGGAAGGCATTACTCGCAACCTGATCATGGTTGGTCGTACTGGTACTGGTAAAACACATCTGTCTTGCGCCGTGGCTCGTAACGTACTTTCAGCGCGTAAATATGCCCGCTATGTCACTTCTGAAGATATGGCTAATGAGATTGCCAACGCTTGGAAAAAAGCCGATGACAACGAAGCCAACGCAATCTGGCGCTATACCGATTATGACCTTCTGATTCTGGATGAATATGGATTGCATGATCGCCATGAAAACCGCCTGCAACTGGTTCACAAGGTTTTATATGCGCGTTATGACGCAGGGAAGCCAACCATGCTGATTTCAAATATGACCAAGGGTGATTTGGCGACTGATTTAGGTGATCGGCTATGGTCCCGGTTCCAGCATGACGGATTGGCTGTGGTTGAGTGCAATTGGATGGATCAGCGTGTAGGGAAAAGCGCAGGGGGTGGGGTGTGAAATTAGATCTTACTGATCGTCAGAATCAAGTATTGCAATGCGTGATTGATGCAAAACAACAAAAGAAACGCCCTTATACCAAAGGTGTTGTATCAAGAATGCAAGAAAAAGGCTTCCAAATTACTGAAAGACAATGTGCGTACGATCTTAGTGTTCTTGCTCGCACCAAAGGAACTGGAATTATTGGTATGCGCTGGGGTGGTGGTCGGACTCTATGGATTTACGACGAAGGTTGTATCCAGGAAGGTGCTGCATGAAAGACCAAAACGACAATAAAACCGTGGATTGGGTTGAGGTCATGGCATTGCGGTCTGCTTATAACCAAGGCGTTAAAACCCCGGAAACACGTGAAGCATGCCGGATTTATATAAATGAGCGCAGGAAAAAGAAAGCTAAACGGGTGGCGGCATGAGTAGTGAGCGAGACCATAGCTTTAGCAAAGCGGCTGTTTTAAATCGCGGAATTGATGTCTTGCTGGTGATTCGAAACACACCAGTTGCGACATCGAAGGAAATAAGAGACCAGGCGTTGCCGTATTTAACTCTTCGATCCACTCAGCGTTATTTAAAGACATTGGTTCAGGCTGGGTTAATTGGGGCAATTGGTGGTGGGAATGATGAATACAGATATTTCCTGACACCAAAGACAAAGCAGTTATTTGGGGTGAAGGGATGAACTTAATCGAAAAATTGGGATTGGAAAACGCAAAAGCACTTGATGGGATGCTTCAAAAGCATGGTGTGCCTGAGAGCTGGAAAATCGCTGTAATCAATGGAGTGTGGCAAAGAAGTTCGGTTGGTTTTACTCATGGTGAATTACGCGCAGCCATCGCAGATCACGACCGTACTGACTATGTAAGTGATATCCGTAATCATATTGCGCCGACTACGAAGGTGATTGAGAGATGAGTGATTTTGATGAATACATAAAAAACAAATATCCGTCTGACTATTTGCTCATGAAGGTTCGCTACCCAGATCAAGAGTTATCTGAGTTGTATTCAGATCAATTTGAGGTGTGGCAGCACCGACAGGCCGAAATCGACGATTTAAAAGCCCAGCTCAACAACATGGAACAGTGTTATATCGAGAAGAAGAAGGGGTTGGAGGATCAATTAAATCAAACCAAAGATGCCTGTGGCAGATACGACCGACTGTATGAGGAATACAGGTTGTTAGGGTTGTTGGTGGGTAATTACCGAGTATTAGCACAAGAGGTTTTGCCGCGTTGCAGCCGGGAATTGCTTGAAAATATTGAAGGGTGGGAAAAAGCCCTGCGAGGTGCCAATGACTGACTTGATTATCGGCATCGATCCAGACTTAGAAAAATCAGGGGTGGCTGTCTTAAAAGACGGCTCACTCCGAGTCTGCAATATGAGCTTTTATGACTTATCTCAGTATTTTGAAGTAAACAAGAGCGAAATCAAGAAAGTGGTCATCGAGGCGGGTTGGCTGAATAAAAAATCAAACTTCCGTTTCGGGCATTCTAAGACCGCAGGAGAGAAGATTGCCAAGAATGTAGGGGAGAACCACGCAACAGGTAAATTGCTCGCAGAAATGGCAAAAGAATGCGGTTTAGCGGTGGTATTGGTTAAGCCGACACGCACAAAGCTGAAGGCAGAAGATTTTAATCGAATTACAGGTTGGCAAGGCAGAACGAATCAAGAGCAGCGGGATGCTGCGATGTTGATTGTGGGGATGAAGTGATGAGTACTAATAATTTTGATTGGGCGCTTTATTCAAATGGTAAGTATTGGCTTTATGAGCACTGGAATGAGACCAATACAAATATCTATGGAAAAGCCAAATTTGACTCTAAAGAAGACTTCTTAAAACACGCAGGCAAACACTTAACAACAGAACAGATCGAAACTTTAGAACAGGGCCAAAGCGTTTCAATCCCTCAGCAGGATGGGACTACCTTGTTTTTTAAATACGTGAATTTGTAAGAGGGAATAGGGATGAATGCGATGGTTAAGGCTGAAGTAATGGATTGGGATCGTTTTAGTATTGAGGATTGGTTTAAGCAGTATGGGGCATACATCCAGATTTCACGTATGAAGTCAGGTAATGAGCCGGACTCACTTGGGGTAAATCAGATCTACTGGCTGATCTGTGAGAACAATAAAGGGGTGGCACCGCGTAAGGATCAGTTGATTTGTAAGATTGATGATTTCGAAGCAGAGCAGGTGCGGAAGCTGATTGTATCCATCAACAAATCAGAAGCTATTTGTTCTTCAGCAAAAGTAGCTGTGAGCATTTTTATTGATAAATGTGTTCGTGGGATGTCATTGCGTCAACTCGCTGATGAGCGCCGTCTTGGAAAATCTTCAATCGATAGTATGGTGTATTGCGGAAAATTTTATTTAGCAGGACATGACAAACGTTTGCGTATTGATTAACCACTTGCTTGTCCGGACAGGATATGGCATATTTCTGTTATAGTGATCGAAGTGTACGTTAAAGCACTAGATTAATTTAAAAGCTCGCCAAATGGTGGGCTTTTTCAATGCCCTGAGAAATGCCCGTGTAAGCAATATCTGAACGCCTAGTTTTAACAGGATTCAAAAAACAACCCAAAACAAACCGATTAAAACAGTTTCTTTGTATTCTTCATACATTGTTATTGGGCTATAGGTGCTATTTTAAAAATCACTCCATGAATGATGATGTAGCTAAAAACCATAACGAAGTATTGAATCCTACCCGCTTAGCTTTCCCCAGTTAAGCGGGCTTTTTTATTTGAACTATATTGTATTTTTGAAAAATTGAATATATATTAAGCGCTTGCAAGATATACATATTTGACGCTGTAGTTTCCTAATTTAGACCTTCATCTCCCCAGGTGGAGGTATTTTTTTATCTGGAGAAAAGCATGCTCCAATTTATATTTTGTTTATTTGGTCTGCATGGTGCGACTGAGATTAACGACAATAAAAAAGAATGTCGTGACTGCTTAAACGAAGTTAAATAATTCGCCGAACGTATTACGGCATCTAAGACCCTGCTCAATTCTAGATATTGGCAGGGTTTTTCTTTTCTTATGGGTGATTCATGTGGCAATTCTTACTTGGCTTTATCGTGGCTTGGGTTATTTGCAGTTGGTATACGCATATCTACGTGGCAAATGAATGTGAGCGGTTAGGTGGATTCTTTGTTGGATCGAAAACCTACAAGTGTATTGAAGTGAAGAAACTTGATGAAGAAGAACAAGACTGGTGAGGGGTGCGACTTATGACAGACAAAGTACAAGCTAAACAAGACTTAGAATTTTGCAGTGCTGAGCTGTCTAAGTATCAGAACCTCAGTAGATTTGGATTGACGCTTAGTGAGCTGCATGCAATTGACGGCATCATGATTAAGCTGAAAGAACGTATTAAGAATTTGCGTATGGCGCTATATGCATGATTGGGAAAAATTTATAAAACATAACTCTGGGGTTATTGTTTAAATATAACTCTGGGGTTATAATTGCTCCATAACGTTAATATGGGGGTTGAATGAAAAGTCTGGATTTAATCAAGATGATTGAAGCAGACGGTTGGTATCAAGTTAGATGTAAGGGTGATCATCATCATTTCAAACATCCTACTAAGAAGGGGTTGGTTACGATTCCTCATCCTAAAAAGGATTTACCACCTGGCACTGTGAATAGCATTCTGAAGCAAGCGGGTCTCAAGTGACCCGCAGCAATTCCAGATAAATTTAACCTTTTTTGGGAGTGGGCAAATGTTATATCCAATCGCAGTAGAGAGAGGCTCAGACAAAGAAGCCTACGGTGTGATTGTCCCTGATATTCCAGGTTGTTTTTCAGCAGGTGATACTTTTGAAGAGGCACTTGAGAATGTGAAAGAGGCAATCGCTGGACATTTAGAGATTTTAGCTGAAGATGGTGAGGATATTCCTTTGGCATCCGAAGCTGCTAATTTCTTTGATAATGAAGATTATCAAGGTATGGTTTGGGCAGTGGTCGATATTGATGTAAGTCGTTATCTGGGTAAGGCGGAAAAAGTAAACGTCACTTTACCAAGCCGCTTAATTCATTTAATTGACGATCGTGTGAAGAAAGATGCACGTTTTAAATCACGCTCAGCATTTTTGGCTGCGAGTGCAGAAAGAATGCTTCATGCTTAACTGGTATTGAAATAAGAACCCGCCTAGTGCGGGTTTTTTAATGGGCAAAATTTATGGACATTGATCGATATAAAACCCTGACGGATAAGAAGCCCATTAAAACAAAACCACGTACCAGACCACTACCTAAAGCTGGTGAGAAATATCTAGAAGCATTCGAGCGATTAAAAGAAATCCTTGATCGGATGGAAATCAAATACGAAGAATACTTCCACTTTAAAAGCACCAAGCACTGGCGCTTCGATCTGCACTTGATTGAGTATCGAATGCTGATTGAGATCGCTGGTGGTCCCTGGTCTGGTGGACGTAAAGGCAAGCTGGCAACTAAAGCCTGGAGCATAGATCGCTATGACCATGCTGAAGAAATGGGATATCGCTATCACCGATTTGAAGTATCTGATATCTCATCATCCAATAGGGCTATACAGTGGCTAAGAAACTTAAAGGCATCACATGGAACAGTTCAGACCATTCCCGCCGTCGGATCTGATTGATCAGGCTGAGGAAGAGGAAGCGATTCGCTTGGCACCAGCACCAGAGCTTAAAGAATGGGTCGTGAAGAATTGGCTCACTTTAGGTAGTGAACTGCATAACCCGGATCATGACCATATTGCTGAGCTACTTCACGATAATGAAGAGTTCCTTGCATTTGCATGGGCTTCATCTGCCGCCGTAGCGAAAAAACGTATGGTGCTTGGCCAATGTGAAAAGGTCATGTTTAACGTCGGTGGCTGGAAGAAAGCACGCCAGGAACAACAGATGCGGGACTGGTTCGGCTTTGTGCCTCAATACCTCATCACCATTGATGCCACTTATTGCGAACAAGCCTCAGATCGTGACTTCTGCCGTTTGATTGAGCATGAGCTATATCACATAGGCGTTGAACGCGATGAAGACGGCGAAATCATTTATAGCGATATGACTGGACTGCCTAAGCATTACTTAGCCGGCCATGATGTTGAAGTGTTCTTTGGTGAGACTAAACGATGGGGTGCAGACGAATCTGTTAAGCGGCTTCTGGAAATCTCCAAGAATGCGCCGTTTGTATCTGAAACTAGTATTGCGGCGTGCTGCGGGAACTGTGTGATTGGTTAATTTTTTTGCCCGCTTTCCTTGACGCACCTTGACGGATTGTGACTTATGGCAAGACTTAAAAAACATGAAAAAGCCTTTATAGTTCGATCACTTGCACAGTTTATGGAGCCATCGCAAGTAGTAGAGGCTGTCAAGGAAAATTTCAAGATTGATGTATCTCGACAACAGGTGGAATGTTATGACCCAACAAAAGTAGCGGGTGCTGACTTATCGCAAGAATTCGTAGATATGTTTTATGAGGCGCGTAAGAAATACATTGAGCAGCCGATCTACAACATTGAAGGTGCTAACGACATTGTACAACTGCAGATTCTGAGTGATCTGTTGGTATCTAAAAAAGGCAATGTCGTTATGGCTATTAAGCTGATTGACCAGATGCAAAAGATTGTTAAAGGCCACTATGAAAAGAAAATAGAAATTACCGGTAAAGACGGCGAACCACTTCAAACAACAGTCGTACATGCTACTCAAGAACAGGTTGAAGCTGCAGTGAAGAAGGCCCAAGAGGAATATTAAATGGATCTGCAAACACAGGTTGAAAAGAAGCTGTGTGAAGATGAGCATTTATATTTCACCCGGCGATTCTTTAAGCCCCGTATGGGATTTAAATTTACGGTGAATTGGCACCACGTTTATATCTCATGGATTATCGATCAGGTCATTGCTAGTGAGATTGCAAACGTCGTCATCAACGTTCCACCAGGGGCCGGAAAAACTGAACTGACAACTAATCTAATCCCACGCGGCTTGGCTTTAAATGCACGTTCTCGTTTTCTGTATCTATCCTTCTCGCAATCACTGGTTGAGGGGGTGTCGGATACAGCGCGTGATATTGTGAAGTCGAAAGACTACCGCCTGATGTGGGACTTAACTGTATCAAATAGCACCGACTCTAAGAAAGAGTGGAAGATTACGGTTGAGGATTACGATGTTGGTCATGTGTATGTTGCCTCCATGGGTGGACAGGTAACAGGACGGCGAGCAGGGACGCTGGCGGATGATGGCTTCACTGGCTGTATCATCATTGATGACCCATTAAAGCCTGAAGATGCTTTTAGTAAGATCAAGCGGGATGCTGCGAATCGCAAACTACTTAATACGGTGAACTCGCGTAAAGCCAAGTCTGATACACCCATCATCATGATCATGCAGCGGCTTCACACGGAAGATCCGACTAACTTCGTCATGACGGGAAACCTGCCTGGTGAATGGACTCAGATATCTATTCCAGCATTGATTGATGATAAGTACATTGCAACCCTACCAGAGCATATTCAAAAACTGGTACCGCAAGATGCCGAACGTGATGAGCAAGGTCGTCAAAGCTACTGGCCCAAGAAAGAATCATTGCAATCTCTATTACAACTCGAAAAGGGTGGTAAGGACAAAGAGGGCGCAACGGTATCTCGATATACATTTTCAAGCCAGTACATGCAGCAGCCTAAGAAATTAGGTGGTGACCTAATTAAGTCTGAATGGTTTGGATTCTATAAAGACATTCCAGAGCTTCAGTGGCGCGCCGTCCTTGTCGATACAGCACAGAAAACCAAAGAGCACAACGATTACTCCGTATTCCTGCTGGTGGGTATGGGGGTAGATGGCAAGCTGTATTTGCTAGATCTTTTGCGCGGTAAATGGGAAGCACCAGAGCTTAACCGTCAGGCTAAAGCATTTCTGGATAAGCACAAGGAATACACTTGGCATACCAAACCAATCCGCTACATGAAAGTAGAAGATAAGGCATCTGGTACCCAACTGATCCAAACACTTGGCACATACTCTGGTGTTGCTGTGATTCCAGTCCAGCGTAATACAGACAAGCTATCCCGTTTCATGGATGTGCAGGTCCATCTTGAGGCGAACTATAAGGATAAACCTGAAGATCGTTTTGTGATGGTACCTAAAGATGCACATTGGATCGGTGAATTCTTTGAAGAATGTGAAGCATTCAATGCGGCATTTACCCATGATCATGATGACCAGGTAGATACGCTGATTGATGCGATTGAAGACGCAGTGATTGCAATTAATTACAGCCCACCAGCGGCTTAAGGTTTTATTTATGGCTAAGAAAAGTAAAAAGTCTGAAAATAGTAAGCCCGAATCTGGTGCACTCTATTCTCATGAAGCTGAACAGGCTTTAATCAGTTATCTAACCAAAATGCCAGACGGCGATGAAGTTCTGCGAAAAGCAGGGGTCACTCGTCCACGCTTGAAAGTCATGATGTATGACGATGAGATTTATCAGGCTATTGAAAAGCGCCAAGATAAACTTGAGAGTGCATCATGGCGTGTAGAACCAATGGATCGACCAGAGTCCAAGATCATTATGGAGCATTTGCGCGAGTGGTGGTCTGAGATTCTACTGGGTGCACAAAATGCCCGTTGGTATGGGTATTCAGTCCTGGAAGCGATTTACACCAAGCCGGAAGAGCCAAGCCTACATATTGACGGTGACACTATTACGCCGTTTATTGGGTTTAAGTGGATTGGTGAAAAGCCAATGCAATGGTATGAGCCTAGAAATGATGGTCGTCTGATGTTGCTGGCTAACTACAATACGACTCGGCAGGATCAAGAAGTGGACCAGCGCTTTAAACACTTTTTGACACGTTGTAAATCTACTTATGAGAATCCATTAGGTGAGGCTCTTTTAAGTCGACTGTACTGGGTCTGGTTCTTCAAAACGTCTGGCTTTAAATTCTGGGCCAAGTTCGTTGAAAAGTTTGGCTTGCCAATGCTGGTTGGTAAAACTACTGGCAAGACGACAGATATGCGTGATGCATTACTCAAAGCACATGCAAGTTCAGTGATTGCTCTGAGTGGCAGTGATTCGGTAGAAATCCAAACAGCCAATACCAACGGCAATGCTTCCCAGACATTTGAAGTCTTTGACAAGAACTTAGAGCGCCGTATTCAAAAGGTGATTCTGGGTCAGACTCTCACATCCGGTACAGATGGCTCTGGATCACGTGCCTTGGGTGATGTACATCTTGAAATACAAAACTCAAAGTATAAAGCCGACGTACGAATGATCATGCCAACGATCCAAGCCATTATCAATGCATTATGCGATCTTAATGGTTGGGAGCGCCACCGAGTCATTATTGGTGAAGAGAAATCACTTGAAGGGCCTAAAGCAGACCGTGATGTGAAGCTAAGAAATGCTGGTGCAGTCTTAACGCCGCAATACTTTAAACGCGAGTATGGGCTTGAAGATGGCGATGTGATTGAACAGAACCAGATTGGCTTTAATCAATTCTCTGCATTACCGCGTCAGGCCTTCAACTTCAAGGCAACAGTAAACAAGCTCTCACCAGAACAGCAGGAAGTTGAAGAGCTGACAGATGGCCAGGATGAATTAACGCTGCTTAGTGATGCTGAGATTAGGCAGTTAGCAAGCACGTCGGAAACTCCAGAGGTGTTGGCGTTCAATCTTATGCAGCTTATCCCGAATGCCACCAAAACTGAGTTTACAGCCAAGTTAGATCAGGCTTTATATGCTGCGGATATTTTGGGGTATGTGACTGCAAGTGGAGGTAAGTGATGGAAGATATTCAGGCGTTATATGATGAGTTTGAAGAGTTTTGCACCAAATATTGTGGACTCACTTTCGATGAATTCTCAATATATCAGCGTAAGAAATTAGGCCATTACTTTGATGCTCGTGATGAATATTTCAAGCTTTGGTTGAATGCAAAGCATGTATATAGCAAGGATGCCGGCAATGCAACCAGTTACCTTCCTTGAGGCACTTCGTTACGCTCACAGTAAAAAGATCGTGCTACCTGATGAGTTTTATTCAATGGACCTTAAGACCCGGCAGATGGCAATTACGGTTAGCTTTCTATCGAGTCTTGAGCAGATTGAGACTGTCATTAAGGCAGTGAACAAATCCATTGCTGACGGCGGTACTTTTAAAGACTTCCAGAAGCTGATTGAAGAATCTGAAATCATTCTGCCAAAGCATTACCTGGACAATGTATTCCGTACCAATATCCAGAACGCTTATGGTCATGGCCGGTGGCAACAACAGCAACGGAATAAGGCTAAACGACCTTACCTGATGTACTCGGCGATCAATGATAGTCGAGTGCGTCCAAGTCATTTGGCCTTGAATCGGATTGTGTTGCCGATTGATCATCCATTCTGGCTAACGCATTACCCGCCGTTGGGCTTTCGTTGCCGGTGCACAGTGATTGCCTTAACTGAGAAACAGGCGCTGAAATACGGTATTACGCCTGATGATCAGTTGCCAGAAATTGCCGAGGCTTTGGATTGGTCATCGCATCCTTTGCAGTTTGGTGAACTTGAATCTTTGGTTGATAAAAAGATCAGCACTTCAAGTCTGGATAAGGAATACCTACTCGAACAGAAGGAAGTTATCAAGGCTGAATGGACAGCAAGTAAAAAGCTCACCAGTCTATTTGCTCCGATGGATGATAAGACTCGGGACCTGTTTGATACGGTAGCCAATACGGTAATTCCACTTGATCCAAGTATTCGGCCAAGTGCGATCCGTACCTTTCTAGACTATGTGCAAGGAAATGATGCCGCACTGACTAGCTATTTAAACTCCGCTACAGGCTCACTAGCTGATGATGTACTTAAGCGCTGGCTTAGTACCGATATGGCAGCAATTCAGGCTGTGGCAAGTAATACGGCTTCAACCGTAGTGGGTGCTGCGACACTTAATCAAGTAGCAGCATACCAAGTTGGGCAAACTGTCCAGTTGAATGCGCCGTTGCTGATGGCTGATACAGCTTCAGATATCGTGATTAAGATTGAGAATGCTAAAGGCTTGGGTGTTGATCTGGATATGTTGAATGCTGGTAACGGTGTTCTCATGCCGATGGGACTATCTTTTGAGGTGGTTTCGATTGAGGCCATTGAAGGGCAGATGGTTTATACACTAAAGCCTTTGTTGAACTAATTTTAAAATGAATATGACCGCCTTTTGGGCGGTTTTTTTATGGAGCATGAAAAATGCCAAAAGAAGAGGAACATAAGCCGAATCAGTATTGCTTCCAGGTTGGAAATTTAAATGTCGACCAAGCCGAAGAAGGCAAGAAGAAGCGGACTTTCTCCGGTATTGCATACAGTGGTGAAGTTATTACTGATCATTGGTATTGGGATCGAATCATCTTTGATCTGGATTCTATGCAAATTAAAGGTCGAATTCCTGCGTTACTGGATCACTCAACCCGACAACGTGCTGGAGCCATTAACAGCCATAGTATTGACCACCAGAACGGTCTAACAGTTTCAGGCGATCTAATGAGTAATGAATTTGGTACTCAGGTTGCTCAAGACTCCGATGACGGCTTTCCATGGCAGATGTCAGTTCGCATTGAACCCTCTGCAGTTGAAGAAATTCAAGCAGGTGCATCAGTCACTGTAAATGGAAAAGTGCATCAAGGGCCTATCACGGTTTTTCGTGGTGGTCGTATTCGTGAAGTGTCTTTCTGTGCTTTGGGTGCGGATGACAACACAAACGCCGTGGCAGCAAGTCACTCTCCAAAACAATTCAATCAACCAGAGGACACAGACGTGACCGAATTAGAAAAGGCTCAGGCCAAAATTACCGAATTGGAAGGTCAGGTGAATACTTTGACTGAACAAAACAAACAATTCGCAGCTGCAAAACGTGAAGCTGAAATCACTGCATTAGGTAAAGACCTAGGCAAAGAGTTTAGCGCTGAAGATGTTGAAGAAATGAAAAAGCTTGATGATTCTGCATTTGCATTCTCGGCCAAGCAGCTTCGTCAGTTCTCGGCAGGAAGTCAGCAACCACCAGCAGGGCAACAACAGCAACCAGCACCAGGTGTAAATCCGGCATTTGCTCATTTGTTTACTCATCAGGCAAATGGTGGTCAAGGTGGTCAGTCAAATAACAATGACACGCACAAATTCACTTCTGGTGCACAAGCATTCGCAGACCAAAACAAGGGGAAATAATTCATGAGCCAGGTTATTCCAAACATTACGGTTCAGTCTAAAAAGCTGGTCCTAGACAATGAAAAGTTACGTCGTGCTAATGCCAAAGTAACTACAGCTACGGCGTACAAAAAGGGTGATTTATTAGCATTATCCGAAGCTAATGTACTTACTCATGCCGCTGATGAAAAAACGTGGGATGTAATCTGTGGCCAAGATGTTACTGCTGCAGAAGCCACTATCAAAGCAGCTGCTGGAATTGAAATTCCAGTGTATTACGGTGGCGTATTCAGCATTGAAGCAGTGTCATTAAGCGGAACTTTGCTTGCTGCCGCTAAATACGATGCAGCACGTGCCAAAGCAACTAAAAACAAAATCGAACTTTCTAAGGTGTAAACAACATGCCACAGTCTTTTAATATTGAAGGTGCTCCACTTGAACTTCTTGATGTGGGTGAGCTTGCACTGATCCACTCGAATTATCGACCAATGGACACTTGGCTTCTGGATCAACTATTTCCAAATCGCCCACTATTCACTCGTGATGATGTGCCTTTGGCTGAGTTGTCTGCTGAACACGATCTAGCACCACTGGTATCACCACAACAACCTGGTAAACCATTTGACACCACTCAGTCTGGCGAAGTTCGTCATGTGAAGCCAGCTTACTACAAGCCAAAAAATCAGGTTACCCCAGCAGAAACATTTGAAATTGCTTTGCTTGAACGTCTACGTTCTGCAGGTATTATCTCAACTGGCAATCAGCAGTTATCTGATCAGGAAAAGATGGTGATTTCCCAGATCTCAGTCATGAAGCGTAACCATGATGCGATTGATAATTCGGTCATGATGATGGCGATTGATTTACTGAAAAATGGTAAATACGTTCTTCATTCAGATGACTATGAATACAACCTGGTGGATTACCGTCGTGATGCATCATTAACGTACTCACCAGTGACTGCATGGAATGAAGTAGGTGCAAAACCAGTTGATGACATCAAGCGCATGCTGGAACGTCAATTAGCTGCAGATGGTGGTGAGGCTAAGAAAGCCATCATGTCTGGCTCAGTATGGGCTGCACTATGGAATGATGCAGAATTCAAAAAAGAATTCGTTACGCCGTATGCAGGAATTTCAGTTCCGGTTAATCCAAGCTTTGGTGTCAAAGAATCTGCGACCTTTAAAGGTACGTTTGATGGGATCGAGTTCTGGGTATATGACGCAACCTACCGCAGCAAAGGTCAGGTGAATCGTTTTATTCCTAAAGACTTCTTCTCGCTGGTATCTGATACCAATGGCTCTGTTGCTCACTGTAAGATTAAGAACATGCTGGCCAACGGCGTTGCCCAACAGTACTTTGATCGTCAATGGTACTGTGAAGATCCAAGCGGCATTATTTTGATGACTGAATCTGCTCCACTGGTTGTGCCTTCTAATAAGAACGGTGTGGTTTGTGGTACCGGCTTTATTACCTTGTAAGGAGTAGAAAATGCCAAAGTATATTGCCAAACAATCCATCGGGCACTTTATGCCAGGTGACGAAATCAAAGGGCTTGAAGATAAAAAACTTCAGGCCCTTTTAACATCTGGAGCTATTGAAGAGGCGAAAGCCAAAGAAGAACCTAAAGCCGATGGCACAGCAGCACGTTTGGTTGAGCTTGAAAAGGCTAATGCTGAACTGACCAAAGCTAGTACCGAATTGGCTGAACAGAAGGCAAAAGCCGAGCAGGATCTAACAGCTGCAAACCAAAAGGCGGTTGAGCTTGAAAAGGCTTTATCTGACGCTCAGGCAGCTTTGAAAAAAGCAGAGGCTGAAGCTAAAAAAGCAGCCAAGTAGGTGACCCATGTATGCGACTGAAGCAGATTTGGTCGCACGATTTGGTGATGAGATTGAGGGTTTGAAAACGATGCTTCCTTCTCAGTCTTCAGTAACCGATGCAATTCAGGATGCAACAGAAGAGATTAACGGTCACATTGGTGGTCGTTATCCTTTGCCGCTTCCCAATGTGCCGAGTAATTTAAAGCGTATGGCGTGTGACATCGCACGCTATCGGCTTTACTTTCAGCAACCCACTGAAGAAGTGCGACAGCGTTATGAAGATGCAATCGCATTTTTAAAACGTGTGGCTGACAACAAAGCACATTTGCAGATTCAGTTACCTGAAACAAACCAGATCGTGGATGACCAGCCTAAAGGGCGACCATCAACGGCACCAGTCGGTACTTCATATACCGGTGGTGTATTTGGTGATGCCACTTTAGACATGATGCCCAGCATGAAGTGAGGTGTTTATGGCTTTCGCAATAACCATTCGAGCTGATAGTTCACCTATTGAAGCGGTGCTGAGTCAATTAGGTGACTTTGATTCACTCAAGAGCCAGTTGTTTGATGAGATTGGTGCTGGGTTGGTCAACAGTACTCAGCATCGGTTTCTAACTGGTACCGGTGTAGATGGCAATCCATGGCGGATTTCATGGCGTGCACGTATGCAAGGCGGTGAAACGCTGCGTGATACTGGTCGTTTAATGAATTCCTATACTCACAATGTGCTTTCAAATGGTGTGGAAGTGGGTACAGATGTTGCCTATGCACCTCATCTGCATTACGGCGCAACAATCCTACCCAAGAATGGTCAATACATTACTTTCGCGGTGGGTGGTCAATATCGAAAGGTTAAGCAATCCATTATTCCACCTCGGACTCAGCTTGGTATTGATGCTGAGGATGAAGTTATGGTTTTAGACATTGTTGGGAGTTTTATAGATGAGCACCTTCTTCGCGGTACGTGATGAGATTGCAAATAAGCTGAAAGAAATTCCAGAGTTTCTAAAGATCTATACGCCGTTGAATTCAGTCACTGTGACGGAGATGTCGCAGGTTGCGCCGTCGGCACATGTCAATTTTGTCCGTATAGATAAAAAGGCAAGTGCAGGCCGTGGAAGTATTAATCAGATCGGCCAGCAATGGGCGGTCACGGTGGCGTGTCGTAATGCTCAGTCTCAAATGACCGATGGACGTGCTGTAAGTGATGAAGCAGGGCTTTTGACCGAGAAAGTAATTCAACTGCTTTCGGGTTGGCAACCTCAAGCATCACGGACAGCGCTGGAAATGATTTCGGTACGGGATGGCTACAGTCCTGGCTTTGCATACATCACGATTATCTTTGAATCACAAAAATTCATTTAGGAGCCAGTCATGGCAAAACAATATAAGGCAACTCAGCCTGTCGGCCGCTTTCAAAAAGGCGATATGGTCGGCGGATTGGATGGTGCTCAGATTAAAAAATTACTGGCAGATGGTGTGATTCAGGAAATGCCTGAACCTAAAGCTGCTCCAGCCAAGAAAACCACAGGGGATGAAAAGTAATGGCTAAAGAATATATTTCATTGCAGGGTAAATTCTACTTATCCAAACTAACCAATGGTATTGCTGGTGCTATGCGTCACCTTGGCAACGTGCCTGATTTTGAGCTTGAAATTGGTGCAGACATTATTGAGCATCAGGAATCAACATCAGGTAATCGCACAACTGATTTCACAATGGTGAATACAACCTCTGTGAATTTCTCTGGAACACTTGAGGAAGTGGACAAAGATAATCTGGAGTACATTGTCTCTGGTACAAATTCTGAAGTTGCAAGTAACACCATCACTGATGAGTCTCTAGGGACTGTGGTTACTGGTCAGGAAATTCAATTAAAGGGTTATAACTTATCCCAAGTGTCTTTTAAGGATTCTGCTAGTGGCACACCAAAAACACTTACCGATGATCAGTACACCGTGGATGCTAAGTTTGGCACTGTGATTTTCCATGACGTGGCTGATCTCACGATGCCTATTCTGGCAACTTATACGACTGGCGCCGTAACACATACCACTTTGGCAAACAACTTTAATGAAGAATATGAATTGTTCTTCAAAGGGGTGAATACAGCAAATGGTAAGCACATGGCTGTGCGCTTATGGCGTACCAAGAAGTCACCAGAAACAACTTTCCCATTGATTCATGAAGAGCTGGGTCAGTATGAAATCTCTGGTCAGGCCTTATCCGATGTGGGTAAAGAAACAGACCCAACACTTGGCTTATATGGTCATATCGTAACGATTCCGGCAACAAGCTAAACCCATGCAGGCACAAAGAACCTCCACGGCGCTATGCGTCTTTTTTTGTGCCTGTATTTTTCACTGATGCTATAATTGAAGCAGAATTATAAGCATAGGTGAGAATAATGAACCTCTACCGAATCACACGCAATGATGACCCTAGTTATGATGAATTCGTAGGCTTGGTTGTGGCAGCTAAAGATGAGGAATCGGCAAAGCAAACAGCTTATATGGCACAATACGATCATAAATATGCCGACCTAACACTGCCATATGGTACACATTTTAATGGCAATAATATTCAAGTTGAATTGATTGGCATTACAGACAAGTTTAAAGATGGGTATATTGTCTTAGCTGATTTTTTGCATGGGTGAGAAGATGAATCATCGTGAGCAGATTGAAATTATTGAAAGACAAGTTGCAGCCAAAGGCTTTTGTAGTAATGATGATTCAAAAGCACTGAAGTATCACAAAAAACTCCAAGCTAAACATCCGCTCGATGAACTGATGGCGGAAATTAAAAAACCAATTATCAAAGCCTTGGATTGGATAAGCAAAACCCTATTTAAATAGACCGCCACTAAGGCGGTTTTTTAATACTTGAGACCCCATCATGAATGATTTTTTCCTAGCAACGAATCGCAGTATCAAAGTGAATGACATTGAAGTACGTCAGATCCAGATGAAAGACTTTGATCGGTGGTTAGCGCATGCTGAAGTACTGAAAAACTTCATTAAAGACCAAAATCATTCAGATGAGATTTTGACAGGGCTATTCAAGGCTCACGGTGTGCAAGTCATTTCGACCATGGCATGCGTTACCGATCTGGACCATGAATCACTAATGAAACTCGCTGCTGATGAGCAGGGATTTAAGGATCTGCTTAAAGCTGTACTGCTGGTCAACCAGGCTTACTTCAAATATGAAAAGCCTAAATGTGGCATCAAAAAGCCAACTACTGAATCTACCTGGTTCGATTCATTCCAGTTTCTGGTATCCATGGGTCATCAACATAGCGAAATTATGAAAATGACCTACGGCGCATTCCAGGCTTATGTCAAAGCGGCAAACAAGTTGTATAAACAGGGAATCTTCAATAACGCCGTAGCAGCACGTGTAGCACAGTCTGACAAGAAAGGTTTTGAATCATTTAAAAAAGAAATGGTTTCGGATTGATCATGCATCACCCTAAAGTTATTATGGGAAAATAATAATTTAGGGGGATAGTTTTGAAAAAATTATTATTAGTTTTGTGTTTGGTATCGGGGTTTGCATATGCTGAGAAGACAACAACAAGTATCCGAGCGCCGTCGGGTGACCTGGTAAGAGTCGGGGACAGTCATGATGCGGTTAAAAGCAAACTGGAACTTGGTAAGCCGAGATTCTATGTTTTGAATGATGGTCGTTTTCACTGTGCAGCAACTGAGTATGTAAAACAGGTAGATTTGCAGGAATACACCATTATTTTATGCCGAGATAGAATTGTGAAAATTCTATGGCGTAATTTGTAGGGGGTATGAATGGAATTTTCTAAACAACAGCTGGCTGGTTTAGTGGGCGGGGTTGTGCTTTTACTTGGGATTTTTCTCCCTATTGTCAGTATGCCTATTGTCGGATCAATATCTGTATTTAGTAGTGGGCGTGCAGATGGGTATGTGCTGTTAGGGTTGTCGATTGTCAGCCTTATACTTGCTTTCATAAACAATATAAAGCCTTTGCGGGTTACTGGTGGTATATCGCTTTTAATAGTGGTGATAGATTTTATTTATCTGCTCTATAAGCTAAATAGTATTAAGGGTGATGTTGTAGATAAACTTGAGGGCAATCCATTTAGTGGCATGGCAGAAGCAATGATGAGCACCGTTCAAATACAATATGGATGGGTTTTCTTGTTTATAGGTAGTCTTTTGCTGGTTTATGCTGCATTTACCAAAACTGCAAATAAGCCAATTTTAAATAATATTGATTTAGATGAGCAAAATCAGCCTGAGCCTAAAGTGCGAAAAACCACCAGTACAAAACTGGTATCAGATGATATTTTTTCCCACAATGCAGGAAGGCGTGTAGAAACTCCTATTCAGGCGGTTGCTACTGATATGAAGCTATGCCCGCTGTGTGCAGAAGAAATAAAACTTGCTGCAATTAAATGCAAGCATTGCGGAAGTATGGTGGAAGAAACCCTTTAAGGTTAAACAAGTCATTGATATAGAACTAAGCAGGTATTAGTATGCTTCCACTATTTTAATACTTTATAAGAGGGTTATATGGGCAGTTATATTGAGGAAAATTTAGCAAGAGATGAAAAAATAATCATCAAAGCGCAAGTAACATGGCTATCCCAATTTTGGTATTTACTATTTGGTGGATTATTTGTTTTATCTGCAATTGGTTCTAAAAGCGCAGTATCTTTAATTTTCGGTCTAATCTTAATTGCAATTGCTGCTGTACATGTCTTAACCACAGAGCTAGCCCTAACAAATAGACGCATCATTGCAAAGTCAGGTTTAATACGTCGAAATACAATCGAGTTAAAAGTTAACCGTGTCGAAAGTCTAGGTGTGGATCAAGGTATCTTGGGGCGCATTCTTAATTTTGGGTCTATTGTGGTTAAAGGAGTAGGGGGCTCACATGCGCCAATTCCATATATTTCACGACCAATGGAATTCAGACAGCAAGTAAACAATTTTCTCGATGAATTAGATGATGCTGATAAAAAAGTATCGTAAATCAAAAAGCACTTTAGGGTGCTTTTTTGATACCTAGCTTATACCCGCTTCGGCGGGTTTTTTATTGCTTGCAATTTTGATTAGAGGTCAGCATGTCTGGTAAAAATTTAACATTCAAATTAGTCATGGATGCCGATACTAAAGGCTTTGTTGGCAACATCAAACAGTCGGAAGATGCGGCAAAGTCTGTATTTAATGCAATAAAACAAGAATCTAATCGATTAAAACAAGCAACCACTGATACCTCGAAGGAAATGGGCAATATCATTCCTAAAGGCACCAGTGAGTTAGCAGACAAACTTACTCAATCTTTAAATGGCGCTACAAGCATTATTAAGAGCGCTGGTGATAATGCGAAATCTACGGCCGGCAATTTTACTGATTTTGGTAATAGGGCTGAAAAGGCATTAGATCAGCTTAAGGGTGATTTGGCCCAAGCCAAGCAAAATCTTGAAGCATTTTCAAAAACCAAGGCATCACCTGCGGATATTGAAAAAGCTCAGGTAGAGGTCGACCAGCTGGAAAAAGAAGTCCAGCAGGCAGATCAGGCCTTTAGTGGATTCCAGGCAGAAGTAGGCAAGGCAAATACAAGCCTAAGAGAAACAGATACAGCAGCTCAGTCGGCCCAAAAGGGGATCGACGGCGCAAAATTTGCGGTGAATGCTCTTGTTGGGGCCATGGCTGCAATTGGTATTGGCCTAGGTGTTCGTGAGCTTGCCGAAACAGCAGATGCTTATACTAACCTTTCAGCCCGAATCAATATTGCAACCAGTGATGGTGGCAACTTCCAGCAAGCTATGGCTGGCGTGCACCAAGTTTCACTGATGACCAATACCAGTCTTGATGCTACTGCGGGCCTATTCACAAAAGTGAATGATGTAGGTAAGCAGATGGGGATGACCCAGCAGCAAAGTCTGGATCTGGTCAAAACTATTAACATGGCCATTCAGACTGGTGGTGGATCTGCCCAGGCATCAGAAGCTGCAATTGTTCAGCTGACTCAAGCGCTGCAATCCGGTGTGTTACGTGGTGACGAGTTTAACTCTATCATGGAGCAGGCACCTGGTATCTCTCAGGCGTTGGCTAAGTCATTAGGGGTGACCACTGGTGAGCTGCGCGCAATGGCAGGAGAGGGTGAGTTATCAGCTGAAAAAGTCATCCAGGCACTACAGCAGCAGTCAGCAGCAATTGAAGCTGATTATGCTAAGTTCCCAACTACAATCGGCAATGCCTTGCAGCGTATCGCTACACAATGGCAGATCCTGATTGGCACCATGGATCAGGCAAACGGTGCATCTGCAACGGTAGCGCAGTGGTTGGTGACTCTTGCTGACAACATGGATGTAATAGAGACCATTCTTAAGGATGTTGGAGAGGGCTTTATCTGGGTAGGGGATCAACTCAAGAAGATTGACCCTGCCACCATTGAAGCACTTAAAGAGGCGTTAAGTACTGCTTATGAGACTGTAAAGTCTATGGCTAGCACTCTAGGGACTGGAATTGGAAACACTGTAGATCAGCTAAATACACTCCTTGGGGCAATATTCAATTTTGATAGTGGTGTGGATACTGCAACAGATAAAACTAATGGCTTTACCAAAGCTTTACAGGCCCTCAATGTGGTCTTTGGTTTTATTGGTGATGGTTTCGAGGCAATTAGTATCGTTTCTAATTTGCTTGCCGGTGTGTTCTATGACGTTGGTGCTGCATGGGAAGGGCTTAAGGCTAAATTTAAGTGGGGTGATGCTAAAGACCAAGCCATTGCAGATATGGAGGCAATGGCTAAGAAAGCTCAAGAATATTATGACCGAGCTTCAGATGGCGCGATGGATTTCAAGTCCAAGGGTGTTGCTGCCATCAAGGAGATTAGCAAAACCCAAGACCAGAAAAACCAAGAATCCTTACAAAGCAATAACGCTACTTTTGCCGAACTGATAAAACAGAATCAGGATTTTAATCAGAAGTCCAAAGCACTTACTGATGAACGTGCAGCTTTAGAGGCGCAATTAAACCAGGCCCGCAAGGATGGCAATCAGTCAACTATTGACGAAATTATCCAAAAATCTAATGAATTGGAAGGGCGTGAAAAAGAGCATGCCAGTAATAAGGCCGCATTAGATAAGGACCTCCTGGCTTCTGCTCAAGCCACCGCTGAAGCAGCTATCAAAGCTAATGGTGGTGTCATGGACGGCGTAATGCAGGCCGACCTATTAACCAAGGGCTATATCGTCACAATTGATGAGGCTGGCAAGGTTAGTGTTCAAGCTGGGCAGAGTGCCGAACAGGCTGCTGAAACTGCCGCTAAAAAGGAAGAAGCGTTAGTACTGGCCAAGGAAAACGTTAAAAAAGCTGATGAAGAATTGCTTGCCTATCAAAAACAAGCCGCTGTTGAGCGAGTTTTACTGGATAAGCAGATCGAGGAAGCTAAAAAGACTGGTGACTTAAATGCATTGGCTTCAGCACAAGCGTCAGTTGACGCCATTAATGCTAAGGAAAATGAACTTAAGAATAATCGCGAGATTCGTATTACCGAGCTTAACAATGCCACAACTGGCTCTGGTCAGGTTGCTGAATCCGCATACTCCAGAGCATCGGAAGCGGCCAGGCTATTTGGTGTAGACCTTGATGCATCCTTAAATAAAGTCTCTAAGTCGTTTTCCAACTCTGGGAATGAGCTAGAGGGACTTAAAACTAAGTTAGGTGAAGCAGGCTATACCGGTAAACAAGCCGGTGATGTTCTTTACCAAGCATGGGAGGATTGGCTTAGTAAGGCCAGAAGCCAGGCTGAAATTGATGCGGCAAATGCCAAAATGCGTGAGTTTGAAGCGCAAGGTGTATTCTCAACCAAGCAGGTTGAACTCGGCATTATGGCTATCCGTAAGGCTAATGCTGAATTACCAGATGAATTGGATGAAACAGGGAAAGCCTTTGAGCGTCTCGGGATCAAAACCAAGGAGCAACTCCGATTGTCAGCTCAAATGGCATTGGCTGACTTTGAAACAGTGCGTCAAAGTGGTCAAGCAACACAAGCTGATCTTCAAAAGGCCTATGAAAAGACAATTCAACTGGCTTACGCATCAGGAGATGCCCAAAGTATTGCTGCAGCAAACGCCAAAGCGGCTTCATTAGGTTTATCTGTTCAGGTCAGTGAAACTGGCCAAGTTTCAGTAAAAGCCAATAATGCTGTGGAAGAAAGCTTACACCGCGTCCGTAACGCAACAGGTCATGCTGGTTCTGGCTTTGATGAGCTTGGACGCCGTGGTGTGGCTAGCGGCAATGCAACCCGTGATGCATGGGAAGAAGCACGACAAGCAGCAGAGGCGGCAGCAAATGCAGATGAAAACTCTGTAACGAATCGCGGTATGGCGGGGCGCAAGTCACGTACTGAATATACGCTTGAGGGTGTGAAGCAGGCATTGCGCTCTCAAGGCTTTAGCGATGAAAAGGAAATCAACCGTAAAGCAAATGAATTATTTAACGCCTCTGCATCAACTCGTAAAAATGCACTAATGCAATATCAGTATGAGGCTGGCAAGAATATTCCCGGGTTTGCCTTGGACTTTAAAGCTGTAAACCTTATGGCTGCGAACAACAAGGACTATATTGATTTAATGTTGCAGAAAATGAGCCCATCGGTTGGTAAGACCGGTTCCAGTAGCCTGAATGACTATGCACCGTCGATTCCTTCTGCGCCGTCTGTCAGAGACACCAATCAGCCTGCCAAGGAAGTTACATACAACTTTGACTTCAATGGTAAGCAGATGAAATTTAGCGGGCCTGCTGGACAGGAATCCTTAATGAATGAACTTGTGAATCAATTAAAAGTACAGGCGAAATCAACATGAAACTTATTCGCTTAGCAACATCAGAAACCGTCCCATTAGAGGACGGTTTTTTATGGCCTGATGAATTCTCATGGAAGGCCATTGAGCAGAACCAAGCCTATGCCATGGACGGCACTTTGCATATTCAGGAAGGCAAAAAGAAGTCTGGCCGGCCAATCACTTTACAGCCTGCCGATCGGGAAATGGGCTGGATCAAATTGCGTGAACTATGGACTGTTCTGGAGTGGTCCAAGCTGCAAGATGAAAATTTCAGACTGCAGTTTGAACAGCCTCATGACAACCGGCAATTCATAGTCAAATTTAACCACCAGGACGGGGCTTTAGAAGCCGCACCGGTAAAAGGAATTCCAGCGGTATCACTGGATGATTATTACAACGTGACTTTACGCTTTACGGAGTTAGACGATGGCGATTGAAACCAAAGATTTAGTAATTTACAAGTCTGAACGCTTGACTGACAACTCCGACGGCGGTGGTAAATATTCCGGTGTCGTGGTTCAGGATGGGATCAGCAATAACCTGTTCAACGACATCTCGGAAATGGATCGCACGATGGGTGATGTATCCATGCGCAAAGTCTTTCCGGCGGTAACGACTGAAGACACGGACCTGTTGATGGGCGCAACTGTTTTTATCTCTGAACTGCCAGAAGATCCGAACGTGTCTGCTTTGCTGTTCAGCACCAAGAATTGGACCGATGAACGTCAGTCTGCCCAGAACCGGGTAGAAAACTATCTAGCCAAAGGTGGTCAGATTGCTGGTACGCCACTTGATACCCATTGGCAGGGCATGTCATCGCTTCAGGTCGTGATGTGGCCACAAGAAGTTGAAGCATCGGTAGGCGATACCATTGTATTGATTTCAGATGAAGGGAAGGCTTTAGAGCGCGAGCAGTACGTGCGAATCACCAAGGTAGAGACCCGCATTGCCAAGATGGTAATTGATCAAAAAGATGTTGAATATAAGGTTGCTACTTATTCCATAAACGATCCGCTTGAAGTGGATTTTGTCGGCCTTTCAGCGCGTCAATGGTATAGCCTGGAAAAATCAAAAACCATTATCCGTGACACACTTGTAGCTGATACCGGTCTGTATTACTCGTCTACAGCGCTGGCATCCGATGCCAATGTGGGTGAATTTACCGTAAATGCCAAAAGTATCTTTGCTCAACTCATCCCATCTGCCCAGACTGAAACCCCGATCATTGATGTGAACGCTGCAGGTGAAAGTGTGGTGCTGGTCGCAGGCAATGAAGGCACGATTACAGTCAATTATCCCGGCATTACTGTTGGGGCTAGTCAAAACCTGTATATCGGCTCTGCAGTGATTCCATCTAGTGTTTCTTTCACGATGCAGGGGCAGCAGATCACCGATCAGGGCGGCTTGCTTAAAAATACCCAAGGCACCCAAGTCGGCACTATTGATTACCAGCGCGGTTTGATTCAGTGGACTGCGGCAGCACCGGCTGGAACCGCAAGTTTGAATATTACTTTTAAACCAGCAGCTGCACCGAATCAGTATTACCAGAGTCATGCCATTCCGGTGACTCAAAATAACCAAAGCACCAACTGGACCGGAGTTTTAATTCCAATTCCTGCACCTGGCGCACTTTCGATTTCATACATGTCGCAGGGCAAGTTCTATGAGCTTAAAGATGATGGTTCAGGCCAGTTAAAGGCTGCCAGTCCTTCCTTTGGCTCAGGCATGATCAATTATGAAACCGGCTCATGGCTATTAACGACTGGTGCCTTGCCAGATGTAGACACCCCGATTTTGCTGAACTGGGGTACACCAATTGTCACTTTCGTACGCTCCAATTTAAGTGTGGAAAAAGCTGCATTTGAGTTTGATTTAGGTCGACCAGGTGTATTGCCGGGTATCACCATCAACTGGTTGCTTGAGGGTGAGTCCAAAACAGCGACTTCGAATGCTCAAGGCAAGTTTACTGGAGATGCTACAGGTGAAATTAATTATTCCGCTGGTACTGGAAAAATCATTCCAAATAAGTTGCCGCAGAAAGGTACGGTCTTTTCGGTGATCTACAACTATGGTCAATCACTTGAACAGACCAAAATGGATGTTGCACCAGACGTCAATCAAAAACTGGTCTTTAACATCGGCACAGGATCAGCAATTCAGCCGAACAGTGTGTATCTGGAAATTCCTCTACAGAGTGCTGATGGGGAAACAACCGGTAAGGTAATTTTATCTGATGTACCGGTAAATTCGACCATCGGGAATCTGGTCAATGAGCGCGGGCAAGTACAAGGCACCATTATCTATGCCACAGGTGCGGTTGAAGTTACACCAGAGCACATGGCAAATAAATTTATCAAAAAATACCAGCCAATGTTTACAACAACCTACGCAGCAGCATAGTGAGGAAATATGTCTTTTTATATCCCACAAACATCCAGTATTGAAAGTGAACAGGTTGAGTTAAGAGCCTTTAACGCTATTGATGTGCAAGTTAGATATCGCGATACATCAGGTTCCAATTCGGCAACCCATACAGTGACGGCCAACAAGTTAAAGCTGGATTTATCCTCTGGCTTTGATGAGCAGATTCTGACAGGCTCAGCGCGTTTTAAAGTCGGTGATGACACCTTCTTGGATCGTACTGGCTTGCTGTATCGCAATGTGAATCCAGCCAATAACAGCGGGATTCAGTCTGGTGTCATTCAATATGGCACCGGTATTGTTGAAATCGACTCATGGACACCGAATACAGACAACACGATTACTCTGGAATCCTTGACCACTACAACTGACTTGTTGCCAGTCAATAAGATCAGCTTTAGAACGCCAATCATGCCGATCCGTCCACAATCCTTAACTGTGGTTGTGGGTACTATCGAGCATGGTCAATTGACTTTAACAGCTGATGAAAATGGTGTGATTGAAACCAGCCGGGCGCATGGCCAAGTGAATTGGGATAATGGTTTTGTCACAATTTACTTTTACACCAAAACCAAGATCACTGAAGCCAACCGGGCAGAGATTGAAGCGAATGACTGGTATGACCCGTTGCTGGAATACCAGGAAGGAGTGGATACCTATATCAATGTTCCGGTCTGGGTCGATGCTTCATCTGTACGCTATAACGCTGTGGCTTATACCTATATCCCGCTGGATTCAGAAATTCTAGGATTGTCTGCAACACGTTTGCCGATCGATGGCCGGGTGCCGATCTTCCGTGTTGGTGGTATCGGAATTGTCAGCTCAAGCAAAGCGCAAGAGCTGCCAAGTGCAACTGCAGGGAGCACGTACGACCTGAACGATCAGCGTATTTCATGGGCGGAACTTGAAGATGCCAATGGAACCAAAGTGCCTTTTGATTTGTACACGGTTGATTATGACTATGGCCGCGTGACATTGGGGGGTGACTTCGTACTGGGTAATCTCGTTGCACCACTCACAGTCAAATACCGTTATCAGGATATGGGCTTGATCCGTGATGTGCAGATTAACGGTCAGCTAACCCTTACCAAGCCTTTAACCCATAACTATGATGCAGTAGATACTATAGTCGGTTCTGCTTTGGTCATTGGTGATATGCAGGCCCGATATACCCGCAAGTTTGTACAGGGATCTTGGGGCAATGTATGGGCTGATGAGTCAACAGGTGCGGGGATTTCAGCAAATTACAATGATTCACTGTATCCGCTGCAAGTCACAAACAAGGGTTCAATTCAGGAGCGTTGGGCAATTGTATTTACAGGTAACGAAACCTTCTATTGCGTAGGTGAGTACACGGGGCGCTTGGCTTTGGCTGGCTCAATCAGTGTTGACTATGCACCACTTAACCCAGTCACTGGTGTACCGTATTTCATCATTAAAAAAGAAGGCTGGGGGACGGGTTGGGCGAATGGCAATACATTGCGCTTCAATACGATTGCAGCAAATTTCCCAGTCTGGGTAATTCGAACTGTAAAACAGTCAGAGCCAACGGTAATTTCAGATCAATTCCAGATCATGCTGCGCGGTGACATTGACCGCGTTGTCTAAAATCTAAATCAAATATGGCCGCTTCATGCGGTCTTTTTCATGGATAAATAAAAATGGCGATAAAGCAAACCCAAACAAAGTTATTTGATTTTTCAGACGCTGGGTTGGATTTTTGTGCAGGATCAAAAAACCTGTTTCCAGACCGGTTTAAAAAAATGCTTACCCTTGGTTATAATGAACAGACTGTATCGAGTGTTTCGGTTGCAGGCAATCAAGTCACACTGACGTATGGCGGTACGCATGGTTATGTTGCTGACCGTGTTTTAAAAATTGATTCAGGTGCGCTTGCGTCAATCAATGGAGGTGAGTTTTGGATTGATTCTGTCACCACAAATACAGTGACATTTACGCTTGATGACGCACCAACTTCTGTTGCAAGTGGATTTACAACACAGATTGCATCACTCGGGTGGGAATTGGTGTATGAGCAAGCGCATATTCATATCTATAAGTTTAAGCACATTGATGACTCGGATATGTATGCTCGTTTGTGCTTTCAAAATGCAACAGGCACAGGTCGAAACTGTATTGCAGTCGGTATTGGGCGCACGGTTGATTTAGCCTTGGGGTATATTGCTGATCCAAATTGCATGACTGACTTGGCAACTTGTGCGACTGTAACGGGTGCAACTAGCAATATCAGATGGGATTTCACAAGCTCTACAGCACGTACTTTTGACAATTACACATACAGTCAAGGTTTTGCCACTTTCGGCAAGGGGATGGTTGTCGGTAGCTATTATCATTTTGCACTAATGTATTCTCAATCAAGTAGTGCTGCGTATGAGCATTTTGCTGCGGTATCTGCAATAATGCCATTTCAATCAAGCTACGATATTCTTAATTATCCATTGCTGTTAGCGCAAGACAATGGAGCAGCTACCATAACTACTTCCGGTCAGCTTTCAGCAATGCGAGCATATTTGTCTATCAATAGGATGAACTTAAGCGGAAATTCTTCAGAGCTTCTTGATCGGAATAATGCCATTTCAAGCTTTTTACCTCCAACAATTGAAAATTTTAATACCACTACTTGTCAACCAGTTGCGGTATTTACTTATTCAGAACGTCAATTTGCAGGTTATGCAATTGGCTTGTATCAAGTCCTTTATAATTCTTCTAATTCTCCAGCGCCTAAAAAAGGAGATTTTCCAGCATTAATCTCTGAAATTGATTTTAGTAATTATGTAGCAGTTCATTTTATAAAATCCGCAAATTCCTCCGGTTCTTCCGGCACAGCATGGCTTTCTTTACCTGTTGAGGAGATAAAAATTGCTTAAAATACTTAGAACCTTTTTTGGTGGCTATATCCCAGATTACAATAAGTTACGCCAGATGAATTTTATGATTGTCAGGCTACCACACTCAATCATTACAGTGCTGAATGCAGATCAGGGTTTAGGACAGATTAAAGGCACAACCAAAAAAATGGGTACCAAGTACTCGCCAGTCCCTGTTTGTGTATTTCGTCGTGATAATCGTCAATTGCTCTGGGAAACCACATCAAAAGCCGATGGTTCCTATGCATTTCGAAATATTGCTGTAGGCCTTGATTGCTTTGTGGTGGCTTTTGACCCAAACAATCAATACAACGCAGTCATTCAGGATAAGGTCATCGCCAAATGAGCCAAACATCAATCAATGCCCGGCTTGCCATGATTCAAGCCTTTGCAAATCTTATGGATAGCGGTAGCCAAAGTGCTACCGTTATTTTTTATGAAGGCGTACAACCAGCCAGTCCTGCTGTTGCAGCAGATTCGAATAGTGCACTGGTAACACTCACACTCCCCAAGCCTTGTATTAAAGAAACCACACCCAACTATGTAGAGCTTCATCCGACCGACACAGCAACGGTGATCAAAACCGGGACCGCTACTTGGGCGCGGATCTACAACGGCGCAGGTGAAGTGGCTGCAGATTTAGCTGTGGGAACCGACATAACTCTGGCGAATACAAATCTGGTCGTGGGTGGTACCTTATCTATCCAATCGATAAAACTCAGACCTTAATCTAAAAGGGTGCTCATGTGGATTTTAAAAATAAGCTCGGCACCGTTGATGCTCACAACCTAAACCTAAACTTTAAGCCTGATAATACCGACAGCCACAACATCATTCTGAATTTTGAACACCTGGCCGATGGTTCAACCAATCTCAATTTTGGCGATGATGTTACAGCTGTAATCGACACTGTACTCGATACCGAATTCTCATTTGAAATCACAGCGTTCTATGCCGACAGTGGTGCAAATACTGCAGTCATCGATACGGTGCTTGATACTGGATTTAGCTTTGATGTAGTTGCTGTATTTAGTGAAAACACTGATGTTATTGGCCAGATCGATACGATTTTAGATACCAATTTTAGCTTTGAAATCGAAGCAGTATTTAATGAAAATCTGTGCACCATTGATACGGTTTTAGATACTGATTTTAAATTTGAAGTTAAAGCATTATTCGACATCAACCATCTGGTCGGGGTGTCTTATGGTTTTGACATGCGATATCAGAAAGCGATTGCATGCCTGAGCACCACAGAAATACCGTGGGCCAAACCAGTATTAAGAGTCTCGAATGAGGCTCTTTTTTATGACCAGGGTTTGGTGGTTTCAAGTCAGGCAGATATCCGGTATGAGCAGGCAGGATCCTTAACTCGGGCGATTATATCCCTTCATGAGCAAGCAACCGGCTTAAGTTCTGATGCGTATGTGATCTGGGAGGAAGGTGATAAGCGCTTTATTCATCAGCGATACTTGCATGAAGAGACAATTAAGCTGCGCCATAACCGTGAAACCGTTTGGCAAGAAATGATCCGTCGGCGTAAGACTTTTACTTATTCACATGAGGTGGCGCAAGTCTTTGAGCACCGCTTTTCATTTGAGTGGGATAAAAGCCTTGAGATTGCCACCAAGTCAGATTTGCCATGGGATAAAGCCAAAGCGATTCATTACAGCAAGCATCCGGTTCAACCTTGGCCAAAGCCAGAAATACCTGAATATGTGGGTGATGGAAATCTCAACTTCATTTGTTTGTGTACTGAGGTTGATGCTCATAATGTTATTTTAAATTTTGGTGCGGATGATTGTATTCCAGCACTTCCGAATAAAAATTGGTGGTATATCGTGAACACATTAACAGCCGAGCGACTCGATACCGGCGAGAAGATTAAAGTCATGGATGGTAGCTACAGTACCAGTCGGTCTCAGTGGTGCTGGACTTACTCCATTACCGTGGCTCATACGGAAAAAGAAAAGCTACAGCCGATTAACGACCAGCCGGTGATTCTGAAACTGATCATTAATGGTTTTGAACATCATATTTTGCTTGAGGATCCAGAAGAAACTCGGCGCTTTGCCAGTGTTTTATACACTTACCCAGGTCGAAGTGTCACAGCCTTGAACTCAGACAAGTACTCACCTTCACGCTCATTTATTCAGGACAATGAGCGAACCTCTGTACAGCTGGTGCAAGCTGAACTAGACCGGGCTAATGTCGGCACAGTCTTGGATTGGAAACTGATTGATGAGTTAGGCTGGATCGTACCAACTGAAAGCCTGAGTTATGCAGAACTAGCACCAATTGATGCAATCAAACAGGTGGTTGATGCAGGCGGCGGCTTTATCTATAGTCAAAAAGCAGGGAATACACTAACCATTTTACCCCGGTACCAGAAAGGCTACTGGGATACGATGACCGTGGATGATTACGACATTCTGTTATCTGAAAGCCTGGTGATGCAGCAAAACATCAAGCAGAACGATGAATACATTGCTGACTTTAATGCCATTACCATAGTGAATAGTCGAAGTGGCGAAAGCCTAAAGGTACAGCAACGTGGTACCTCGGGTGATGTGCCGCTAGAAACAGTCACAGGGCCATTATTTAATGTGGTATCTGGTGCTAGCTATGGCAAAAATGAACTGGTGAAAGCCAACATTCAGGAGTTGCACACCTTTTCTGATATTCCAGTCAGTCAAGAAATTGGCGAGATGCTGCCCGGTAAGTCGATTGCATTTAACGGCCAGTGGTGGGGTGTGATTGATTCGGTTTCAGGCAGCTTCTCACATGAAAAGGTGAATGAAACCATTACTGTGGAGCGTATCAGCCGTGAATAACCCTTTATTTGAACTACGCAAGCTGCTTAATCCGACCCATGCTGAGTACATCGGTACTATTACTTCAGTGAAGCATCCAGAGTATCGGGTTCAGATTGATGGTGGATCTGGTCCAGTTCTTTGCACATCCGGCACAGCTTATAACTTGGGTGCCAGAGTGTTTATATCCAATCAAGTAATTTTGCGACCTGCGCCAAGTGGGTCACATTCAGAAATAGAAGTTTAGACTTAACCAAATCACAGCACCTTCGGGTGCTTTTTTATTACCAAAATTTAGGGGGCACAATGTCAAATGACTATTCAACTGATCCACCACCGATAACCCCAAGCCAGCTTTATGCCATCTCAGACAACATTAACCAGTTGCGGCAGAGCATGGATAAGTTAGCTGAAATGCCCCAAAAGCTTGATCGTATGAATATGCAGCTAGAGCAGCTCAATAAGGAGCATCAGCAGACTCGGAATGACTTAACCCAGACTCGTGACAACCTGCAAGATGACTTAGATCGAGCTAAGTCCAACTTCAAAAGCGAGATCAAGCAAGTCCGAAATGAGATTGATCCAAAGTTCAAAGAAATGGATATGCAGATCCGAGTGCTCCATGAAAGCAAAACCAAAATTGATAGCGTAACCAATCTGGTTAGGTGGGGTGGTATTGCAATCATCGGTGTATTTGCTGCTGCTTGGAATAATCAAACAGCTAAGAGCGACACAGTGAATGCCTTGGCTATGGCTAACAGTCAAAAAATCCAAGTTCTTGAAAAACAGTCTGACCAGCTTTTAAGAACAACCGAAGAAATCCGCAACAAACTTTATGAACGTAACCATACAGGTGAGATAAAATGAATTTTATAAATGAAAGTGCCTGGAAATATCTTTCCGTGAAGCTCCCAATTTTGGGGGCTTTTTTAATGCTTGTATTAATCCCTTTGCTGCAGTGGCTGACTGATTACCAGATCATCCCGCAGCAATATCATGCCACTGTGACCGGTATTTTAATTCCAGCGCTTGCTTGGTTGGGTCGTAAGATCGCACAACCAAAATTACACCAGCAACCTTTAGGTTTTGCCACGATTACAGCAGGGCATAGCAACACCGACCCTGGTGCAGTAAGTGGCAAAATTAAAGAAGCAGATCTGGTCGTCAACTTCCGCAATGCAGTGACTCACTATTTACGTGAGGCTGGATTACAGGTCAAGACCGATGGCACTGGATCTCGAAATGATCCGCTTTCTTCAGCTATTAAGTTGATCAAAGGATCTAGCGTTGCGGTTGAATTTCACATGAATGCTGCCACTTCTAAACAGGCTAATGGCGTTGAAACGATTGCGCTACCGAAAGATAAGAAACTTGCACAGGACTTATCTAAAACTGTAGCCGATGCACTAGGTAGTCGTTTACGTGGTGATAATGGCTGGATTGATCAATCTAAGTCAGCACGTGGCCGTCTAGCATACGTGAATGCTGGCGGTTTGATTGTAGAGCTTGGGTTTATCTCAAACGAAGATGAGCTTGCCCGATTTAACGCTCGTTACTGGTTGGCAGCGAAAGCCGTAGCCAAAGTGCTGATCGATTATGAAAGTCGTAATTAAGACTTTATTGCTGTGCCTCCTACTCTCAGGCTGCACAGCTCATTCAATAAGCACAAAAATTCATATAACTGTCTGTGTTCAGTGTGTGAACTAAAAAGCCCTCAACTGAGGGCTTTTAAATATTTGATATTTATTTAAGTTTATTTTTTTATTGAGTTACTAATGATGGGTTATTAATAATAAAGTTTTTATAGTAAAGTTTTCTACCATTTACGCTATCTATAAATCTGTATTTAAAGAAATCATACTGATCGCGATGTAGATAATCATTAGAATTCTGCTTAAAATCATTACTTAATAATTTTTCATCAGCTTCTTGATTACGTTTTAATTGGAACGATGTTAATAGATCTTTCACAACAATCTCCTTAATCCATAGTTCTCTGATAGAAGGGGTCTTCTTCAACAAAATAGCAGATACTTGTACTAGGCAAGCACCACTGGTATGTACCAAAAACTCGTATTAATTGCTCCTTTGATGAATTAAATAATCTTATTAGATTATTCTTATCATCATATTCACCCGTATATTGAGTGATAGGATATGAGTGAAACTCTTCATACATTTTATGTACGGTTACCTTTCTCGTATTCATAGTAAGGCCTGCAAACTAAATCTAATAAATACTATTTTATTAGTTATAAAATAAGCTTAGGCCTTTGCTTAATTAATAGATAGGTCTTATGTGTATCAGGATATATTTACTTAAAAGATATTAATTTTTATATAGAGTGTAGAAGTATCTTGGGCCATCTACGATCATTTAATAATAAAAATATGGATCTTGATTGGTTTTAGCTTTTTTATGGCACTGCATACATTCAATACTCGCTATAGGATAACTTCCATTAATTGGCTTACCCTCTGTAGCAGCGACAATGAAGAAATGCTCTGTGGTATTAAAACCATAATTATCTAAAGACCCACAAATAGAGCACTTTATAAACTCCCTATTACAGTAAATATGTGGTTTATCTACAAGCTCATCCATTTTATTATTACCTATTGATCTAATAGACCTATCGTCAAGCATAATAACTGCATTGTGCTAAAATTCCAGCCTATAAATCAGCAAATTAAGTAGGCAGTCTACAAATTTTCAGAAATCTACAAAAAATAAAATTTGTAGACTGATTTGTAGACTGTTGAACTGCAATGAAGGCAAAACGAATGCAATGTGATGCAACTATTAGTAGTTTTAAGTTATTGAAAATGCAAGGTATTACAAACTAATGCAATCACTGACAATACAATCCAGACTAAGTGGTTTCTACTTTTGTTACTATGCAATAGTTGGGGCATTCATGCCGTTCTGGAGCTTGTACCTGGAAGACCAGGGTTTCAGCTATTCAGAAATCGGGATTTTATCTTCTATTGCCATTGTGACACGTTTCTTTGCACCGTTGATCTGGGGCTGGATCGCAGACAAATCTGGCAAGCGTATGCTGCTAGTACGCATTGCCACATGGATGGAAGCCTGCATCTGGTTCATGATCTTTATCATCCCGAATAGCTTTCAATCTGTCGCATTACTGATGCTGATTTTTAGCTTCTTCCAAAATGCAATTCTTGCGCAATTTGAAGGTGTGACCTTATTCTGGCTCGGAGAAAAACGTGCTGAGCTGTATGGTAAAGTGCGTAAATGGGGATCGGTGGGTTTTATTGTCGGCGTATTTGGTATTGGGGCAATATTCGAAATTATCCCAGTAAGTATGCTGCCAGTGCTATTGTTGTGTATTTCATTCCTCGCTTTTATTTGGTCCTTTACGATTAAGGAACCTTCGACGGCGCCATCAGCGCAAAAACAACTTGAACCATTATTGCCTATCTTGAAACGACCAGTGGTATACAGCTTCTTTATCATTGAACTGATCATGCTGTTTTCCCATGCGCCGTTTTATAGTTTTTATAGTAATTTCCTGAGCCAGCATGGATTTAGTACTAGTCAGATTGGGCTGCTATGGTCTGTTGGTGTTATCGCAGAAATTATCATGTTTGCCTATGCGACCTTATTTTTTAATCGCTGGTCGTGGCGAACCCTAGTGGTCATCTGCTTATTGCTGACAGGACTGCGCTGGTTGATTGTAGGATTATTGCCATCGGTATTTATGGCTCAGTTTATTGCACAAAGTATTCATGCTTTTAGTTTTGGTCTATTTCATATGATTGCAATGCGGGTGATCTTCCAGAACTTCTCTGCAGGACAGCAGGGACGTGGTCAGGCACTGTATAGCACCATGTGGGGTTTAGGGGTGGCAAGCGGTAGTATTCTTGCTGGTCAGTATTGGGATCAACTTGGGGGTGCCACCATCTTTATGTATGCCGCCGCATCTACATTAATAGGTCTGATATTTTTAACTGGTTTGCCAAATCAGGTGGAAGCTACCAAGTCCACCTGAGGCAATGCTTCATCAAAAACTAGATTTGAATGTCTTTATAACGGTTAAACCATGGCTGCGCTTCTTCAAGTTGTGCAGCCAGTTGTAATAACAGGTCTTCACGGGCAAACGGCGCAATGAACTGAGATCCTAATGGTAGATTCTGTTCATTCCAGTATAGCGGTACTGACATTGCTGGCAGGCCGGTAATGTTGGATAACTGGGTAAATGGTACCCATTTCAGGTTTTCCTTAACGATCTGATCCACCAGTTTGCCCTGAGCCAATAGATGAGCCTTACCCGTAGCAAGTAAAGCTTTTAGAATTGGCTTTTGCCAAGCTGGTGTTTTCACTTCGCCATTACGCGGGGCTACCGACGCCGTAGCGGGTGTCAGGTATAAATCATATCGGTCAAAGAAATGATTCATCTGGGAAACATAGATGCCCCAGTTGTTCAGGTTCTGGATGTATTCAATCGCCGTGGTTTTGGCGCCAAAAGCAGATAAAACCAGAGAATCCAGCTCAAAATCAGTCGATTTAGACGGGTACTGCTTACGGATTTCTTCCAGCATATAAGAGAACTGGCTGAACCAGGTGGTAATGAAATCCTTGGCCAATTGCATCCCATCAATTGCTGGATGATCTTCAATCACCTCATGACCTAATGATTCCAATAGTTTCACCGTCTGATCGATAGCTTGAATGGCATCTTTGGAGACTTTGGTTCCAATTGGTGATTTGGTATTAAATGCGATTTTTAGTTTTTTCGGTGGTTGCTGAATGATCTTCAAATAATGCGTATGTGGACGCTCAATCTTGAACATAGAGTGATGGTCTTCACCATGGGTGGCATCCAACATTGCAGCGCTGTCACGCACGGTTTTAGTCAAGACATGCTGGATGGCTGCACCATGCATCGCTTCACTCATTTGTGGACCCCACGGCGTACGTCCACGACTCGGTTTTAATCCAAACAAACCACAATAAGAGGCGGGAATACGAATCGAACCACCGCCATCACCTGCGCCTGCAATCGGCACAATACCTCCAGCGACGGCAGAAGCTGAGCCACCAGATGAACCGCCACTGTTATGGCTTAGGTTCCATGGATTCTTGCAGCTCCCCCAAGCATCAGGTTCGGTAATGCCTTTGATTCCAAATTCAGGCGTATTGGTGCGGCCAAAGGTCACAATCCCGGACTTTTCCCAGCGATTCACAATCTCAGCATTGGTATCCGGAATATAGCCAATACGTTTAAAGCCTGAGCAACCATAAGAAGTCGGATACCCAGCATATTCCTGAAACAGGTCTTTAACCAGGAAGGGCACACCTGCAAAAGGACCAGACAAATTTGCTTCAGTGCGCTTTAGGGCATAATCATGCATTGGGATGATGATGGCATTTAATTCAGGATTGACCTGATTACTGCGTTCTAAGGCAATATTCAGCAACTCAGAAGCATGGATTTCTTTTTTTGCGACCAGCTCGGCCAGTCCCAGACCATCATAGCTAAGATATTCCTGATAATTCATGACATTCCTTGTTTGAATAAATAAAAATTAAAAAGCTTAGGACGCAAGCACCACCTGATTACGGCCTAAATGCTTGGCCTGATAAAGTGCCTGATCCGCAATATTGATTAAATCCTGTAATTCGCTCTGCTGTGGGGTTTCCTGGTGGGTAATACCCAAACTTACCGTGATATGTACTGATTTGCCGTGTTCTAGATAAATCGGAGTTTGTTGCACCAGATCGCGAATACGTTCAGCCACCCAATGTGCTTCATCATGTTCTATATCCCACATCAACACCACAAATTCTTCACCGCCAATCCGGGCAAACAGATCACAGCTGCGCAGATTGGTACGTACCAGTTCCGAAAACTGCTGTAACACGGCATCCCCGACATGGTGACCATATTGATCATTCAGTCGTTTGAAATAATCAATATCCAGCATAATGAGAGAAAACGATAGCTTTCTAGACTGTTTCAGTAAATTTTCACCTTCTTTAAAGAAGTAATGACGGTTCATGGTGCGTGTTAGACTGTCATAATTCGCCAGATAAAGCACATGCTTATACAGCTCATTCCGGTTTTGACTAATAATACAGAGAATCAGCGGCGCGAGTGCCAGCATAAACAGGCCGATGCGCAAGGAAATGAAGGCGGTAGAATCTGCAAGCGTATCATCAGCCAGATAGATCTGGGTCAAGCTGCCATAGGTAGTAATCAGCACCAGTGTATTAATGATTGAAATGGTAAAAATGCGATAAGTCAGTGCTGCCCAGATTAAAGCGGCTAGAGGGTAGATTAATGCACCTGGACCAGCAAAAATATGAGTTAAGACTACACAGACCGCTACGGTGATTACTGGTAGAAAATAGCTGAAAGAATACGTTTTTTTTCTACGATTAGTGACAAAATAACGAATCTGCTTGGCAGTAGGGAATGCCAAGACCAAGGGCAGAATGATGATGTAATTGACCATTTCTCCCGTCCACCACAGAAAAAAGTCAGTCTTCATATTTTCCAGGGTGACAAAGGAACCGGGGATATTTACCAGCGTGATGACTGCAAATGCTGCACTGGCTAGACATCCTGCAAAGGCAAAGATGCCAAACATATGAATAAAGGTATAGCCACTATTGTAGTATTTATAATTAATCTTGAAATAGCGGATACAAAATAGGGAAACAATGGTACTGAGCAGATTTGAGAGAGTCAGGAAAAAGCTTTGTAGTACAAAGTCGCCTGTAAGCAGGTCGGCAAACATAAAAGCACTAAATGCGCCTAACCAGCCGCCTTTGTTATTGAGCTTTGGAAAACGTAAAAAAAAGGCGAGCAGGGCTGCATTGGCGGGCCACAGAAATGCTAAATAGCCTATTGGACGAGTTGCAATACCAATAAAGCTACAGATAAGAATTAACAATGCAATGATAATATATGCAGAGCTATCCGGATCCAGTTGTTTTCCTTTAAAATCAGCAAATCGCAAAATGAAGCTACCCTAATAAATTTACAATGAAAAATCACATGCTGTTTTTAGTTAAATAAGCTCTGAGATTTTTCTTCTTGTTGTTGATTGTTTGTAATTTAATCGAAACTTAATATTGTATAAGTACAAAATATAAACAAAATTATGTGGAAAAGAAATGGCTATTATGTATCTAACTGATATTTTTATCTAAGCAGATGAAATGACTTTTCGCCATACTCCCAAATGTAAAAAATATGCTAAGTTAGGGATAATCTAAGGAATACTTTTTGAATATGAAAAAAACATGTCTAAGCCTTATGCTGCTTACCTTAACCAACTGGGCGATGGCTGCAGATATAAATAATAAAACTCAAACAGCAGCTCAAGCTACGGCTGTTGCCAATACCTATCGTGTGGTGACGCGTCCTGAAATTATGGGCTTATGGGGCATGGAAATCCCGAATAACCGCAAGTGTATCGAATACTATAATTTTAAAAGCGATAACAATGTGATTATTAAAAGTGGCGATGAGTGGTCATCAGGCATTTATGACTATCAGTTGCCTCAAGATACCACCGCTCAGGTTCCTGCCTTAATTCTTCAAGTGAAATATGATAATAATCAAAAAGACTGTTCTGGCAATCAGGAAGATCAGTCTGGTGAAGTATCGCAATATTTTGTGAAATGGCAGAACCCGCATACCATTAACTTCTGTGCCACTGACAAGGCAGAGCAGTGTTTTGCAACGTTAAGACGTATTCTTCCTTAAATTTAGGTTTATATGGCTACCAATAAAAAACCGCTGAATAATCAGCGGTTTTTTTGAGGATACCGAAAAAGGGTCAAGCCTTTTCTTCAGCGCCTTCAAGTTGCTTAAGCAGATGTTTTTCCAGATAGTGAATATCCATTGCCTGTTCACAGAAGTTCTTATCCTGAAGGATCAGGTCTTTATGCAGCGGGATATTGGTCTTGATTCCAGTCAGAATCATTTCATCCAGTGCCTGCTTCATACGCGCAATCGAAGTTTCACGATCTTTACCATGAGCAATCAGCTTAGCAATCATCGAATCGTAATACGGTGGAATGCTATAACCTGGGTAGATGTGCGAATCTAGACGGATACCTGCACCACCTGGTGCATAGAAAGTCTCGATCAGACCTGGAGATGGCATAAAGGTAGATGGATCTTCCGCATTGATACGGCATTCGATCGCATGACCTTTAATTTGTACATCTTCTTGTTGAATATCCAGACCTAGGCCAGCAGCAACACGTAGCTGTTGTTCAATGATATCGACACCAGTTACCATTTCAGTAACAGGATGTTCGACCTGAACACGGGTATTCATTTCAATAAAGAAGAATTCGCCGTCTTCAAACAGGAATTCAAACGTACCTGCACCGCGGTATTGCATCAATTTACATGCATTGACACACGCTTCAAGAATGTCAGCACGTGCCTGTTCAGGCAAGTTTGGTGCTGGTGCTTCTTCGAGTACTTTCTGGTGACGGCGCTGTAAAGAACAGTCACGGTCATACAGATGGATCGCATGGCCATTACCATCGCCCAAGATCTGTACTTCAACATGACGAGGCTTTTGCAGGAAACGTTCCATATAAACCGTGTCATCGCCGAACCACATTTCTGCATCACGTTGTGCTGCTTGCACAGACTCAAGTAAAGTGTCCACGCGTTCTACGATACGCATACCACGACCACCACCACCGGCAGCAGCTTTCACGATCAGCGGGAAGCCGATTTCTTTAGCTTCAGCAAGTGCATTGTGAATCGTTACTGCATGATCACAACCGGGTACGGTTGGTACGCCAGCTTTTTTCATGGCAATAATCGCAGAAACCTTATTCCCCATTAGGCGAATATGTTCAGGGCGTGGACCGATAAAGATAAAGCCAGAACTTTCTACAATTTCAGCAAATTCAGCATTTTCAGACAGGAAGCCGTAACCCGGGTGGATCGCATCCGCACCGGTAATTTCAGCTGCTGTGATAATTGCTGGGATATTTAGGTAACTGTCGCTGCTTGCGCCAGGACCGATACATACTGCTTCATCGCAGAAGCGCAAATGCATCAAGTCCTTGTCAGCGTCTGAATAGACACCGACAGTTTTAATTCCTAAAGTTTTGCAAGCTCGGGTGATGCGCAGGGCAATCTCACCACGGTTTGCAATTAAAACTTTTTGCAACATTATGAATCCCCGGGGTGATTAAGCGCGGTAACGGAAAAGTGGCTGACCGAACTGAATCACTTCACCATTTTTCACCAGAATTTCTTCAACCACACCGCTTTGAGTTGCTTCAATCGGGTTCATGATTTTCATTGCTTCGATGATACCTAGTGTTTCACCAGCAGAAACAGTTTGACCCACTTTTACAAATGGTGCTTCACCTGGACTTGGTGCTGCGTAGAACACACCAACCATCGGAGATTTTTCCACTGCACCACGTGGAGATTTCGCAGCAGGGACATCAGCTGCAGGTGCAGGCATTGCAGGAACAGCTGCTGCAACCACTGGATTGCGACGAGTTAGGGCAATGGATTGATCTCCTTCCTTAACTTCGATCGCCTGTAAGTCAGACTCAATCATCAGGTCGATGAGTTTCTTGATTTTACGGATATCCATGAGACAGTATTCCTAATTAAGATTGCTTAGAAGATTGAATTTTTTCAATGACGTAATCGAGGGCAGCGGCATAGCCTTTTGCTCCTAGACCACAGATCACGCCGATCGCTTTATCGGATAGATATGAATGATGTCGGAATGCCTCACGTGCATGGACGTTAGACAGATGGACTTCAATAAATGGAATGGCAACACCAAGAAGCGCATCACGTACTGCAACAGAGGTATGCGTTAAAGCTGCAGGATTAATAATGATGTATTGAACGCCGTCTTGTTGTGCTTGATGAATTCGGTCGACAATGGCACCTTCCCAATTACTTTGGAAAGTGTCTAATTCTAATGCGGCATTTTTAGCCTGAGCGCTGAGTTGCTGATTGATATCATCAAGAGTCAAGTGACCATATACTTCTGGTTCACGCTTTCCCAGCAAATTAAGATTCGGTCCATGAATGACCAAAATGGTCGAACTCATTCAGCTTGCTCCAATTCAAAAGTTTCAAAAGAAGTTTGCAAGATGTCAGCAAACTTCCTCCATTATGGCATGAAATTCTACATTTTATAAAAATTTTGTTTGAATCGGTGTAGAAAGTACGTACCTGATAGCGGTCTATATAATGGGAACTTTGCAAGGAATTGGCAATGTTAAAAAATGACATTTATAGGAGTTATGTCGAATTTTTACATTGTAAGCGCAATTGGCTAAAACAGTTAATAATGTTTATGTAACATTGCCGACTGACAGTAAATAAGTCAACTATTTTTGATCAGATTCTGTCAGGTAACTGTAGGTTTCAATATCTAAAGCCTATAAATCAGGCTTTTTCGTCACAAAAGTGATGTTTAATTTATATGCAGATTTTGTTTTTACAGGATTAGCTTATTTATCTACATCATTATTTAATAAGATGATGAATTTAAATAAATTTAAAATATAAATTGGCTAATAATTCACTATGAATCAAACATGCCTAGTATAGGATAAGGATATTTATCTTGTGAACTTAGCAGGGTAATCCTTTGAATATTTAAAGTAGCTGATTCTACTTTTTATCCATTCCTGTATTTCTGAGTAGTCAAATTGACTGAAATGTTCATTGAATTGGAGTAAGTGCTTTAGATCTAGCCAAATAAAAAGAAACTTGAATTGGCAAAAGGTCGTCTTTTAAGGCGATGAATGGCCGTAGGATGTCTGCTCGATGATAGTCATTCATCTTGTAGTGAAACCCTTTGCAGAAAATTTATCCAATAGATAACTTGAACTCGTTCGGGAAGCATTTGAATTTTATATAATGGGCTCATCTAAAACAAAATAGCCAATCTCATGACTCCAGCTTGCAAACTCTTAAAAGCCAATAAAATCGAATATAGCATTCATGAGTATGAACATGATGCTAATGCCAAAAGCTTCGGTCTGGAAGCTGCAGAGAAACTTGGACTAGCTGTTGAAGAAGTTTTTAAAACATTATTAGTCACAGATGAAAAGCAATATTTTGTCGCAGTGTTACCCGTTCATTATCAGCTGAATCTTAAAAAAGTGGCTGCTGCATTTGGCTGCAAGAAACTACAAATGGCAGATCCTAAACAGGCAGAACGTCTGACTGGATATCTGGTTGGTGGAATCAGTCCAGTCGGTCAGAAAAAGCGCTTGAAGACTGTAATTGATGCATCCGCAGAAAAGCTGAATAAAATTTATGTCAGTGGAGGCAAGCGTGGTTTGGATATTGGTTTAAATCCAACAGATTTAGCCAAGGTTTTAAGTGCTTCTTTTATTGATGTGATTGATGAATAATTCGATACATTACAAAGACACTGATTAGTATTTTAATTCAGCCCGAATCGTAAAATTCGGGTTTTCTTTTGGTCGGAAAGCGCTACACAATATTTTTGCATTTGTATATTGTTTTAATGCAAAGGCAGCCATGAGTTGTCTATAAAAATAAGAAATTAAAAGAAAAATAAATTGGAGCATTGCTCATGAATATTGTTATTCGACTGAATGCCGTTCGTCCATTTCTATCATTTGGGGATCCACTTCTGTACGGTTTCAACCTGGAGGTGGCAGATGAATGAAAAAGGTGTTTACCTGCTGAGTACCGTAGCTTTATTTTTGATCTTATGGTTAATTGGCTATCAGGTACATCATGAAATACATCGTGAAGAATTGGCATTGAACTATTCTAGTGCGTTGGCATTTTATGGGATGAATACGCATAAGCCACTTCTAGACGCTCAGGCAGAAAATCTGAATCAGGCAGTACAGCGTCGGGGAGCAGCACGGAATCAATCTCAGTCTCTGAATCAACAGCGTGATCAATTTGTCACAGATTTTGCCAATATGTTATTTGCAATGCAGGATGGGCAAAAACCTGAATATTTGCAGCTCAGGATATTTCTGAATAGACAACAAAATCTATTAGAAAATAATGCGCTTAAACAGGAAGAAGCGCTGGCCAATATTGATCTGTTACTGACTTTCTTGCCTGAGTATCAACATGAACTGACACGAGCAACGGCAAAATTGAAAACACGTTATGCTTAAAGCATCTAGATTGATGTTTGGCATTCTACGAAATAGTAGGTTTTTTCTGAGCTTGGTCTAAAGATAGATTAGAGTTGAATGGAATTTGTCTTATAGAAGGCTTTCTGGTCGTTAGGTCATTAGTGATTTAAATAATCTGGATGCGAAGGATGTTTTATCTGCTTAATAAGAACTTATAGCCTAGCTCTTTTCGACTCCCAAGATATTAAAACAAAATATGCAGTCAGGTTTAAATCGCTGAAACCTGACTACGCATTTATTTATCACGAAATTAAAGACAGTTCGGCGGTTTAGGAATACCTGCCAGACGGCTAAGATGACGCGCTACTAGTCCTGTATTAAATTTTTCTTGAAGCACGGCATTATTGATCTCGGGCCCTACAGTTTTCATCAGGAATTTAATTAAAGGACGAGTTGCCGGGGAATGACCAAACTGCTGATAAAACTGACGGACTGCTTGTAAAACCTCAAAATGCCAAGGAGTAAGTTGTAACTCCAGGCTGTTCGCAAGTACTTGTGCAACGTCTTCATTCCAGATGGTGTAATCGACCAAATGACCATCTTGGTCTAACTCTAGATTCATGATAGATCCGTATGTATTACTTCATAGAAATGCAGCGGCTAAAGCTAAGGCATAGCTCTGCAAATTCGGCATAGTTAATGATTTTCAAGTTTTCAATTTCTGGCTGAAGCAATAACTCAGCTTCATTTTCCAGAATATAAATCTCTTGCAGCTGCTGAATAAAAGGATGCTCAACAGACAATATTGCATCACCCATCAAAATCACCTGATCATTTTCAGTATAAAGCTGGGACAATTGTTCAAGGATCTGTGCCGTAGCAGCATAGTTGGCTTGAATCATATAAAGAGTTTTATCAGACATGATGGACAACCTTACCAGTACAGCACATGATCGAAGCCTTGGATAAAGGCAGGATTTAATTCGACAAATTCAACTTCTTGTTCAGTATTTTGCACAAAAGCCGAGTTCTGATCTTTGCTTTCCACCAAAATTGGCGTCAGATCATAAAACTCGAAACTATCGACCATATTAGAAGCAATCTTAAAAGCATGTTTGAGCTGTTCAAATTGTAGGTCTGAGCGTAATAAGCTTAAGGCAGCACCTTGTAGCAAGACTTTAACTTCTGAACCAAAAGTAGCAAGGACCATTGTCGCAGAGAGACTTTCATGAACCTGCAAGGAATTCAGATTCGATTGAGTTAATATAACGAGTACAGATTTCACACAATATACCTTTTAAAAGCAACATATCCCAAAAAATAGACCGATTAGAATTGAAGCAGACGATGTGCAGACTGAACAGCATCAGCGAGTTCGCCCAATCCGACCAATTCGAACTGATCTGCAAGATTATGTTGTTGAATATTGTGACGTTGAGCATTTTCCTGATCTGTAATGCCACGCGCTAAGGCCGCACTCACACACACAGGCAGACGTATTTGCAAAGACTGCCATTCACGGGTCAGGTGACGCTGGTCATCTGGTACCCATTGCAAAGCGTTGGCAACCGACACACCGTCCTGATAGAAGAAAACTCGAAAGTCTTCCTGTTTGTGATGTAATGCTTTGACCAGTCCCAAGGCATGCCAGGCATGTATCGATGTCGGTGTGGAGGTAATAAGAATTAAGGTGCTCATGAAATTCACTACAGGCTTGATCAACCTAAGCAGTTGATCTGGGCTACATAATAAAAAGGTAGTATACAATGATTTTGGTAACCGGTGGTTTAGGCTTTATAGGCTCTCATATTGCTTTAAGTCTGCTCGCACAAGGGCAAGAGGTCATTGTGGTCGATAATTTGGCCAATGCCAGCCTGCAAACTTTAGAACGTCTAGAATTTATTTCTGGCATGTTTGTGCCTTTTGTCAAAATTGATATTCGTAATACACCGGCTTTAAACAAAGTTTTTGAGCAGCATTCGATTGACGCCGTCGTGCATACTGCGAGCTTTAAATCCTTAGAAGAATCGGTGCTAAAACCGCTGGAATATTACAATGATAATGTCAGCTGTATTATGAGCCTGTTACGTGCCATGCAGCGGACTGGCGTTCGTACTCTGGTGCATCTATCTAGCTTGGCGGTATATGGGCAATCTAGTCCAGATCTTACCGAAGACACGCCTTTTAATTTCAGTTATCCAAATCCATATATTAAGTCGCAGCAGATGGTAGAAGAAATCATCCGTGATACTGCACGTACTGATAATGAATGGAAAATTGCCATTTTAAGGCTATGTAATATCTCTGGTGCTTTTGAGCATGGTGTACTGGGGGAGTTTGTTCCGCCGTTGCCAAAAAATATTGTGCCTTTGGCCATGCAAGTTGGGGCCTTACAACGGGAAAGTATTGAACTGCGTAAACAGGCGAATACTGAAGATAAAACTGTAGAACGCAGTTTTCTGCATGTACTAGATTGTTGTGATGCGGTTATTAAAAGCCTGCAATGGCTAAGTACGCAAAGTTTTGCCTGTGAAGCCTTTAATATTGCCGGTGAATTGATTTCAATTCAGAAATTACTGGATGAAATTGGTGAAGTGGCACAAATCACGATCAAGACGGAAGAAGCCTTATATAACACCAATCCGGAATTAGATCAGGTCGGCTCTAATGCCGAAAAGGCCAAAAATACTTTGAACTGGCAACCACAGCGCTCGATTCGGCAAATGCTTGAAGATGAGTGGCGTTTTTACCAGAACACTTTACGCGGGCAATAGTACCGATTAGCATCAACTTAATTATTGATAATAATTATCATTTACATGGTGTTTCATTTTACTTAAGATGAAACAAGGAAATACCAAGACTTTATAAAGAGGCTAGATATGCAAACACGTATTGAACACGATACCATGGGGGAAGTAGCTGTACCGAGTGAAGCACTATGGGGAGCACAAACTCAGCGTAGTTTGCAAAACTTTAAAATTGGCAATGAACGCCTGCCACGTCCAATGATTCGTGCCATGGGGCTAGTAAAAAAGGCAGCAGCGCTCACCAATGCTGAATTGAATCAGATTCCACATGAACTTTCAGGTTATATCGTTTCAGCAGCAGAAGAAGTGATTGCAGGGAAATGGGATAGCCAGTTCCCACTGGTGGTATGGCAAACAGGTTCTGGTACACAGAGCAATATGAACTGTAATGAAGTGATTGCCAATATTGCCAACCAAAATTTAGGAAATCCTTTGGGTTCGCAAAAACCGGTGCATCCGAATGATCATGTTAATCGTGCTCAATCGACAAATGATTCATTTCCAACTGCAATTCATGTAGCGGCAAGTCTGCAAATTAGTGAATTGCTAATTCCCGCAGTAAAAAAACTGCGTGACACCTTACATGCCAAATCTCAGGAATTCTCCGATATTGTCAAAATTGGCCGAACCCATTTACAGGATGCTACGCCGTTGACATTGGGGCAAGAATTTAGTGGCTATGTGTCGCAACTAGATCATGGCTTATTAAGACTCGAACAGGCACTCCATGGCTTATATGAACTACCTTTAGGTGGTACCGCCGTAGGTACAGGTTTAAATGCGCATCCAGACTATGCAGTAAACGCAGCACAAACTTTGGCAAAATTAACAGGACTTCCTTTTGTCACTGCACCAAACAAGTTTGAAGCCTTGGCAGGGCGTGATGCAGCAGTATTTGCCTCTGGCGCATTAAAAACTTTGGCAGTGAGCCTGAATAAGATTGCCAATGATATTCGCTGGTTAGCTAGCGGCCCACGTTGTGGTTTCGGAGAGCTACGTATTCCTGAAAATGAACCAGGTTCAAGCATCATGCCAGGTAAGGTCAATCCAACGCAGAGTGAAGCGATGACCATGGTCGTAGCACAAGTTCTGGGTAATGACACGACAATCAATGTTGCGGGTGCTTCAGGTAACTTTGAGTTGAATGTGTTTATGCCAGTGATTGCTTTTAATTTGTTGCAATCAATCCAGCTGCTTGGAGATGCATGTAACAGCTTTAACGATAACTGTGCCGTCGGTATTGAACCTAACCGCGACAAGATCGAACATTTCCTGCATGATTCATTAATGCTCGTGACTGCATTGAATCCGGTCATTGGTTATGAGAATGCAGCCAAAGTTGCCAAGACAGCATATAAGGAAAATAAGACGTTGAAACAGGTTGCAGTTGAACTAGGCTTAGTAACAGCAGAGCAGTTTGATGAAGTGGTACGACCTGAAAATATGGTTTCACCGAATGTGAAATAAGCCTTCTAATACTTGGAATCTAAAAGCCCTCATATGAGGGCTTTATCTTTTATCTAAGTGCGATTCATACAAATTTAAACAATACTTCTAATTCTATGTTTTTATAAAAAATATGATGTTCATAGATTAATTATTTATGAGATGGCATATACCATCTATCGTCCAAGTTTTGACACATACCGAGGGTCAGATTACTAATATAAATTCCCTGATAACTAGAAGAATGAGGTAAGGGCAATGGCCGATTTTGATGATGATTTTGATCTAGAAGAACCATATCAAGATAATGATCTTTATCCAGATTCTGAAGCGAAAAATTGTACCACTTGTAGTGGCACTGGCTATGATTCTGGAGATGGCAAACAGTGTGCAGAATGTTTAGGATCTGGCAAAGCTGGTGAGATTGATTAACTTATATAATTTTATAGAGCCTGCTCGATGAGTGGGCTTTTTTATTACGCAGTTTTTATGACCACTTAAATCAATTCGCGTTAATGTCATAAAGTTAGACATTCCTAATTGAAGATTTTTAAACCTAAAGCCTTTCGCAGGTTGATTCATTGCCTGCATAGCATTGAATAAGACGTTATAATTGCTAAAATGCATTTCGCTTTTTAAGACCGTTTTGCATTTCTATTGCAAAAGTTTTGCTAGATGAAAATAAGTCTATGTAAAACAGTAACCTATTTAGGAAAATTTTCAATGCTCGATATTTATTTAACAGATGTTCAAAAGAAGGTGCAATTCAAGGATTATCCAGGTGAGCATCCTGTTAAATTTATTCTGAACTTCAAGAAGATTTTCCCAAGCGTGATGGAACTACTATTACCAGTTTTGCCTGAAAATGAAAATCTGGATGAAATGTCATGGGAATCCACTACCAATGATTTTGAAACGTTCCAGATGTTCTTGGCGGGTTGGGGAATCATTGAACTGCGTCTTAATGCAATTAGCCAGTTCAAAGATAAAGCCTTCGCAGATCAGCTTGTTAAACAGGCACAACAGAAGCGTAAGGAATATCAGAAAAAGCATATGAAGCTCACTACTGTAGAGCTAGATTATCTGTTCATGCATGATATCCATGGTCTGATTGATGCTGAACTGGTAGAACTGGGTGAGAAGTTCTATCTGCCAGTATTACGTGAGCTTTGGAAAAATAAAGTCTCTGCTCAAGTCCTAAATTCCAAATTTTAAGCAAATTTGAACTGATTCCTTCAATATCATCCTCCATATTTGGGGGATGAATTTATTTAGTTTCCAAAAACCTTTTTATTTCGTTCAATTACTATAAATAGCCTAAGCAAATCCTTCTATTTTTCATTCAAAAATAATTCTGCTACATCATTGAACAAGATGACTTATTTTAAAACAGAAAATGGCTCGTAAAAGGGCATGTATTTTATCATCTGATAAAAAATAAATTAAAAATCTATTCTTTATCATAAGAATATATAAAGATATTAATTTAATAATATAGCTATTCTGGCTATATTTTCTTAAGCTATCAGTACTGATGAGTAAATGAATCATAGAATTATTATTCATTAGATTTCCTTCATAAAAATAAGTGAAGGTTCCAATTTTCCCGAAGATATATCAAAGGATTTTCAAGAATGTCGAATCAGTTTTTAGATTTAATTACAAAACGCCGTACGATCTACGCGATTGGCAAGAATGTCACACAATCTCCTGAATTCTTAACTGATTTGATTCAAACTGCTGTTAAACAAAGCCCATCATCATTTAACTCACAATCTTCCCGCGCTGTAATCCTGTTCAATGGTGAACATGAGAAATTTTGGGGTTTTGTGGCAGACAAATTAAAAAGTTATGCCAAAGATGAAGAAGGTGCTGCAAAAACCACAGCGAAAATGGGTACCTTTGCTGCAGGTTTAGGTACAGTTTTATTCTTCGAAGACCAAAATGTAGTAAAAGGTCTACAAGATCAGTTCCCATCTTATACAGAAAACTTCCCGATCTGGGCAGAGCATTCTACTGCTATGGCACAGTTTGCGACATGGACAGCACTGCATACAGAAGGTTTAGGTGCATCTTTGCAGCATTACAACCCGATTGTAGATGAACAGGTTCATGCAGAATGGGACATTCCCGCTAACTGGAAACTAAGAGCACAACTGGTATTTGGTTCAGTTGAAGGCGAGGCGCGTGCCAAAGACTTTATTGCGGATCAAGAGCGTTTCAAAGTATTTCAATAATTTGAAAAACCGACATCTGTCTAAATTCTTATAGGCAGATGTCATGCAATAGGCGATAAAAGCACATTCCTAATAATAAAAATTAGGCTACACTTAGGGCGCATTAAATCTAAGAGAAATGGCGCCATGTCAAAGAACACCCAGAAACTTTCACCCCTTCAAGAGCTGATTGCCGAACAGAAATTGTTATGTGAAGAAGTCGGTTCTGCATATGTAGAGGTGAGTGGGGATGATGTCATTGCCGTAGCAGTCCATACCCTGAATCAAGATCCGATTGTTGGCATTCGTAAAACTCCAGATGTAGCAACAAAAGTGAGCTGGTATATCTATGGTGGCGAAGAAGTTTCAAGCGATGCTGACTTTGAAATTATGACTGTACGTGAATTACAGGATATTGCTCCAGACGTTCTTCCATATCTGGCATTGGATCAAGGCTATCGCTTTATGATTGATGCTGATGATTATGAAGATGTATGGAAAGAAGGTCAGGAATGAACCGCTTAGCTTTTGCTATCTTGCTTGGACTCAACGGTGTATTTATCTCAAATTATGCCGTGGCCGAGACGATGACCCAAGAGCAATATGATCAGTTTATTGCTGAGCAAACAAGTGTTGTGAATAAAACCAAAGCCATTTTGGATGAACCACATACTGCACAAGATAAGCCAAGTATCAGCACTGAGCATCAGGCATTATGTGATCGGATTCAGGCCTATCAGAATATTTTGAAAGCCTCTCAGGAAAATAGCCAATTGAATATGGCTTCCATGATGGCGATGATTGCCCAGACCTATTTAGATCGTCAAAATCAGAGCATGAACAGTTCCGGTATGAACCTAACAGTATTTTGTAAATCTTAAACTATAATAAAATAAATATTTATTTTTTTTAAAAATAATTTATAATTTATATTATTTTAATTAAAGGAAGGTTGATGAAAGTTTTCAATATTAATGATGATATTAATTTGGACAACCAAAAAAAAATTTTAATTGAAACTAAATCAACTTTGAATTTTATTCAATTGGCTAGGAGAGATAAAGAAATATAAAAAATTATTGAAAAATGACTATATCCATTATTTTCATGAAAATGGAATTTCTAGATTTTATAAAAGGGAAAATGCTATTGAATTATTTAAAAGGAAAGATTTAATTTATTCTAATGGTATCATTTATACTTTAGAAACACCGCAGGGTAGAAAGATTAATAATCATGTACCTAAAAGATTATTAGTTTTGTTTACCTGTATGCCTAATAAAGAAAATTTTGATAATCATATTATTTCAAATAGAATGTTTCCTAAATTTTTTGATGGCATTCAAAAAAGTCTAGTTAAAAACGTATATATAATGCGAATAATGGATATTAATTGTTCTCATGGATCTCATTATACGAATACTATTAATTATTCAAACTTCGAAAAAAATATACAAAAAGAGATAGATAATGTGGTGGAAAAATTAACAATAAATAAAAGAGATGTTGTTCTATATGGGGCATCAAAAGGTGGAACAGGAGCTTTGTTACATGGATCTGCTTTAGATTATAAAACTTTGGCTGTAGATCCTATTCTTCATTTAGGAGAATATAATGCTAAAAATGACTTACACTTTCTTAAAGATTTAAGAAAAGAGGATGTCGTAGAACAAATTAATAAGCAACTTAAAGTATGTGGAAATTCAATAAAATATATTATTTGTTCTGAAAATGTTGTATTTAATTATAATCAAGTCATGAGATTAAATAATAAAGTTAATATTATAAATTTAAAGGATGATATGATTACAGCACATCCAGAAGTATCAAGAAATTCTGTTCCTGAACAATTGATGTATATTAATATGCTTTTTACCAATAACTTAATATAGAGTAAACTGGAATTCTCAAATGATCCTCAACTACCAAATCACCACTCATGATGACTCAAAACTTATACCAATGGTCTTCATTCATGGTTTATTCGGAAGTTTGAGTAATTTAGGAATGTTAGCGCGAAATTTTGCAAATCAACGTACGATCATTCAAATAGATCTACGCAATCATGGCTTATCTGGTCATAGTGATGAGCATAATTACAACCTGATGTCAAAAGATGTGCTTGAAACCTTGGATAGTCTAAATATTACAAAATTTATTGTGATAGGGCATTCAATGGGTGGAAAGGTTGCCATGAACCTAGCAGATATTGCCCGAGATCAGGTCGAGCAACTTGTAGTTCTTGATATGACTCCAATTCAATATCACGAAAATCATCATGCAGAAATTTTTGAAGCTTTATTCGCTGTAGAGCATGCAAATGTAAATTCACGCTTGGAGGCGACAAAAATCATGCGTGAATATTTAAATGAAGAAATGGTAATCCAGTTCCTGTTAAAATCCTTTAATAAAGGTAAGTGGCTGTTTAATGTTCAAGCTTTATACAATCACTATCAGGATATTTTGGTTTGGGAAGATCTGGCACCTGTGAATACACCAGCGTTGTTCTTGAGAGGTGGAAATTCATTTTATATTTCTAAACCAGAACATTTCGCTGCTATCGAGCGTCAATTCCCGAATGCCAAAATTGAACTGATTGAAGGTGCAGGGCATTGGTTACATGGTGAAAAGCCTGCACAAGTGTTGGAACATATGCAGGCTTTTTTAGATGCAGTATAAATAATAAGATTAAGTTTGAATCGAAGGTTAGTTTGCAGATGCCTGTAGCTGGCCTTCATTAATCAATTGATTCGCCATTTCAGCTGTCTTTCTCAGACCCGGCATACGATATTCAGTATGCCCATAATCTTTAATTGATTTCCAGCGTCCACCCCAAGTGAGTCCGACCGATTCCGCGATCTGACCATACAGTTCATAACCACGCATTGCCCATGGATCACGTTCGCTAATTACGACTTTGCCATTACGTTTAAAGGCAACGTCAGCTGCTAAACCAAACTGATGATAACTTTGATAACCTTTGGCTCTGGTAGTGTTCGGATTGACGGAAAGAGAATTCTGTCGTTCCGGACTGCGATAGCCTTCTAATAAAACTAGTTCATAACCATGCTGTTCACGCATGATTTTGAAAACCATTAACAAACGCTGTTTATAACGTGGATTAATTTTATTCCATTTCCGATCTGCACTACTGATATCACTATGACTATGACCCGCAGGCAGATGAACGTCTTCAGCTGGATTCGGTAAGGGATTTATCACTTGAGCAGAAATGACATTGGCATAGTAATTTGCTTCTGCCTGTAAGGCTTCTTCAATAAGATATTCTTCTACTTCTGGCGGCGGTGCTAATACCTGACCATCCAGCAAAGTATAAATTTGCGGATCAACTTTACGGAGATAATTTGCTTCAAACGTACTGGCGGTAATGGGACGGGTTAAAGTAAAAATTACGATACTGCTGAATAGCAACAAAGCAGCCAGTAAAATCCACCATTGCTGAATATGCCAATGGGACTGAATTTTCTCTGATGAAGCAGCCAGATTAAATTCCCAGGAAACATGTTTAGCGGCTAAGATTCTGTTCTTGCTATAAGGCAAAATTTGTGTGAACAGGTTCATTAGGTGGGTTCTAAATTCATGGAAAACCAGTACTAACATGCCTATGCTAAGCAAAATGAAACTGGATAAAATGAAATAGATCATACTGTCTATGACTGTGCTATTTCAGCACTTTCCCATGAAGTAACCGCTGGAGATTGATCCTGTGATGACGTACTTGCAGTTTTTAGCTTTAAAGGTCCTTCTATTTGTACTGCTGGTTGAGTAGCAGACTTTACTTTCATAAGATTCTTTTCAGATCCTTTGGTTTCTTTAGATTTTGCAGTTGAAGATTGAAACGTGTGAACTTCAGGTTTAGGTGATTTGATTCCATCGTTTACCTCAATTAGAGGCTTTTGATCTTGAGAACCAAAGGTTGATTCAAAAGGTGAAGTACGATTTTTAGATTCAGAACTACTTTTTGGCTTTGCTATCTTAAACATATTTTCAATATTTTGATCAAAACCATCTTCAGAATTCTGTTTATTTTCCTGACCCAACGGCGTGTTAGTTTTTTGAATAAGCTGCTCGTTTTCTACAGCATGGTTTGAGTCTGCTACTTGATGATTTTCTTTTTTTACCTGTGCAGTAATTATTTCTTTATGGTCCTGATAATAGCTATATCCCAGTAATACAGAACCTACCGATAAAACCCCAAGTACAAAACCGCTCAACAGGTAAAACTGTGGTGAACGATGAGTAGCAGGCTTAACAGATTGCAAGATACTAATATGTTTATTATTTTCGTATGCCATAGTCGATGTAATATTTATGGTAAATGGATGGTGATATAAGCCTGTTCTGCAAGAACACTAATCACATTCTGATATTGGGCAAATGCTGCATTACGGTCTTTAGACAATACATAGTGCAAACCAATAAAGCTTGCCAAGGCAAATAACAGCCAGAAAATTAAAATCCAGAAAAATGGCAATTCACGGTGAATGATGTGTTTAATCTGATCCGGAATTGCAGCAAAAGGAGAAAAAGCTTTTTTCCCTTTGAGATAATCAATTTGTTCACCAACACGACTAATTAAACTATTCAACTGACTCATTGATTCAATCCGGTATTTACCATGAAAGCCTAATAATAAACAGTAATGATAGACTTCAAGGACGGCGAGACGTTCTTTGTCTCTATTACGGATTTCTTCCAGATATTCAAAGAAACGGTAACCTGCCAGTTGTGATCCAAACAGGCTAAGTTGTAGAGGGCTTATCATCCAGAAATTTTGCAAGTCAAAAAAGCGGGAATCCTGCTGGGTTACAATGGTTTCGTCCAGCAAAGCACAATAGGCATATTTGACATCATTAATATCTTCAGCAGAAAATTGCAATTTACGCGCCTGAGTTTCAAAGCGTGACAACATATCTAGCACTTTCTGGCGGAAGGATTCCGGGTTGGAAGGTACATACTGATTACGGATCAGGAAAACTACATAGAATCCATCATGTAATAGATCGACCAGGCTGGCAGCCGCTGAGTGTCGATATGTACCTATATTTGAATTGACCTGAAAACCTGTACCAATTTGTCCATCGTCAAATAGTGACGGCGCATTATTTATACTATTCATTATTTTTATCCATTTAAAACAGCAATCAACTCAGCTGAAATGTCTTGGAATCCGCTTGGGATATAGATACAGATGGTCTCGGATTCAATCATGCGCTGATACAATTCATTATTCGGTTCGATTTCAAAATAGCTCACCCCTGAACGCACCGGAATTGCTGTTGGAACCTGCATCAGATGCTGAACTGGCACTGCTGGTAATGCTGCAATAACCCGTTGTTCAACATCGATCGTACTGCCGACCTTAAAGCGGATCGGTACATAGGCAATCAGATCATGGGCTGGCATGACACTGCTTGATACTGCAAGATACAAACGGGTATCGCGGGAAATTTTATCTGTTTCCAAACTGCCAACCCAGTAAGATGAGCGGGTTTCTTTTAAAGCAATGCTGATATAACGGTTTGAAATAATCGTATCTAACAATTCACGTAATATGACATCAAGTTGCCCAAAACTTTCCTGTAAATGAAGATGCTGATATTGAGGTAAATGATCGACTTCATAAGCAGTTGAGAAAGTCAGTAATGACCCGGTCAGACGTAATAATTCAGAATAGAGCCGTTCTGGATGAATACGTGGGTATTGCAGGATATGATTCAGAGTTGCATGTGCAGTATTGAGCGCATTCACTAACCAGAAAGACACGATATCGCCAGACCGGAATTCAATCAGTTTCTGTTCATTTTCTCGATTATTGGTTTGAATGGTTTTGATCTTGGCACGAATAATATTCAAAGTACGCTTCAGATTATTTAATAGATTTTCTGATGCTTCGATATGTAGAATTGGTGGAATAAACTTGTGATCTAGCACAAAATGCCCGGAACTTTGTCGTTTCATCGTTCCAACTGGCAAATAGAAATAACCATCTAGTGCCTGTTGAGGCTGCTGACTTATTTCAAAAATTTTGAATTCTGCTCGACGGCGCAACAAGGTAATTTCTGCTGTAGCCGCATTGGTAAATAGATCATGGGTTGAGCTTAAATGTGAATGATAGCGACTGGACTGAGAATTAGCTTCATGATTAAGATTTTGTTTACTCGCCTGAACCATCGGTAAAGCAAGATAAATGGCCATTTCTGTACGCAGATTCAGTGTATCGAGTTGTACGGGTTCAGGTAATAAATCCTGTGCAGGAGCTCGATAAATTTCCCCATCTTGCCAGACCATTTCAATTCGACTGAGAGCCAGTATATTCATACTAAACTGAGTGTCATCGAATTCAATCGACTGAATTCCATAAGCAAAAGGGAAGCTTGCCTGAATCATATGGTTCAGACGTTGTTCATGATAGGCATCCTGTAACTGAAAATGCTGAGGTCTTAAAAATAAGCCTTCACCCCAAAGAACTTTTTCTGCTTTAAACATTCAGTCTTACCACTCACTAGTAGAATTATTCATATCATGTACACCCAGTAACTCTTGCACCTGTTCCAGGGGATTTTCATTTTTAATCACTTGTGCTAGCCATTCGTGTAATGGCATCTGACTCCAGCGAATGGTTTTTTGCAGCATATAACTCACCGGACTATGCGGTTCATGTGTTTGGAAATAATCAGCAATTTCATTTAAGACTTTTAATGCCTGTTCACGATTAGCTAGATGATTCTGTGGCTGTAACCTGAATTGAGTCTGAGCAACAGGAGATGCTGTATCTGCATAAGCTATCTGAATTACTGATTCTTTCGGCTGGATTAAGCTTTCAATATTCTGATTTGATACTTGTTCTACTTTATATAGACGTTTTATCTGAGAAACGATTGAATCGATTTGTTCATCAATTGCGGAAAAGCTCGGTGCATCCAGACTGAGTAACTCATCTAAGATAGTTTTGAGTTGTTGCCAGTGCTGTTGAATATCCAAAACCTGCTGGTAATTTTTTAATTGAACAGAACGGGAAGTTGCCTGTAGCAATTGCTCGAAGTTTTGCAATCCCTCATTGCTATTTAGCGATTCACTATCTTCATCCTGACTTTGACGAAGCCGGACATTCTGTTGATGTAAAAATGTCTCATAATTTCCCAAATGATAAAACGGCGCCTGACTAACTATAGGAACCTGTTTCATCAAGGCTGGAATCTGATTAATCAGTCCTTGCAACAAACCTAGACGCTGATCCAGATCCTCATCCTCAATTAAAGGATGTAAGTCCTGCCAATATTGCTGAATACTGAGATGACTAAGTTCAAGCCCGCGGGCAATGCCTTTAAAGCCTTGGGTATGTGTCCAGGCTTCAGTCAACCAGGTATAGAGACGCAAATCCTTAGTTTTATTGCTTAATAGTTCAACTGACTTATTCAGTACAAACTGCCAGTCCGCCTGTCGAGGTTCAGAAATCCAGTCACCTTGATCTAGCAAAGGATCATCCTGAGTTTTGGCCTTTTTAATGGCATGAAAGTCATTTGAAAACGAGCAATCCTCACCACATGGTTGATGATCAGAAATCGGGGCAAGCAGTGGTTCAATATCTAAAGTCATTCTTCACCTGAAAATTATTTTTTTATTAAATTTTTAATTTCTAAATATAATTTTATGCAGCATCCGTTTTCTTTTTCCGGCTGTTTTTAGTTTTCGCTTTAGCTTGCTGTGGGTCTAGAAGATAAATAATTTCATCATTTTCGATATCAATATGAATTTTTTCAGGAACTTTTTCCTCACTTAGTGCCATCAGAATTTCAGTCGCCAACGCTGGTAATACGCTAGCATTCAGAATATGGTCAACATTGCGTGCACCACTATCGACTTCGGTACAACGACTTAAGATCAGTTCTAACAGATCATCGCTATAGGTGACTTCGGTTTTATATTGTGCTTGAACACGCTGAATAATCTTACCAAGCTTATGCTTAATAACTTTGAGTAGCAGATCATCATGTAAAGGGAAGTAAGGCACGATCTGCATACGTCCCAAGAACGCTGGTTTGAACTGCTTATATAAACTTGGCTTGAGCTGTTCAAGTAGCTCATTTGGTTGTGGCCATTGTTCTGGCTCCTGATTCAGACAGGCCTGCATAATTGCAGATGAACCAACATTTGAAGTCAGTAAAATCGTGGTATTTTTAAAATCAATCAGACGACCTTCACCATCTTCCAGCATGCCTTTGTCAAAGACCTGATAGAACACTCCTGCACATCGATATGCGCTTTTTCAATTTCATCTAGCAGCACCACGCTATATGGATTGCGGCGGACAGCTTCAGTCAAAACACCACCTTGACCATAACCAACATAACCAGGAGGAGCACCCTTTAAAGAAGAAACCGTATGTGCTTCCTGATATTCCGACATATTAATTGTGATTAAATGCGATTCACCACCATACAGCTCATTCGCCAAGCTGAGGGCCGTTTCAGTTTTACCAACACCGCTTGGACCTACCAACAGGAAAACGCCTTGAGGTTTATTTGGATCTTCCAGTTTGGCTTTAGAGGTTTTGATGCCTTGTACCAGTTGCTGCAGGGCGTAATCCTGTCCCATCACACGCTGTGCCAGACGCTCTTCTAGCTGTAATACCTGCTTGATTTCATCATTAACCATCTTACCGACTGGAATACCCGTCCAGTCCGAAATGATTTCATGAATGATGTTGGCATTCACACGTTCAAAAACGAGTGGATTCTTTTGCTGTATTTCAGCGAGCTTTGTACGTAAGGCTGAAATCTGTTGGCTAGATCCCTCGTTTTGATCTCTAGCTTGAATTTTTCGGATCTGTTGAACAATCTGCAATTCATGTTGCCATCGATCTTCAAGGCACAGAATGTCCTGTCTCAAATTAGAAATTTTGACTGAGAGATCATTGAGTCTTTCATGATGAATGGGCAGGTTCTGGTTTTCCTGGGCCAGTAGCTTATGTTCCAGTTCCAGATTATGCAGTTGTGCCTGCAAATGATTGAGCTGTGCCGGTTGTGCATTTTGGGTCAGTGCAACGCGAGCTGCTGCGGTATCTAGGACACTAATAGCTTTATCTGGTAACTGACGTCCACTGATGTAACGATGCGAACTGTGTACCGCAGCCACAATCGCTTCATCATCAATCTGTAAATTAAAATGTTGAGCCATCACTGGAATCATGCCACGAAGCATGTCGATCGCGACCGGTTCAGTCGGCTCCTCAACTTTGACAACCTGAAAACGGCGGCTGAGCGCTGCATCTTTTTCAAAATATTGTTTATATTCAGCCCACGTGGTTGCAGCAATAGTACGTAATTCACCACGCGCCAAGGCTGGCTTAAGTAAATTTGCCGCATCATTCTGACCTGCCTGACCACCAGCCCCAATCAAGGTATGCGCTTCATCAATAAACAGGATAATGGGATGGGAAGAACTTTGTACTTCCTGAATCACTTGTTTTAACCGGTTTTCAAATTCACCTTTGACACTCGCACCTGCTTGTAATAAACCCATGTCCAGTACATGTAATTGCACATTTTTCAAGGTATCTGGCACCTGTTGTTGAGCAATTTTTAGCGCTAATCCTTCAACTACTGCAGTTTTACCAACTCCAGGTTCACCCGTTAAAATTGGATTGTTCTGACGACGGCGCATCAAAATATCCAGCATCAGACGAATTTCAAATTCGCGCCCAATCACTGGATCAATGTTTCCTTCACTGGCTTTCTGGGTCAGATTGATTGTGTACTGATCTAATGCAGGTGTTTTCTTTGGCGTAGTTTCAGAATTTTGATTATCTACTGGCTGGGAAATTAACGATTGAGGTGACGCATTTTCAATACTATCCTGACATACATCTAGAAAACGATGTTTCATCGTATCAATTGGAATCAGTTCAAAAATTGAAGATGAACGCATCGCGATCTGGTACAGATCAGAGGCTGTTAATAAAGCCACAAGCAAGTGACCACTACGGATCAAAGGCTCTTTTTCAGCAGATGCCAGTAGCCATGCTTGCTCAAGTAGTCGGATGATTGACTTGGCAAAAATAGGGGTACGTGAATTGCCTTTGTTAAGCTGAAGTATACTTTCCTTCAGATCATCCAACAGGGCATCTTTGGAGAGCTTATAGTTTTTAAGTAGTAATTGAACATCATTTAGCTGTTCATGCGACAGCAATTCCAGAAACAAATGTTCAATTTCGATTTCATAATTTTGATGATTGATACAAGTATTGGCAGATTTCTCAAGACATAGACGTGCGTGATCAGATAATTTGGTAATTAAAATCTTTAAATTATTCATGTGTTTCTCATCGTTTTTTATAATGCACAATGTCTTTAAGAATTAAAAAATATCAATGTGCTGTTTTTATTATTTTCATTTGCATGACTGCAATTTAATCAGTTTTACGGATCTATTATTATCTTATTGTTGCATACTTTTTTAATAGAATTAAATAGTCGAAATCATATAACCGTCGACATTTTTGCAAGATTATTAAAAAATATTTTACAAAAATCAAATTTTGTTGTTGACTTAGTGTGATCATTTTTTGTTAAATCCGCAAGATGATTTTTAAACAATAAAAATAAGAAATCATTCCAATAAAAAACACACAACCATAAAAAGAATAAAATTGAGGCTTATTTTGAAAAAAAATATGAGTTCCGTACTCGTGCTGATGATGGCAGTCTGCACGATGAGTTTCATGCAAGCGCATGCTGCTCCCCTGAAAAAATCATGTCTTAAAGTGTATCCACTGGCTGAAGGAGATACTGACCTAGAAATCCTGCAGCAGTATGAACAGCTTTGTGCTAAATCAGCTAAAAAAGATCTCAATTTGCAGCGTGAAATTAAAGCCAATATTGCCAAACTTTATCTAGATCGTGGGCTGCATCTGAAGGCACTGCAAGCTGTAGACCAGTTAAGCCGTGAAAATTACACGACACGTCAGTTAACAGATATCACATTTCTTGCCGGTGTGGCCATTTCAAATAAAGCTGTGAACTATATGCGCAGCACTGAAATCCGCCCACTGACTGAAGAAACCTATGCCATCACCAAAGTCTTCAACGATAATGTGCGTCTATCTCAGCCGGTGACTGTCATGCCTCTACGTGCAGAGAATAGCTCAAGTAGCAAAAAAACCACTGTTACGACAGCGAGTAAAAAAACAAGTTCGACCAAAACACGTTCAAGTGCTCCAGTACCGACTAAAGCTAAAGAAATGACTACCAGTAATGTAGTAGCGAAGAAAACCGAACCAGTTGTTACCCGTATTATTCAGCCTACCTCCAACCCATTTGGCGCACTGCGTAATAATTAATAAAAAAATAATTAATAGGAATCAGCATCATGGCTAAGCGTGAAAGCGTTCAAAAGAAATTACAGCGGATACGTCCACCGCGTGTGCAATTGACTTACGATGTAGAAGTCGGTGATGCACGTGAAGTCAAAGAATTGCCATTTGTGGTGGGAGTACTTGGAGATTTTTCAGCAGCATCTGAACTGGAAAAAACCAAACTCAAAGACAAAAAATTTATCAATGTTGATCTAGATAATATTGATGAAGTCATGGAATCACTTGCACCACGCGCCAACTTTCAGGTTGAAAACACGTTGACTGAAGAGGGTGGCAAGATGTCTGTGGACCTGACCTTCAACTCTATGGATGACTTTAAACCAGAGCAGGTGGTACGGCAGGTTGACCCATTACGTCGACTGGTTCAAGCACGTGAACGTTTAACGGATTTGCGTAACAAAATTTCCAATAATGAGCGTCTAGAAGATTTGCTGGATGAGGTATTGAAAAGTACGGACCAGATTCGCAAGATGAGCGTGGAGGCTGAAAATGAGTAATTTCAATGCAGCAACTGCTGAAAATATCAGTGTAGAAGAATACTCATTGCTTGATTCTGTCGTTGAGCGCAGTCGTATTGCCCGTACTAATGAGGAGCATGACCGTGCCAAAAGTTTGATTGGTGAACTGGCGCGTGAAGTGATGGCAGGAACAATTACTGTATCCGATAACATGACGCTGGCACTGGATAAACGTATTGCTGAAATCGATGCGCTGATTTCTACTCAATTGAGTAAAATCATGCACCATGAAGAATTCCAGAAAATTGAATCAACCTGGCGTGGCTTATATTACTTTTGTCAGGAAACGCCCTCTAATTCCTTGATCAAAATCCGTATGTTAAATACGACCAAAAAAGAATTAATCAAGGATTTCCAAAGTGCGACTGATTTTGATCAAAGCACATTATTCAGGAAAATCTATGAAGAAGAGTATGGATCTTTTGGTGGCGCGCCTTACGCGACTTTAATTGGTGATTTCGAGTTTGATCGTACACCATCAGACATGTATCTGTTAGAACAGATTTCACATGTAGCAGCCGCAGCACATGCACCATTTATCTCGGCTGCTAGCCCAAGCATCTTTGGTCTGGAATCATTTACTGATATTGACCGCCCACGTGATGTTTCCAAGATTTTTGAAACCGCTGAATATGTACAATGGCGTTCATTCCGTGAAAGCGATGATGCTCGTTATGTTGCACTGACCATGCCACGCGTATTGGGTCGTCTACCATATCATCCGAAAGAAGGTACGGCGACTGAAGGTTTTAACTACGTTGAAGAAGTTTCTGGTGAAGACCATAACGAATATCTATGGATGAATGCAGCTTATGCTTTCGGTACCCGTTTGACCAATGCCTTTGACATGCATGGCTGGTGTGCAGCGATCCGTGGTATAGAAGGTGGTGGTCTGGTTGAAGGTTTGCCTGTACATACATTTAAAACCAATGATGGCGATGTGGTATTCAAATGTCCAACCGAAATTGCGATTACTGATCGACGTGAAAAAGAATTGAGCGATCTAGGCTTTATTCCATTGGTACATTGCAAAAACACCGATTATGCAGCGTTCTTTGGGGCTCAATCGACCCAGAAGCCAAAAAAATATGACAATGATGCTGCCAATGCTAACTCTGCTTTATCTAGTCAGATCCAATATATTATGGCGGTTTCGCGTATCGCACACTATTTAAAAGCGATGATGCGTGACAAAGTGGGTAGTTTTGCTTCAGCGGGAAATGTTGAAGCCTTCCTGAATGACTGGTTATCCCAGTATGTGTTACTGGATGACGGTGCTTCTCAGGAATCGAAGGCTCAGTATCCATTGCGTGAAGCATCAATCAAAGTTGTAGAAAATCCAGCTGAACCTGGTCACTACAAATCGGTGGTTTTTTTGAGACCACATTTTCAGCTTGATGAGTTATCGGTATCCCTGCGACTTGTCACTGAATTGCCACAATCGAGCAATTAAGCCGGTTGCATTTTCAATAATTTAAAATAAATCAGGTTAAAAAATAACAATGAAAGATATATACATCCAATTTCGCGGCAAATATAAAGTAGATGGTGAATCACGAGATTCTGAACATAAAAGTTGGCTTGAAGTAAATTCCTGGTCACACAATATTCGCCAGCCAAAATCGGCAACCTCTTCTAGCGTAGGTGGTCATACTGCTGAGCGTGTAGAACATTCTGACATGATTTTTGTCAAAGACCTGGATGCTACCAGCCCTAAACTGTGGGAAGCATGTTCTGCAGGTTATACCTTTGATGAAGTGCAAATTGATTTCTACCGTGCCAACGGCGACAAGCGTATCAAATACCTTCAGATCAAACTGAAACACGTTCTGGTTTCTCAGGTAACACCAACCGTGAATGAAGAAGGCGTACCGACCGAAGCGTTTGGCCTGAAATATGCTGCGGTTGAGTGGACGTATAACCAGCAAGATATTAACGGTACGCAGAAAGGTGCTGTGACCAAGAAATGGTCGTTATCAAATAATACAGCATCTTACGCAGCTTAATTTTTCTGAATGTAGAGGCTTGCACTGGCAGGCCTTTACCTGAATTTTAATGTCCCAAATGGATGATGGACACACATGAATCTGGATCAGCTTTATCCTTATGGATTCCGTTCAACCTTGTTTGACCGATTACTGCCACAAGATGAAACCCGTGAGCAGGGTATGTCAATTCAGCAGTTACGTGAAGTCGTTGCGGCAGATCTGGAAGATTTGTTAAATAGCCGTATGGCCAAGCTGGATCATATTATTGATGATTATACTTTAGTGAAACAGTCCATTCTGCAATTTGGCATAATTGATTTCGTTGGATTATCGACAGCTAATCCAATGGACCGCGACGAAATTTGTCGCTCGATTGAGGCTTCTATTTTAGCACATGAACCACGACTTAAGCAGGTACGGGTAGAAATGCTGCTGGATGAAAACAATATGGGAAGCCTGTGCTTAAGTATTCAGGCCTATTTAAATATCCATCCTTTATATGAGCCTGTCGTTTTTGATGCTTTATTAAAGCCGACCACACAACAATATGTTATTTTGCCAAGATCATAATTATAATGAGCGCGATTGAAGAATTATTACCTTATTACGAAAAACAGCTGCAGGAATTTAGCCAGCAGTCCCGTGAATTTACCAATAAATACCCTAAAATTGCCAAGCGCCTGTCCCTAAATCAGGAACAGATCGATGATCCACATATTGAACGTCTGATTCAGGCATTCTCATTGATCTCGGCACGTATTGATAAAAAGCTGAATGATAGCTATGAAACATTTACCCGTTCGATTTTTGAGGTGATGTTTCCCCAGTATTTGCAGCCATTTCCAGCATGTTCAATTGTCAGTTTTGAAGATGTTAATAAAATCAAACAGCTGAGTGATGAACATCTGATTCCTAAACATACTTCACTCAAATCTAAAAGTGTACGTGGCGTACAATGTGAATATCGCACGGTTAGAAATGTAGCTTTACTGCCGATAGCATTGAAATCAGTCAATTTTAAAACGCATCCTTCAGCACATATTCACTTAAACCGCAATGCCACTCTAGTTTTAGGTTTTGATATTTTCAATAACCAGTTGAGATTGTTAAAACAGCATAAGCTACCGATTTATCTGGATGCGATTTCCAGCTTTCCTTTGCAAATACTTGATCAGATATTTAAGTCTGAAACCCAATTCTCAATCAAAGCGAATCATCAGGAAGTTGAAATTCCTAATCCTTTTGAACTTTTAGGCTTCAGTGAGGAGGAGAGTGTACTGCCGGTAGATCAGCATACTCATCATGCTTATCGACTGCTATTAGAATATTTCTGCTTCCCGGATAAGTTCAGTTTCCTGAACCTGAATCTGGATTTTCTCAATCAGGTCGAACCCGTTACGTCGAATTTTGAGTTGCATGTTCACTTTAAAATGAACCTGAATGATCAGGCCGCGATTCGCAATTATTCAGAACTGGATCTCGCCAATTTCAAGATGTTCACTACCCCAGTCATTAATCTGTTCGAGAAACAGGCCGAACCACAGAAAATCAATCATCAGCGACTGGAATATCCACTGATTTCAGATGCACATCATCCTGAATATTATCAGGTATATGCAGTCTCCGAGATGAACCTGATTCGTGAAAAGAGTGATAAAGAACAGGTTGCCCATCAGGTCTTGCCATTCTTTGCCATGAGCCATTATCGGCACGACGGCGCGCAATTTTATTATCACTTGCAACCCGAAACTGCCAGCACACAAAAGAATGATCTGAAATTTACTTTGGTTTCCCGAAGTCTGGAACCGCAGAATACATCTTCTGATTTTATCAGTACCCAACTGCTGTGCTGTAACCATGATCTGCCTTATGAAAGTTATAACAAGGAGCAGAATGCACTGACCTTAAATGACAGTCAGCTAGCACGACGTGGCTTTTTATTGAAACGGCCATCTTTACCTTATTCCTTTAAACAGAGCCAGAAAGAACAGTGGCGTATTATTTCCCATCTTTCTCTAAACAATCTGTCTTTAATGAGAGGTGATGCTGTTACACATCTCAAGGAACTGCTGGAACTGTATAACCTTCCAGCATCTAAAGGAAACCAGCTGATGATTGAAGCGATTCAATCGATTGATTTTTCACTGAGTCAGAAATTACTAGACCATAAACCATTTCCACTATTTGTTCGTGGCGTTCGTGCACAGGTCAAGATTGATAGCGAAGTATTTCGAGGTTCAAGTCTAGTTGTCTTTGCTCAGCTGCTTAACCATATTTTTAACCTGAAAGTGCAAATGAACAGTTATGTGGAAATGATTGTGATTGATGCAGCAACAGAACAGGAGGTATACCAATGCGTGCAGAACGTTGGTGGGAAAAGACTTCTGTAGTTGAACAGCTATATCAGCAGCCAACCCGTTTTGAACTGATACAGGCAACACGTTTATTACGGCACTATCCAGAGCAGAAACAATCCCAAGACTGGAGCAAGAGTTTTAGTTTTAGTAGTTCACTGAAACTCAATTTTCCAAAATCAGAGATTGAATATCTGGCTTGGAAAGATCAGAAAATTCAGCTGACCAGCCCAATGATTGGTCTGACAGGGACGCAGGGGGTATTACCTTATACCTATACCTATCGCATCAAGCAAAGTCCGCGTCAGCAGCGTGAGGAAACCCTACATTTTCTCGGTCTCTTTAACCATAAATTGACCGCACAATATATTGAAGCTTCGATTAATTATCATCTGCCAATACGATATGAAATCGAACAGGAAAATCATTATCTTGAAATTCTGCATGCACTAAATGGTTATGTGCGTGAACAGCATCAACAACATCATTTGGATGATTATTTTGCAGAATTTTCTGGCCTGATGCAGGGACAGAATAATAGTGCCTATGTGCTGAAAACTACGCTGGGTTGCATGTTCAAGCATCGAGTTCAAATCAAAGAATATTTACCAGAACAATTTAAGCTGGAAGATTCGCAAAAAGCATCACTGGGTGGATCAAATCCGGCTTTATTGGGCATTAATACCTTCTGTGGTGAGGTACTGACCCAGATCGATGAAAAAATTGAAATCGTGATTGGTCCATTAAATCGTCAGGATTATCTGGAATTTCTGCCACAGAAAAAGCATAGCGAAAAACTTAAGCAGATTATTTCAACCTGGTGTAGCCCAACTTTAATGGTGGATCTCCGACTGATTCTAAGCAGAGAAGAAATCCGTCCAATCAGGCTCGGTGATGGAACTACAGGGCTAGGACAGGGCGCTTTCTTAATGCCACAAGCTTATGTAGATAATCAGGAAACCTGTTACAGCCTGATGGGGAGAGCAGCATGATCAAGATAATTATCTCTACCATTCTCGCATTGATCTTTATTACCAGTGGACTGGTAATTTACTACTGGCGGGATGTGCAGTACGATCCAACTGGCATAGATATGCTGCAATTCTTTATTCTGTTACCGGTATGTGCAGCACTGTTATTGCTTTCTCCCTGGCTGATTTATAAATCAGTAAAAGCTTACCAAACACGTAAAGCACAAAAGTTAGAAGCAGCTGAAAACGAAGAAAAGCGTCAGCAACAACAAAGTGAACTAGAGAAAAATAAGGACAAACCAGTTGAAGAACTGACTTTAAAAATCTATTCATCTGCAGTCATCCATAACTTTGGTGAAAATCAGGAAATTATTGAAGGCATGCAGGCGTTCAAAAGCCCGGAACTGGATGAACATTTAGTTAATCACTATGGCCTGCCTATACTGTCTTATCGAATTAAAAGACTAGACGATCTATTACCTGAAATTGAAGAAGATGACATCCTGCATAGCATGCGAGTACAGCGAATAAATGCTCTGATTCAACAGCAGTTGGAGCAGCATAGTGAAAGCCTATATCACATTGCAGCACATCTTCGGAAATCTGCACTGTTCTATGATGCTGAAACGGCTTATGAATATCGTATGCATCCCGGCTGGATCAATGAACAGTTGAATAATGAAGAAAATGAGCCAGAACCCTCAGTTCAACAGGTCGCGCGATTAAACAAGTTAAATCTACATATTCTGCTGCCAGCATCATTGATTCACTTCTGGCCCGATGAAGCACAGCAGGAACTGCTTGAACAGCTAGAGCAACAATATGAAATTGTGCAGAGCCAGATTCATGTCGAATTCCACTATGTTGATCATGGTAATGCTCATGTAGTCTGGATAAACCTGCTGAACGATATTCATCAACAGAGCGAACAGATCAGTCTGGTCATGGCTGTACAATCTGAAATTGATCAGGAATGGCTGGAAGAGCAACTCTGGCAGTCGGAGCAATATTTACCGGGAGAGTATGCAGCGAGTGTTTGTCTGGCTTCACCACAGTTAAGCATGGAAGATTTGATAGAAATCAGAACAATTAAGACCTTAAAACATGTCAAAAATATTGGTAAATATTTACAGAAACAAAGTCTAAGCTTTGCAGATCAGATAGAGCAGGAAGAGCCATTTGTACTGCTACTAGATGATCCTTTACAGATTAATACTGCAAAAAAGGTTCAACAATATCTGGGTACAGCAGGTATAGAACTGCATCACGGCCTGTATTGCCATTCTTATCTGGGCAGTACAGCAGAGATGAAAGTACTATTTGGCATACTATTGTGTATGCAAATGAATGAAGATGTCATTACATTGGCTTATTCAGTACAACATCCTCAGACATATTTTGTCTATGAACCTATAAATAGGCTTGAGCATTTTGAACAGAGTGCAGCCTGATAAAATTTATTAAATTTAAAGAAAATGAAGAAATATAAGAGCTTACAGTGAATACATTATTTTATACGATCTTGGGATATGTCTGGCAGTATGTGACCAATCCAAAAGCGATTATGGCACTGTCATTTTTTGTGGTGATTATTTCTATGAAAAATACCATGTCCGACCGTGTGTTCTGGACTCTGGTTGTTATCTATAGTTTGATACTGATGGTCTGGGGAATTTATGCACTAATTCAGCATTATCGTCATGCTAAAAAAGGTGAAGAACTTTCTGAGGCAATTGCCAGCACGACTGAAGCTGAACAGAACAAGCATAAGAACAAGGAAGAACTGCAGCTGATTCAGCAGCAGATGAAAGAATCAATTCAGCTGATCCGCAAGTCCAGACTCGGAGATCGTAAGGGCAATGCAGCACTGTATGAACTGCCTTGGTATATGGTGATTGGCAACCCGGCAGCCGGGAAAAGTTCGGCTATTTATCATTCAGGTTTACGTTTTCCGTTTGAAGAACATCATCAGAAAATGGTGTCTTCGGGTTTAAGCGGAACCCGTAACTGTGACTGGTTTTTCTCGACTGAAGGCGTGCTACTGGATACTGCTGGACGTTATTCTGTCTATAGTGAAGACCATTCTGAATGGCTCGGTTTTCTGAATATTCTCAAGAAAAACCGTACTAAAGCACCAGTGAACGGCTTGATCGTAATTGTCAGTATTGCTGAGTTGGTCAGTCAAAGTCCAGAAAAATCGATCAAACTGGCAAAAAACCTACGTGCCCGTATTCAGGACTTAACCGAACGTTTGGAAGTCTTTACACCAGTATATTTGGTCTTTTCCAAAATGGATCTGATCGCCGGATTCACAGAATTCTTTGATTGCTATGATACACAGGAATTTGATCAAGTTTGGGGTGCAACCTTACCGTATGCAGCGAATTCCAGCGAGCAGGCGGTGGAGCTGTTCGAGAAGCAATACAGCATTTTGTATGATGGTCTGAAAAGTGTCAGTACCACACATTTGAGTCGCCGCCATTCACAGCACATTTCTCCAAGTGTGATGACCTTCCCACTAGAGTTTAAGAGCCTGAAACCGGCTCTAAAAACCTTTATTTCTACACTATTTCAGGAAAATCCATACCAGTTTAAACCGATTTTCCGTGGCTTCTACTTCACCAGTGCTTTGCAAGACGGCGTAATTGAAAGCCCGATGACGGAACAGATTGCCGATGACTTCCACCTGATCCATAGTAATGACAGTGAAATCGGCCTGCCAAAACGATCTGTTTCCCAGAATCATGGCTACTTTCTGAAAGGACTATTTTCCGATGTCATCCTGAAAGACAAGCATCTGGTACGTCAGCATATTAACCCGGCGAAAAAACGCCAGCGTTTTATGGCTTTTATTTGTGCGATTTTAGGCGTATCTATTGTCCTTAGTTTATGGCTGTGGTCATACCGTAATAACCAGCAACTGATTGCTGAAGTTCAGACAGATCTGAATAAAGTGGTACAAATGCAGGGGCAAGCCAATCGTTCGTTGAGTCATCAGCTGGATGCTCTGCTGATTTTACAGGGCCATCTGCAACAGTTGGACCAGTTTGATCAGGATCGTCCACTGAAATACAGCTTTGGCTTATATCAGGGCAACCAGATCCGGGAAAAGCTGGAAACCGAGTATCTGAAAGGTATTGAACAGCTTGTTCTGCAACCAACGCAGCAACAGATTGCCCAGTATCTGCAACGCGTCAAGGCCAATGAAGCAGTTCTGAAAGTAAATCATATTCAGGTTAAAATTAACCATGTGATACAAGGGCGTCAGATTGCTTCTGAGCCTTCAGACCAGAATCCTCAGGATGCCTATAATGCACTGAAAACTTACCTGATGCTAAGTAACCGCCAGTATATGGATTCGAGTCACTTAAGTGATCAGGTGACGCGTTTCTGGCGCACATGGCTGGAGCAAAACCGTGGTGAAATGCCACGTGCCGAGATGATTCAGAAAGCCGAGCAGATTCTGAGCTATGCCATTACATTGTCAGGACGACACAGTTTCCCTCAACTGAATTCTGATGCAGTACTGGTTGATCAGAGTCGTCAGATTCTGACAGCGATTACCACTGGTATTTCTGCACGTGACCGTGTCTATAATGAAATCAAGATGCGTGCTGCTGTACGTTTCCCAGCGATTACAATCAAGCAGATTCTGGGTGAAAATAACCAGAATGCCATGCTCGGCAGCTATGCTTTGCCAGGTATTTATACCTATCAGGCCTGGAAAGACTATGTACAACAAGCGATCGAACAGGCAGCGACCAGTTCAACCGATAGTCGTGACTGGGTACTGAATACTACACAGTCCGATGATCTCAGCTTTAGTGGTAGCCCTGAACAGATCCGTCGTCAGCTGACTGAACTGTATAAAAAGGAATATATTGCGGAATGGCGTAAATTCCTGAATGCGATTCATTATGCCAAAGCAGCTGATTTTAACCAGCAGATCAAGCAAATTGATATCTTGGGCGAACCTGAAAATTCACCGATCCGTACCTTGATCCAGCGTGTTGCCAAAGAAACTAGCTGGGATAATCCAGTGGTTCAGGCAGAACTGGCAGTGCCACAAAAAGGCTTTATTGCCTGGTTTAAACGTAAAGTGCTGAATCGTGATGAGGCAAAACAAGCGCAACAGGCAAGTAGCCAGTTGGGTCATGGCGTGATTGCTCGTGAATTCCAGGTATTCTACCAGATGGTGCGTCAGCGTGATGACCTGCAGAATCAGTCCTTACTGGATGGCTATATGCAGTCGGTGGCCAAAATCCGTAGTCAGTTCAATGATCTGAAAAGCTCAGGTGATATCGGCCCGGCCAGTATGGCTTTGGTCAAACAGACTATTCATGAGCAGAATTCGATTTTCAACAGCACACATAAATTTGTGGCAGAGAAAATGGCGGCGGGAACCGCTGAGCTTGATCAGCAACTGCTGCAAAAACTACTGGTAGCACCATTAACCCAGTCGTTTGAAAGCTTGATTATTCCTGCCCAGGCAGAAATCAACAAGCTCTGGACGATGCAGTCTTATCAGCCATTTACCCAGAATCTGGCACAAAAATATCCATTTAGCAGTCAGGCAACCTTACAGGCCACTTCTAACGAAATTAACCAGATTTTTGGTGAAAGCGGCAGTATTGCGCGCTTTGTCAAAGAGCATCTGGATCCACTCGTGATTTGTCGTGGTTATACCTTGACTTCTAAAACCTGGCAGGATCTGGGAATTAGTCTGAATCCAGCATTTGTTACTAATTTCCAGACTTATGTGGCACCGAGTCATGGCGTAGCAACGGGTGAGCTAAATCAGAGCCAGAATACAGTGCCGGTTGCAAACCAGTCTAATTTCCAGTTCTATCCATTAGAAAATCCTAAACTTTTAGCCTATACCTTTGATATTGATGGTCAGCGTATGCTGTTTGAAAATGGTGTACAGCAATGGGTGAACTTTGTCTGGCCAAATCCGGGTGCAATTCCAGGTGCACGCATTACCGTGGTGGACTTAGAAGGGAAGACCTACACCATTTTTGATGAACCAGGTGAATATGGTATTAACCGCCTGATTGAAAGTGCACAACGTACCCAGAAAGGCAATAACTTTGAGATGGTCTGGAAGAGCAAGGAAAATCCAGAACTTTCGGTAAAAGTGAACTTCCGTCTGGTGAGTGGTCAGAATGCCAACTCCATTGGTGAGCAGCCAAACTATGCCAACCTGCAGCTGGTGGATCAGGTGGTTTCCAATAAATCGGTGCGTGTTGTCGCTGCGCAAAGTGTTCCTGTATTGGTACAACATAACTTGGCTCAAGCCAATCCGACTACGGCATTGGCGAATACAGGAGCGGCTGTGCCATGATGAAGATCCAATACAAATTCAAAAATGCGGTGGAGGTGTGCTGATGTACGAGTTAAAAACCACACCTCTGTATTATGGTAAATGTCCAGCACGAGGCGATTTTCTTAAGTCACGTGGACAATATCAGCTGATCCAACTGATAGATCAGTGGATTACTGAAGCATTAGAATTTGCCATGCAAAAGACTGAGTTCAAGCAGGCGTATGCACAATTGCCATCGCTGGATTTTTTTATTGCCAATCCGAAAGAAAAACTGTTTCTGGTGGCGAACCTGATTGCTAGTAAAGATAGCTCAGGCCGGCAGTTCCCCATGGTACTCAGTCATTTAATTGAACACGAACAGCCTTTTGAAAATATCGTGTATTCGCCATTGCGCTATAAATCAGCGCTGGTTGAGCTGTGTCAACACAATCGGGTGATGCGTTCTATTCGTGATACCGATATTCTGTTAGATAAACTGAATATGCTAAGTAATCAGATTATGGTGTCCAGTCATGAGGAAGCACAGGCATTTTACGAGCATCATACGATTCATTCTTTTGCCAAACTCATGAATCTCAGCGCTTATCAGCTGGCACAAAGCCTGATTGGATTGGGGTTATTGCTACAGCCGATTATTCAACAGGGTACCAGTCGCTTGAATAAGGTGCTGATTTTACCCATTCATAACATCAATTATTGCTATGAAATTGCAGCATTTTGGGTCAGTTTAATTAGCCAGTTTGTACAGCATCACCATACGGAACTTTTGATTGGCATATTGCACAAAGAACAGCCAATTTTATTATTTGGTTTTAAAGGTGCAGATATACAGGCCTTAAGTGATATTTTTACAGAAAATCTGGATAGCCAGCATTGGGTATCGCTAATCAATGCAGCCTGGATTGATCAGTATCTGGAAAATAATGCCGGTTTGGCAGCCTTGGAACAGTCCCTAAGTGAACGCCAAATGAGTCTAACTCAAGGTATCAGATTATTTAAACAGACATTTGTAGAAGTATAAAATGAAGAATAAAATCAAGCACTTAAATTTAAAAAATGTTCTAAAAATCAATATATTAACAACTTTATTGTTAAGTTTTTCTGTATGGGCACAACCGATTATTACTGAAGGTGCTGTACCTAATGAAAACACCAAACAGGAAATATTGAGTAAATTATATGCAATTTATGGTCAGGAAAATGTGGTGGATCGTATCCAGATCCGTCAGGTAACCGCACCAGCAGGCTGGTCAAATACGGTCAACAATGTGATTAATGAAGACCTGAAAAAAGTGAAACAAGGTAAACTGACGGTAAAAGGATCTGATATTCAATTGACAGGGAAAGTATCAAATCCTGAGCAAATTCAGGAAACTACCGTAAAATTTCAGGGACTAATGCCAGTAAATTATCGTTTAAATGCGCAGCTTTCAGTCAATCAGGCTGAGCAACAGATTATAGATGCCGCATTAAAGAATCGAATCATTGAATTTGAATCTGGCAGTGCAGTTTTAGCAGCTTCAAGTGCACAGATTTTGGATGAAATGGTAATTGCCTTAAATAAAGTTGGTGGCAAGAAAGTACGAATTATTGGACATACCGACAGTTCAGGTGATACCAATAAAAATTTTGTGTTGAGCCAGCAACGTGCAGAAGCTGTGAAAGCTTATTTAATCGCAAAAAATATTCCAGCGCATTTACTGAGTACTGAAGGTTTAGGTGCAAGTAAACCTGTAGCGGACAACGCAACAGCTGAAGGTCGTAAGAAGAATCGTAGGATTGAATTTGAAGTGCTTTAAAGTAAAATAGCTTAAGCAACAAATATACGTACATGGTAAATGTACTTATATAAGGATATTAATAGATGTTATTCCCAAGTAGAAATGTCCTATACAGACATTTCCAAGTCAAGCACAGGATTCAGATATCGTTGTTGAACTGCTGTTTTCTGTGCTCGTCTACGTGGCATCTTTTGAGAACGATTACGTTTGTTTCGTTGTTCTAATTCTAATTCTTCATGCTGTTGTTGAATATGGTTCAGAACAGCACCTAAACGTTTATTTTCAACAATCTCTCGCTGATTGAGTGGGCTTAACTTATCGAAGATGTTGTAATTGATTTTTCGACCTTCATATTCAATTGCAACTGTACCATCCGGGTATTCTAGAAACTCAAGATACTTGCCGATCAGCCTTTGATTTTCTTCCGTGTTTTCCAGAAGATATACGCATTTATCATAAGTAATCGTCAGACTATTCGTGACTCTGCGGGGTTCACGCCAGGTAAAAATATCATCTAACTGCTCAGCAGTTTCGCTGACAGTCCGGTGTAGATCCTTGGGATTAAAGGCCATCTTGGCAAATTTACGATTAAATTGCTCAATAAAGCAGGGTAACCATCCATTCGCTTCCTCAATCGAACCGATGCCTGCCAGACGCATTTCTTTAATCAGACGATCCTGAAGAGTTCTATTGACTCGTTCTACACGGCCTTTGGCCTGTGGTGAATTGGCGAAGATGATATCGATATTCAGAGTGCTGAGCACGCGTCCGAATTGCGTGATCTTGGAGTCTTTCTTACTACTTTGATTTACCCTAAAGACTGAATGTTTGTCGCTATAAAATGCTAAAGGCTTACCGTGCTGTTCGATATATAAACGTGTTGAAATCATATAGTCAAAGGCTGATTCTGACTCACAGAAGCGTAAATGCTGCAATTTTCCTGTAGCATCGTCGATAAATACTAGCAGACAGCATTTAGGGGCTCGTCCTTCAAACCAGTCATGATGTGAGCCATCAATCTGGATCAGTTCACCATAACAGTCCCGGTTATAACGAGGCTGATACGGCCGTTTCAGGCGCTTGGCGCGAGGAATCCATAAATCGGCTGCAATCATCCAGGAACGCAGTGTTTCCACTGAAATATTGAATCCATGAATGGTCGTCAGCTTTTCATGCGCTAGAGTGGGTCCAAAACCATGGAATTGCTCAGCGACCAGATTGAGGCACTTGAGTCTGAGCTCTTCAGGAAGCCTGGAATTGCTGATTTGGCCACGTGCAGCATGTGCTAATGCAGTTGCACCTTGAGTTTTATATTTTTGCAATAAACGTCTGATCTGACGTTCTGAAATATGAAGTAGCTGAGCAGCTTGGGACTGAGTTATGCGTTGATCACAGATTTCTTGCAAGACCGACAATCTTTTAAGTTCTTTATCCGACATAGACACCAACATATCAAACCGTCCGCTAAGGAAATTGCAAAAGTGCATATTCTAAAAGCGGACATTTTTACTTTGGAGAAACCGGACATTTCTATTTTGGGCTTACAATAGAATTTCGTATAATGTATATTATGTTAAACGAAGTATACTAAACAATAACTTCATATTTACCTTAGCCTCTACTATTGCGATGACTACCTAATTCCAATTTAAACATTAAACATAATTTATAAAAATGACCGCATGAAATCATGCGGTCAAAATTCTAGAGATTAAACTGATGCTCTTTATGCAATAATCATCTCTGCATATTTTTCCTTAAAGGCATGATGGCGTTGAATAATATGCTTAGACAAATATTGTGAATCCTGATCAATACCGAGGAAACGCCCTGATCCCCAAGTATATAACCATGGTAAGCCGATAAAGCTGACGTCTTGATCCACTGTGATCCCACGATCATGTTTTGGATAGCCACTGTTTTCAAAAATATCCAGATCAATCCATGAGTAATCCGGTTTAAAGCCGATACACCAGATAATTGAAGTAATATTTTCTTCAGCTAAATTGATTTCTGTCCGCTCTGTTTCTGGTTGCCAAACTGGTGTATAGACACTGACAGGCTCAGCCGTTTCAATTCCATTCTGTGCAATATAGGCATCAATGGAAGCATTAATACGGTTATAGGTAGCATCTGCATTATCCAGATTCTGTACCAGATTTGACTGGAATTTAAGTGAACCATTTTGGTAGTCAGCAAAACGGCCAAATAACTGCATACCTTCGAGCGCAAACTTACGCAGATCGATGTCCCGACCACCATCACGACCGGTTACATAATGGTTGGTACTGTTACGAACTTCTTCACTATAGCGGTGATCTTTCACCGTGGTTTCGTAATAGCCCATCTCAAACAGCCATTTCACGACATCTTTGCCACGATAAAAACGTGCACAGCGCGGTGCATCACCAATAGACAGATAGACTTTCTTGCCAGCTAAATGCAGATCCTCTGCGATCTGCGCACCAGACTGGCCAGAACCGACAACCAAGACATTCCCTTCCGGTAATTGCTCAGCATTAAAGTACTGCTCGGAATGAATGGTATAAACATGTTCTGGTAATTCAGAGCTGAGTTTTGGATAAATTGGCGTATGATAGCCCCCTGCTGCAATCACCACCTGATTTGCAGTCGTTTCACCAATGCTGGTTTGAATGTGAAAATGCTGCTCGGCAATTTTAGTGACTTGTTCAACGGCGACATTTAATAATGCAGGTGGATTTAGCTTTTCAATAAATCTATCCAGATAGTCGACAATTTCATCCCGTTTCATAAAACCTTCTGGATCATTGCCATGATATGGATGGTTCGGCAATAAACACTGCCAGTTTGGCGTTACCAAAGTGAAATTGTCCCAGCGTTTATTACGCCAGCTATGGGTTAGACAATCTTCTTTTTCTAAAACGACATGATCGATATTGGCCTGTTTAAGATAATGGCTCACTGAAAGTCCAGCCTGCCCACCACCGACAATAACGACATCATAATGTGATTTTAAGCTTGTTGATTGAAACATAATGATTTTCCTCTAATCGATGTTATAAATGTCAGTGATTTCAATGGTGTCTTCAGGCTTGACTGAGAATGATGTTGCCTGTTCCTGAATACGGTTGAGCGTATCCATGGCTGAACTGCAGGCAAAGCCGTAACGCGCACGTACCCGTTCGGAAGCGGCATGCAGGGCCTGTTCAGCCTGTTTTAAAAATTCCTGACCGGCCCATTGCTGACCTTTCTGAAAATATTCATAGACAATGGTGCTTGGTGAATAGAAATTGCTGCTTTGACCATTCGGCCATTTCACCGTGAAATTTACGCTTGGCATACGCTGAGCTCTTCTTGTCTAAAATCATGTTGATATCTTTGAAAATCTTGGATCTGTTTTGCGTAGCACAGACCGGTAAATGTTTGCTGGAAGTCCCAGAATTCAGCTTTTGAATCTTTATTAATAACAGTGACTTTGCCTGAATCTTTTACTTGCCCAATCACGGCACAATGCAGATCCTGTGAAGCAAAGAGTTCAATAATCTCTTCACACTCTGCATCGTCAGCAGTCAGCAAGAAGCCATAGCTTGGAAAGATTTGTAGCCAGTGCTGCCAGTCGACATCTTGCGGTTTAACAATCTGATCCAGCTGAATATTTGCACCACAGCCAGAGGCTTCCAGCAACATCAGCAGGCTGCCAAGAATTCCAGCATTGCTGATATCTCGTGCTGAATAAGCTAAGCCCTGTTCTGCCAGTTGTGGGAGGATTTCCAGTTCTGCCTGTAACTTGGCTTCATCTATATTTTCAAAGCATTTCCAGTAGGTGGTGTTTGGATGGAACTGGCCTTTCATATTGAGTGCCAGCAAAATATTTTGTTGCGGTTGTACATGCATGACTGATAACAGCCGCTTAGCCTCCCCTTGGATTGCTACGGAAAGTGCTGGCTGAAAATTAGGATCTATATGAGTATGTCCACCGACTAATGGCACGCCGTAGCACTGACAGGCATCCTGCATCCCCTGAACTAAAGCTTGTGCTTGATCAGTGCTGCGATGCCAGAAGCTATTCACAACAGATGTCGCCCGGCCTCCCATCGCTGCAATATCACTGATATTCGCCATCACCGCTGACCAGCCTGCAAAATAGGGATGATGCTCAACAAAGCTGGGAATCATGCCTTCGCAGGCATGCAGCATATAGCCATGTTCTGTGGCAATCGCAGCGGTATCATCTCCCGGTAAGGCATACAGATCAGCCAGCTTTTCAATGTTGGGTTGGGCTATTTTGATCCCTTGACCAATATTCATTTTCGCTTGCATTGCTGGCGTCTGTCTGAGGTAGCCGAGCAGCCGTTCAAGTTCTGACTGGTTCATTTACACTACCTCCTGCATTGCATAGGAATGCTGCATGTAAGCCTGACTAATATTGCTCAATGGATAATGTGCTAGATCCGCCTGCATCAGTACATGAGGAATATTGGCAACCTGAATATTCTGTTCGCTATGCCAATGCAGCTTTTGGAAATACCTTTCATTCTGTTGCTGTACAGTCGCAAGAAAACGTCGGCATCCCAGATTTTTTGCAGTAGAAACAGCCGCATTGATTAGGGCTTTCCCAATGGCTCGGTGGTGGCGATATAAGGGATCGACACAAAGCCGGCCACCCCACCAGGTCTTTTTACCTTCAGGAAAGATCCGGACTGCACCAATGACACGATCTGGTTCACCAAACATCTGACCAATCGCCACAATACCGAATGCTTTAAAATCGTATTCATCCCGATCTTCTTTCAATATCTGCTGTTCATCGCGAAAGGTTGCTTCACGCAGGCGATAATATTGACGTCGCTCCCAATCTTCGCTGACGATTTTGATCACGATATCTGCACTAATAAATTCATCAGCCAGATAATGTTTGAGTTGCTGGTTAACTGCCTGCAGCCATGGGTTTTGTGAAAGATCATCATCTAAATACATCGCGATCTCTCCTATTCATAAGCTTTGAGGGATGAGCAGGCACCACATTTGGCACAACCCGCCTGGGTGTCTTCAGACTTCAATTGATGCTGTTTCAACTGAGCACCAATTTCCGGATAGAGTGCCTGCATAAACTCTGGTTCAGGTTTTGGATGATGCTCAAGTGGCGTACCTTGAATCGGGACGAATGGCACCACAAATGGATAGACACCAATTTCAGTCAGTTTGGCTGTCATCTCCAGAATTTCTTCTTGGGTATCGCCAAGCCCAGCCAGAATATAGGTACTGACCTGACCCCGGCCAAAGACTTCAACTGCCGCCTTAAATGCCGCAAAATATTTATCCAGTGAGACTTCCGCTTTACCCGGCATGATCTTGTGTCGTACCCGATCACTCACAGCTTCTAAGTGCATGCCAATAGATACGGCGCCTGCATTTTTTAACTTGGTAAACCAGCTAAAATCATCCGGTGGTTCACATTGCACCTGAATAGGTAAATCAACCGTTGCACGAATAGCAGTGACTGAATTAAATAAAATCTCGGCACCGCGATCCGGTGTATTCGGTGTTCCTGTGGTCAGAATCATCTGAGTGATCCCATTTAACTCGACAGCTGCTTTCGCCACTTCCGCCAGTTGTTCAGGACGTTTACGGATTAAGGTCCGGCCATCTTTAAGAGATTGATCAATTGAACAAAACTGGCATGCAGTTGCCTTGTCATTCATGCGAATACAGTGCTGCAACACCGTAGTCGCCAGTACGTCATGACTATGCAAGGTGGCAATCTGTTCATAAGGAATGCCATCTGCGGTTTTCAGGTCATAAAACTTTGGACGTTTCGGTGCAGTTAGCGTAGCAACCGGGATCTTGTTTTTGAAGACAATGACATTATCGGTTTCTTTGTCCTGCTGTGCGGTATAAGGAGAATCCTGAGAGGCAAGATTCAGCACGGGAATCATCATGGTCTTTCCATTCAGACTCAGGGCTTTATGGTCGCTTGGGCCGGCACCACCTTTACGGGCCAAACCGACTTCACCTTCCCATTTCAGGCCATTGCATTGCAGGTCACTGAGTAATTCAACTGCTGACATGGCGACACTCCTTACACGTAATACTTAATTCATTTTCAAATTTGATGGCTATGCTTTACTTAGCAACTCTTCTGTTGGTGCGGTAAAGTTGCTCAGTTTTTCTTGGTTTGTTGATGGATTAGATTCTTGATATTCATGTAAAATCTGGGTCTTGCGACGATCGATTAGCAGGCTCAGCAATTCAGGGCGGCTGTAATGCCCCACAGAGTCCATCATGCGTTTGCGTTTATCGATCAGGCTAAAGTCCAGATCGGCAATCACATAACCTTCACCTTCGGTTAACGGTGCCGTTAAAAATTTACCCTCTGGCGACACAATGACAGTAAAGCAACCACCGGAAATCGGACCTTTTTCACAACCGGTATCCTGCATAATTTGTTGCTGTTGTTCTGGTGTTAGCCATGCTGTGGCATTCACTACAAAACAACCGGATTCCAGGGCATGATGCTGAATGGTTGCAGAGATTTGATCGGCAAAAACCTGTCCGACTAAAGAACCAGGAAACATTGCAGCATGAATTTGTTCACCATCTGCCATCAAAGCGAAACGCGCCAATGGGTTGTAGTGTTCCCAGCATGCCAATGAACCAATTCTTCCGACGGCGGAATCAATGGCACGCAAACCACTGCCATCGCCCTGTCCCCACACCATACGTTCATGGTAAGTCGGGGTGATTTTGCGACGATGCTGGATGATGCTGCCATCCGTATCAAATAACAGCTGGGCGTTATAAATTGTCCCACCTGCACGTTCATTAATTCCAATGGAGACCACCATTTGCGCAGCACGACATGCAGCGCCAATGAGATCCGTGGCTTCTGAAGGCACCACCACAGATTCATTGAGCAGTTTGAGATGTTCTTTACCCATCGCAAACGGTGGCTGGACAAAGGAAAAATAAGGGTAATACGGCACCACAGTCTCAGGAAAAACTGCAAATTGCACACCTTGCTGTCCAAGCTCAGCAATCAGCTCACAGACCTTTTTCACGGTTCCTGCTTGGCTATAAAGCACTGGACTACACTGTACGGCTGCAGCTTTTACGATTCGACTCATGGTTTTACTCCCCTATTTTTCCTAATCTTTGAATTACACAGTCCAAGTATCGATGATTAATGCATTGTCACGACGCATCAGCAGTTTCAGATCCATCACATCCAGTGGGTTGATGGCACGAATACCTGGAATGAGCGCTTTTTCAGTCTGGCCATACAGTGCCTGAAGTGCGAAGCGGCAGGCATAGACTTCACCACCTTCTTCCATAAAGGCTTTCAGCTGGTTGTTGACTGCCAGATGCCCCGGGAAAGCTTCGGCACCTAATGTTGGGAAACCACGTTGTACGCCAAGTTGTACGCCTGGACCGTATAGCAGGATTTTGGTTTCAAAGCCTTTACGTAAAAGTCGTTTAGCCTGCAATACATTGACTAAACCAATCGAACCTTCAAATGCCACGGTATGGAATGTCACCAGTGCTTTTTCACCTGGCTGGGCTTTAACATCCTCAAATACCTTTTCTTCATAGTCGACCAGGAAGTCGCCATCTTTATATTGTTCGATATCTACTTTTGGCATAATGCGCTCCGATAAGATGAGTTAAACAACCTTGATTGGTTTGTCTTAGTGATTGCCAAAGCCGTGCCAGATTCAGAAAATTGCTAAATATATTTTTTAAATTATTGTTTTTATTTAATAATTAATTTTTCATTCATTTTTTAGTGATTAAATAAAAGTCTTTTACAATTATGAAATTTCGTATTATTATGATTTTTCATAGCTACAACTACGAAATTTCATATCATGGTAGCAGACTTTATTTCAGGTTGGGCACAATCTGAGGACTCTTTACGGCCTTTGGCTTTCGAGCATGCCGCACAGGCATTGATGGTGATTGATCCGAAAGAGAACCGTTTTATTGATTTTAATATTGCTGCTGCTCGCCTGCTGCGTTATGAACGGCATGACTTGTTGAATAAATCAGTTACTTCTCTTTTTGGTCATTTTACCCAGCTGCCCTATCTGATTGCCTTTACTGAGGAAACGCTAAATAAAGGTCAGGCCTGGAATAATGAGATTTATGCCTTTGACCGCAATGGCGAGAAAATCCAGCTGGATGTGCATTCAATCCATTTACCGTATCAACAGCATGACTACATGATCTGGTCGCTGGTGGATGTGAAAGATCTGGAGCTGCGCCAATTTAATAAAAATGCTGACAAGGCCATACGTGCAGGTCTACTGGAATGGCAAGCATTACAGGAACTTTTTATTGATTCCGATACTGGTAAACATTTACTGCTGAGCGCCGTGGGTGACGGAATTTATAGTATTAATCATCAGGGACTGTGTACCTTTATTAACCCGGTAGGTGCCAAAATGCTGGGGCTGAAACCTGAAGATGTCATCGGCAAGAATATTCACCAGATTCATCATCATACCCATGAAGATGGCCGGCATTATCCTGTAGAAGAATGTCCGATTTATGCAGCAGTTCACGACGGCGTGGTGCATGAAGGTATTCAGGAAGTATTTTGGCGGGTGGATGGCAGCTATTTCCCGGTTGAATTCACCAGTACCCCGGTAATCCGTGACGGTGAGATTATTGGTGCAGTCGTGGTCTTCCGTGACATTTCTGAACGCTTAAATACCGAGGCTAAGCTTACCCAGGCGCTGAATGAACTGCAAAACCTGAAAAGCCGTCTGGAACAGCAAAATGAATATCTGCAAGAAGAAATCCTGCAAGATAATCAATACCATGATATTGTTGGGAATAGTAGTTCGATCCGGGAAATTATCGAAAAGATCAAGGTCGTTGCACAAACCGATGCCAACGTGATGATCTATGGCGAGTCGGGTACGGGCAAGGAATTGATTGCCCGTGCGATTCACCAGTCTAGTCATCGCAAGCAGCAGCCTCTAATCCGGGTTAACTGTGCCGCAATTCCTGCTGAACTTTTTGAAAGTGAGTTTTTCGGTCATGCCAAAGGTGCTTTTACCGGCGCTGTCCGGGATCGTGCTGGACGTTTTGAACTGGCGGATCAAGGCACACTCTTCTTGGATGAAATCGGTGAAATTCCACTCGAGTTGCAAAGCAAACTGCTTCGTGTCTTGCAGGAAGGTACCTTTGAACGGGTTGGTGAAGAACGCACACGTAAAGTTAATGTCCGAATTATTGCTGCAACCAACCGTAATCTCAAACTGGAAGTCAGACAGAAACGTTTCCGTGAAGATCTCTATTTCCGTTTAAATGTATTTCCTATTTTTTCACCAGCATTACGTGAACGCAAAGAAGATATTCCGCTTTTAGTTAGTCATTTTAGTAAGCTGATCTGTGAACAGCGTAAAGTGCCCTACCTTTCTTTTAGCCAGAAACATATCCAAGAATTGCAACGTTATAACTGGCCCGGCAATATCCGTGAATTACAGAATGTGCTGGAACGTGCCATGATTACCGCTCGGCACGGGGCTGTGTCATTTCAGTATTTATTGGAGCAGGATGGACAGCCGGTTGTGCATCAGGCAAAACAGCCTAATACCCCATTACAACAAAACCTTCCAGAGATTCTAACTACTGAGGATCTGAAACAGCTGGAAATAGATAACCTGAAACGCGCCGTTGAGCATTGTGAAGGGAAAATATTTGGTGAAGACGGCGCTGCCAAATTGCTGGGAATTAACCCGACGACCTTAATTTCAAGATTGAAAAAATTTGGGATTAGCTATTAGTTTTTTACTTAGAGTGAGGAGTTTATAAATAATATTTGAATTAATATAGCCTTATAACCACCTTGGTATTCAATAAATGCATAATAAATCCATAAAGCAAAATTGGGCACATTTCTAAATCCTATTGAATGGGAGTAAATAACTAATCATTTAATATGAATAAGAAAAAATATGCATCGTTTAAAATAGTCGAATCAACAAACAATCTAGAGATACTTCATGTTAGGTTTATCACTTGGACACATTGCCCTATTTGCCTTGGTTCTGATTTTATTATTTGGTACATCAAAATTAAAAAATTTAGGTAAAGATTTAGGCGGTGTTTTTAAAGATTTTAAAACATCAATTCAAGACGAATCTCCGAAAGATGAAACTACCACTTCATCACAGCCAAAAAATAAAAACCTTCAATCCTAATTTACTGACCCGCCTTACCCTATGCTAAATGTTGGCTTGTTTGAACTTATCTTCTTTATTAGTTTCGCATTGATATTCTTAGGTCCTGAGAAACTATTAGAGCTATTAAAAACTGCATACCAGTTGTATCAAAAGATTAAGAACCTGCTACAAAATTTTCAAACTGATGTAGAACGTGAAATCAAGCTCAATGAGCTACAACAAACGCTCGAATCTGAAATCAACAACGTAAGAGATTTGGAAAAAATACTCAGTCAGAAAATTTATGCTGAGCTACATTCTGATGAGCCTATTTATATTGGCTTGCCCTACAGCAGTCTAGGAAAGATCGAAGCAATTGTTCCCATGGAACAAGCGGGACATCTCAATCTATATCCGTTGAGTTACACAACTTTGAATGAGCACATCATTACCCCCTCATATTTAAGTAGACATATGCATTCATGATATCTCCAGATCAATCATCAACTGTTGTACATTTACTTGGTCACTTGGCAATACTGAGAAAATGTCTGATTCAGATCATCTTAATGCTGGCCGTTGTCTTTTTATGTTTATTGCCTTTTGCTCAAAGGTTATATCAAGTATTTGCACAACCGCTCTTACAAGCCTTACCTGCGAACAGTCAAATGATCGCAACCGATATTACTGCGACATTTACTGCACCTTTTAAATTAACCCTATTTATTGCTTTTTTAATTTGTTTACCATTTTTTCTTTGGCATATATGGCGTTTTATTGTGCCTGCGCTGTATCTGCAAGAAAAGAAACTGATCATTACACTGTCTAGTTCAAGCTTAATTTTATTTTACCTTGGCATCAGTTTTTCCCGTTATATCGTATTGCCTTCTGTACTGTACTTTTTTATGCATATCGCTCCTGATGCTGTCTTACCCATGACAGACATCAGCAGTTATTTAAGCTTTTGTTTAAAGCTGTTTTTTACTTTTGGTCTGTGTTTTGAAATTCCCGTGCTCATTATCGTGTTATTGCTTTCAAAATTGGTAACTTTGGAACAACTTATGCGTAAGAGAAAATTTATTATTGTGGGCTGCTTTTTTGTATCAATGTTTATCACCCCACCAGATTTACTCAGCATGTTATTACTTGCCGTACCGATGTGGGGGTTGTTTGAATTGGGTCTATTTGCAGGAAAATTTCTTCCACATCAAACAGAATATTCAACTAGATAAAGCGATGGACTCAGATATAAAAAAGCCCGATGAACTTGGGCTTTTTTGTTTTATCTACGATTAAACTGTGATGCGCTTTTGTAAGGTAATGACCAAACGATCAAGGACAAAACCAATAAAACCAATAATTAAAATGATGGAAAGCAACTCAGTATAATCCAAACGGTCACGTGCATCTAAAATAAAATACCCAAGTCCTGAAGTTACACCCAGCATTTCACTCGGCACGAGTACGATCCAGACAATACCAATCGCCAAACGTAAGCCCACCAATACTTGTCCAAGTACACTTGGCCAAATAATTTTTTGCAAGATTTCACCAGGTGTTGCATCTAAACTGTGCGCAAGCTTTAACAATTGAGGATCAACTTTTTTTACACCTGTCGCTGTATTGAGAATAATAGGCCAGATTGCAGCAAACGCGAGTAAAAAGTAAATAGGTTTATCACCCACACCTAAAATCATCACTGCAATCGGCATCCAGGACAAAGGGGAAATCATGCGTAAAAACTGGAAAATTTGTGAGGTCAATGCATCTGCTTTTTGATTTTGTCCAATCAACAGTCCCACAGGAATCCCAATCAGCAAGGCAATACCTAGTCCCACTAATACACGCTTGAGGCTCATCCATATATGGGTATAGGTTTCACTATCTTGGATTAACATTAAAAACTTCGTCAATGTCGCGTTTAAAGTAAATTGCTGAAAAAATCCTTCAGGAATAAATGTTCCCCCAACAAGCCAGAGGCAGAAAAAGCCGATGAGCCCAAATAATCCATAACTATGATATTTCAAATTTGGCATCATGATATTATTCATAATTGAAAAATCTCCTGACGGGTAAAGGACTCAGTGAGACCAAATGCTTTCATGCCGCCTAATTTTTGAATGGCTTTTTTAACAAAACGATCATCGACCAATTGGCGTGCCGCTAAAGTTGGATTCAGTTGTTTTAAAAATGCAGAATTGCCTTCAACCTGGGTATGACGCATACGTTTGATCAGCTCGACTGTATAACTTTCAAAAGGATAAGGCTGAAAATCGATACGATGGTCTTGCCATGCAGCATGTTTTATTGCCCCAGTGCTTAAATAAAACTTCTGCCGGGATGGATTGGGGTTAACCACCTGAGAAATCACAGCATGAATATGTGGTGTTAATCGTGGTTTATGCTCGCGTGAAATCAATTTCGCGACTTCAGCACGATGGCTACGACACCAAAGCTGGGCTTCCACAATACCATTCACCACTTTTTGTGACCATTCAGGATGTTGCTGTAAATCTTTCTCATGCATGTACACGACGCAACAGGCATGCTTTTTCCAGACATCGCCCGTAAATCGCAATATTTTTCCGATCTTCAGATGTTCAGCAATGGCATTAAACGGTTCGGCAACAAGATAACCTGAGATTTGCTTACTGAGTAACGCGGGTGGCATATCTGAGGGCGGTAATACGATGACTCCTACTTCATTGGCCGCCAATTTTCCCTTTTGTTTGGTGATGACCTTCAGACCTGCATTACGCAGCATTTCCTGCAATACCACGTTGTGCACTGAGTACCAAAAAGGAATCGCAACTTGCTTACCACCAAGATCCTTTAGGCTATTGATATGTCGAGCGACTGTCAGTGCTGAACCACCGACATGGTTCCATGCCACAATTTTTGCAGGAAAATGACTACCGAAACGTGTCCATACTGCCATCGGTGATAACAGGTGAATGACATTCACACTACCAGATAGAAAAGCTTCCACCAGTTGCGCCCAACTCCGAAATAAAATGGGTGGGTCAACTTGTAAGCCCTGTTTTTCAAATAACTTATTTTGATAGGCAACCAATAAAGGGGTTGCATCAGTAATTGGAATATAACCAATTCTGACTCGTTTGGTTGTTGTATTTTCAGGCTTGGTTTGGGCCAGACTGGCTTGCATTGGCAAGGCGGCAGTTCCGGCAAAAAGTCCCATCAATTTAAGAAAATCTCGACGAGAATGATTGATATCGTCATCACACATGTCTGTTTCCTTAAATATTTTCCAGCATCTTGGCTTGATGTTGATGTAGTAATTTCAAAATATCATTGCGAATCATTGAGAATTCATTTTCCCAGATATCACGTGGATGATTTTGCATTAATGACCATATTTGACTGATGTTGGCAGGTTGGCCTGATAAAAAGAAAATACGGTCTGAGATGAGTAAGGCTTCATCAATATCGTGTGTGATCATCACTGCAGCACCAATTTCCTGGCTTTGTACTAAATCAACCAACAGCCTTTGTAATTGGGCACGATTCAATTCATCTAGTGCACTAAAGGGTTCATCAAGCAATAATAGACGTGGAGATTTGGCTAAAGCACGTGCCAATGCCACTCGCTGCGCCATACCACCTGATAAAGTGTTTGGTTTCGCATGGGGAATATGCTCTAGCTTCACCCGTTTCAACGCATTATTCACCCGCGTTTGGATTTCTGCCTCATTTTGTTTAGGCTGATTTTTAAAATTTTGTCCAAATGCAACATTTTCTGAAATGTCCAGCCAAGGCAATAACACTGCAGATTGAAACATAAATGCCATTTCAGACTTTTGCTGAGCAATTGGTTTCCCTAATAACTCTACTTGTCCTTTTTCAGGAGCATGTAAGCCTGAAAGTGTAGACAATAATGTCGATTTACCTACACCACTTGGTCCCAAAATGGTAATGATTTCGCCCTGTTGAATGTCGAAATCCACACCATCAATCACGGCCTGGGTTTTACCCGCATGACTGATGGTAAGTTGCTTTGCAGTGAGTAACGCTTGTCTATTCTTCATGTCTTAGGCACTTAAACGTGACAGTTCGGTTTTTAATTGCAAGACACTCGGTGTCACAATTGGAATAAAGGCAGATTCTTTTAAACGTCTGGTAAAGCCATCTTCATACGGTGTCAAATAGCACTTGCCACCTGTACTGCATAGTTCCAGCTGAATCGCATGTTGAGTCAGTTCACTTAGTGCAATTCGGATCTCAAATAGGCGTCGAGCTTGAGTGACAAATTGTCCTGATTCCAATCCAGAAAAGAGTACTGCTAAGTTTTCTTCTAGCTGCTGCTGAATATAGGCAACTTGATCATTGACTACATTCGAGTGTTTTTTGGCAATGACTTGCTGCAGATTGCGTTTAATCAAGCCAATAGATAACGCACACTGTAATCCTAGAAATGCTGGACGAATGGCTGGAAGATATTGGGTAGCTTTATCACTCAACAGTTCTGTAGGTGAAACAATCACATCTGTAAGCGTGGCAGCAGCGGTAGAACTGCCTTTCAATCCAATCAATTCCAGGTTTGGTCGACGATCAAAGCCAGCTCGATCAGATGGCACTAAAAATAATAAAGGACCTTGAGCGCTATCAGCGGCAACAGCTACAGTAAATCCAGCAGGATGAAAATTGGTCACCCATGGTAATTTACCATTCAGTTTCCAGCCGCCCGCTACTGCTTCAGCCCGAATTTGCAGAGGCTCTAGGCCTGAGAGGAATTTCATCGCATTGGATAAACCTGTCGCTCCTGCATATTCGCCAGTAAGCAGTTCATCGAAACGAAATTCATCTAAAACATCAGCTTTCGCAGTGAGTAAATATTCAATATAGGTACGCTGACTCCAACTGACAAACGCAGCTGTGACTGAATACTCTGCAACTTTTGCAACGGTTTCAATTGCATCTTTTAAGGTATTGCCAAGACCACCTAAGTGCTTAGGTATACCTTGTCTAAATACATCGGCTTGACCTAATTGCTGAAGCAAAGCAAGACTGACGTCTGCTTCGCCCGCATTTAACGCCTCTGCATGCTGTTCTAACCAAACAGCTAAAGCGGCATTAAGCATTTTTCGGTTCCCATTTGTGTGCAGCAAGTTGGCTATTCAGTTCGGTACGAGCCAGGCTATTCGCATAGTTACATAAAGTCGCGAGGCTCAAACCTAATAATACATCCAGAGCATTTTGTTCAGTAAAACCGGCATCAAAGAATGCTTGAGTTGTTTGCTCATCCACAGCACCTTTGGTCAATAATGCTTGACGTGCAAAAGTAGACAAAGCATTTAAACGGGCATCAGGTAACTCTGCTTGATCACGTAAGGCTTGCACAATTTCAGGTGTTAGTTTCGCTTTATTCTTTGCCAATGCTGTATGCCCAGCAACACAGAAGGTGCAACCATTATCTGTTGCCGCAACCAGTTGCACGACTTCACGTTCTTGTACATTTAAGCTGCTACGGCTATTGATTTCAGAAACGGTTTGGTACATTTCTAACGCAGTCGGTGCGTATGCTAAAACACCTAAAAGGTTGGAACTAAAACCATTCGCTTTTTCGGCATTGATCAGGCGTTGTTTTGCTTCTTCAGGTGCTTGTTCACTAGTTAAAGGTTGGAAATAAGTCGTCATGGTATGTACTCCGTTAAGAGTACTTAGTGTTGAAAATTTATAGTATTCTCTCAATGTTCATTAGTATTAATAAATGCTTTATCGTCTAAACTATTGGAAGTTTTTATGCTTAATAATTCTCAAAAAATGCTAAGTTGGTTGATCGACCGCTTAGAAATCGAGACATCTCTCCAGCATTTAAGCCGATATCACCAACAATGGTCGACTTCCATTCAAGGACAAGGTCAAGCAAGTTTCCATTTGGTTCTTCAACAAGATTGCCATTTTCATATACTTGAAGAGCAGAACTTTATTCATCTCTATCAAGGAGATGCCATTTTTCTCTTAAAAGATATCCCTTTTATTATTACCGATACTTCTCAACGGGTTGCTCCGTCTTTGACTCAATTACAACGTAACTTAGTCAACAGTGACGATTCCAATATCTTGTCATGTTCTACACATTTAGCATGTGGTTATTTTACATTTCGCTCAAAACTCTCTGAATTGTTTATCGCAGCCTTACCACCCTATTTAGTATTAAGAAAGGATGATCAAGCATTAACTGAATGTTTAAACATATTTGAATTAATACGTCATGAAGCAAGCTTGGATCATGATGCTTCAATCAGTTTAATCGAGCGCCTGACTAGCATTTTGTTTTACTACTTGATTCGCCATACTTTTAGTCAAAAAAACCATAAAAAGTTTCCTCTTTGGATATTATTTAATGACCCGACACTCTATCCTTTGATTTTAGAAATTGTTGCTAAGCCTGAAGCAGATTGGACTTTGCAGTCTATGGCAGCAGTCTGTGGTATATCGCGTGCTAATTTTTCCAAGTATTTCTCTGATATTGCAGGATTTTCAGCCACACAATTTGTTTTATATTACCGCATTCAATTGGCACAACAATATTTGTCACAAGGAATATCTATTGCAGATTGTGCTGAAAAAGTTGGCTACCAATCAGTTGCCGCATTTACCCGTGCATTCCAGCGGGTGACTCAGAAAAATCCGAGTCAATTTGTGAAACGCTAAGCCACTTAATTAATAATTTTTTGATGTATATGCCCCCCATCATAAGAAAAAAGCTTATGCTGATGGCATCAATTGAACTAAAATTATAACTATATGTTTTTATGAATATTTTAAATTAAATCATAGACCGAACTTGTTCAAATCCTAATATAGGATTTGAACTGTTAAGAACAGGCAACTAATGCTGCACAAATAGCCCGTTTCTCTTGTTCAGATATCGGATGAGCTAAAAGACCTTCAATGGTGAATACAGCTATTTTTACTCTAGGCTCAATTTGATCAGCGGCCACCCCTATCTTCTTTAGCTCTAAACGAAACAATGCCTCCACCATGACATGAAATCTCTCATGCCACTCCTTTAGTTCTGTTGAAAATTTCAATCTGGCATGCACAGTACTTACTAAGCGATCCACTAATTGAAGTTGATCTACTACCCAGATTAAACGTTCAGAAAGATCCTGCGAGGTTTGTAACATGTATTCATTTACATGCTTGGTTAACTCAGCATTCAGGATGCTAACCAATAATTCATCTTTATTTTTGAAATACCAATAAATTGTATTTGGGGCAACGTTGGCTTCAACTGCAATACGACTCATTGAAGTCACATCATACCCTTCACTTAGAAACAACGAACGTGCAGCATCGATAATCTCTTGTTGTTTTTCTTCCCGATCTTGTACACGTTTATTACGGGCCATTCAGATTTCTCACTCTTCTAAAAATTAAAGTGCTATCGCATAAAACTAATCAAAACAGCATCGTAAATATTTCTTGAATAGTATTCAAGAATATAGTTAAATTTAATTATCTTGATTATCATTCAAGATAACGTAGAAGAATAATAGTGCACTATGAATTGATCAAAATAAGTTTAATTTTCTGGTGCATTCTTCAATAAAAATGAGATGGAAGGTAGCCATCGAAAAATCTAAGAGCAGGCAAACATATATGTCAGACCGCAAATATCCTGATACCTCACATATCAAAAAATCTGTCCTTGAATCTACATTTTTAACCGATGGCACCCTTTGCTCGGCAACATTACATGTTCCAAATGAGTGTAAAAATCAAAAACTTCCAGCAGTTCTTATGGTTGGTGGTTGGGGAAGTATTCAAGGTGCATTAACCGACTCTTTTATCAATCACTTTGTTGCCCAAGGTTATGCGGTAATGGAGTTCGACTATCCAGGCTGGGGACGCAGTGCTGGCTTACCACGACAAGATATCAATCCGTGGAAACGCGTAAAAACTGCTCACCAGGCATTAGCACATCTGAAATCCTTGCCGCAGGTGGATGCCGATAACATCATTGTTTGGGGGACGTCATTTGGTGGCGGACACGTAGTGGACTTGGCAGCAAAGCATCCTGAATTAAAAGGCGCGATTATCCAGGTTCCTATGCTTGATGGCATCAAAACTGTTCGCTCTGTTCCCCTCCCACAAATGTTTAAATTCTTAGGGTATGGTCTGGCAGACAGAATTAAACCTGGTGAACGCATTTGTATTCCAACTGTTTCTCAACCAGGTCAATTAGGGGCAATGGATCGAGATCAGGCCTGGAACGCCATGGAACTTGCCAAAGAAAAACTGAATATCGAATATGATAATCGTGTAACTGCACGTTCCCTGCTCACCATGGGTTTTTATCGTCCTTGGAAACGTTTAAAGCAAGTGGAAGTACCTATGTTGATTGTTGGCGCAACACAAGATACGGTCGCTCCCTTCGTTTCTAAAAAAATAGAAAAGGTTAAGAATCCATTTCTTCAAGTAGTGGAAATGGAAGCAGATCATTTTGATCCGTACTTTGAACCTTATTTCTCAAAAAATGTACGTTATCAATTAGACTTTTTAAAAAGATTAAATGCATAAAAAGCTAATACATGGGTGATATCGATCTAATGCCTTCAATGAAAACAGCCTAATAATCAATTAGGCTGTTTTCATAGGGTGTATCTGAACTTGTAGAATTATTTCTGTCTCTGAATTCATCAAAGCTGTTGAAGAAATGTCGAATGTTCTGATTGAATACGATTGATAAAAGGCAGATGAAAGAGATCAAAATGCCCACAATCTTCTTCAAAATACTTTATATATTCTGATTGTTGTGCTGTTTTACGTGTTCTTGAAATAGGAATTAAAGAATCTTGCTTAGCTCCAACAATCAACGTTGGCGTTTTTATTCTATGGCTTATGGCTATCGGTCGATAAAATGGAATAGTTAATATAATTCTTGCAGGGATCTGATTATCCCAATCTTGATTTTCTGAAATCAGTGAATAATAGCCATCGTAACAATCTTTACCTGAAAGTACTGCAAACCGTTTTTTGGAAACGACGCTCATATTTTTAGCTTTTCCAAAGAGACGATAGCACATATCTGTAAGCGCTAAAAAAGCTGCAGGCAAAAGGTATTGGAGCGGATATTTGAAAAGGCTTGCCAATCCGTCGACATGGGGGAAATTGGCAATGATGGCACGGTAATTCTGCTCACTGGCAAGTGTTAAGACATGTCCACCGCTAAAGGAATATCCCCATAAAATGAGGTCTTGTTCAGTCAGATTGAACTCATCTTTAAGATATTGAATGACTGCTTTCCAGTCCTTCAATTGACTGTTTTTATCAACTAGATTTTTATATTTTCCACTACTCTTGCCAAATCCTCGATGATCAAAACAGCAAACGTTATAACCATGTTCCAGATAAGATTTAATATATCGATCTAGAGCACAACTTTTATCACCACCCAAGCCATGTGCCATAATGACAAAGGGCAAGCCATTATGATTTAAATATAAATCAGCTTGAATTTGAAAAGACTCGACAGGAATAAAAACATTTTTTATCTGCATTACGCATTCCTTGTAATACATTTTTTTAATATGAGAACGTAATAAGTGCAAAAAACACTTATTACGTAACTTATTATCTAACTAAGCAGCAAATAATTTAGAAATTAATTTGAGTGTTGAAATATTATAATCACGTGGAGGGATTTTCACGCCAGCTGAAGCGAGATCAGAGACGAGTTCCTCACGGAACGTGTTGTAATCCACTTCTACAGCATGACGTTGCCCACCCTCAAAGTTATAGTGAGGATGATCCAGCTCATACTGAATGGCTGCTTTCATATCTTTCGGACGCTTATACTTACCTAATATTTCCTGACATGCGATACGTGCCTGGAAGTCTGCTAACGGCCAGATACAACCAATCGGCTGGAACAAACCTATAAAATATAAATTTTTATAATCCGCATGCATCATCTTACGATAAAGCGGTACTTTCTCAGCATGTTGGAAATTGATAAATTCAGGATCAAAGAATGGAAATACAGTCCAGAATCCAGTACAGCAACAAATGATGTCAAACTCTTGCTTTGTACCATCTGTAAATTCAACAGTCTTGCCATCTAATCTCTTAATGCCTGGCTTTGGTTTGACTTTGCCATGGCGTACATAATCAATGAGATCAGAATTCAGTGTTGGGTGTTGGCTCAGGATTGGTTTTGTATTTACAGGCAATCCATAACTCGCATAATCGCCCGTTAGAATTTTTATGGTTTTAGTTAATATGCCCTGGCGCATTTTAGGACGCAAACTTTCTAATGATTTTGCTACTATATCACTTGGTAAGCCTAGCAAGAATTTAGGTAAAAACCATTGTGGGCTACGCATAGATAAGTACACATCTTTACTGACGCGTGCAGCTTCTACGGCGACATCGCAGCCTGAATTTCCAGCACCAATTACCAGAATCCTTTTATTACGCCACTCTTCATTCACGCCTTTAAAATCGTGGGAGTGCATCCATTTGCCGGTAAATTCACCTTCATATTTTGGATACTTTGGTGCCCAGTGATGGCCATTACACACCATCAGATACTGATAAATTTTTTGGTGCTTCTGCTCTTCTGCATCGGTGTAATCCACTTGCCACTGACCGTCAGCCATACGTTCAACATGATCTACGGTATGGTTAAACTTGATCTGGTCATACACCTGGAAGTGTTTACTATAGTTCTCGAAATATTGTTGTAGCTGATCATGCCGTGGGTAATCTGGATAATGATCCGGCATCGGGTAATCTTCATACTCTGAAAGTTTTTTGGAACTGATGATATGCGTGTTCTCATAAACAGATGAATGACCTGTTTTTGAGTTAAATACCCAGTTTCCGCCAACTTTGTCATTCTTTTCAAATAGATCAAACGCTATATTATATTCTTTACAGTTTTTTGCTGCGGCAATGCCTGAAGGGCCTGCGCCAATAATGCAGACAGTTTTATTCATTTTCAGCTCCATGAAAATATTTTAATCTAAAATCCGTCACGTGTCGGTTTTTAGAATATATGGTAGTTTTTTTAGGAAATCAATGAGGGGATGTAAGATGCTGATGAATGAAGTGAAGATGCCAGTTCAGAAAAGAAGTATCGAGCGTCTGGAAAAAGTGATTCAAACCACCATAGATCTTTTAGAAACCAAGACCTTAGCTGAATGCAACATCCAGGAAATTTCACAAATTTCAGGTGTGCCACGAAATCATATCTATCAGTATTTTCCTACGATAGATCATCTGTTTAGCTTAATCGTAAATCGATATTTCCAAAAACTGCAAAGTTACTTGACCCATAATGCTCAGATCTACAAGACATGGTCAGTGCTGGACATCATTCAAGATGCCTTGAGTAACGCCTCTGCTTTTTATAACCAGAATAAGCCAGCCAGCATACTGATTCTGGGTGGTCCGGTAAACATCGAAGGATTTAGCCTTCAAGAAGCTGTGATCGAAGAGATATCCAAAGAGTTCGTCAAAATTTTTACCCAAAAGGAAAATCCTTTAACGCTAAAAAAAACCGATGATATAACCATCATGATTGAATTAATTTTCTCGTTGATGAAGCATAGTTTTTATCGTTATGGCTATATTACTGAGGAATTGCAGCAAGAAGCGCTACTGGTTTGCGAAGCTTATCTGGAGAAAAAAGCCTATATTTAAATTATACGTAATCAAGAAAATTGAAGCCCATATTCCCCCCTAGTGACAGTGTCTAGTCCCTGTCTTTGTCTCATTATGACAACCATTTTTTCAGTGCGCCCACCATGAGAATATACGGTTGTAGCAAACTAGGTGATTAATGCCAGTATTATAAATTTTTTCGTTATGTCTCTATTTTTGTTTAAAATATTTAATTTATAGCTGAAATTATATATTTTTCAACCATTAAAAAACCTCTCTAAGGAGGTTTTATTTTTATATATGCGCTAATAAGTAAATAGTTGAACTAATAATTATGATAGCCAATAGGGTTATCAAGATTTCAATCCTGGTCATTAGAGAATGCCTTGGCTTCATGTTTACCCTTAATAGGTGTAAAGCTAAAGCACAAATAGAACAATATCAAAAGTAATCATTTTAAATATCTTGAACAATCTTTTTATTACAGCATATTTCTAAGATTTCAGATTCGATCTATAAGCTCAATCATAATTTCATCAATTGCAATCATTTGATGACGGTTTAGGCCTGATCTGCTGAGATTTTGATATTTAGGATAGCTCAGCACAGCAGAACTGTAGATCTTGTTTAGCTTGTACATTGTCAGCTCCCCTACGGCGTTATAAAAAGAAAGACAGCATACAGCATCCAATGTATGCGATTCTTGCTGTCATGCCATACAACGAAACGCCTTACCATGAGACGTAGGTTTAAGTTTAAAAAAAAAGCCCCACCAGCACTTCAGTCCGGTGGAGCTATGGCCCGTAATACGTCCGGCTACCAGCTATTTAACCTCTTTTAAACAATTACGACATAACTTGATTTCTTCACCATCAGCCGTGTATTCGAACTCAGTCGCACCATGTAGGCCAAATAAGCAAGGCAGGAACTGGAGCATATACATCTCCTCACTTTGTTGCCCCTGCTTCGGGATATGAGGGGATTATCATTAGAAAACAAAAGGCCCACTTAACTATTGGAAATTAAGCGGGCCAGTGATTAACTTTTATGGTTTTTAGCTAAATATTTTCTCTTAGAACCATTTAAAGATACCCTTTAAATAGTTTGATGTAAGTATGGTAAATACGGTTAAATCGTTCTTACTTGTTGGTTTTATGCTTGTTTAAGTTATTGTTAGACAAAGATCACCTGCTATTTAGGGGAAAAATCCTGAGTTAATAAAGGGTTACATATTAGTTAAATTCGTCCAGCTGATCTAATATGTATTCAATATACAGCCGCTTATCGCTTATTTCAGGCATATCAAATATCCAGTAGGTCCTACCCTTAGTTCTAAATTTAAATCTTACCGCTACTGCTTCTATTTGAATAATCGCCTCTTCGTGTCGTATTTCAGAAAACAATTCCAATATAAGCGCGAAGAATTCTACTTTATTAATGGTTCTATATTTTTTAGGCTTATGTAGCTTCAGTGCCGCCTCATATATAGACTCACTCCACTCCATTCCAGCTTCAATATCATTTTTCGTCATTTTATGAATTACTTAGAATAGATATCGAACTCTTGTAATAGCACATAATAGATATAAGAAGGTGATTTTTAATTTAATTTGCATGTAAATAAAAAAAAGCCCACTTAACCGGGGATAATTAAGCGGGTAGGATTTAATACTTCATTATATTTTTTAGTTGGATCATCACTTTGTGGAGTGATTTCAAAATAGCACTTTAAGGAGCTTAAGAAAGTATAGAAAATATTGAGAACTAATTTTAATCCGTATTCTTTAAGTTAATTTTTTAAATTCGAGCTAGACAATCTGTTAAGTTTTCTTTGAAAAGTAAAAACCCCACTAATGCGTGAGGTTTTTTAGTAAATTAATCTGCCGGGGGTTGCACCTTAGGATCTTGTGGGGCATTAAGATCTTGCTGTGCATCATAAGAACCGTTATTTTTCAAAGTGTTTTTGCCTTTAACTTTCTTATAACAATATCCAGCTAACATCCCTGCACCAATCAAAGTTAATAATTTCATATTTCACCTCCACCAATCAGGATGACAGCCTATATAATTACCACCTATATCTGTAGCCTTCTAAAGTCATTTGTAATACATTTCTATATAAAAAGTAAATTAATGTGTATCCATTCAAAAAAACCTTTAATCATCTCCCATTTCCAGCACTCAAAATTGAGCAATCTGCAAAAGTGCCGTTGATGGTTAGGCTTAAAGATTTTGCCATCTATTTAGATAGACAAAATGCGCTCCACCGGCAAGTCTATGATTCAATGAACTCTTAGACAATATTTACATTGATATGCCAATATATAGTTGTTGGAAAGTTCAACAATAAATAATATGTATTGTGATGACTTGAGGAAGCTAACTATCTATTTCAGCCTAATTGTCTAGAACAGATGACCCCTTAAATTACGATACACATAACAGTGATTTGAAAGTTGTAATTCTGTCACATCTCTCTTTATATCAGCGTGGATTAACTGAATGGATAATCTTAACTTTAAGAATTTTGAAGAAGCAGGCCAAGCTATTTTAAAATTCTTATCTCAACGTTTCGGGTTTAAGTTATGGATGATTACCCGTACGGAGGGTGATGACTGGATCGTGCTACTAAGTGAAGATAATGGCTATGATGTCAAGCCTGGGCAAGTGTTTCGTTGGGCAGACTCCTTCTGTTCGCACATGGTACAAAATAACGCGCCTCGTATTGCTCCCCACTCCCCTGATGTTCAAATTTATACAGATGCACCAATAAATAAACTTGTCACTATTAAAGCCTATATTGGACAACCTCTTTTAAGAGAAGATGGATCTCTTTTCGGTACTCTCTGTGCAATTGACCCTGAACCTCAAACTAAAGTTCTTATTGAAGATGCTCCATTATTTGATCTTATAGCAAAGGTCCTTAGTTATACTATCCAAGCTGAATTAAGAGCAGCTGAACATGTACGTAAAGCTGAACGTTTTGAAATGGAAGCCTTGTCAGACTCAATGACTGGTCTCTTTAACCGTCGTGCATGGGATCGATTAATTAACTTAGAAGAAGAGCGGTGCAAACGTTATGGTCACCCCACTGCTTTAATCATGATTGATCTTAATGACTTAAAAATCACAAATGATACCTTAGGACATGCGGCAGGTGATGAGCTAATTCAGAAAGCAGCCCTAACTTTAAAAGACATTGTACGTAGCAATGATATTGTCGCTCGCTTGGGTGGCGATGAGTTTGCTGTAATGAGTATAGAAACTAACTTAGAGAATGCTAAAAAACTTGTTTTAAGAATTCAGACTGGGTTTGCAGAAGCTAATCTTAGTGCTGCAATGGGCCTTGCAATGCGAAATCCAGCATATGGGTTGTCCGCGGCTATCGTAGAAGCTGATGAAAAGATGTATCACGATAAAGTCTTAATCAAATCTACTATTAATAATTAATAGAAAGCGCCGCTATATGCGAAGTTTCAGATTATTCTCGAGGATAGCGTTAATAGAGATTATTTTAAGCGTGAAGCCAAAATATTGGTAAATATGGCAAGCATCATGCCCACAAGTAGCATTCCCTCATCATAATTCTTTTCGCCCCAAACAGCCCACCCCAACGGTAAGTTTTTACTTCAGATAACTCCCTATACCAAGTAGTGATACCCTAGGCAGCATACACAAGAACCCAGCAGCTTTTGCATCCATATGATCTTTGACTTTATTATGCAACATAAGGCCAAAAATAATCCCTGTGAAAGATAATATAAATCCTATAATGATCAAAAACGATGACATTATTACTGAGGAATTGCAGCAAGAAGAGCTACTGGTTTGCGAAGCTTATCTGGAGAAAAAAGCTTATATTTAATCTAAAGACTAGACAAAAAAAAGCTCATCCGCGGGACGGATGAGCTTAGAAAAACAAAAATAAGAAATAAATCAGAAACTACAGCCTTAGTATCTGGGCGAGAATCATACAGATCACTTCTTAAACAATAAAATACTTTATATGTATAATATTAGACATAAAAGCTATTATATGATTTAATCTATATTATGCAGTCCATGTCAAAACCAGCATTAAACACTTCAATTGCTCTATTTTTTAGTTAAATTTTTTAACTTTTAAGCCTTCTACTGGTCGTATTACCCAAAACGTCCAGTAATATAAGCCTCAGTCAACTCATGATCAGGTTGAGAAAAGACTTTCTCTGTTGCATTGACTTCAATTAAATGGCCCAAGTGGAAATATGCTGTGCGGTTGGATACACGTGCTGCCTGTTGCATCGAGTGTGTGACGATTGCAATCGTGTACTGCTGCGCTAATTCACTCATCAGTTCTTCAACTTTGGCGGTTGCTATCGGATCAAGTGCTGAACAGGGTTCATCCATTAAAATCACCTCAGGCGAAACTGCAATGGTACGTGCAATACATAAACGCTGCTGCTGTCCACCTGACAGGCTTGTTCCTGGTTGATTCAGTCGATCTTTTACCTCAGCCCATAACCCCGCCTTACGTAAACTGTTCTCAACAATTTCTTCAAGATCATATCGATCTCGGGCCAGTCCATGCAATTTTGGGCCATAAGCCACATTTTCAAAAATTGATTTTGGAAACGGATTCGGTTTTTGGAACACCATGCCGACTTGGGCGCGTAACATTACCACATCCAGAGTTGGATCATAAATATTCTGATTATCCAGCAACACTTTTCCTGTCATACGACAACCATCAATACTGTCATTCATACGGTTGAGCATACGCAAGAAAGTTGATTTCCCACATCCAGATGGACCAATAAAGGCAATGACTTCATTTTCATAAATGTCCAGATCAATTCCTTTAATGGCTTCAGATTCGCCATAGTAAACATGCGCATCCTGGGTACTGATTTTGATCTGATGACTTTTGTCAGCTTGCTTACTTTCAATTTTAGCGGCTGATTGTGGAGTCAATGTAGGGATGGATTTAGCTGCTGCATCTGCTGAATTAAATAATAATGCTTGTGAATTCAATTCTGGATCCTGCATGATAGATTTTAAAATTTCTGTCGTGTTCATCATTCTTTTTCCTTATTACCAACGGACTTCAAATTTCTTGCGCAACCAGATGGCTAAACTGTTTAATCCAATCATGAGCGCAAGAAGAACAATAATGGCTGCGGCAGTACGTCCTTCGAAGAAGTTACGCAGTTCATTGCCCTGCCACAGGAAAATTTGTACGGGTAAAGCGGTTGATTGATCTAGTGGAGTGGCTGGCACACTGGCAACGAAGGCACTCATCCCAATTAATAAAAGTGGTGCGGTTTCACCTAATGCTTGTGCTACACCAATGATTGCACCGGTTAAAATACCCGGCAGTGCCAGTGGCAACACGTGATGGAAAGTTGTTTGTAAGCGTGAGGCACCCAAGCCTAAGGCAGCTTGCCGAATTGATGGAGGAACTGCTTTTAATGAAACTCGAGTAGTAATAATTACAGTAGGTAATGTCATCAGGCTTAAAACTAAACCACCTACTAATGGCGCAGATAACGGTAAATGCATCCAGCCAATAAAGATCGCTGCACCCAGTAGACCAAAGACAATGGAAGGTACTGCTGCGAGATTGTTGATATTCACCTCAATCACATCCGTGATCCAGTTCTTTGGTGCAAACTCTTCCAGATAGATTGCAGATGCTACACCAATGGGAATCGAGATCAGAATTACAATCAGCATCATGAATAGCGACCCCATAAAGGCACCTGCCAAACCAGAAGCCGCGGGTGAACTACGTGAATCTGGACTAGTAAAGATCTGGGTATTAAAACTGCTTTTGATGAGCCCTGAAGTTTTCATACTGTCCGCCAGTTTGCGTATTTCTGGACTCAGCTGTTGTTGTTCATCTGACAGATCACGGTCAATATTGCCTTTTAGCCAGACATCAACATTAGCATCTGCCAGAATTTTTACCTGCTCTGTCTGACCGATCAGTGATGGGTCATTCATCACCATATCCCGCAAACGGTAGGCTTCAGAACTGGCGTATAAAGCGCCCAGTTCGTCTTGCTGAGCTTCCAGCTTTGGATCCCGTGCCAACATGCCATTGATAATCAGTGCATCCCAATCCACCATACCCATTTCCATTTGCCAAGCTAACAAACGTTCCTGATATTGTGCTGGCGATTCTTTGTCAGACTGCACTGGCTTCGGCTCTACATTAACAATAGCTGGGTCAAAGTAAATCGGTAGGCTCATGCTGCTCTGCCAGAATGCAGGTAATCCTTTGGCCAGGATGCTGCCAAATAGCAACACCACAAAGAACAGACCCGCCAGTACTGCAGACTGACCAAACCTGCGAAATGATTTTTCCCTGCGATGACGCTTGGCCAAGGAATCCTGAATGATCTGCTTGCGCTTTTCCCGTTGTGCTGCTGCGCTTACAGGATCCAGATCCTGATCCAACGGCGTGGTATTTGAAGTACTCATCAGTCGTATTGCTCACGATATTTGCGCACAATGATCAGTGCAATGATGTTTAAACCTAAAGTAATCACAAATAGGGTTAGACCGAGTGCAAAGGCTACCAATGCCTGTGGACTGGCGAAATCTGTATCCCCTGTTAGCTGATTAACAATAGTCATGGTGACGGTAGAGACCGCTTCAAGCGGGTTGGCATGCAAGATTGGACTGTTTCCCGCAGCCAGTACCACAATCATGGTTTCACCAATGGCACGAGACGCTGCAAGTAAAAAGGCACCCATAATGCCGGGTAAGGCAGCTGGAAGCACCACCTGACGGATGGTTTCCGATTTGGTTGCGCCCAGTCCTAGCGAACCATCGCGAAGTGCACGTGGTACCTGGGTAATGATGTCATCTGAAAGTGATGAGACAAATGGAATGATCATGATTCCCATCACCACACCCGCTGTCAGGGCACTGGTGGCATTGATATCAACGCCCAACATGGCACCTACACTTTTAAGAAATGGACCGAGAATCATCAAGGCAAATACGCCATAGACAATGGTTGGTATTCCGGCAAGTACCTCAATGATCGGCTTGGCCCAAGTTCTAAATCGTAGAGAAGCATATTCCGCCAGATAGATTGCAATCATCAAACCGATAGGTACAGCAACCAGCAGTGCAATTGCACTGACCATGACTGTGCCCCACAGTAGTGGCAACAGACCATAACTGCCTTCAGCATCGCCTGAACTGCTAAATCCCGGATTCCATTCAGTACCAAAGAAGAAGTTCATCGGGCTGACAAAGCTGAAGAAGCGCATGGCTTCGCCAAACATCGACATGACAATACCCAGTGTGGTCAGGATGGCCACACCAGAACAGAGTGCCAGACTAATATTGATCACTTTTTCGACCTGATGGCGGGCACGTAACTGTTTGGTGATGCGTCGTTTTGCCCAGACTAGTCCGGCAACCGCAGCTGAGATGACCACCACCAGCTTGGCATAGCTGCTGATGCTCAGCATGCGTGCCATCTGTTCTGCTGCAGACAGTTCATAGGCTTGGGGCGTATCGCTGATGCCAAAACCGGAAGCCAGTGCCTGTACCCGATCCACCATGATGCTTAAGCTTGCCTGATCCATGTCTGCCACCATCTGTTCTGGCAAATGGTTCACAACCAACTGTTTCAGGATGACAGGCTCTACCAGACTCCAGAGTAGAAAAATAAAAAATGCTGGAATCCCACACCATAAAGCCACCATCGCACCATAGTAGCCAGGACGTGAATTCAGCATAGCGGTATTTTTACCCTGACCAGCCAGCTGCTGACTTTGGCTTAATCCGAGCTGATAAGCAATCGCGATGATCGCCAGTAATACACCGAGTAGTAGCAGATTCATTGATGCTCCACTGTTTTTTCAATCTTTATCGTTGAAAAAAAAGCTGGTCACAGTTTCCTGCTCCCAGCCATTTCATTACCTACTTCAGTACAACTGCCTTATTTGCTTTGAAGTTTGTCAGCACCACTGACCGCTCCTTGTCAGACATGGCAATCAGCCCTGCTCTTTCCAGTTTTGATCCTTTGCCCGATACTTTTTTATTCAGGAAATATTCAGTGAACTGTTGCAGACCTTTAATTGATTTCAGGTGTTCACCTTTGACATAGAAGTACAATGGACGAGAAACCGGATAAGTTCCATTCAGGATCGTTTTCTCGGATGGAGCAACATTGTTTACCGTCGCTACACGTAGCTTGTCACGGTTCTGATCATAGAAACCAAGCCCAAAGACCCCGACTGCATTTGGTGATGTTTTCAGGCGTGCCAGGGTTTCGGTATAGTCACCGGATATTTCAATCACCCGACCATCTTTACGGAAGGTACTACACGCTTTTTTCTGGGCATCTTTGTCTAGAGACTTAATTGCAGCGTACGTTTCACAACCTGCATCCACCATCTTCTCCTGGAAGACTTCGCGCGTTCCATGATTAGAAGCCGGGATGACCAGCGTGATCAGTTCATTCGGAAGTGCTGGATCAATCTGGTTCCAGCGGGTATATGGATTAGCTACCATTTTGCCATTAGATGGTACTTCAGCAGCGAGTGCGGCAAAGACATGTTGTGGGTGCAGTTTATAAGCTGCTTTCTTGGCATTCGAGGCAAAGACAATGCCGTCATAACCGATCTTGATTTCCAGAACTTTATTGACACCATTTTTCTTACATTCGGCGAGTTCGGCACTTTTGATCTGGCGGGAAGCATTGGCAATATCAATCGTGTTATCACCCACACCACGACAGAACTGCTTTAACCCTGCAGATGAACCACCTGAACCGACTACTGGGGTTTTAAACTGTGGGAATGTGTTGCCAAATTCTTCAGCCACGATACTGGCATAAGGTAAGACAGTTGAAGAACCTGCAATCTGGATCGTATCGCGTGCGGCATTCGCTGCACATGCCGCTACAGTTCCCATTAATGCCACTGTTGTCATTGCTGTTGTTAAACGCATTTAGTATCTCTCTTTATATTTAGCTACGCCTTTAGCGTGTGACTTGTTTCGATACCAACATTTTGATTTTTGAATATGACAAGCAGGTTGCAGATTTATTAAAGTTTTATGAAAGTTATTGCAGCAAGAAATTAATTATAAATAATCAATATTTTCAAAATATTAGGTCATATTTTGAGTCTGTAGTACAGAAAATAATGTGTTAGTAAATCAAATCATCAGACGCAGTTTTACTAGTCGCTATGTCTGGTACAAGACTGCCTAAGAACCTGTCCAATGCCATGATTTATTAAATAAAAAAAAGGACACCTTAGATGGGTATCCTTTTATATCAGTATTAGTTGTTTAGAAATCGTAGCGCATACCTAGTGATAGCGCGAGCGCATCTTGACCTGCTGATCCACTAACGCCATTACCTAAACTTCGACCTTCTTTCCAAGGGGTTAAGTTGGCGTTTTTATCATTCAGTGTGGTTGCGACATTACCGTATAAGCGTAGTGCAGGATCAAGTTTGTGTTCCATGCCTAAGGCGATTAAACTCGTGTTCGCATCCTCTCTGTCGACATCTCGGTAAAAATACTCAGTGCGTAGCAGTGTTTTAGGTGTGAATTTATATTCACCTGAAACTCCCCAAACTTGTGCATCTAGACCGCGATCTGTATCTTCAAACTGCGCTTTTTGATATAAGGCACCTAAGTTTAAACTTTCAGTAAATTGATAAGAACCTGCGATACGGAAAGCATCTCGCTCCGAGTCTGTCTCTTCTGTAGGTGCTGCTGTGTTGGCTGAATTTTTACCAAAATTCTGGTAAGCGGCTGCAAAGTCAATGCGATCTTTTTTATAGGTCAGCGCAAGGTCGTATGCTTTACTGTCGTCCTTACCAGAATCATCTGCGGTTTTGGAATTTTCTTTACCACTGTTCATAGAAATTGCAGCGAGTACATTAAAGCCATCTGCAAATTTGGGTGATTTATACTCCAGTGTATTTTCATTTCGCTCATCGAATTTTAAGTCACCAACACGTGTCACATTTCGAATATCGCCAATCATATCGCCAAATTGATTGACTGGACTACGTGTAGTTTTAAATGGGCTATCAAATCGACCTACACGTAGTTGACCATATTGATCATTTTTAAGCCCTACGAAAGTATCGCGTGTAGAAAAATTAATGGCTTTTGAGTCTTGATCACCACTCGCGAAACTGATTTCCTGTTCAATTTGTGCAAAAACATTTAAATCATCATTAATTTTTTGTTCAACTTTAAAACCTAAACGTGATGAGTTAGAGGATAGTCCAACTTCCTGGTAGTCTTGACCATCATCTAAGTAGTCGAGAGAGACATGTGCTCGCCCATATAATTTAACGTCTGCAGCTGACGCAATCATAGGTGTTAAAATGCTTGCCCCAATGGTAAGTGCGATAGCAGTTTTTTTCATTTTTGCTCCAATAAAGACTTATCGTCGTTTTTAAATGCTGTAGTGATGAGGATCACCACATCTCTTTTGGAGCTCAGTATTGATTTCAAATATGTCAGTAATATTAAGAAAATATTGCAAAAATATTAAATAACTCGAATTCTGTTTAAGCCGATGACTGCATCATCTGAACTTAAAAAAGCTGCTTAAATATATATTTCATAAACACTTAATAATAAATATTCCTTGTCTACCCTTGTCATAAAATTGACATCAAAGTTTCATGATTTTGTCATTTATTAATATTGATATAAGCCTGTCAATTTAAATGGATTCAATAAGGAATAAAAAAATGGCAGGACTATCTATCTGGCATGTACTGATTTTTGCAATCGTCGTGATTTTACTTTTTGGTACTTCCAAACTAAAAAATCTAGGAAAAGATGAACAAGGAAATTAAATGTCTCTAAAAAGTTATACCGATCGTCTTCACGCCGAGAATCCCAAGAACGAATCTCTGCTGTAGCCATAACTTCTACGTTATGTAGGTAAATCATCTTTTCTTAAGTTTTTCCATGTATCCCAATTAATTTTTCTTTATAAACATCATTCCAATATTTCTGAGATTTAGAGTGTTTTTAATAAAAAACACATCCAAGCTTTAAAAGTTACAAAAATACATAAAAATAGTCCGTACAATCAATTCCTTAACTTCTTATAACGTGCGATAAATTAATTTCACAATCTAAATAAATTTGATCAGAAAAAATGAAAAACCTTCAAATAGTGATAGCAGATGCTCTACATTCCTATGAATTGGAACATATTGAGGAATCAATAAGCAAAGAGATCAATCGCACTATATTGGAGATAGTGGTAAATGATGAACCTTTTGAAAAAATCAATAGTTACTTGTACTCTAAACGAGAACCTAAGAAAGTTCTAAAGAGTTCGATAGATTACCTAATAGCTCTCTTAGAAAGAGCAAAATATAGAGTAGAAAAATATCAACAATATGGCCAAAGTCCGTTGCATGTCTGCTTATATGTCATTAAGAAAATTGAGGACTTTATCGAATATTTACAGACTAAATTCTAACTTATTATTTTCCCAGATCTCTACATTGACATAGTAGAGATCTTTAAATGGACACATAGAAGGAAATTCAAATATTACTAATATGGAATTTATAATCTCTTAAGTATAGAAAATGGATTAATCAAAACTGCAAAGTCCCTTCCCTGTTTTAACCAGAAATATATTCTTTGCTGAGAATAACCCTCTAGATATTCTTACTATTAATGATTTCAAATTGAAAAACTGAAACGAACTATCCTTTATTGTGATGAAAAGATCTCTAGTAAAGACGGCGCTAGCAGATTAATAGGAATTAATCTGAATAACTTAATTTCAAGACTTAAAAAAGTTAAATATTGAATATTAAGTGAAAGCAAGTATACCGAGTAACTATAAGACTTTATTGCTCATTTTACAGCCTGTTATTTATAAGACTTTAAGATAAGTATAGGCGATGATTATTGTATTTCTGTTATATTATTTAAGTAGAATTGATAATTCATATTTGGCTAGTTTTTACGTAATTTTTGTTTAGATTCCGTCCAAATAGATAGCACAGCTCAAGGATAGTTTGCCATATGAGTCAAACAGCAAGTTATTTAGACACCCAATCAATCTTTAATTTAATTGGGCAACATGCTGATTTACACCTCATATTTCAGAAGATTAGTGAATGGCTAGAAAACCGAATACCTGACTCAATGGTATCCATCATGTCGTATTCGGAAACAGAACAAACTTTAAATTTAGTCAGTGGTGCGCAACATTTTTCAAATCGCTATCAGGAAGGGATTGCTAATATTAAAATAGGTCCACATGTGGGTGCATGTGGGGCAGCAGCTTTTCATCGAGAACTGGTGATTTGTGAAAATTTAGCGACTGATCCGAACTGGCAAGCGTTCCAATATCTGGTTCAAGACGAAAATATACACGCATGTTGGTCTGCTCCTATTATTAATGCCTTAGGGAAACTCTATGGCACCTTTGCGACCTATTATCGTTCTCCTAAACGCCCAACATCTACACATATTCAATTAATTCGTCATGCAGCATCTTTAATTGCCCTCAGTATGGATTTGTATGTAGAACGACAACAAAAACTGGCACTTAATGATAAATACGGTTCTTTCTTTAATTACCATCCAGATGTGATATTTGAGCATAATCTTCAAGGGGTTATCCTTGATGCCAATCTCGCTGCTGAAGGTATGACTAAATTTAATCTTGAACAGACTTTAGGTGCTCATTTTTCAAAATTTATATGTGCTGAATTTATAGAAAGAACTCAAGCAGCATTTGAACAAGCATCCAAGGGAAATAGTCAGTATCTGGAAATTCAGGCTCTCACTTTTTCTGGTGAACGTTATTGGTTAGACCTCACCTATTTACCAATCAAACAGGCACAACAAGTCGTTGGCGTATTTGGTATTGCGCGTGATATTACCGAACGGCGTGAAAGCGAAGAAATGCTACGTTTACTAAAACGCAGTGTCGACGCGAATCCTCTTGGTATTATGTTAACGAATGCCACCTCAGACCAAGCAATTGAATATGTGAATCCAGCTTTTGAAGATTTGACTGGGTATAAAAAAGAAGAAATTATCGGTAAAAATTGTCGTTTTCTACAAGGTCCGGATACTGATCCTGAAGCAGTGGATAAAATACGAAACGCGCTGCAAGAAAAACAAGAAATTCAAACCACCTTAAAAAACTATCGTAAAGACGGAAGCTGGTTCTGGAACCATCTGATAGTAGGACCGGTTTTTGATGATCAAAATTTTTGCACCCATTTTCTTGGGATTCAGCAAGATATTACGCAACAGCGCGCAGATAGTGAATATATCGCCCGTCAGCAAACCCATGATAGTTTAACAGGGTTAATTAATCGTAATACCTTTGAAAAACAACTGGAGGCTGCTTTCTGTATCCAACATGAGAATGATCGTTCCCTTATTGTCATGTATATTGATTTAGATGGTTTCCAGCCTTTAAATCACAGTTTGGGATACCTCATTGGTGATCAACTTCTAATGGCTGTAGCACATCGTCTGCGTCAGATCTTTCAGGAAGAAGATATCATTTCTCATTTTTCAGCGGATGAATTTGGCATTCTTCTGAATAAATATCAGGATTTAAAACAAGTCGCGGTCATTGCAGAAAAAATATTAAAAAGTCTATCAGTTCCATTTGATATCGACGGTCATAAAATCCATATGAGTGCGAGTATTGGTATTGCAGATGATGACCCTGAGATAGAGAAGTCTACCCAATTTCTTCATCATGCGATCCATGCCATGAATGAAGCGAAAAAAGAAGGTGGCAATACTTGGAATTGGTATGCTTCTCATTCTGCTAACACACCAAAAATTGATTACGTGCAGATGCGCCATGAACTCATGGTTGCCCTGGAAGAAAAACAGTTTAGGTTGTTCTATCAACCAGTGATTGATGCAAACTCAGGCCAATTAAAAAGTGTAGAAGCTTTAATCCGTTGGCAGCATCCAGAAAGAGGTTTTATATCTCCAGCAGAGTTCATTCCCTTCGCTGAAAAAACCGGTCAAATTGTAGCGATTGGTCAATGGGTTTTACAACAAGCGTGTCAGGATCTTGTCGCGTGGAATAAGGAAAATGCAGCTGACCTGAGTGTAGCCGTCAACCTTTCCCCTTTACAGTTTAAGCGCACAGGCTTCTTGCATGAATTACAAGAAACGTTGAAAAACACTCAACTACAGGCTGAATTATTAAAAATTGAAGTCACTGAAACGATGTTAATAGCGGGTGCTGACCGTTCATTAGAAATACTAAAAGCAATTCGAGAATTAGGTATCAAAGTTTCTGTCGATGATTTTGGAACCGGATACTCCAGTCTAAGTTACTTACGCACTTTACCTGTTGATGAGATAAAACTTGATCGCTGCTTTATCGAACAATTACCGGAAAATGAAAAGGATGGTGCTATTGTTGCCGCCATTATTGTGATGGCACATAAACTCGGACTAGAAGTGGTCGCTGAAGGTATTGAAACCCCTGCTCAAGCCCAGTTTCTTAGAGAATATGAATGTGATTATTTTCAAGGGTTTTATTTTGCTAAACCGGCTCCCCTTGCTGAGCTTAAACTTAATTATAAGCAAGTAGGATGACTTGGTTGCGAATAGCTCTTGATCATCATTTAAAAGGTAAAATCTCTTTTTTGTTATCAATATCATGATCATATATTTATTATATTCAAAAAAAACAACCGTTTATTCCACAAACTATTGCTTCCTTAAGAAAATAAACGGATTAGTGCTCTGAATTAATCAGTCGTCAGCCTGTTTCCTAAACCAAACAATTGTAATCGGGGATTAAGAGACTGACATTAGTCAAGTAATGGATATAACTGAAACATAAAAATTTAAAGCTTAAGAATATTATCCCAGTAAGGTGGGTCTCCAATTTCTTTTAAAATGAAATCTAGGACTACTCTTACTTTTTGTGAACGAATTCTATTTTCCGGAGAAACAAGATGGATCCCTATAGAATAAGGCTCTACTGTACTGATCCAGTCAGGAAGAAGTTGAACCAGTTGATGGGTTTTGAAGTAATTCTCTGTAAAAATCCAGGTTGGAAATAATACAATCCCCCGTCCTTCCAATGCAGCATCTACCAGGACTTCTGCGTTATTACTCATCAAAGGACCTTGTGGCTCTATCAAAATTGGCTTGTCCTGATCCTGCTGACGGAAATACCAGCGTTGAGTTCCAGAGACGCCCTTATATACAAGACACTGATGATTCTGAATCTCTGCTGGGGATTGCGGGGTTCCATATTTCTCAAGATATGCAGGACTCGCACACAGGACGTAGTGCTGATCACAGATCTTTCGTGCAATTAATGCTGAATCCTGTAAGGAACCAATGCGTATGGCAATATCAACGCCTTCTTGTACCGGATCAATAAAGGTATCCGTCAAAATCAACTCGACTGTAAGATCGGGATAGAGCTCATACAGTTTATTTACAATACGCGCGATATGCAGCCTTCCCAGTGCAACCGCCGTATTGATACGAATTAATCCTCTGATTGCATTTTTGCCTGAAATTTCTTCATTGGCCAAATCCAGTGTATCCAGTATTTCCTTAATTTGCACAAAGTACTTTTCCCCTATTTCAGTCAGCCGAACAGAGCGAGTATTGCGATAAAACAACTGCTGCCCGACTTCCTGTTCAAGTTTAGAAATAAATCGGGATACTGAAGAGGATGGCACCTGAAAATGTTTTGCTGTAGCAGAAAAACTGCCTGTGGTTGCCACCATCACAAAATAGCGTAGCGCATTGAGTTGCATATCCGATCTGTCCCTGAATGTACGTTGAATCATTTTATTATTGTCATAATAGCAATTATGTTTTGAAAAATTGCTGAATTGTAGCTTTTAAATAAAAGAATATAATTTCCTGCTTTGTTTCTTTGGAAATCATGTATGAAACAGTTGTGGATTTTCCCATTGGTCGTGCTTGCAGGTATGGGGTTATCTGTTGAAGCAGGCCTACTGGGTCCACTCGGAGAAGAAATTGGCCATTTCTGGGCGACCTTAGGAATTTTCGCCATAGGCTCACTGCTCTTAACCTTGGGGCTAATCTTTAGCCGTCCAAAACTCTCCCTGATGTTCAAGCAACCCCGGTGGCAACTGACTGGCGGTATATTAGGACCTATATATGTCGTAGCTTTAACGGTAGCGACGCCGCATATTGGTGTTGGTCTTACCATGGTCGGTATTTTGTTTGGCCAGGTTTTGACCAGTCTCATTATTGATCATTGGGGTTTATTAGGCAGTCGAAAACGGGCTGTAGATAAATATCGTATTGGCGCACTGGTGGCTATTCTCGCTGCATTATGGCTTATTCAATAAGGAAGCTTCCCCATGATTTATCTAATGTTATTCGTCGTTATGTTTGGCGGAGCTGTTTTATGTGCTCAATCTTCAATTAATGGTCGTTTGGGTGCAACAGTTGGTGTGCTGGAAAGTTCATGGCTGACATTTGTCTTAGGTGCTCTAGTCAGTTTTCTAATTGCTTTCTTTCTTGAGCCAAACCATGCATTGAATTTATTCACCGCCCCAAGATGGCAATTAACAGGTGCATTTTTTGGCGTAGCCTATATGCTCACTATTGTATTTGCGATGCCTAGACTGGGTGCTGCTGCCACCACTGTCGCTGTTATTAGTGGCCAGTTATTAATGAGTCTGCTCATCGACCATTTCGGATGGTTGAATAACCCAGTGATCCCTTTAGATGGATCAAGACTAGCGGCAATTATATTGTTAGCCATTGCGCTGTTTTTTATTTATAAAAGTAATATTGCAGCTAAAGCGCAAGTTGAAAATTAATAAAAAAGAAGAGATTTTAGTTTTTAAAATCTCTTCCTTTTTCCACTTGCTGCCATCGCTAGATATCGTCTTCACAACAACCTCAGCGAACAAGTAATGGTTTAATACAAACTATTATTTATAAGATTTTAAAAATTTTCCCACTCAAGGTGCTTTGGAAAAACATTTCAAAACTAGGTCGAATATCTTCACCATCAACGGTGATATGTTTGATATTAGAATGAGATTGCGTGTTAACAAACTGTTGATCCACCGTTGCCTGAATCGTGTGTTTAACCCCAAACTGATCTTTCACGCTGAGACTGTGTTTAAGCATAAATATACCCTGAATAAAATTTAAGTAGAAAAACCAACATAATTTATTGATATTTATAAATTTAAGATCTAAATCACTTTATGATTTAATTTAAATAACTGATTGAGAGAAGTATAAAATGTACGACCGTCCAGATTTAAATCAACTTCGATGCCAGACTCAAGAAGAACTCTCTTACCTACTTCGACTCGTTTAAAACCTTGACGTGTATTTTGCATTTTATTGAGAGGAATTAATGAAACAATAATTTCAGTACCATTTTTAGATTTTGCAATTAAATCATTTATTTTTAACAACTTACATCCTATTTTTAGATAATTTTTAATTTGAAAACCAAATTTTAAAGTTTAAAAAAGCACTCGAAAGTGCTTTTTGTTACTGCTTATTCTTACTTAGATAGCAACAATATTTACAGCATTTGGTCCTTTCTGACCTTGAGCGACACTAAATTCAACCTGTTGACCTTCAATTAAGGTTTTGAAACCTGAACTCGCGATTTCGCTGAAATGAGCAAAAACATCTGGACCTGATTCTTGTTGAATGAAACCAAAACCTTTAGTTTCGTTGAACCACTTTACAGTACCTTTAACAACATTTGAGTTTGACATAATATATCCTACTAATTTTTAATAATTTTTAGCCAATTTATTGAATGGTTGTAACTTTGAAATAATAAAGAATGAGACTTAAAATCTGAAAAAACGGAGGATTATGACTAAAACTACGATACTTAAAGAAGATTTACCGAAACAAGACTTTTTTCTAGTTAAGTTAACTATACACTAAAAAGTTATTTAATCAAGTTTTTTTATATGTATATTCATTTATTTTATAAAAATGAATCGATTGAGCTAGTTATATCAGTCATGAATGTGCTTTAGTGCCAAATGGCAATTTATCTTTTACGATCTAATACATTAGCTGCGAACTCGTTTCTTACAATAAATTCATGACTTTCTACAGTCAGAATGATTCATTATATCAATTTAAGTTAATGGAAATATTGAAAATTAAAACAGCAAATGGCTGTTTTAATTTTTTATAAATAGATAAATCGTTATTCCAGAGATGACCTTAAGCGTAATAATGATTCCGTTTCTTAGAGAACCGATCCAACTGCTTCAAGAATCCTTCAAAATAGTCTTTTTGTTTTTCTTCAGTTCTATAGCCCGCATATAAAGTACGGCGCAACCCTTCAGGTGAAACACATTTCAGACGACGTGAAGTCACCCACCCTTTCTGCTCATATTCATTTACCACCCAATCTGGCAATGCTGCAATCCCTCTTCCACTTGCAACCAGCTGGATCAACATTTGGGTTAAATCAGTGGTACGAATTTTCTTAGGTAGAATGTTCGCCGGAATAAATAAACGTGACATGATATCCAAACGATGTTTGTCTACAGGATAGGTAATCAGAGTTTCTTCAGCCAATTCCTGCACTGTAATATCTTTGGCACGCACCAATGGATGAGTATTCGATAATACTAATCGTGATTCATACTCAAAAATTGGGAAATATTCGATACTTTTAAGCGCAATTGGATCAGCAGTAATCAGCAGATCAAATTCGCCTGTTTGTAGAAGTTCATGTGGATTCGCTTCAAAGCCAGAGGCAAAGTCCAGATCCACATCAGGATACTGGCTACGGTATTGATTCAAAAGTGGCATCAGCCAGTCAAAACAACTATGACACTCTGAAGAAAAAATAATGCGTCCTGTTTGACCATGAACAATACGGGTGATATCACTTTGCGCAATTTGAACTTGAGGCAAGATTTCATCTGCCAACTTCAATAAGCGTAATCCTACATTGGAAAAACTAATCGGACGTGTCTTACGATTCACCACTTCCACACCAAACCACTGATCCAACTCACGCAGTTGATGTGATATTGCAGACGGCGTTAAACATAAATCACTTGCTGCCGCGACTAAAGAGCCATGTTCACGGATTGCACTAAGTGTCTTTAAGTGTCGTAGTTCAATCATGAAGGTTCCAAACTATTAGGAGAAGCAATACCTGTCTTACGAGAATACAAGATTGAGCATGAAAGATGTGAAAATTTCATTTTTATTTCATCAAAGTGAATTAAATTCACTTAAATCTACCATACAGCTCGCTTGCTCTCATTAAACTGTCTCTAACGCACCAACCTGATGATAGGCGCGATTAAAGTAAACTAAGCTTTCCTCTTGCTGACTTTGTTTAATCGCTACAACACGACATAAAAAAATACTGTGTGTGCCGACGTTTTGAATCTCTTCTATCTGACAGTCAAAACTCGCTAGAGCATCTTCTAATACAGGTGAACCTGTTTCAAGTGTAGTCCAATTACCTAGTTTAAAGCGCTCTTTCGAACTGAATTTGCTTGAAGCAAAAGCATTGGAGAGCTGTTCGTGCTGTGTACTGAGTACATTCACGGATAGCACTTTATTTTCAATAAAATGTGCATGAGAACGAGAGGATTGATTCATGCAGACCAGCAATGTCGGCGGTGTATCGGTGACACTACATACCGCTGATGCAGTAAAGCCATGCATCCCTGCTGTACTGTGTGTGGTAATAACATTCACGGCAGTCGTCAATAAAGACATTGCATTTCTAAAATCTGTTGCTTCAATCATCTCTTTGATCTCAAATGTATATAGGACGTGCTTGGATTCAAGTGTGGGCGAATGAAGCATGAATCATTCGCGTTACTTTGCTTTAGCCCCACTTTGTGTCAAGCACTCAGCTCTTGACGAACAATGGCAGCACCTGCACTTAAGGCCTCAAGCTTGCCACGTGCAACATTGCGGGATAAAGGTGTCATACCACAGTTGGTGGAAGGATAGAGTTTATCTGCATCAACAAATTGCAGTGCTTTACGCAATGTATCGGCCACTTCGTCAGCTGTTTCGATTTGATTAGTTGCGACATCAATGGCGCCGACCATCACTTTCTTGCCACGAATCAGCTCGATCAGATCCATCGGCACACGTGAGTTTTGGCATTCTAAGGACACGATATCAATCTTGGATTTTTGCAGTTTCGGGAAAACTTCTTCGTACTGGCGCCATTCTGAACCCAAGGTCTTTTTCCAGTCTGTGTTGGCTTTAATGCCATAACCGTAGCAAATATGCACGGCTGTTTCACATTTCAGACCTTCAAGTGCACGTTCTAAAGTTGCCACGCCCCAATCATTTACTTCATCAAAGAACACATTGAATGCAGGTTCATCGAACTGGATGATATCAACCCCTGCCGCTTCGAGTTCCAACGCTTCCTGATTCAGGATCTTGGCAAATTCCCACGCCAGTTTTTCACGGCTCTTGTAATAACCATCGTACAGTGTATCAATCATAGTCATTGGACCAGGTAATGCCCATTTGATCGGTCGATTGGTTTGGCTACGTAAGAATTTGGCATCATCGACAAAGACTGCTTTTTTACGCGACACTTCACCAACCACAGATGGCACGCTGGCATCGTAACGGTTTCGGATTCGCACGGTTTCACGCTTGTTAAAATCCACTCCTTCAAGATGCTCAATAAAGGTGGTTACAAAGTGCTGACGAGTTTGTTCACCATCGCTCACAATATCAATGCCTGCACATACTTGTTCGTGTAAAGACAATTTCAATGCATCACGTTTCGCCTCAAGCAGTTCTTCGCCTTCAAGTTTCCATGCTGACCACAATTTTTCAGGTTCTGCTAACCAAGAGGGTTTCGGTAAGCTGCCTGCTGTCGATGTCGGGAGTAAAAGTGCCATATCTAATCTTCTTTCTTTAATTTCGTAAATCTTTAATTAATCTGGTGTATTAAGCAGCTTGGTCTGGCTGAGCTTTTTCTACTTTAAAATTTGTAGCCCATTCATCAAGAATGTTTTTATATGGCTTGATAAAGTTTTCTTCTGTCCATTTCCCTTGTTTCACAGCCAATTCACCACGTTCAACACGGTCATAGACAACACGCGTCAATGAATAATCGCCATAGCTCAAGCTGGGTTGGTACACAACACCTGCAGGTGAATTCGTGTTATAGATTTCAGGACGATAGATGCGTTGGAAGCTTTCCATAGTACTAATGGCACTGATCAGTTCAAAATCGGTGTAGTCACGTAGCAAGTCACCTGCACAGTAGAATGCCAGTGGTGCGTTAGCACCTTGAGGTTTGAAGTAACGTACACTTAAACCCATTTTGGCGAAATATGCATCTGTACGAGAGTAATCATCATTGGTGTATTCCACACCTAAGATCGGATGTACATTTGCAGTTTGGTAATAAGTTTTAGTGGTTGAAATACTCAGACAAATTACTGGCTGCTTTTTAAATTCTGCTTTAAACACATTAGAGTTCACCAAATGCAAATACAGCTTGCCATGCAAGTCACCAAAGTCTTCAGGCATTTCATTAAACTTACAGCCCAATGCAGGAAGCACCACACTAAAGTCATAATCACGTACGTAGGAAGAAAAGCTATTACCGATCATACCTTCAATACGTTCCCCCGTTTTATGATCGATAATGGTGCTTTTGAGGGTCTCAATAAATGGGAAGGTTTGACCATTCCCTTCAATATCAATTTCAGCAGAGATGATATCGATCTCAAGTGAATAGCGATCACCTTTAGGGTTATCGACAGTCGCCAAGCTATTAAAGCGATTATTGATCATCGTTAGAGTACGACGAAGGTTTTCTTGACGACTTTCGCCACGCGCCAAATTGGCAAAGTTAGTGGTTAAGCGTGTATTGTTTGCTGGCTCGTAGTTCTCATCAAAACGAATACGTTTTATTGAACATGCAAATTTATTACTCATGGAGATTCACAACCCTAAATTTTTAACATAAAGACTAAATTTCTGTATGGCTGTATTTAAGCGTGAATCAAAACATGAGTAAAACGATATAAATTCAGTTAAAGCTGAGTAAAATTCACTTTAAGGGGTTTCTCTCGAGTGGCTTGCTTAATGCTTTTAATGATTAATACGCCTAATGCTGATGGTGGTGATCATGCCAATGTTCATCTTCAATCTGTAATGTGATTTCATGAATATGATGTTTATCCTGCAGCATGTGAAAAGCCTCATCATGTAATCTTTTTGGATCTGCATGGGGTGCAATCAAATGTACCGTTAAAATAATCTTTTTCGATGTGATCGCCCAAACTTTTAACTCATGAATATCTTGTACACCTTCCAGACTGAGTAAATCATTTCTTAATTTTTCAATATCAATCTCTTTTGGTACGCCTTCTAGTAAAATATTGGTACTTTGCTTTAACAAAATCCAGGTTCTTGGCAGCACCCAGAATCCAATCAATACTGCAATCACCGTATCAATCCACATCCAGTCGGTGTAATAAATCAGAATGGCGCCAATAATGACACCGACAGATCCTATGGCATCACTCAATACCTCAAGATAAGCACCTTTGACATTCAGGCTTTCTTTACTTCCTGAGGCTAAAATACTCATTGAAATCAGGTTAATTGCCAAACCACATATTGCCACGATCAGCATGCCAATACTCTGGATCTCAGGGGGATGCTGAAATCGTTGATAGGCTTCAAACAGAATATAGATCGCGACCGCAAATAGCATGACGGCATTAAATAATGCTGCCAGGATTTCAAAGCGTTGATAACCAAAAGTGCGTTTGTCATCTGCAGGTTTTTGCCCAATTTTTATTGCAGCCAGGGCAATAGCCAATGCCGCTGTATCTGTCAGCATATGTGCAGCATCTGAAAGTAACGCCAGGCTCTGGGTAATGACTGCTGCAATCACTTCAATAATTAAAAACGTTGTTGTTAACCCCAGTGCCAGATATAGTTTTTTTGCATTTTTTTCTGATACTTCAAAATGACTATGGTCGTGCTGATGTGATTCACTCATGAGGCATTCCTTGCTTAGAAATACACTGGACGATCTGTCTCAAAATTATACTGCGCGTATTTACTTAATTTTAAAATGATTATTCTGTTTCTAATTTAAAATTTTGTATATGATTATTCATCTTGCGATACAGTGCCGGAAATACCAAATCTGCTGACAATGCTCAATATATGAAGGTTCTCTAGAAGCAAATAGGAAGATTAAGTTTCTAATTTATGTCGTGCATCATTCTTCCCTTCTCAACATCTAAGTGTATTATTGGGCACGGTTTAAAAGTGACTTCATTCTCAGATGGCGAATACATTTGCTGGCAATAATCAAATTGGCGTAGTTTCAAATTTTTTTGAACTTGTTCATACAAATTTTCAAGGTGAGATGAACGCCATTTGTTGGTCTAGAAATTTGCTGGGTGATTTTAAAGAAATTGTCGCTAAATTAGAGTTAAAAGAAAACATGACCGAAGTGTCTATTGAGGATCTTTTGGCACTTCAGCTTTCTGAAAATGGTCATCTAGCCAGAGAAATTATTTTAAAAGATATGCAGTTATTAACTGACTACGGCGCTTCTCCTTCTTTGAATTTGCTGAAATGCTATGAACGGGATGATGAGCTCGACTTCATTTCAACCGATGTCTATTCCTATCATGTGGACCGTTCGCCCATCGAAACGGATACATTTTTATGTACCTATCATGGGGCTGCAAGTGACATTTTGCCCAATGACCAGGTTGAGCAAAAAGTTTTGATTCCAGAAATTAGAGCACAACTCAAACAATTACATGATGGACCTGAAGCTGATTTCGAAGCCTTTCTCGCAGAATATTTCTTTGATCTGCATTATCAGCCTAAACCAGATGCACATCCTGTAAATTTAGGTCTAGGACACCTCTGGCGACTGGCTGTTGATCATCCAACACAACAGGTTTTACCGTGTGTGCATCGAGCACCGGTTGAAAACAATGAGTATAGACTGCTATTAATTTGTTAAGTGATTCCGTATATAAGATAGCAATTCTGATTGTTTGATCAAGAAATTGTATCTTAAAAGTTTTGAATTTAGTTTAGGATAAATTAATAAAAATCACCAACATGCTAACCGAAATATGGCTTGAAACAGAGCTTTTTTACAAGAACTTTCATTTAATGTTTACTTTTGTTTAAAAGTGTTATTTTTTGTAAGATATTACTTACACAGATTAGAGCAATTACCCTATTTCCTAATATCAATATTTTTGACATTATCTTTCACATAAAGAGTCAGCAAGGAAAGCTGATAATAACCGCATAATAACGATAATAAAGTCGAAAGACAGCGAACTTACTCGGATGGTAAGTGATAAAAGAAGAGACTACAGCCGCTAAGCCTTATAGTTTTGGGAGAGACTATAAGGCTTTTATTTTACTCATTATTTTTCAAATTCAAACCCTTTCCATCCCCTTTCCATCATTATATTTATTTCTCAAAATCTGCAGACGAGTATCTTTAGCCCTTTTTTTGATTATCAATGAGTGCTTTCACTCGGTGATACGCGCCAAATCACATTCCCTACATCATCAGCGACCAATATTGCGCCTAATAAATCCACAGTTACACCAACGGGTCTTCCAAATGCCTCTCCATTCTTGCTTAAAAAACCAGTCAGCACATCTTGTGGCTGACCAGAAGGTTGCCCATTTCTAAACGGGATAAAAACCACTTTATAGCCACTATGGGGTTTTCTGTTCCAGGAACCATGCTGGCCAATCAGTGCACCACCGCGATATTGAGGTATTAATGCAGCCTTATAAAAGGCCAAACCCAGTGATGCCGTATGGTTGCCCAATGCATAATCCGGTTTTATCGCACGTGCAACCAGCTCAGGATTTTGCGGTTTTACCCGTGAATCGACATGTTGTCCATAATAACTATATGGCCAGCCATAAAAAGCGCCGTCTTTTACAGAGGTCATATAATCAGGTACCAGATCATTGCCGATTTCATCTCGTTCATTGACGACGGTCCATAACGCTGCACTTTGAGGTTGCCAATCCATTCCATTCGGATTGCGTAAGCCAGTCGCAAATGGCCGAGCTTGAAAACTGGCAATATCATATTCCATGATCAGCGCTCGTCCTTTTTCCTGATCCAGTCCATTTTCTGCCACATTACTGTTTGAACCGACTGTAATATAAAGTTTAGTACCATGAGGATTGGCAATTACGTTTTTAGTCCAGTGATGATTTAAAGGACCAGCGGGTAAATCCAATACTTTACGACCACTTGATTTAATTTGGGTCATACCTGATTGATAAGGAAAGCTCACTAAAGCATCAGTATTAGCCACATACAGCGTATTCCCTACAAGTGTCATACCAAAGGGAGAATTTAAATTTTGCAGAAATATGGTTTTTTGATCCGCGACACCGTCATGATTGCTGTCTCGTAGCAGGCTGATACGGTTGGCACTTGGATAAGATGATCCCGCCCTTTGCATCACCAGTTTCATAATTTTACCTTTAATTCCCTTGCTATCCTCAGGCTTAGGCGGTGCATCGGTTTCAGCCACTAATACATCTCCATTCGGCAGGACATAAAGCCAACGCGGATGCTGAAGATCTTTGGCAAATGCTTGTACTTTTAAACCTGCAGCCGGTGTAGGCATTGTATTTACGGGCCAGCCTTTGGCAGGTGCGATATTGACGACAGGAAACAGGCTTGATTTGGGTTCAGGCAGATGAGGTTGAGGACCATAACTGTCTATAATCAGAGACTTAGAAGATGACATGCATCCAGTGAATACCAATATCATTACAGTACTCACGATAGACCGTAAAATTTGAGCAGACATCTTGGTTCCCTGCTTTCTTGTCATTATTGCCTTATCATAAAAGCTCATTTAAGCAACGAACATACTGTTCTTGTTTTTTCTGGTTGTTGATTGATTGCGGTAATTTTGACATTCAATCTAATAGTCTATTTGGCATAAAACATAGCTATTTACTTTTAACTTTTAGTAGGGTTTTATCTTATCTACTTAAATAAATGGCCAAGCAATACTCAAAAGAAATAATAGCCCTAATACGGCGCAACTTATTTGCCAAAAACGTAAAGGATCACGTTCGATGATGGCTGCTGGTTTAGTCTTCAATAACTGTTTGGAAGGATGCGCCAGATTATGAATGAGTTCAGACAATGCCTCAAAACGATGTGTCGGTTCAATACTCAGCGCTTGGCCTAAGATTTTATCTAACCATATGGGTAAATCAGGCCGATATTTCTGAATAGAATGATATTGAACTTTTTTCTGTTGGCTTAAGCTTTGGCAACGCACCAGATCGGTACCATACGGTAATTGTCGAGTAAGCAAATAATAACTCATCACTGCCAGAGAAAACTGATCAGAGCGAACTGAAGGTGCAGCATCAATAAAATACTCCGGTGCCATAAAGGCTAATGTGCCTAAGGGACGATTGGCATGCTGTGGATTAACTTCTGCCAGGCCACGTACCGCCGTTGAACCATAATCAATCAACTTAATTTTAATGCTGTTTTCATTGTTTAAGACCATGATATTTTCTGGACGAACATCTTGGTGCAGCATCTCCAGTCGATGCATTGCATTTAAAGCCAAAGCCGTTTGTTGCAGAATGGGTAAAATGTCTTCGAGTTGTAAAGGTTTTTTCTGGCGATGCAGCCAGCGATCCAGGGTTTCTCCCTGTAAATATTCATAGCATTGGAATAAATATTTTTTCTCTGTGTTATGTCCGTAACACTGCATCAGATTTTCATGTTTTAGACGTTTAGATACCCAATCTTCGAGTTGAAACTGCTCTACGGCATTTTCATCTTGCTGTAAATCAACCCCCAAAGTTTTTATGACCAATGGCTGCTGCTGGCAATCATGTGCCAAATACAGGCAGCTGCGATGATTTTGGTGCAATATTTTATCAATCACATAGTCTTCAAAAACTTCACCTTTGCTGAGCTGTTGTGGAAATACATAATCCTGCTGAATATAAAACTGATCTAGTTCAGGTAATTGCTCTACATGGAGCACCTGAAGACTTAAGTTATCATCACTGCCCTGTTTTAAGGCCTGTTCAACTAAAGTTTTGGCAAGATGATTTAAATCTTCATCTGCTAAAGTTAGATCTAATAATTGCTGATCTGTGACAAATTCATAAACCCCATCAGTCATGAGTAAAAAGATATCTTTTTCTTTTAGTTCAATGCTCTGGTAATCGATCTCTATCCGATAATCGGCACCTAAAGCACGGCTAAGATAATGCTCTCTTGAAGATAACCAGACCCGATGGTCGTGGGTGAGTAATTCAATTTCTCCATTACGGATTCGGTAGATCCGGCTGTCCCCCACATGAAAAATATGAGCTTGTTGCTGTTTTAAAATCAGTGCAGATAAGGTGCATACATAGCCCCGGTCTTTATCAAAACGTCCCTGACTTTGCTGGGTCTGCGCATACAACCATGAGTTAGTTGCGCGGATTACCCGTTCTGCGGAAGTCTGCATGCTCCAGGCATCCGAAGTAGAATAATAGTCAGATAAAAAACCGCCGACAGCGGTTTCTGCGGCAATATGACTGACATTACTGCTACCAATCCCATCAGCCATGACGCAAGCAATGCCTTTTTGCTTCAGCACATGGCCTTCAGGCAGATATATGCCATAGAAATCCTGGTTCTGCTCTTTAATCCCGGCAGTAGAATATTGCCCAATACTGACTTTTAATATTTTTTTCATGCTAAAAACTCAAAAAGGGATCAAATTGATCCCTTTAAAAATGGTGAATGATTAAAATTCTTTTTTTGCACCAGTACGAACATGAGTCGTATAGAGCGCTAGACCAGTTAAAGATAAACCGCCCACTAAGTTACCCAAAGCGACAGGAAGTTCATTCCATAAGAAGTAGTCAGCAATCGAGAAGTCACCACCCATCATCATGGCGAATGGGAACAGGAACATATTCACGACAGAGTGTTCAAAGCCCATCGCAAAGAACAGCATTACTGGCATCCACATCGCGATAAATTTACCGCTCACTGTAGTCGACATCATGGCGCCAATCACGCCCAATGACACCATCCAGTTACACAACATGCCACGGATAAAAATGGTCATCCAGCCTGACAACCCATAAGCTGCATAACCTAGTGTACGATCTTCACCAATATGGGCAATTTTTTCACCGACTGGATTCGGATCTGCTGCAAAACCCATGGTATAAACCACGGCCATCAGTACTGCTACCACTAAACAACCGGTGAAGTTACCCGCAAATACTAAACCCCAATTCTTTAGAATACGCGCCCATGTGACACCAGGTCGTTTATCTAACCAAGCCAGTGGTGTTAGTACAAATACCCCTGTTAGTAAGTCATAGCCCAATAGATACAACATACAGAAGCCGACTGGGAACAGTAATGCACCAATTAATGGTGACCCGGTTTGAACGGCGATAGTGATGGCAAATACTGCTGCCAAGGCCAAAATCGCGCCCGCCATAAATGCACGGATCAAAACATCACGCGTTGCCATATGAAGCTTGGCTTCACCAGCATCTACTACTTTTTTTGCAAATTCTGCAGGAGCAAGATATGCCATATGGTCGTCCTCATTATTTCTAAATCTGAACCCGTTCTTTAAACAAAACGACGCCTAAGGTCCTTTAAACCTTAGGCGTCGTTGCCTTAAATATTAGAACAGGTAATTTGTGTTATGGCGCCATTGCCACGTTTGTGGTTAATGAAGCAAAAGCTGTGCCACAAATAATATAAAAATCATTCAATTCTTTATTTTTTATTTAACCCTCATGCCAAAGCTATTGTTGGCATGAGAACTGCATTGTTGAAATTTCACATAAATCTATTTTAAAAATATTCTGGAGATTTTTTATGATTACCCATCGTCAACAAGTAACTGACATGATCATTTCAGCGAAAGTTTTAAAGTCAATTAAATGGGCAGATGTCGCCAAGGAAATTGGTCTTTCTAAAGAATGGGTAACGGCTGCATGTCTTGGGCAAATGGCATTTAATAAAGAACAGGCAGAGAAAATTGGTCAGATTTTTGACCTGAGTGATGAAGCTGTCGCATGGCTGCAAATTGTGCCTTATAAAGGCTCTTTACCAACCAGCGTTCCTACAGATCCTCTGATTTACCGCTGGTATGAAGTGGTGAATGTATATGGCTCCACCATTAAGGAGCTGATTCATGAAGAATTTGGTGACGGCATTATGAGTGCGATTGACTTCAGCATGGACATTCAGCGTGAGGAAAATCCGAATGGTGACCGAGTCAATGTGGTATTGTCTGGCAAATTCCTGCCTTATAAAACCTATTAATCAGCATGTGATAAAGCCATCGAATGAGATGGCTTTATATTTCGAATGAAAACTTTCTTTCTTATCGTGCTTAAACTTATTTAATTTTGACGATACACAGCCTCTGCGTATAAGAAGAACCGACATCAATATAGTGGCAGTTATCAATCTGGGTATGTCTATTCACAATAGTATGCCCTAAATAAATTTCATCAATGTTTTTGACTGTTCTATAGCGATAAGAATGATTCCTGATGCGCCCTCTGCCCCATAAAGCATTGGCATAGGCTGAAGTTAAACCCGGAAGTTTCCGCTCACCTTTGTCAATTTTTTTCTTAAACCGGTTCCATTCATGGATATCAATATCAGCGTGCAGAATGCCAATCTTTTTATCTTCTAGCTGGACTTCAATCACTAAGGGAAGTGCCAAGAAAATATCGCTTAATTGATCCTGTTTTTCTATTGGCAAGAGATAAAACCACTCGCCGCCATTACGAGCATGCATCTCCTGCATCCAGACATCATCGCGACCTTTGATGCACATTTCCTCATGATTGCCGCGAACGCTGCAAAACCAGGGTTGATCCAACAGTGATACACATTCCAGGTTTTCACGGCCACGATCCACCAGATCACCGGTGCAAATCAGTAAGTCGGTCTCAAAATTAAAGCAGACTTTTTCTAACTCTTGCATGAGTAAGTTATAGCAACCGTGCAGGTCCCCGACCACATAAATGGCGGTGTAATCTGTTCCTTGAATAGTTCTACAAAGCGCTGTCATGAGATCTGAATCTTTGGTTATTGAAATTGGACTTATTCATCAATGATAAGTCCAATCGTCTTAGTTTTTCTTTATATTTACTACAACATAGCGAATTTTATTTTTAATCTATTTATTCAGTTTCCTCAACAGTATTCCGATTTAACTCATTGACGGCTTTTCCTTTTTGCGCCATCCATGTGTCACGACGTTCAAAGAGTAAAGGCGTCACTCGATTCACTTCATCAATTAAGCTTTGCAAATCTGCATTCAGCAATTTTCCATCTTCAACCACAATTTTACCGCCGACCATGGTCATCACCACATCCTGTCCCTGAACCGCATGCACCAGATTGGTATATAAATTGAAGAGTCGACCTTCATCGACCAATGGGGTCATACGTGGTGTCGCTATATTCACAGCAATGATGTCTGCTAATTTACCTAATTCAAGACTGCCAATCTGATTCTGCATACCTAAGGCTTTTGCACCAGTGCGCGTCGCCATCTGACAAATAGATAATGAATCCAACGCTGCGGCATCTAAAGTAGAGAATTTCGCCAATAAGGACGCCGTTTTCATTTCTTCAAACATATCCAGATTATTATTTTCCTTTTCACCATCTGTACCCAAGCCTACTGCAATTCCCTGTTTGAGCATCTCCAGCACAGGCGCTGCACCCGAAGCCAGTTTCATATTGGAAATTGGATTATGGGCAACGCCGACATTGTGTTGTTTCATAATTTGAATTTCAGTCGAATCTGCCCAGACACAATGTGCAAGGAGGGTTTGCGGTAAATCTAACAAACCTAGGTGTTCCAGGGTTTGGATGGGACGTGCCCCATGACGGCGTAAGTTTTCCTGAACATCAAACTGACTCTCATTACTGTGAGTATGAAAACCCGTCTGATAATCCTGACATAAGCTTTGAATCCGTTTTAGCGCATGCGGTTCTGCATAAAATAAATGTTCTAAACCGACCCAAACCTGAATTTGCCCATGATTTTGTTGATGCCAGCGATTAATCAATGCCTCATTGCTTTTTAGGGTTTCAAAATAGTCATGGTCTGGATGCTCAGCTACATAAGGCACCAGAACAGCACGAATTCCTAAGTCTTTTACCGCCTCAGCACTGCCATCCATATAACGCCACATATCTACGATGGTTGTGGTACCGGAGAGTAATGCTTCTGCATAACAGAGATAGGATGCAGCCTTGGCATCTCCGGGTAGCAGAACACGATGCATAGGATCAATAAACTGCTGCAACCAGTCCCAGACAGGCAGTCCTTCCGCAGTACCCCTTAAGAGCCCAGAATGACAGTGCGTATTGATCAAGCCAGGCATGAGCAAGGCTTTAGGATAATCATGTACCATCACATTGGGATATTGCTGGGTCAGTTCAGCTTTGGTGCCAACGGCTTTGATTTTGTCTCCATCAAGCAACACTGCCCCATTTTTGATACATTCATTTTGATGATTCATGGTCAGCACATAGGCTGCTGCTAATATTTTCATTTTGCTCTACATCATCTTTTCATTAATGCGCTTTAAGGCACGAAAGTTTTGCCTAATGACGCTGGCAAATTCATCTTTAAAAGTTTCTTGTCGCGGGAAATCACCACCAGAACCACAATAGTTGCCAGATACGGCAGCGCTGCTAAGAATTCATTGGGGACTTTAATCCCAAGTGCTTGTGCATGAAATTGTAGAATCGTCACCCCACCAAACAGATAAGCACCCAGCATAAGTCGGGTTGGCTTCCACACAGCAAAAACTACTAAAGCAATTGCGATCCAGCCACGACCTGCGACCATATTTTCAATCCACATCGGGGTATAAACCGTCGATAAGAAGGCACCACCAATCCCTGCCATGAGTCCGCCAAATAGTACAGCGCCGTAGCGGATTGCGAGCACGTTATATCCCATGGCATGGGCACTTTCAGGCGACTCTCCGACTGCCTTTAAGAGCAGACCTAAACGGGTTTTAGTCAGCACAAACCAGATCGCGAAAAATGCCAGTATCGACAGATAAACCACATAGTTTTGTTGGAACAAGATTGGACCAATGAATGGAATATCGGCTAATACAGGAATATTCCAGTTGCTTAACCCTGGTAAAGCCATGCTGACATAGTTTTGTCCCAAGAAAGCAGAAATACCGAGACCAAAAATAGTTAAAGCTAAACCGCATGCGGACTGATTAGTGCTCAGGGATAAAGTGAAAAAAGCAAACAGCAATGCCATGAGCATCCCCGCCAGTCCACCGATCAATAAAGCGCTAAACACACTGGCCTCATATTGGGCAGCGAAAGCAAAACCAGCAATCGCGCCGACCAGCATCATGCCTTCCACACCTAAATTAATCACACCAGTCCGTTGTGATACCAACTCCCCTAAGCCTGCAAAGATCAGAGGCGTTGCTGCGGCGATTGTTCCTGCAAGTATTGCAGTGATTTCTATAGCCATTTTTTTCTTCCTCTTATTCTATTAAGCATGAGTCGAGGCAGTTTCAACTGCAGGGATCACACGTTTTTTGGCAAAGCGGTAGCGGTTTTCAATCAAGGCATCAGATGCCAACAGGAAAAACAGTAATAAACCTTGGAAAATTCCGGTAATCGCAACTGGGAGTTGTAATTGCATTTGTGCCATTTCCCCACCTAGGTAGATGAGCGCCATGAAGGAACCAGAAAGTACGATCCCAATTGGGTTTAAACGTCCGAGATAAGCTACAATAATCGCGGCATAACCATAACCTGGTGACAGGTTTGGATTGAGCTGTCCAATCGGACCTGCCACTTCACAAATCCCGGCAATGCCTGCCATCATTCCGGAAATAACCAAACTGAGCCAAATCGCTTTGGAAGATGAAAAGCCTGCATATTTAGCGGCTAAAGGTGCCTGCCCGCTGACTTCCAGTTTGAATGCTGTCAGGCTTTTACGCATAAACACCCAAAATAGAATCACAGCCACAATCGTAATAAAAATCGAAGCATTGACGCGTGTCCCTTCCAGAATCATTGACAACAGCGCACCATCACTAAACATCACGGTTTGCGGGAAATTCATGCCTTCAGCATCGCGCCATGGCCCATTGACCAGATACAGCAATACAAACAGCGCCACATAATTCATCATCAAGGTGGTTAGCGTTTCTTCAGCATTAAAATGAGTCTTTAATAAAGCAGGAATTGCACCCCATACAGCACCGCCAATGGCACCCATAACAATCATCAGCGGGAGAATCCACCAGCCTGTTTGCTCATGAAATAATAGTGCGATCCCACCACCAAAAATGGCACCCATGATCAGCTGACCTTCAGCTCCGATATTGAATAATTTGGCACGGAAGCCAACGGCTAAGCCCAGTGCGATCAGAATTAATGGTCCAGCTTTAACTGCCAGTTCACTCCAGCCATAAGAGGTCATCAGCGGTTCAATAAAAAACACATACATGGCTTTTGCGGGGCTAATCCCCAGCATTAAAAATAAAATACTGCCAACGACCAGCATAGCCGCCAAGGCAATAACTGGTGATAACCATTTCATCAATTGTGATGGATGTTCACGCGGTTCGAGTAAATGCATGTGCTCATCCTCCCAAAGGTATTAATTGTTTGAATACGGTTTTAAGCATGAATACGTTCCTCTTCTGTTGTTGCAGAGGGTGTTGCATGCTGCTGGATACCCGACATGAGTAAACCGATGCTTTCCGCATTGGTTTCATGAGTCGGTACAGGATCGGATAATTCCCCATTGGCAAGTACACAAATGCGATCGCTCATCTCAAACAGCTCTTCCAGTTCTTCAGAAATTACCAAAATACCGACCCCCTGACGGGATAGGTCAATGAGTGTCTGGCGGATAAACATGGAAGCACCGACGTCCACACCCCAGGTAGGCTGAGCCACGATCAGAAATTTCGGGTTTTGTAGAATTTCACGGCCGACAATAAATTTCTGTAGATTACCGCCTGATAAAGAGCGGGCTTCTGCTGATGCACCACTGGCTTTCACGCCAAATTTTTCGATAATTTTTTCTGCGAAAGACTGAATATTCTGAAATTTAATCAGCCCCCATTGGGTAAATTTTTGGCGATAGGCCGTTAGTAGCGCATTTTGTGACAGGGTCATATTCGGTACGGCACCACGACCTAAACGTTCTTCTGGAACAAAGCCCAGTCCAACATCGCGGCGTTGACCAGCACTCAGTGCAGTAATGTCCTGCTGTTCCAGATACAGCATGCCGTTTTTGGTCAGTGCTTCACCTGAAAGCAAAGACAGCAGTTCAGCCTGACCATTTCCTGAAATACCGGCAATGCCCATAATTTCCCCAGCTTGCACGCTGAGATTGATATTTTTTAAAGAAACGCTAAAAGGATCATCGGATTGAAAGCTGAGGTTTTTCACTTCGAAGCAGGTTTCAGGCGTACCTTGATATTCTGCGCGTACATAGGTTGGTAAATCCCGACCAATCATCAGCCGTGCCAGTTCACTGATGGATTTTTCTCGTGGATCGACATTGCCAGTCACGCATCCATTACGCAAAATGGTTGCTTCATCACAGAGTTCTTTGATTTCATGCAGCTTATGGCTGATATAGAGAATGGATACGCCTTGAGATGACAGCAGTCGTAAGGTTTTAAATAATTGTCGTACGGCCTGTGGTGTTAGCACAGAAGTGGGTTCATCCAGAATAATCAGCTTAGGATGCTGTAACAGGCAACGAATGATTTCGACACGCTGGCGTTCACCCACAGATAAGGAATGCACTTCTCGTCGTGGATCGACAGGTAAACCGTATTGTTCAGAAACATCAATAATCTTTTTACTGAGTTCAGATCGATCTATTTTTTCATCGAGTCCCAATAAAATATTTTCAACGACAGTCAGTGTCTCAAACAGGGAGAAATGCTGATAGACCATGCCGATCCCGAGTTTTCTCGCCATCGAGGGACTGTCAATTTTAACTTCTTTACCATTCCAGATTATTTGGCCCTGATCTGCTTTGACCGCGCCATAGATGATTTTCATCAGGGTACTTTTGCCTGCACCGTTTTCACCTAAAATGGCGTGAATCTGTCCTGGATAAACAGTTAAATGAATCTGGTCATTGGCCTTAAGAGAATTATAGCTTTTGCAGATATTAATCAGTTCCAGACGTGGAACTTCTCGATTTGAAACTGTATTCAGCTTGGGCGAATGCGCAGACAGATTTTGTGTTTGGTTCATTGTCAGTGCCCTGTTTTATGTGGCTGGATGACTCATCTCACTTGAGGTAAGGTGTCAGATGAGTCTCCAAACCTGTTTTTAGATCAAAGTGCCGCTTATTGTTGTCATTATTTTGGTAATGCGCCTTCTACACCTTTCACGTAGTAGTTCATTTTGCCTAATGTCGCATCATCCAGCTTACCTTTAGCAATCACCAATGAACCATCTTGCTTGTAGAGTGGACCGCTAAATGGATGGATAGTGCCTTTTAGAAGCGCATCACGTGCAGCTAAAGCTTTTTTCTTCTCATCCGCAGTAACCATTGGACCAAAGTTTTCAATATCAACCGCTTTTTGTTTTACGCCATACCAGAGTGCACTTGGTTTCCAGGTTTTATTGCTGACTTGCGTCATTACTGGTGTATAGATTTTTTCCCAATGTAGTACCGAAGCCGCCAGATGCGCTTTAGGACCAAACTTGCTCATATCTGAATCCCAGCCAAAAGCGTAAACACCTTTCTGCTCAGCAGCTTGTACTACAGCTGGAGAGTCAGTATTTTGCATGAGCACATCTGCACCTTGTGCAATGAGTGCTAAAGCCGCATCACGCTCTTTGCCTGGGTTAAACCAAGAATTGACCCAGATCACTTTGGTTTTTACTTTTGGATTCACGCTTTGTGCACCCAAGGTATAGGCATTGATGTTACGCACCACTTCTGGAATTGGGAATGATGCTACAACGCCGAGTGTATTGTTTTTGGTTTTCTGGCCTGCAACCACACCCAGCATATAGGCACCCTCATAGGTACGTACGTCATAGACGCCTAGGTTTTTACTTTGCTTATAACCTGTCGCATGCATAAAAACTGTATTCGGGAATTGCTTGGACACTTTCTCCATGGCATTCATATAGCCGAATGAAGTCGCAAAAATGACTTTATTGCCCTGCTGCGCAAGGTTACGGATCACACGCTCTGCATCGGCAGTTTCAGGGACATTCTCGATATAAGAAGTTTTATACTTGCCTGCCAGCGCTTTCTCAGTTTTGATTCGACCCTGATCATGTGAATAGGTCCAGCCATGGTCACTTGTTGGACCAATATATACAAACGCGGCTTTATCCTGTGCATGAGTCATTGATGTTGCCATCAGACCACCTGCAAGCAACATCCCCATGAGTGTTTTGAATCCAGTTTTAAAGGTCTTTTTATCTTTCATTTTTTTTCCGCTCTTTTTGTACGTGTGCACATGCACATTCATTAAAACTTGGCTCAGATGAGTTCAGTCGGTTCTATTTATAATTAGCAATAACTATTCCAACTTGTTTAAGAAACCATGGATTTAATTTATTCCTTTTAAATAAAAGCTCAGATTTCGTATTTTTAAATTTATAAACATAGATTGCTTTTTAATATTAAATAAATATGTTTTAAATAAGTGCAATTTTTAATATTTGATGCAATTAAATTGGGCGTTTATATTTAAAATTATTACGCTATAAAATAAAAAATCCCATTATAAAAATGGGATTTTAGTTTAGATAAATATTTATCGATTTTGCCAGAACTGCTGCTGTAAGTTGATGATTTCCGCTTCAATCTCAGGTACTGGACCAATCAGATCAATATCCTTTTGTCCATGACTAAACACATATTCTGAGCTGACACTCATGGTCGGGTTTTCCTGATGATTGCCGGTATATTCCAGCAGTCGTTCTTCCAACATGCCATACACCACACGGCCAATATTGGCCCAATAAATGGTTCCAGCACACATGCAGCAAGGTTCTACAGCGGTATATAGCGTACATTGCCATAAATAATCCGCGGGATAATTGGTCGCTGCTATACGGGCTAAAGTTGATTCGGCATGATTGACCGTATCGATATTGCACTGGGTCAACAGTACCGTTTCATGATCTGGCGCGACCAGTACAGCTCCAAAAGGATGATGCCCTAGCTCGGTCGCACGACGTCCAACCTCATTGGAGAGTTTCAAAAAATTTAATATCTGTTCCTGATTCGGACGACTCATTTAATCATTCCAAAATTTATTTTAAATAAAATCATATTAAAAACATAAACTGCACTTAAAATCATATTATTTAAATGCAGCCTATATTAAATTGAACTCACTCGCTTACATTAAACAACATAGCGTTTACTTAATCCCATTTCGGCTAATATACGTCGATAAGTCGTCGATGAACGGTCAGCTTCAAAATGTGCTTCCATAGAAATATCCAGCGGAAGTTCTTCCGGTTTTTGGCTTTCTACCATTTCCTGATCTTCAGCAAAGATTTGCGCATTGAAATCGTAAACCGCCTGTAAATCACCCGTGGTATCAAAATTACGGGTCAGTGGTACAAACAGTCGGGTTTTGTTATGTGACACCGGACAGCAAGCATTCAGAATTTTTAAGATGCCGTCATTTGGAAAATGTACAGTTAAAGTCGCTGAAAATGGCGGATAGACATCAAACACACGTTTCCATAAAAAGCCTTCTGGTGCCAGATGTTGCAAGCCATGCGGATAGTTGCTGACATTGCTGACATATTCGGTATGCAGGCCATACGGTGTACGTTCGGTACTGTATTTTGGCACCACCGGATTGTCTCGATCGGCAAAGGCATTGTGATGCACAAAAGCAAAATGTGCGACATCGATAAAGCCTTCTAATTGACGACCGCTGGAACCAGCAATATCTACAAACGGCGGCAGGATGGATTGATGCTCTGTTGTATCCCAAGTTTCCAGTACGGGGAAATTCGCTGTGCTTTCATCACGACTAAACAGGCTGGTCCACACCAGACCGTATTTTTCTACCACTGGGAATTTGGTCAGTGAAAAACGGTCAGAAATTTTGGTCAGTTCAGGTTGTGCCGGAATTTTGACGCACTTCCCGCGCTCATTATATTCGAGGCCATGATATGGACAGACGATGCTTTCTCCAGAAACCCATCCCTTACTCAGTGGGACCCCGCGGTGCGGACAGATATCACGGACCAGATGAATCGCACCACTTTCAGTTTTATAGATTGCCAGTTTGACGTCCAGCAAAGTGACTTGCTGCGGCTTTTCGGTGACGTCCTGAATACGTGCAACCGGATACCAATGATGCGCCAGAATCTCCCAATCCTGATCGTCAAACTGGCTGTAGCATGGTTTGCTAAATACATTGATCATTGGAATAGCGTTCATATCAAACCTTTTTCTGCAAAATTCTGAATCGTTTTAATGCCTTGGAACGTGACCGAGTTGAGTTAACGTCCCACTTATTTAGGATTGAAATTACTGGTTTTTTTGATATTTCGTCTATTAGAATGTTTGGTATAAATCATTCTAAAAATTAGAACGTATGGCTGAAACACCTGATTTTATTGAGCTTCATCTTACTGCTTTGGCATAAAACTCGCATAAAGCGATTGAGTGAATTTTAAATACAGGTAGATCTGGCTTGAGCAAATTGTTGAATACTCCTTTCTCACGTTTTTCCGAATACTTTATTGCGGTAGCGAAAAGCGGCAGTTTGCGTAAGGCCGCGGATCAGCTGTTTATCTCGGTATCCGCAGTACATCGTCAAATTGCCCTGGCTGAAGAAGAACTGGGCATTGATCTGTTCGAGCGCTTGCCGAATGGGCTGAAACTGACTTTGGCGGGTGAGATGCTGTATGCTGATATTCTGAAATGGCAAAAGGAATTCCAGCAGACCTGTATCCGCTTTGATGAAATTCAGGGGCTAAAGCGTGGCAGTATCGAATTCGGGCTGATTGCTGCTTTGAGTGAGGGTTTTGTCATGCAGTCGCTGCAGCATATGTATGAACAGTATCCCTGGATCAATTTCAATATTCGGGTGGCTGACAGTGAAGTGGTTGCCCGAAAAATCATGGATGCCGAACTGGATTTTGGACTCATTATGAATCCAAAAGCCCATCATCAGCTTGAGGTATTACATTTCCTTGAATTGCCATTGGGTTTTGTGATGTCCAAACAACATCCACTGGCATATGCTGAAAAGATTTATTTTTCGGATACGCTCAATGACAACCACTTTATTCCCTCAGAACCGCTGATTGTGCATGACTATGTACAGGCAATTTATAAACACCACAAATTTATACCTGCACGAAAAACAGAATCGAATGATATTCGTTTGATGAACAGTATGATTAAGGCCAATACTGGGATTGGCATCTTAAGTTATCTGGATGTCTATCCCGAGCTACAGCGTGATGAACTGATTTTCAAACCCATTACCGAAAAAGGTGTACGTCCTTTGACTATCGCACTTTGCGTGGCACCGAAACGCCAGATTTCCCGTGCATCACAACTCATGATTAAACACATTATTGAGCAGATGGAACAACTTAAAAATCAACTCTATCAGGAATTGGCGGGATAAATGATGGCTTAGATCACCTAAATCTCAGGTTTAAGCGAAAACACGCTTGTGACTGGGCATGCCGTTTAGCTGTTCTAATTTTCTTAATACATTGTCCAGATTTCTCTAATTTCAGTGAATGGGTCCTTGTTCTATAGTCATTAAAAGCAGACTAATTTGAGGCCATGATGAATAGCAAAACGATCCTCACCCATAACCCAGACTTGCCAGTTCATATGACATTTTCTGAACATGACTGGCACTTGCTGGCAAAATACTGGTATCCAGTCGCACTGGCACGTGAAGTCACAGAGCAGCCGATGGGCACTATGCTTTTGGATATGCCCTTAGTGATTTATAAAATGGGCGATGAAGTGATTGTTGCCAAAGATGCCTGTCCGCATCGTGGGGTGGCGCTGAGTCTGGGCAAAAATGACGGCCAAGGTGTGGTCTGTCCTTATCATGGTTTGCGCTTCGGTGCCGAAGGAAAATGCAACCGTATTCCCGCCCATCCTGACCACAAGATCTCTGATCGATTCCATCTAAAAACCTATGCCTCAGTAGAAAAATATGGCTTGATCTGGTGTTCTCTACTGGCGGATAAAAATGCGGAACCGAATATTCCGTATATGCCTTATTGGGAAGATCCTGATTATCAGCAACTGGTCTGCCCAATCGTGGACATTAAATGCTTTGCGGGTCGTCAGCTGGAAGGTTTTATTGATGTCGCACATTTTGCCTGGGTCCATCCAGATACTTTTGGTGATCCAGATAATGCTGAAGTACCTGATTATAAAACCTATGAAACGGATTACGGTTTTGCAGCAGATTATGTCAGTACTGTTGGACGTTACCCGATTGGGCTAGATCAACGGGGTGCAGAAAATTTTAAATGGCTACGACATTTTGAAATCAGTGTGCCATTTACGGCAACACTCACCATTCATTTCCCAGAAGATGCCAAACAGGTGATTATGAATGCGGCTTCACCGATGACTGCAAGTACCACTCGCCTGTTTGCTCCTATCTGTCGGAATTATGACAAAGATCTACCGGTTGAAGATGCGTATGACTTTAACTTAAAAATCTTTGAAGAAGACCGTATGATTGTCGAAAATCAAAAGCCAGAGTATTTGCCTCTCGACTTATCGTTGGAAGCACATTTCCCCGCCGACCGTAGTTCCAGCATGTACAGGAAATTATTGCGTAAGCATGGTTTTAGTCCGTTATTTGCAGCTTGATTTAAACTTATTTCCAAAACAAAGCCCCAGAACTGACGCTGGGGCTTTTTATCTTTCAAGAAGTTAAGGATTCAGATATTGTGTTGGCACTTTTGGCAATACCACGCTGGATGGATACTTGGAGTTCGAATAAATCGAAATTGAACCATTTAAACTTGCAGCCAAGGTCGGTAATGGTGCAACGCCTTTCCAGATATCACTCGCCACCACAGAAATCTGCAGCTGGTGACCTTTTGGAATTAATGCAGCAACCGGGGCAATTTCAATATTCATCAGCACTGGTTTGTTCTTCTCAAGGGGTTGAACATCTGTTTTCTTGAAGCTATGCCACGGCTGCATCATGACGCCGTTGATATACCGAGAACGCGTTTCATCCACCTTACGTAAAGAAGCAGTCAGAATGCCAGTACTCAGGGCTTTTGCATTGCCTGTCTTCGGATCGACAGCTGCTACACGAACCACTAGGCCCATATCTGCTGAACTCGAAGAAACCCAAAGATCAGCCTGAATGGGTCCATTTAAATAATAATCACTCTGCAAGGTTTCAGTATTGAATACAGCTGCAGGAATATTGGACATATTATTATTTTGCAGGCATGGGAATGGTAATATTGCAGCAACACCGATGGTCACTGTCTCAACTGTATTCGAACAAATCCCGAAAGTGGGTGCTTCTAAAAGGAAGTTTTCACCGATACTGGAGCTTGACTTGTTTGCAACCAATTTACCTAGGGTATTCAAGTACAAACGATCCGGCTGAATGGCGGTATGTGGCCAGTCTGTTGAAATGACAAACTTTTCATGACCATATACCCATTGCGTTACATTTGGCAGTTGCTCAGCCCCATTCTTTTCACCTTTGACATACTGGTCAAACCATTGCAAGGCAATATTATTCATTGCAGGTACACCATGACTTGGTTCAGAAGAACCTAAAGCAGCCTGAATATGGTTCCAAGGCCCGATTAGGATTTTCGCCGTTGTCTGGTCTTTTAAAGCTTCCAGCCATAGAGGTTCACTGCGCTGGAACAGGTCTCGGGTACCACCCACGACAAAGGTGGGCACTTTGATTTTTGGTGCATATTCTAAAGGTGAACGCTGTAACCAGAAATCGCTGTCAAATGAAGTGTCCGTACCTTGTAATGCCTGGAAAGTTAATGGCAACTGAAATTCAAACAGCAAGTTCTGGATTTTATCCAGCCCCAAAGTAATACCATTCACCGGATCGTTTTGAATCGCATCCACTGGTAATGCGCCGAGTAGGCCGACCAGACTCATCCACAATGGGATAAAGTTGGTATTGAGCTGTCCGCCATTGAATAAAATATCACGGTAACCATCACCAATTGGCACCATTGGGAAGGCTGCTTTTACTGCTGGATGCTGGGTAGATGCACCAAGCAGACTGGTGATGCCTAGATATGAAACACCATAGAGACCAATATTGCCATCTGACCAGGACTGTTTGCTGGCCCAGTCAATAATTTCATAACTGTCCTGCTGTTCAGTACTGTCAAATGCCTGCCATACCCCTTCTGAAGAACCGGTACCACGCACATCGGCAACCACTGTGGCATAACCACGGCGTACAAACTCAGGATTCGGCCCTCCTGCCATATCCGCAATCTGGCCTGCCAGGCCTGTATTATATGCAGTTTGAATTAAAATTACGGGATGGCGCTTACTATAAACAGGTTGTTTATGTTCATCCGCAGGTAGCGTGACACGAATTGCGATTTTGGTGCCATCACGCATCTTGATCCACTGTACCGGTAAGGTCACCATATTGGGATAATCATACTTACGTGTGTAATTACTCCATTTAGCATCTGCATTGGTAAGTAATTGTCGTTGAATCTGGCTCTCAAACTGGCGTGTGCCTAATTTGGTATTTTTTAATGTAATAGTCGGTTGAGTAGTGGCTGTAGTGTCGGTAAAAGACTGCAGTTCCAGATATTTCAAATCCGCACTGACCTGTTGGGTGGGTGTGGTGATTTTATTGACCACCCCCACGGTCACTGCGACCACAGTGACCGTTGCTGCTATAGCAGCATAAAGTTTATTCAGAAGATTCATTATTTATATCCTGATTATTTTAATGATGCATTCCTCGATCAATGAGCTATGCGTTTTTCTTATATTCTTCATTTTTATTCATTCTAATTTTAAAGAGGTGATCTCCTTTGCTTTATTTATCCCTTTAGCATCACTTCTTAACACTGCGATTAAAAACTGACAACGCTCCTTGTCTATTATAAAGATTCTTATACAAAACCCTGCTTATTCATATCTTGATCAATTATTAAAAATTAAGTCTGAGAGAGGATTTTATATAAATGTGATTTTCAAGAGATTTTTACAAGATATTGCAACGTTACAGTAGATAGGTGAAATGTATTATTCATTATGGGAATAAGCGGATCGCATATGTATGCATGTTATAAAAATAATCAATGCATCAAGAGACTGTAATTTATTACACCCTAACAATGAAAACTACAAATACTGTTCTAGATAATATTTATACCGAGATAGCGAAAAAGCTGGATCGGAGGACCAAGTATAATTCCTTACCCTGTATTTTATTTTTAGATATTGACGGCACACTTTCAGAATTTCATCCAGATCCTGAACAGAGTTTTATCCCTTCTTCTACCCTAAATAATATTGCACAAATCCAGCAATTTTTACCCCTATATTTGGTCACTGGCCGTTCTATTGAGCAAGCACAAAAACTGATTCAGCCTTATCGCTGGAATATTGTCGGATCGCATGGCATAGAGCTGCTTCAGCAAGACGGTATACGTCAGAAACTTGTCTATATCAATAACAAAGAACTCGAACAACTCAAGTCCAGCGTGCTTGATCAGCAAGATCAATGGCAGCCGATCCGTGTAGAAACCAAAACCTATTCTGTTGCACTGCATTTTCGTGAACATCCTGAATGTGAGGCTCAAGCGAAAGCCATTATTGACGGTTATCTGAAACAATTTTCAAGTTTTGAATTGAAAAGCGGCAAATGTGTTTATGAACTGGTTCCCCGCGGTTGCAATAAAGGTGCGGCAATCCAGCATATTTTAGAAGATCTCGAAGCTGAACAGTTTTACCCCATTTTCATTGGGGATGATTTAACAGATGAAGCTGGTTTTCACATCATTAATGACTATGGAGGTATGTCAATCAAAGTTGGCCCAGGAGAAAGCGCAGCCAAAGCTCGTTTAGACGACGTGGCAGATGTCGGTTTTTTCTTACATGAATTTTTAACATCACTACAAGCGTTAAAACAAGAAATGAAAGGAGAAAAAACGTGTCCCGACTCATTGTATTATCCAACCGTGTAACACTACCGAACCCCAATGCTACTCAGGCAGGTGGTCTTGCGGTTGCTCTGGAAGATGCCCTCAATGGTATAGGCGGCATCTGGATGGGATGGAATGGCAAAAAGACGGCGCATAGGCAAAATTCCTTTGACGTCCTGAAAGATCAGCAGATTGAATATCATACCTGTAGCTTCTCCGAAGCTGAATATCAGGGTTTTTACTGTGGTTTCGCCAATGGCGCACTGTGGCCCCTGATGCATGATCAAAATCAATATATTGATTACTCAGATCAGGATTACCGGATTTATCAGAATGTCAATTTCAAGTTTGCCCGCCAGTTACAGAAAATTATTCAACCAGGTGACATGATATGGATTCATGATTATCATTTCTTGAGTGTTGCACATTACTGCCGTCAATTGGGCATGCGTAATCGCATCGGTTTCTTCCTTCATATTCCATTTCCTACTACAGAGAAATGGCATGATTTAGCTTGTAGTCAGCATCTTGCAGCACATTTGGCTCAGTATGACCTGTTGGGTATGCAAACGCAGCAGGATCAGAGAAACTGTTATGAATTTCTGAAGACGACCCTTTCCTTGAGTGCTCATTCTCCTAATACGCTGCGTAATGGTCATCGCCAGGTGGAAATTAAAGCTTATCCAATCAGTGTGCATCCAACCGCTATTCAGCGTCGTGCTGGACAACTGACTGAAACAGAACTGCCATTTGATTTTAGTTCAACGCCTGATGTTAAACATATCATTTCAGTAGACCGAATTGACTATAGCAAAGGCTTATTACAGAAGGTGGACGCAATGCGTCAGTGTTTCCAGGAAAGCCCTGAAATGCTGTCAAAGATACGCCAGTTCCAGATTGCTTGTCCGTGCCGACTGGAAGTACCGACTTATGCCAATCTATATCGGGATTTAAAGCAAGGTGTGGATCAGCTGAATCATGATTTCCCAAATACGGATCAGCCTGTCTTTGACTGTCATTATGAAGCTTTAGGTCATCATGCCTTAATGCGCCTATACCGTAAATCCGAAATCTGCTGGGTCAATTCAGTACGTGACGGCATGAACCTGGTGGCAAAAGAATATATTGCTGCTCAGGATCCAGAAAATCCGGGTATTTTGATTCTGTCTAAATATGCCGGCGCTGCTGAACAGATGCGAGAAGCTTTAATAGTCGATCCACATGACAACAACAGCATGATCAAAGCCTTAAAACTAGCAGTAAAAATGCCGAAGTCTGAACGTATTGCACGTTACCAAGCGCTGTATAAAGGTTTAACGAATTATGACATTGTGCATTGGCGAGATTGTTTCTTAAAAGATCTTAAACATGTTACTAGTCAGTATATTTACCAGCCACTGAGCAAGTCAGCATCTCACGACCTATATTTACAGCATTAAATTGCTTTGATCTAAATGCAAAACACCAGCTTTAAGCTGGTGTTTGTGTTTTTTCTGCTTCTGCCACAGTTGCTGGAGCGGAAGCCATTTGGTTGAGTACAGTGATGCCGATCAGACCAACTGCAATAATAAAGAACACATGGCTCAACCCCATCATCTCACTACCGAAGCCCACTAATGCTGGCCCAAGCAAAGAACCGGTGTAAGCAAATACAGATACGTAAGATAAAGCAACATGTTTTGGTAATTCAGTTTGACGCCCTGCACGTGAAAACATCAATGGAACAATGTTAGCGCTACCCAGACCCAAGATCGCATAACCAATCAAAGCCACATACCAAACTGGTGCAATCACCACAGTTAGAAGACCTAAGCCTGCCAAAGTTGCACTGTACAGAATAGTATTTTTTTCACCAAAGAAACGAATGATCAGGTGGCCGCTTAAACGTCCTGCAACCATCAACGCTGCAAAGCAACTATATGCTAGACCAGCTTGAGATGCTTGAACTTTAAATTGAGTATTCAGGTAAATACCACTCCAGTCCATTGCTGCACCTTCCGACAGGAAAGCGATAAAACAGATCAAGCCCATGCAAAGAATTGCAAATGTTGGACGAGGTTTGTGAACAGCTTTCTGAGTTGAGTTTTCAGCTTCTGTTGCCTCAGTCGTAGCATCTGCTCTTAGACAGAATGGCACAGCAAGTACCATGATCAGTAAAATGCTTAGACTGATTGCCAATACACTGAAAGGCATAGCTAAACCCAATGCCAGCATGCTGGTCATACCTAAAACACCTGCCAAACCGCCTAGGCTACATACGCCGTGGAATAATGACATCATGCTTTTACGTTGCTGGCTTTCCAGTTTAATTGCCTGCAGGTTAACTGATACACCCAATGCGCCAGCGCTAGAACCGAAGCAGAATAAAGCAGCTGCTAATAGTAGTTTAGTCGGGCTAAAGGCTAATGCAGGTAGAATCACAATAAATGCAGCCAGCACAGCCGCAATGACAGAACGACAGCCGTAACGATGCGCCAAACGCCCTGCCAATGGCATCGCGATCATTGAACCTACACCTGCAGCAAGCAATAACACACCAAAATCTGAATGGCTTAAATTCAGGCGCTGTTGCACCAATGGAATCAACGGTGCCCAGGCAGCAGTACTAAAACCTAGAGCGAAAAAACATAATGCAGTGGCAATACGTTGCCAATGACTACGTGGAAGCGCACGAAGAGAAGCAGGTAATAACGGAGCGTACATAGTAAGACCCAGTATAAAATTCGGTGCGGCATCCCTAACCGTTGATCCATAGAAAAACCCCATGAACTTATACGTGAAATGTATTAGAACACAGGGCTTGATTTGGATGAATTATAAGCAGTTTTATTTTAAATGGAATAGGTTTTTATCAAAAAAATCGGCCAAATTGTTAAGCCTATGATTCGTTAAAAAATATAGTTTCAAAAATTTTCAAATAATTTTTCGCAGGTATTTTGTAGATGATTTGTTATCCTGATTTTGCCGTTCTATGCTCCATAGAAACTGTGAAAATCCTTCACAAACTCGTGAAATCAGTCGACTGCTAGTCATTACTCTTAACTGATTCGACCAGGTAATATGTAATCCCATTTTTTCTGCGCGTTTGACCAGATCCACATCCTCATGACATGGCATAGGCTTAAATCCCCCAAGAACCTTATAACTCGATGCCCGAAAGCAGAGATTGGCGCCATGAATATGCCGATGTCCCATTCGATCCTGATAATGACGTAGATAATCTTGTCGAGTATCTATGCTTAAATGCTCCCATTGGGCAATTTCAACCACCCCACAAATCACATGTGTCGGCTGATGTAACAGCATGTTTTTAAACCAGTCCGGATGAACTCTGGAATCGGCATCGGTACAGCAAATCCAATCACAGCCTTGTTCAATCAAATGCTGAATGCCGAGATCACGGGTTTTTCCTACACAACGATAGTCACAACTTATAGTTAAAACATTATAAGTGTTGACCTTTTCTGCTGTAGCATCGGTGCAGCTATCCATCACCACCAAGACCTGAATCTCTATAGTCTGACTTTGTGGCATGTCCTGATAAAACTTTTGGCGTGCCAGTTCTAGCGCTTGCAGACAATGTGCGATTTCTTCTTCTTCGTTACAGGCCGGAATCACGACACCAATTTTTTTCATAATAGTCCTTCCTGTGCGGCGACTGAATTTGTGTCATGTGTCCAGACATCCAGAAAGAAGTCAGCATCCTGTAATTGTGCGTAGTGATAATAAGGTAGTCGCTGTTTTAAGATCTGATGGACACGTTCACCATTCAGGCTGAAGCCTTCAATGGCATGTCGCCAGTGGCAAGCCACGATACAGCCTTGTGGACTGAGATGGGTATTCATCCATTCAATCAATTGCAGCAAGATATTTTCTTCAAGGTAGTACAGCATTTCACTGGCAACGATCAGATCAAACTGCTGGGTTGGCAGATCCAGTGGCACAATCCCCTGCACCACTTCAACATGATCATGGACCAGTCTTTGATTCGCTAGCTGTACTGCGGTTGGATTGGCATCCATACACATTAAATATTCACATCGTTCAGCAAGCTCCGCGCTGAGCACCCCATTGCTACAGCCAATCTCAATACCATTTTTAAATTTTGAATAAGGCAATATTGCCAAGGTTATGTCGCGTTTACGCTTCTCATACCAGCGCTGTTCATATTGCCAGGGATCGCCATTATTCACGCGATATAGCTCGTCAAAATAGTCATGGTTATAGATGGCTTTCGTCATCAATATAGACCTCCCATGGCTGTAATAAGCGTTCTAACGCACTGCTTGATACAATTGCAGCTTTACCTGTGCTTGGATCAGGTTCAAGCTGGCTTTCAAAGCATTGCATGGCTTCTGATTTGAGTTTTAATTGTTCGGGGCTTAGTTCCAGTTTCAGCGCTTTATTCCAAGGGATACGCGTATCTTCAGGACTGGCCCAATGCCAGGTCCAGATCAAAACCTGTAAGCATTTTAAAGAAAGTTCTGCTGCAATTTGTCTGCTTACCTGCCCGGTAATTTCATGATCTGGATGCCCATCATGTTCAAAGGTCGTCACAAGAATATCTTTTGCTTGCAAATACGGTTTTAAAGCATCCGCCAATTGGTCATGTTGTTGAGCAACTTCACCATCCTGAATATTTAAAGCAATTCGTTTTATCGTCTGTTTTAGGTCAAGAATACCTAAAGCATTTGCCGTTTCCTGTGGTCGGATATGATCCAGCTGGTCCGGTGTATATAGGGTGGAATCAGGATGGCTGGCCGTGCCATTGGTGACTGCAAATAGAACAATTTCATAGCCCGCTGCGTCTAGCTGCTGGATTAGCCCACCACAGCCGAGTATTTCATCATCCGGATGTGGCGCAACAATGCAAATGCGGCTACTGAGAGGAAATACTTCATTTAATGCAAGGACTTTTAAATGATCAAGGCGCTGACTTTGTTGCCATGTTTCCAGTGCTGTGCCTTCTCCCTGAATAATACGGTCTTCAACAATCGGATGATTCAAAGTGCCCATGCCTGTTCATCCTCCATGGTTAGTTGACCGATACGTTGCAAATCAAATGCAGCATGACTTTGACGGATAAATACCGGCAGATCGGCAGCACAACGGGCAAAATCTGCCTGCTGACAATAAGGTGCTGCGCCCAAGGCTTTTCCACAAAGTTCCAGTACAGCCAATGCTGTATCTTCGACCTGAGCGCGTAAAGCTCGGATCATCAGTTCATGATTATGCTTAGGGTCCGCATCAATCAGTTTCGCAGTTTCATGAAATAATGCACGAGTCGCATACAGCTTGCTGCTGACCTCACCCAGATACATTTCCTTAAAAGGATTGGATTTATGATGGATGGCATGTTTTAGAAAACGCGCCAGCTTGAGCGTTGCCCCAAACCAGCAGGCAGCGACGCCAGCAGCACCATGCCAGAACCCATGACGTTCCAGATAATAATTCGGCTTGCTGATGGTTTTGACTTTGACCTGATTAAAGTTGACTTCAGCTGTTCGTGTATATTGCATCCCAACGGCGTACCAGGCACTGGTATTAATATGAATTCCGTCTTGGGTCATATCGACCAGCAGTAGTTGGGAACGTTCTTCTTCATCACGATAGGTCAATAAAGCCTGCTGCACCTGACCAGCAGCTGAACACCAAGGTTTAATCCCAGAAAGCAGGCCATGTTCCAGTTGAAAAGGCTCTGAACTTCCCTCTGCTGCCCAGATAGCCGTCAATCCGACAATCTGTTCAGGATCTGCATGCAGTTCATGCAGGATCGCCAGTACATCCAGATGTGATTCATATAGTTTGGCCAGGCTCAGGTCTATTTCCGCAACCCGACTCAGGATTTGCCAGCGTTTTAAGGTCTGCCCTTCACCCGGATATGGAACCTCAAAGCTGTGCTGAATCAGCTGATGTAAAACATAATCAATCTGCTGCTCAAGATCTGCTGCTGTAGGATCAAATTCTATTTTTAATTGTTCGATCAGCTGTTTGAGATACATTCATCTTCCTCATTAAATATCATTATGTTGCTTTCATTGAATTATTAAAAATGAATAGCAAATTGGGTATTTAACTATTCATGATGTAAGTCACTGTTTTATGAATTATTTTATGCCCAGTATTGGCGAGAAATACTGTAGCTTTTTGTCAGGAATTTGTCTGAATTGTAAATCTTAAGAATTGAGAACGATAAAAAAACCGCCTAACTTGAGGCGGTTTTTTGATTCATCTAGGATTATTGCTGAGCAACAAACTTGGCACGTGCTGTATGCAGTTTCTTGTAGCTATCAATCAGACGTAAATGACGATCCAGACCTTTTAGTTGCATATTGGTTTCAGTCAAGCCATAGAAACGGATATCACCTTCCACTGAACCGATCACTGCATCCATACGTTCATCACTAAACATACGACGGAAGTTCGGTTCAAAGTCTTTCAGTTCCATTTCGTTATCGAGCAATACTTCTAGGACTACGTCCATGCATTGATAGAACAAGCCACGTTCAACAGTATTGGTGTTGTATTGCAGGAACTGTTCTACCAGATCCTTGGCTTCTTCAAATTGCTCCAATGCCAGATAGATCAGCAATTTCAGCTCAAGAATAGTCAGCTGACCCCAGACAGTATTTTCATCAAACTCAATACCAATCAGGGTGCGGATTTCCGTGTAGTCATCTTCATCTGCTTCTTCCAGACGTTCCACTAAAGCTTCTAACTGTTCATCGCTCAGACGGTGAATATTCAGAATGTCTTCACGGTATTGCAGGGCTTTATTGGTATTGTCCCAAACCAGATCTTCAACCAGATAAATTTCTGAATAGCCCGGTACCAGAATACGGCACGCCGTCGCACCAAGGTGCGTATAAACCGCCATATACACTTCTTTATCCATGTCATGCAGGATATTGAACAGGGCTTCAGCTTCTTCAGCATTGGAATTTTGGCCTTCATTGGTGAAGTCCCACTCCACGAATTCATAATCCGCTTTGCTGCTAAAGAAACGCCAAGACACCACACCGCTTGAATCGATAAAGTGCTCTACGAAGTTATTTGGCTCAGTCACCGCATTTGAACTGAAAGTTGGTTTAGGCAAGTCATTCAGACCTTCGAAACTACGACCTTGCAACAATTCAGTTAGACTGCGTTCCAATGCTACTTCGAAGTTTGGATGGGCACCAAATGAAGCAAAAACACCACCAGTACGTGGGTTCATCAGGGTGACACACATGACTGGGAATTGACCACCTAGTGAGGCATCTTTGACCAGTACCGGGAATCCTTGCTCTTCCAGACCTTTAATGCCTTCCACAATCTTCGGATATTTCGCGAGAACATGTTCAGGTACATCCGGAAGTGTCAGTTCACCTTCCAGAATTTCACGTTTAACCGCGCGTTCAAAGATTTCTGACAAACATTGAACCTGTGCTTCTGCCAGCGTATTACCGGCACTCATACCATTACTCAGGTATAAGTTTTCTATCAGATTCGATGGGAAATACACAGTTTCGCCGTCGGAATGACGTACAAATGGCAGTGAGCAAATGCCACGAGCTTTGTTCCCCGAGTTGGTATCATATAAATGCGTACCTAATAACTCATCTTCAGGGTCATAGATTTCACGAGTGTAGTCATCGAGCACTTCAACTGGTAATTCGCCATTTGGACCTGGCTGGAACCATTTTTCATCTGGATAATGCACAAATTCTGCATTGGCAATATCTTCACCCCAGAACTGGTCGTTATAGAAGAAGTTGCAGTTCAGACGCTCAATGAATTCACCCAGTGCAGATGCCAGTGCGCTTTCCTTGGTAGAACCTTTACCATTGGTAAAGCACATTGGTGACTGTGCATCACGAATATGCAGCGACCAGACATTCGGTACGATATTACGCCAAGATGCAATCTCAATCTTCATGCCAAGGCCTGCCAGAATTGAAGACATATTAGCAATAGTTTCTTCTAGTGGCAGATCCTTACCTGGAATCATGGTGCTCTTTTCAGATGCCAGATTTGGCATCAATAAAGCTTGGGCATCGGCATCAATGCTTTCGACTTCCTCAATGACAAATTCAGGACCAGTTTGAATCACCTTTTTCACGGTACAGCGGTCGATCGAACGCAGGATCCCTTGACGGTCTTTTTCAGAAATATCGGCTGGAAGCTCAACCTGAATTTTAAAGATCTGTTTGTAGCGGTTTTCAGGATCGACAATATTGTTTTGAGACAGGCGAATATTGTCTGTTGGAATATCACGTGCCAGGCAATATACCTTGACGAAGTAAGCCGCACATAAGGCTGAAGATGCCAGAAAATAATCAAATGGGCCTGGCGCAGAACCGTCGCCTTTGTAGCGAATCGGTTGGTCAGCGATGACAGTAAAGTCATCAAACTTCGCCTCTTGGCGAAGGTTGTCAAGATAATTGACTTTAATTTCCATGTTGGCACCTAAAGTTCTTATGTGTCAACGCACACATAAACAATCCAAATATTAATAAATAAGCCGAATCACGGAGGAGAAATTGACTTAACAAATGAAAATGACCTGCACTGAGCACGAAGGTACTTTGTCCTACGGCGCAATGAGGTCTGAATGGCTGCCATTATAGATTCATTTTAGAAAATTACTAAACTTTGTCCTGTGAACAATGGGAATTAAATTGTCAGATAATCCCTTTAGCGTAATTTTCTAAATGATTGGTGACTTTAATCCGGGTTGAAAGCCCATTGACTAGAAATCATAAGACAAGCCAAAGACAGCCAGATCACGCTGCTTATCCGCATAGCGGTCATAGCCGCCGAAAATGTATTCCCCGGATAGGCTCAACTTAGGTAACAGTACATAACTTAGCCCGGCAGAGGCATAACGGAAAGCATGATTCTTTTCGGTATCTCCCAGCTCACCACCTTCATATTTGCCTTCATCACGGAAATAACTTCCTGCAGCCGTTGCATTGGCAGTCAAGCGTTCATTCAGTTGATGACTTACATTTAGGGTATAAAAGGTATCGCCCTGATTTGCATAAGCTACGTCATAGAGATAGGTTGAAACACTGCCTGAAACTGTGGTTTTTTCATTTAACGCCCGACTGACATTCAAACCTAGCTCATTACCTGTGGTATTTTTCCCGCCTGGATAATAGTAGGTTGCATTCCACAGGTCGAAATCATAATTCTGGCTGCTATGCGTATATCCGAGCAGAAAGTCATGTTCGAATTTATCTGAACTGTGCTCTTTCCGGCCTTGGGCTTCAGCATAAGAATAGCCCAGCGTTGAGCCCCAATATCCTACATAGAAATTGCCATAAGCCACATTCAATCCAGCCTGAATCGCCAGATCATCATCTTCAGGTGCATTGGTCAAGCCACGAGACACATATTTGGAAACAACACTTAAATTACCACTGGTCGTGATCTGCTTGGATTCAGGCTCATATGCGAAAATGGACAGGCTACAAGCAGCCGTACACCCTAAAACTACAGCCTGTTTTAAAATCTTCATAAAATTATTAATTCGTTTTCTTCAAAATAAGTTTTGGCATTGCGATTTTTTGTTGAAACTGCAATAGCCCATGACAATGACTTTTCTTTAAATCTTTGTAATGCCGAGAATTTAAGATCAGGCATGTGCTGCTCGATAAAAAGGTGCATCAGAAGGTGCTAATGGTGTTTTGCCACGAATATGATCAGCTAGCTTTTCGGCAATCATAATAGTGGTGGCATTCAGGTTGCCGGTAATAATGAGCGGCATGATAGATGCATCGATGACACGTAGACCCTGCATTTCATGCACACGGCCGTAACCATCAACGACCGCCATATTATCTTCTCCCATTTTGCAGCTACAGGATGGATGGTAAGCAGTTTCTGCATGATTGCGCACGAATTCATTCAGTTCTGCGTCGCTCTGAAGATGTTTACCTGGACTAATTTCTTCACCGCGATAAGGATCAAGCGCTGGCTGATGCATAATTTCCCGGGTAATACGGATGGCATCACGGAATTCACGCCAATCCTGTTCGGCACTCATGTAGTTAAATAGAATACTTGGATGCTCAAATGGATCTTTGGATTTTAAGCGAACTCGACCTCGGGATGGCGAGCGCATGGAACCCACATGGGCTTGAAAACCGTGCTCATGAATGGCATTGGTCCCATTATAGTTAATCGCAACTGGCAGGAAGTGATACTGGATATTTGGCCAGTCAAATTCATCTGAAGAACGGATGAAGCCCCCTGCTTCAAACTGATTGCTGGCGCCAATTCCTTGGCCTAAAAACAGCCATTCAGCACCAATCATCGGCTGGTTATACCATTTCAATGCTGGATATAAGCTGACCGGTTTTTTGCACTTATATTGTAAGTACATTTCCAGATGATCTTGCAGGTTTTCACCCACACCGGGCAGATCTTGTACCACGGGAATATCCAGACTTTTTAATAACTCAGCCGGACCTACACCAGAACGTTGCAGAATTTGAGGAGATGCAATTGCACCGCCACATAACAGGACTTCACGATCCGCAAAGACCTGAATCGGCTGCAAGGTATTTTGACCTTCAAAATATTCCACACCGATTGCTTGATTGCGATTAAATAAAATCCGGTTGGTCATGGCATGGGTAATAATGGCGAGATTATCCCGACCTTTGGCCATATCCAGGTAACCACGTGCCGTACTAGATCGGCGACCTTGCGGTGTCACGGTACGATCCATCGGCCCGAAGCCTTCCTGCTGGTAGCCATTCAGATCATCGGTACGCGGATAACCCGCTTGTACTCCAGCTTCGACCATGGCATGGAACAGCTCATTATTACCATTCTTAGGTGTTGCAACTGAAACCGGGCCTGAATCGCCATGGTAGTCATTACCGCCAATATCACGAGTTTCAGCTTTTTTATAATACGGCAGACACTGCGCATAGTTCCAGTGTTCCAGGCCCTTGAAGCTGGCCCACTGTTCCAGATCCATAGCATTACCACGGATATAGCACATGCCATTAATCAGTGAAGATCCGCCCAGACCTTTACCACGACCGCATTCCATACGGCGATTATTCATATAGGGTTCAGGATCGGTCAGATAAGCCCAGTTATAACGACGCCCTTGCAACGGATAAGCCAAAGCAGCCGGCATCTGGGTTCTAAAATCCAAACGATAGTCCGGGCCACCGGCTTCAAGTAACAATACTTTGGTGTCAGGATCTTCCGTTAATCGTGCGGCCAGAACATTACCCGCAGAACCCGCACCGATAATAATATAGTCGTAATTCATCAAGTCCTCCTTATGCGCTAAATACAGACTGGAAAGGACTGAGTTCGACCTGAACCGATTTGGTCTGGGTGTATTGCTGCAAAGTGACTAGACCATTTTCACGACCAACACCCGAATGTTTATAACCACCGACAGGCATTTCTGCAGGTGATTCACCCCAGGTATTGATCCAGCAGATACCGGCTTCGACCTGATGAATAATTCGGTGTGCACGGGCTAAGTCTGGTGTGACGACACCTGCGGCCAGACCATAATCAGTATCATTGGCACGACGAATGGCTTCTTGCTCGGTGTCATAACTGAGGATGCTCATGACAGGACCGAAGATTTCTTCACGTACAATTGTCATGTCATCACGGCAGTCGGTAAATACGGTTGGCAGGACATAAGCCCCTTGGGCAAATTGTTCCTCTTCAGCACGGCCACCGCCACACAGTAAACGCGCACCTTCTTTCTTACCCTGCTCAATATAGCCCAGTACTTTTTCCATATGAGTGAAGCTGGAAACCGGACCGAAATTAGTTTCATAATCCAAAGGATCACCCATACGGATATAAGGAATACGCTGCAGAACTTTCTCTTCAAATTCTGCTTTTAATGCCAAAGGCACAAATACGCGAGTACCGTTGGTACACACCTGACCGGAACTATAAAAGTTAGCCATCATGGCAATGTCGGCTGCCAAATCCAGATCGGCATCTTCACAGATAATCAGCGGAGATTTCCCACCCAGCTCCATCGTGACTTCTTTTAGACTAGAATTTGCTGCTTGCGCCATAACTTTTTTGCCGGTGGAAACGCCACCAGTAAACGATACTTTGGCAATTTCAGGATGCGAAGTCAGATAACCACCAATTTCACCACTGCCGGTAACCACATTAAATACACCATGCGGTACACCAGCTTCAGTATAAATTTCTGCCAGTTTCAGCGCAGTTAAAGGCGTAACTTCACTGGCTTTGAAAATCATGGCATTGCCTGCAGCCAGTGCTGGTGCGGACTTCCATAAAGCAATTTGAATCGGATAATTCCATGCGCCAATTCCAGCGACGACACCCAAAGGTTCACGACGGGTATAGACAAAGGAGCTACTTCTCAGCGGGATTTGCTGGCCTTCAAGAACCGGTAGAATCCCAGCATAATATTCGAGGACATCGGCGCCCGTGGCGATATCCACGGTTGATGTTTCGCTAAAGGCTTTGCCACTGTCCAGACTTTCTATCTTTGCCAGTTCATCATTGCGTTCACGTAAAATGGCGACTGCCTTGTTCAAGATACGCGAACGTTGAATCGCCGTCATTTCTGCCCAGCCTTTCTGTCCTTGCTGTGCAGATTCAACCGCACGATCAATATCATTTTTTGAACATACCTGCACTTCAGCCAGGACTTCACCGGTGGCAGGGTTAATAGTTTGAAACGTGCTATTGGACGTTGCATCGACATATTGTCCATGGATATAAGGACGTTGCAGTTTAAATGTTGTCAATGGAATTCCCTCGCAGATTGGTTATTTGAGTTGTTGCCGGATATATTCACTACACAGTTCAATCGGCAGTTTTGGATCAATTTCGCCACTGATCAAAGCGCCCCTTAACCAGAAACCATCAATCAGGGCGGCCAGACCTTGTGCCGCTTTTTCAGCTTGATCTTTACCCAGTTTTTTCATGAATTCATGCTTTAAATTGGAATGCAGACGGTAGTGATTAATCTGTTGTAAACGATGTAACTCAGGCTGATGCAAGCTACTAGCCCAAAAAGCTAACCATACTTTCCTGGCCGCCTTATCTGTTTGCGGTGCAGCGAAGTTGCCACGCACAATAGCCAGCAAACGTTGTTCAGGCACATCGTCAACTTGCGACTGCATTTCCGCAACTGACTTACCTAACTGCTGCAATAAGTAACGCATTGTGGCTTCAATTAACCCATTTTTACCTTGAAAATAATGGCTTATGATGCCGGTTGAGACACCTGCTCTTTGGGCAATCTGAATAATTGAAGCATCTGCAAAACCTAGCTCATTCACTGCAGCTAAGGTGGCGTCGATCAGTTGCTGACGACGAATCGATTGCATACCAACTTTTGGCATAGGACTAACCTGAATAACGGATAAAGCAATAAACATTCATTTAGCTAAAGTAAATAGCTGAATGATGTAACAATTCATAAACGCTTTTTTTATTGAACGTTCAATTAATAAAAATTATAGTGCTAGCTCACCCTTGATGTACAGCGCAGTTTGTTTTGGATTTGCAAATGTTTGTAATTCACGAAAACAAGGAAGCTTTACGGCAGGCTTTTGCTTTTAAATCACACTGCACTGTAGATCATCCGGCAACAAAAACGATGGTCAGAGATTTATGCAAAAGAAAAACGAAGAGGTGCAAGATAGTCTGAATAAGGTAGTCTTTTATTGTTCGGCGACGCTTATTCTGCTGTTTTCTATCATCACGATTTTATTTAATGAACAAGCCAATCTAGTCATTATTAATATTTTAAACTGGGTGAGTAGTACTTTTAGCTGGTATTACCTGCTGGCGGCAACGCTGTATCTAGTTTTTATTGTCTTTATCGCCTGCTCACGTTATGGCGAAATCAAGCTTGGTCCAAAACATTCTAAACCCGAATTCAGCCTTCTGAGCTGGTCGGCCATGCTGTTCTCAGCCGGGATCGGGATTGACTTGATGTTCTTCTCGGTCGCTGAACCCCTGTCGCATTATATGAGTCCTCCAGTCGGTGAAGCTGAAACCTTTGAAGCCGCACGTCAGTCTATGGTCTGGACCCTGTTTCACTATGGTCTAACCGGCTGGAGCATGTATGCACTGATTGGGGTTGCGTTGGGTTATTTCAGTTATCGTTATAATTTACCGCTGACAATTCGCTCTGCGCTTTATCCTATTTTTGGAAAAAGAATTAATGGCCCGATTGGCCATACGGTAGATACAGCTGCGGTACTCGGTACGATTTTCGGTATTGCCACAACCTGTGGTATTGGTGTGGTTCAGCTGAACTACGGTCTGCATATCTTGTTTGGTTTACCAGAAAATATCTGGATACAAACGGCGTTAATCGCTGTTGCAGTCATTATTACCATTATTTCGGTCACTGCGGGTGTCAATAAAGGTATCCGGGTTTTATCCGAAATTAATATCTACGTATCAATTGGGTTGCTGCTCTTTATTCTCTTTATGGGAAATACCGAGTTTTTATTAGCGGCTTTAATTCAGAACTTTGGTGATTATCTCAGTCAGTTTCCGAAACTCTCTTTAAGCAGTTTCCCTTTTGAGCAGCCTAAAGAATGGATGAATAGCTGGACGCTGTTCTTCTGGGCATGGTGGATTGCCTGGTCGCCGTTTGTAGGTCTGTTCCTGGCACGTATTTCTCGTGGTCGTACCATTCGTGAATTTGTCACCGGGACTTTGGTTATTCCTCTGTTATTTACGCTGACCTGGTTGTCTATTTTCGGTAACAGTGCTTTATACAGCGTGATTTTTGATGGTAATACTCAGCTTGCGACAACTGTTTTAGAAAATCCAGCACATGGTTTTTATGACCTGCTGGCACAATATCCTGGCTTTATGTTTATTGCCGGTGTAGCCACAATCACAGGCTTGTTGTTCTATGTGACATCAGCGGATTCAGGAGCACTAGTATTGGGGAATTTTACCACTAAATTTACCAATATTGAGCATGACTCACCGCGCTGGCTAAGTGTGTTCTGGGCGATAGCAATTGGCCTGTTGACGCTAGCTATGCTAATGGCTAACGGTGTTACTGCCTTGCAAAATACCACGATTATCATGGGTCTGCCTTTTAGCTTCGTGATCTTCTTTGTGATGGCCGGTTTATATAAGTCCTTGCGACTTGAGGATTTCCGTCAGGCAAGTACCAGCATGAATGCTGCGCCTGTGGTCGGTAATGTCGATATCTTTAACTGGAAGAAACGTCTCAGCCGGGTCATGTTGCATCCAAGTCTGTCACAGACTCGGGCCATGCTGGATGAAGTATGTAAACCAGCCATAGAGGCTGTCGCGACCGAATTAATTGATAAAGGCATTCATGTGAACATTCAGGAAAGACCACTTGAGGAAGAACCTGAACTTTATCATCTGGATCTGACCATACAGCTGGATGAAGAAGAAAACTTTGTTTATGAAATTTGGCCAGTGCGTTATGCCACGCCAAACTTTAGTTCACGCGGCAAGCGGACCAAACGCTATTACTATCGCCTGGAAAGCTACCTGTTTGAAGGATCGCAGGGTAATGACCTGGTTGGTTATAGCAAGGAACAAGTGATTAATGACATCCTGGATAAATATGAACGCCATATGATGTATCTGCACATCAACCGGATCAGCCCAGGTAAACGTCCGCTTTTCCCGGATCGTGAGGTCTAGAATCACTCAACTAAGGAAGGACTGAATGATGTCAGAAAGTTTAAATGCTTTTGCCCTGTTTTTTTCGCTGCTCAATCCATTTTTGATGAGTATCTATATGCTCGGAATTATCCGTAATTCTGATGCAAAGGTCTTCAATATGGCATTAATTCAGGGTAGCCTGATCAGCTTTATTGTCTTCATCATTTTTGCCAAAACCGGCGAAGCTTTCTTTAATGAAGTGCTGCATGCCCGGTTTGAGTCCTTCCAGATTTTTGGCGGTATTATCTTTCTGGTGATTGGCTACCGTTATGTCTTTGAAGGTGCCGATACCATTGGGGTGATGCGAGGTGCGCCGAATCATCTGGCGGGTACGATTGCCATGCCTTTTATGATTGGCCCCGGGACTATTTCAGCCTCGGTTATTACTGGCGTACAGCTCAGTTTAATGCAGACTATCCTGGTGATTTTTTTCACTTTATTTTTGACCTGCAGCTTACTCATCTTAATGAAATATCTGCATGATCATTTGCAGCACAAATATTCCAATTATATTGACCTCTATGTCGATATCGTGGGTCGCGTCGCCGCACTGTTAATCGGTACGATTGCCATTGATATGATTGTAACGGGCGTCAGTGGAATTCTGGAAGGTTAATCCAATCTTTATAAAAGCCGTCTTAATTGTTTATTGCGCGTTACTAGTCCCAAGACTTTTCGGCGCGCCATAATATCTTCTTGGCTACATTTCAGCATTTCACTGAGCTGTTCAATCGGCAGATGATTATTTTCGATTAGGATAATATCCTGCTCACGTGTCCAATGTGCCGTGAGCAATTTAGCAGTTAATTTTTTGGTATTTACTCTCATTCATTTCAACATATCATCAAATATTAGATTTCAGTTTAAAAACACTCTAGTTCATGTGCTGTTGAAGTCTGGTAAATGAAAATTTGAGGTCCAAAGCTGACTTGCTTTAAGTAATATATAATCGTCCAAGACACGCTCATTTTAAAGTCTGATGATTTAATTTTTTTAGAATATGAAGTTGTAAAGCCACTACATAAATCCATTGAATTTCATATGAAGTGAAAAATAATAGCATTGCTTATTCTCCATCCATCCCCTATTTTTAAATTATTAAAAGAAGACGAGGAGATCGAGATGAAATTAATAACAGCAATTATTAAACCATTCAAACTCGATGACGTACGTACTGAGCTTTCTCATCAGGATATCCATGGTTTGACGGTCACTGAAGTCAAAGGAGTCGGACGCCAGAAGGGCCATTCTGAAATGTATCGTGGCGCTGAATATAGTGTTGAATTCCTTCCTAAAGTAAAAGTAGAAGTAGCCGTTCCAGATGAAAAAGTCGATCAAGTGATCGAAGGCATTCTTAAAGCGGCATGTACTGATAAAATTGGTGATGGCAAGATTTTTGTTACTCCGCTAGAACAGGTAGTACGAATCAGGACTAGTGAAACTGGCGTAGCAGCACTTTAAGATGTTTGTTTAAACGTAAAAATATATTTTCACTTAAGTGTGACGCAAGAAACGATATAAATAAATTTCAATTAGTGGTCTATAAATGATAAAAGCTCACTCATCTCATGATGTGGTGAGCTTTATTATGGATATACGAAAAACTAAATCGATTAAGTATTTAGTTTTGAATTTTAGCCTCGACAGCTTTTGCCTGTAGGACTTCACTATCTGCTACCGTTACTTTCTTTTTCTCCCGGTATTCTGCAGCTTTGGCAATATTCTTTTCAGCAAAATGCAAACCGCCCTCACCCGCTATACTGGCGGTCGTGAATATGAAAATGCTACCTAATAATGCGAGAGTAGATATTATTCTTACTTTCATCGCTCACCCTCCAACTTTGTACTACTGAATTGATTTTTTTACTTTATATCAAGCAATTATTATTCCAATTCTTAAATCTGATTATATTTTATTTACCACACTCTAGCATATTATTTACTCAGTAAAACAATGCAATATCAATCACATATTTTTATCTATTTCCCCCTTTATAAGATTTAGATGAAATAATAAAAAACCTCAAAGATGAGTGATCTTTGAGGTTTGAAAAAGGCGCTATTCTCAATTTTAAAGATAGCTTTTGATGCTATTTTTATTTTTGCGTCTTAGGAAGGAAAAAGCTTAATACACCCAATAATGGCAGGTATGAACACAACTGAAAGACCCATGCGATACTGGTATGATCTGCCACATAACCTAATCCAGCTGCTGCGATCCCGCTAATGCCAAACATTACCCCAAACATCAGTCCTGCAATCGTTCCAACGCGGCCTGGTACGGCTTCCTGAGCATAGACCACCATCGCCGAAAATGCTGAAGACAAAATCAGGCCGGCAAAAATTGAAAAGATACAAGTCCAGAATAAGTTGGCATACGGCATGAGTAAGGCAAATGGTGCCATGCCCAAGAAGGAAAACCAGATCACTGCATTTCGGCCAATCCGATCACCAATGGGTCCACCAAAGAAAGTGCCCATTGCTACGGCGCCTAAAAAGGCAAATAGATAGAGCTGTGCATCTCGAATTGAGATACCAAATTTATCAATAAGATAGAAAGTAAAATAGTTACTGATGCTCACCGTATAGGTAAACTTGGCGATCATCAGGATACCAATGACACCAAGCGCACGTACTAATGTGGTTCCCTGCAGTTTGGCCGCAGCTGCACCACCCATCTTTTTCAGTTGTGTCTGACTATTTGTAATGGTCCAGCGGCTGACCTTAAACAGGACAAATATCCCGAAAGCGGCAAACAGCATCAGCCATGCCGAGGATGCCTGTCCATTTGGAATAATAATCAGTGCAGCCAATAAAGGTCCTACCGCAGAACCACTATTACCCCCCACCTGAAAGGCTGATTGTGCAGTACCAAGCTTGCCACCGGAGGCCATACGTGCAACGCGAGAAGCTTCCGGATGAAAGGTCGAGGAACCAATCCCGATAATTGCAGCGGCAGCCAGCAACATTGCAAAACTCTGTGATAATGCTAACAGCAGAATCCCAAACAAAGTAAAGCCCATACCAATCGGTAAAAGATAAGGTTTTGGATATTTATCGGTATAGAAGCCGACCCAAGGTTGCAATAAAGAAGCCGTCAATTGGTACACAAGAGAAATTAAGCCGATCTGACCGAAACTTAGGTCATAGTTGGTTTTCAGCAAAGGATAGATCGCTGGCAAACAGGCTTGGATCAGGTCATTGAGAAAATGTGCAAGAGCAACAGCAAAGACTATAGGTAAAACCATTTTTGGGGCAGACCGTGTTATTTCGGCCTGTGTGGTATCAGTCATCTTCTTCCATGTAGCATCCGATAATGGCTGATGATTATACGCCAGCAAAATTATTTGAAATTTATTTTATTTTCTATTTTTTATCATTTTCAGATCAACCATTACGGTAAATTACTCAGCCGATGATCTTTTAATTCAATCATTTCTGCATCTAGCTGATCTAACTCCTCATGATGATGGGTCGCATAAATCATGGGTACTTGTATTTCATTCCTAATCCGAGTCAAAAAAGGCAAGATTTGCTGTTTCAGTTTGCTATCTAATCCTGTGAGTGGTTCATCAAGAAGCAGTAATTCAGGACTGGATAACAGTGCCCGTCCAATAGAAACACGCTGTGCTTCACCACCTGATAATTGTTGAACTCGGCGATGTAGCAGATGATCGATTTCCAGTATTTCGGTAATCTCATTTAAATGGAATTTTTCCTGTTCCAGTTTGCCCCAGTTTTTGGCATAGAGCAGGTTCTGTTGCACATTCATGTGTGGAAATAACATCGCTTGCTGAAATACCAAAGCGATTTTGCGCTGATGTCCTGGAAGATGAATTTTCTGGTTTGTATCTGTCAGGATCTGCTGATCTAAATGAATAAAGCCTGTTTGTGGTTGATAGAGTCCAAGTAGCAGTTTCAAGAAGGTCGTTTTACCTGCACCGGATGGCCCGATAATCCCCAATACTGACCGCTGCATCTGGATGGCTGCATCCAAACTAAAGTTTTTGTTTTGATAATGAAACTCACACTGCAGCATTAGCGCTCCTGAATTTTTCGCTGGTATTTCTGCATGATCCAGTAATTTGCCAGCAAGGCTACAAAAGCCAGCCCAAGAGACAACAATACCAGTCGCAACGCCATCTGCTCACTATCCGGTTGTTGTAACAATGAATAGATTGCAATGGGAATAGTTCGGGTTTCATCTGGAATATTGCCTACAAAAGTAATGGTGGCACCAAATTCACCCAGACTGCGGCTAAAACAGAGAATGCTACCAATCAGAATACCGGGGAAAGCCAGTGGCAGACTGATACTGCAGAAGGCTTTGAAGGGGTGAACCCCTAAGGAACTGGCGACCTGCTCCAGTTGTGGATTCATCATCTGAAAAGATAAACGGATGGGCTGTACCATAAGTGGGAAAGCCACGATCATCGCTGCTAGCACAGCTCCTTTCCAGTTAAATGCCAGTTGTATGCCCCACTGTTGCAACCACTGCCCGATCCAGCCATTGCCACCAAAAACGACCAATAGTAGATAGCCCAGCACCACAGGTGGCAATACCATCGGCATTTGCAGCAGTGCTTCCATAATATATTTTAGGCGAAACTCATAACGTGCCAGAACCCAAGCCAACAGAATAGCGAAAGGTAAACAGATCACTGTAGCAAAGCCAGCGACTTTGGCGGACAGATACAGTGCACTCAGTTCCTCTGGCGTTAGCATGCTGGGCCCATCCTAGAATCTAAAACCATAATGCTGGTAAATTTCTCTGGCTTTGGCATGATGACTCATAAAGCGCATCAGTTTCATAGCATCAGCATTTCGACTGCCGAATTGAGTCACTGCGATCGGATAAACGATCCGGCTATGACTATGCAGTGGAAAAATACCGGAAATTTTGACTTTCTTGCTTTGCAACGCATCGGTTTTATAAACGATCCCGGCCTGACATTCACCACGCTCGACCAAAGCCAAAGCTGCACGGGCATTGTCAGTTCCGACAATCCGGCCATTCAGGCTTTTTAGCCAGTTGAGTTTAGTTAAACTTTGCTTGGCGTATTTCCCAACTGGTACTGATTCCATTTGCCCGGTACATAAATGCCCCTGAAAGGATTGAGCGAAATTAAATTGGGGGCTGGCCTGGAATTTCTGCTTGGAATAAATGGGATTAATCAGGACCAGCTGATTGCTCAACAGAGGCTTGACCTGTGCTTTGACAATCTTCTGCTTGTTTACCAGATAATTCATCCAGTCCTGATCGGCCGAAAAGAAAATATCACTCGGTGCGCCCGCTTCAATCTGTCTTGCGAGGGTTGAAGAAGCCCCAAACACAGGGACAACTTTCACTTGGGGATGCTGTGTGACAAACAGCTGCACGATATCCGTCACGGCATTGGTCAGGCTAGCTGCGGCATAAACTCGTACCGTCCCAGCCTCAGCAACAGGTATTAGGCTGCATAACCCCAAAATGAAAAATATATTCTTCAAAACTGAACCAACGTAAATTAGATAAATAAGCCCTGTAATACTTGCCCTAACTGTATGTTTTGATTAGCTGGAATACGTACCAGGCAATTGGCCTGCATCAGGTTACTTAACATATGTGACTGTTGTTTTGGTAGGCTGGAGAGCTTCAATATTCCTGCTTCAAAGCTGGCGATCATACGTAATAAACGTTCCCTGCTATCCGCTTTCAGGTCATGACTAATTACCCCACTAAACCATGGTGGCAGTAGCTTCTTGCCCTGTAAAGCATCAATTAAAGTCGATACATAGATTTGCATACCGACATAGACTGCGCCCGGATTACCCGGCAGCCCTAGTAAATAACATGTGCCTTGCTCGGATCGTTCTGACTTAGCAAAAAACATCGGTTTGCCCGGTTTCTGTTTCACTTTCCAGAAGATTTGTTCAAAACCCAGTTTCAGTGCGACCGGACGGACAAAGTCATAATCGCCCACCGATACGCCACCTGTGGTCAGGATCAGGTCATATTGATCGCGTAGATTTGTAAATAAATCACTGACTGCCTGCTCTGTATCAGCTACGTGCAGAATATCGACTTGCTGGTTTCTGGACTGAAACCAGGCCTGAATCAAAGGCGCATTGGCATCAAAGATTTTTCCGGAATTTAAGTCTTCTACTGTTTCAGCGACTTCATCACCTGTAATGACGACTGCAATTTTAGGGTAGCGATAAACGGATACTTCATGCACGCCTGCCATACTTAAGGCAGCAATAGTCCCGACACTAAGCTGCTGCCCTCGGCTGACTAGACATTGTCCTATGGCAATTTCTTCACCGGCTTTACGGATATCGGCATCCAGTCGCAAAGCTTCAGTCAAAGTAATGGATGAACCGTGAAGCTGCACAATTTCCTGACGTGTGACTGTCGTGGTCTGCTTGGGGATTTTCGCACCAGTAAAAATACGTACGGCTTGCCCCGGTTGTAGTTCCAGATCAGCCACCTGCCCGGCACGGATTTCACCGATCAGCTCAAAAGTGCTGCCAGATGGCATATCTGTATCCATACAAATGGCATAGCCATCTACGGCACTTTGCGAAAACAACGGCAGCTGGATGTCAGAATAAATATCTTCAGCAACGAAGCGGTTCAATGCCTGACTGAGTGGCAGAGTTTCAGTACCGAGATGATCGGTATGATCCAGAATCATTTGCAAGGCTTGATCCACAGAAATCAGGCCAAGTTCACTGCCACAGGCGGAATGTACTGACGCCGTTACAGCATGGTTCATTGATAGCCTCTTGCATGTGGAATGTTTTTCTGTACATCAAACAGATGTACTAGTGCGGGCAAAATCGCGACAAGAGATTCTTTCGCTCCTTGGCGGCTACCTGGCAAGGTCAGCACCAGACTGTTTTCGATATAACCTGCAACTCCACGACTCAATGCTGCATACGGCGTACGGCGCTGACCAAAACCGCGAGCAGCTTCCATCAGTCCCGGAATTTCACGAGTTAATAATGGTTGAATAGTTTCTACGGTCAGGTCTTTTGGTCCAAGTCCAGTACCACCGACAGTCAGGATCAATGGATAATCATTTTTTTGCTGTTCAATGAGTGCTTTGAGTTGTTCAGGGCTGTCTGGAATCACCTGATACTGGATATAACCAAAATTGGCTTCTTCCAGAATGTCTACGACGTTTTGTCCAGCCGTATCCGCTTTCTTTCCAGAAGCCACGGTATCTGACAGCACAATCACTGAAGCGGGTAAAGGCTCTTTTAGAATACGAGTGAAATGGGATTTACCACCTTTTTTCTTCTCAAGTTTGATTTGATCCAGGCAAAGATCTTCAGGCTCACAATGTGGTTTCAGCATATCGTAAAGGGTTAAGCCGGCCAGACTGACAGCCGTTAGTGCTTCCATTTCAACCCCGGTTGGTCCAATGGTTTCTACTACTGCGGTAATGACCACATGCGCTTCTTCTAATTCATATTCCACATCGGCACGGTAAATTGGTAGTGGATGACACAGAGGAATCAGTTCATCAGTACGTTTGGCCCCTAATATTCCGGCAATACGCGCGGTTTTTAAGGCATCGCCTTTATCAGTATTGCCATTACGGAGCAGTTCGATGCAGTGTGGCGGCGCATGCAGGATCCCAGTGGCAATCGCGGTACGGTAACTTTCCGGCTTCATTCCTACATCTTTCATGGCTTATCCTTCGTGAATCTTTTCATTTTTACTCAAACTTTAATTTATAGCGGCCATTGATAAACAGGAATATCTGGCTGGATGACGTTCAGAGGCAATTGTTTCGATTTATGTGTATCCGTACAGGTATGGGTATGTGAGTGTTCAGCATGATGGTGATGCATTGCATCATGGTCACGACGGATACAGCAGCCTTCGACATATTGGCTGCTGCCATCCATATAGAATTCTTCTTTCCACACTGGTACTTCGTGTTTGACTCGTTCCACTGCTTCTTCACAGGCCTGAAAAGCTTCGCGGCGGTGTGGTGCATAGGCCATGGCAATAATTGCCGTATCACCAATATCTAGTGAACCAATCCGATGTACCACCCGAACATAGGACACACCATATTTGACCTGAATTTCCTGTTCAATCTGGCGAATCATCTTTTCAGCCACAGGCGCATAAGTCGTATATTTCAACGCTTTGACCGCTTTACCCTCATGATGGTTGCGTACCGTTCCTACAAAGATGCTGATACCACCGCATTCAGGAAAACTATGAATGCCATCAAAAACATCCTGTTGCAGGGGTGTATCCTGAATACGGGCAAACTGTTTTAGTTCCATCTCAACCCCCTGCTACTGGTGACAGCAGTACCAACGTACTGTCTCGGTTTAATTTGGTCTGGCGGGAAATAATGTCTTCACCAATGGCACAGGCACAGCGTTCTATCAAGTTGTAGGCTTCAGGAAAGGATTGCACGACTTTATGCAGTACATCTGCCACCAGACTGTCAGCCTGACATTGCACGGTTAAGTGTTGAGGCAACTGACGCTCGATCGCACCGAAAGATTCGATTTTGACGGTGATCGATGATTGAAGTTCTGTAGTCATCTTAGCCTCCTATCATATGCATACTGATTTTTCGGAAATTCGGATTGGATTTAGGTTCTGGATTGAGCTGTTTTTGCTGGGCTTGGATGGCATGAAAACCAGCAGCTTTGTTCCAGATATAGGGTTGTAGCTGTTGTTGCAGGAATTGTTCTGCTGATGATGATTGTTGTCGTAACTGCTGAATACTGTCTTTCAGTTTTAGGCCTTGAGTTGAAAATAGGCAGTTAAAAAATTCACCTTGAGCATTTAGCCGCAGTCGGTCACAGCTGCCACAGAATGAATTAGTAATCGTAGAAATAATCCCGATCGGCATACCATCAATCTTATAAGTCCGTGCTGGATTAGCGCCTTGGCGCTGTCCAATCTTGACTTCAAATTCTGTGGCCAATTGATCCAGAATGTCCTGCTCACTAACCACATGATCACGTGACCAGTTCTGGTCACCATCGAGTGGCATAAATTCAATAAAACGCAGTTCGACGTTTTCGCGTTTGGCCCAGTGCGCCAACGGCAGAATCTGGTTGTCATTAATGCCTTTAATCAGCACGGTATTAATCTTGATTGAAAATCCAGCTTGCTGTGCAACTTGGATGCCTTCTAAGACAGGCTGTAGTTTTTTTGCGGTTAACTGTTCGAATTGTTCAGTATCCAGACTATCTAGGCTGATATTCAGATCATCCAGTCCAGCCTGTTTGAGCTCTGCTGCATATTGTTTGAGATAATGACCATTCGTGGTCATGGAAATACGTTTTAGGCCTATGTTTTTCAGTTGTTGTAATTCGGCAATAAAATGCACCACGCCTTGGCGCATTAATGGTTCGCCACCGGTAATTCGGATCTGCTCGATACCACGGCGAACCATGAATTCACAAAAATGATAGAGTTCTTCAAAACTGAGTAAATCGTGCTTTTTCATCCATTCCGGATGTTCTGGCATGCAATAAACACATTTAAAATTACAGCGATCCGTCACGGAAATACGCAGTTTGCGCTTGCTACGACCAAACTGGTCCTGAAATACTGGAACCAGTTCGGTTTGCTGTAAGGGGTGAATGCGGTTCATTACATGTTCCATTAGGCAGGATCATTCACTGTGTTTTTAAGCAAGTGTTTTACTGATCTACGCCCTATTAAATTGCGATTTCTTTAAGGTTGATTTGCAATAAGTGTTCCACTTTTGCGCAGAAAACAGAGTTTTTTAATATTTAAGTGCGATTTATTGAAATTTAAGCAAAATAGTTGTTTTAAACAGGTTTCTTGCCCTGCTTTTAAGCACCACCTCATTCACATTTAGAGAAAATGTAATTGTTGATGCTGCTGCAACTCCTCAAAAGAGTTAATACTGTGAAAAAACAGTGCGTGATTCTTAAATCTCGCCATCTGCATGTGCATTTGGGCAAAACATTGCTTTAAACTGCGCTGATTTTGTTCAATCTGCTGAACTAGCGTTGGCAAACTGCTCCGTTTCAGCAAGCAGAACGGATACAGTGCAGTGCCATTAATTTCCACCACAGCCACTTCACAAAGCGGATTACGCTGAATGGCCTGGTGTAATCTGGAAATGACTTTTTTCGGGATATACGTCACGTCGCATGGTATAAACAGCACATAGTCGGATTGTACATAGGACCAGGCGCTTTTCATGCCCATCAGTGGACCCTGAAAGCCGGGTTCATCATCCTGAAAATATTGGATGGATGGAATAATACGTTCATAAATGGAATGATCCCGGTGGCTGTTGATCCAGACCTGACCAACGCGTGATCTGAGCTGCTGGTGAATCTTGATCAGCTGAATTTCATCATCAAACTTTTGCAGCAGTTTGTTGATGCCATTCATACGGCGCGCCTGGCCTCCGGCCAGGATCACGAGATCGGTAGGTGGATAATTAATATTCTTATGGATTCTTTTCATTATACGGACTCCGTCTGGCAGGCTTTAATCAAGCCGCGAATTTCAGGTAAGCAGGAACCGCAATTGCCGCCGGCTTTTAGACATGCGGTTACTTGTTTTTCGTTGGTGATATTTTTTTCTTTTATGGTTTGGATGATGCGATTTTTGCCGACTTTAAAACAGCCACATACTAATGGGCCCTCATTATTACGCATTGAAATGGTCTGACCAGCCAGCAAAGCCTTACGGTGCATGGCACTCAGACGTTCGCGCTGGAACAGACCAGATAACCAGTCGCGATCAGGTAACAATGCTTTCGGTGCGATATACAGACTGGCAATCAGCTTGCCATCCTGCAACACCACACTATGACTAATATGTGCAGTCTGGTCATCCAGATTCAGCCATTCAAAATCTTCTTCAGTAAATGGCAACAGACTTTTCAGTTGCTCAGTCGTGGTGCTGAATTTCTGACGATCCGCGATTTCATAACGTGTCGCACGAACCGCTTTGACCTTGGTCCACCAGATACTCTTGTCTATAAATGGCTGTATATGACTTTCAAAGCCTTCACGTACATACAGCACGCCCTGCCACTGGATATGGAATGGCTGAATCAGCACTGGCGTATGCTTGAATTCGGGCTCTCCAGAAATGGCATCGACTACTGGATTCACCAGCTTGCCAATACGCGCATCGGATGAGACCTGATCATTCCAGTGAATGGGTGCAAAAACCTGACCACGGCGAATATTTTCACTGACTTGGGCACGTAAAACACATAGGCCCCATTCCGAGCGCACTTCGACCAGTTCGCCATCTTGAACCCCATATTTCAGTGCATCATTTGGATGAATTTCGCAGTAAGGTTCAGCGCGATGCGTGCTGAGATTTGCAGATAAACCGGTACGGCTCATGGTATGCCACTGATCCCGAATCCGGCCGGTATTCAAAATTAAAGGATATTCACTGGAAACCTGATTCACCGGATCAATCGCTGTGGTGGCAATAAACTTGGCTTTGCCATCTGCATGACTGAATTGGCCTTGAGCAAATAACCGGGCAACAGATTTCGCATCTTGCTGCTTATCCCAGACTGGCCATTGCACCGGATCCAGTTCGTCATATTCTTCTGCAGTTAAATTGCTTAAGCCTTGCAGGTTGAAATAACGGAAATATGGGGTGTCTGTACGTTTAGGCAGTTCGGCATTCTGATAGGCAGAAAGCCCTGCATGCTCCTTAAAGATTTCATAACTATTCTGGAAATCGAAACTGCTAAAGCCCATGTGTTTTGCTACTTGAGCAATGGCCCACCAGTCGGCTTTGGCTTCACCCGGTGCATCCAAAAACGCATGCTGACGTGAAATACGACGTTCTGAATTGGTCACGGTGCCCTCTTTTTCACCCCAACCTAAAGCGGGTAACAAGACATCAGCATATTGTGTGGTATCCGTGTCCTGACAGATATCAGACACTACTACGAATTCACATTTGTCCAGGGCGCGTTTGACCTGATCTGCATCTGGCAAGCTGACCACCGGATTGGTGGCCATAATCCAGATCGCCTTGATCTTGCCGCTTTCAACCGCCTGGAAAAGATCCACTGCTTTTAAACCCACCTGCGTCGCAATGGTCGGGCTTTGCCAGAAGCTTTGTACCAGCTGCTGATGTCCCGGATTCTCTAAATCCAGATGTGCAGCCAGCATATTGGCCAAGCCACCGACTTCACGGCCGCCCATCGCATTTGGCTGACCGGTCATGGAAAATGGTGCTGCACCGAGTTTGCCGATTTTACCGGTGAGCAAATGACAGTTGATAATACTGTTGGCTTTATCGACGCCACGTGATGACTGGTTTATGCCCATGGAGAACAACGTCATTACTTTGTCAGTCTGTGCAAATTTTTCAAAGAATTGAGTGAGTTTAACTGCTGAAATACCGGTACGTGCAGCTACATCCTCAATTGAAGCTTCACTAGAACTGCTCGCTAAAGCCTGTTCCAGCCCTTGGGTATGTGCGGCAATAAATGCATCATCGACGTAACCATGCTGATGCAAGTACTGTAATAAGCCATTAAACAGCGCCACATCCTGACCCGGCAGAATTGGCAGATGCAGGTCTGCTGCTTCACAGGTGCTGGTGAAGCGCGGATCTACTACAATCACAAACAGGTCGCGCTGTTCCTTGGCTTTCATAATGCGCTGATACAGCACCGGATGGCACCAAGCGGTATTGGAACCGACCAGTACCACCATATCGGTATGTTCAAAATCTTCGTAGCTGGCTGGAACCAGATCTTCACCAAAAGCTCGTTTATGTGCAGCAACAGCCGAAGACATACACAGACGTGAATTGGTATCAATATTCGCCGTACCAAGATAGCCTTTAACGAATTTATTCACCACGTAATAATCTTCGGTCAGCAACTGACCTGAGACATAAAACGCGATACTGTCTCGGCCATATTGATCGATGCATTGCTGGAATTTATTGGCAATGGTCGAAACTGCAGTACTCCAGCTAGTGACTTCACGCTGATCTTTACGACCCAGCATTGGATGCAATAAACGGGTTTCCAGTCCTAAAGTATCTGCCAGATTACTACCTTTAATGCACAGCTTGCCGAAATTGGAAGGATGGTTGGCATCGCCTTCAACAGTCACTTTCGGGCCTGATGTGGTCGGTGTTACATGTGCAGTCACACCACAACCCACGCCGCAATATGGACAGGTGGTTTGAGTCGTCATCGTTTTTAATTCTGTGGAGCTATGCAGTTCCACCACTGGGATACTATTCATTGCTGCTGTGCTCCTAAATTATCTAAGTTCACTTATCTCGCCAAATCTATAATGTCTAGCTTTTATAAGTTTGATTTAAATTTTTTCTTGGTATAAAAGCTTTAATCCTCCCCAACCCTCCTTTGTTAAAGGAGGGAGGTTCCCCTCTTTTTAAAGAGGGGTTAGGAGAGATTTATGTGATGAATTACCCTGCTTTCTTTAATGCAAAATCCCGACCAAACAGCAGTTTATTTCGAATCGAAGTGATCGGTGTCTGATCTGCAATCAGCTCGGCATACCAGGCACCGTCTTCCGTATCACCAAACAGCACCGCACCAATTACTTTATCCTTTTGAATAATAATGCGTTTATAGATCTGACGTTTCTCGTCATTCAGTACGATATCTTCAAAATCATCTTTTGGTTCGAAGTCACCTGCTGAGAACACATCACAACCACTCACTTTCAGCTGGGTCGGAACGGTTGGTGCTTTAAAGGTCAGGCTGCCATGCTCGGCCAGATGTGATGCACAAATGAACGCCTGGCCCCAAAGTGGTTCAACCAGACCAAAAGTTTGCCCACGATGCTCGATACATTCACCCACCGCATAAATACTTGGGTCAAAAGTCTGCATGGTGTCATTCACCAGCACACCGCGGTTACAACGCAGACCGGCACTTTGCGCCAATGCGATATTTGGACGAATACCCACAGCAAAGACCACTAGATCGGCATCCAGTACCGTGCCATCTTTGAGTTTGACCTGAGTCACATGTCCATCTGCACCAATTAAGCATTCGGTATTCGCTTCAGTCAGAATGGTGATGCCCTTCTGTTCAATCGCAGTTTTCAGCATCTGGCTGGCTTTGCTGTCCAGCTGACGATCCATAATGCGATCCATCAGATGCAATACTGTGACATTCATGCCTTGCTGTTTCAGGCCATAAGCAGCTTCCAGGCCCAGTAAACCACCTCCAATCACCACGGCATTTTTCTTGGTTTTGCAGTAGTCCAGCATATTGTTCACGTCATAAATGTCGCGGAAGCTGAGGACACCTTTTAAGTCGCTACCTGGAATAGGCGGAACAAATGGCTTGGAACCTGTCGCCAGAATCAAACGGTCATAACTGATCACTTCGCCTTTTTCGGTATAAACCTGCTTACGCGGACGGTCGATACGAACCGCCGGATCACCAGCAATTAGACGAATACCTTTATCGGCATACCAAGCATGTGGATGCAGCATAATGTCATCAATGGTTTTTTCACCAGAAAGCACTGGCGACAGCATGATACGGTTGTAGTTGCCCCAAGGCTCTTCACCAATCACGGTAATTTCATAACGATCTGGTGCCATATCCAGCAGATCTTCCAGACAGCGCATGCCGGCTAAACCATTACCCACCAATACCAATTTCATTTTTTCCGGTGAAACGCCGTTGTTGGTAATATAGGTTTTTTGTGGCACTGGGCTAATGAACACCTTGCCATTTTCAATTTTGTTTGGAAATACCAGTAGTTTTTGATCTTTATCTTCCAGGCAGCGGCCAGTCGCCAGACTGAAATGCTGCTTGTAAATTGGTGAAGCGACAACACGCTCGCCTTGCAGATCACCAATGATGCCGCGTGACATCACAAATGCTTTGCTAAACGGATCCTGGTTACTGAGTGCATAAATACGTTTTTCTGAACCCACACGGAAGATCGCAATTTGCTGATCTTCCACCAAGGCTGCAACACCAGTATTAGGCGTGATGTCATCCAGTGCACACACTTCAACCCAATTCAGTTCATTCATATCTTTAAACATTGTCATATTCTTGCTCCTTTATCTTTGAATTAAGCTTCAACCACTGGAATACGGCTGGCATCACGTTCAACCTCAGTTTTTGGACGGATCTGTCCGCGCACTTGTGCAAACTGAATATGAGGATCGTTTTGCTGTTCAGCTTTGGCATTGATAAAGGTTTTAAAGCGTTTACGCACTTCAGGATCTTCAATCGCAGTACGCCATTCGTCCTGATAGGTACCCACCACATGCTCCATACGGCGTTCTAATTCCGCTGCCAAACCCAGTGAGTCATTTACCACGACATCTTTCAGGTAATCCAAGCCACCTTCGAGGTTGTCACGCCATACCGAAGTACGTTGCAGACGATCAGCTGTCTGGATATAGAACATGAAGAAACGGTCGATATAGCGGATCAGGGTTTGAGTATCTAGGTCAGAAGCCAGCAGTTCAGCATGACGTGGTTTCATACCACCATTACCGCAAACATATAGGTTCCAGCCTTTTTCAGTCGCGATCACGCCAACGTCTTTACTTTGTGCTTCGGCACACTCACGAGTACAGCCAGACACGGCCATTTTCAGTTTGTGCGGAGAACGCAGGCCTTTGTAGCGGTTTTCCAGATAGATCGCCAAGCCCACAGAATCATCCACACCGTAACGGCACCAGGTACTACCCACACAGGATTTAACCGTACGTAGTGATTTACCGTAAGCATGCCCCGATTCAAAACCGGCATTGATCAGTTTTTCCCAGATTTCTGGCAATTGATGCACTTGCGCACCAAACATATCGACACGCTGGCCCCCAGTCAGTTTGGTATATAGACCATATTCTTTGGCAATTTGACCAATTGCAATCAGACCTTCTGGTGTCACTTCACCACCTGCCATACGAGGCACAACTGAGTACGAACCATCTTTTTGGATATTCCCCAGGTAATAGTCATTACTATCTTGCAGCCCAGCATGACTTGGTTTCAGTACAAAGTCGTTCCAGCAAGATGCCAAGATATTTGCCACAGTCGGTTTACAGATATCACAGCCCATACCATGGCCATGTTGATAAATCAGGTCATCAAAAGTTTTGATCTCATTAACACGAACCAAGTGATATAGCTCTTGGCGTGAATAAGCAAAGTGTTCGCAAAGATGGTTATTTACAGTTACACCTTGGCGTTGTAATTCAGACTTCAATACTTGAGTGACTAAAGGTGCACAACCACCACATGCAGTAGCTGCTTTGGTGCATTTTTTCAGAGCGCCTAGTGAAGTTGAACCATCGGCAATCGCTGAACAGATATCCGCTTTAGATACGTTATTACATGAACAGATCGTTGCGCTGTCTGGGAGCAGATCTACACCGCTACCGCCTGCTTTTGCAGTCGCTTGATCAAAGCCCGGCATGATCAGGCTTTCTGGATTTTCTGGTACTTCCAAACCATTCAGCATCATTTGTAGCAGGTCGTTATATTCTTTGGCACAACCCACCAGCACTGCACCCAGCAGTTTGGTCTTTTCAGCATTAACTACGATTTTTTTGTAAACCTGAGCCGCTTCATCTGCATAGAAGTAGCTTAGTGAACCTGGCGTCATCGCATGTGCATCACCCACTGATGCAACATCTACACCCATGAGTTTCAGCTTGGTGCTCATGTCTGCGCCAGCAAATGCTGCACATTCTTCTTGCAGTACATGTTTCGCAGCAATACGTGCCATATCATAGCCTGGCGCAACCAGACCGAAGATTTTGTTATTCCATAGCGCACATTCACCAATCGCGTAAATATCTGGATTAGAAGTTTGGCAATAATCATTGATCATGATCCCGCCACGTTCACCAATTGCCAGGCCGCTTTGACGTGCCAGCTCATCACGTGGACGGATTCCCGCAGAGAACAGGATGATGTCGGTTTCCAGTTCAGCGCCATCACCAAACTTCATCACATGTTTGGCATTTGTGCCATCTTCAATAGATGAGGTTGCTTTTTGGGTATGAACTTTTACACCCAGATTTTCAATTTTGCTGCGTAATACTTTGCCGCCCAGGTCATCGATCTGTACTGCCATTAAGCGTGGTGCAAACTCAACCACGTGAGTTTCCAGGTTCAGGTCACGTAGTGCTTTAGCTGCTTCTAGGCCCAGTAAGCCACCGCCAATTACGACGCCAGTTTTAGAATTCAGGCTTGCTGCACGGATTGCATCCAGATCTTCAATAGTACGGTAAACAAAGCAATTTTCACGATTATTACCCGGAATCGGTGGAACGAAAGCATATGAACCCGTTGCCAGAATCAACTTGTCATAAGTTAACTCTTCACCATGTTGTGTCGTAACAGTGCGAGTCACCTGGTTAATAGACACTGCTTTAGTGCCTAGACGCAGGTCAATACCATAAGCATCCGCAAAGTCCGAACGGCATAGGGTTAAGTCTTTGGCTGATTTACCACTGAAGTATTCGGTTAAATGAACGCGGTCATATGCCAGACGTGGTTCTTCAGCCAGAATAGTGATTTCAACATCATCGCCCGCCTGTTCAAGTACAGATTCGATAAATTTGTGGCCCACCATGCCATGACCAATCATGATAATTTTCATATGTTTACTTCCTACTAATTTTAAAATATTTGGTCTTAATTTTGTGCTTCAGCGAGGTTGCGATCCTGGATCGCCTGTTCAAAAAGACGCTGTTCTTTTTCCTTATGCTCAACCGAGAAGCGAATCATCAGTACACAGCTCGCAGCAATCACTACCAGTCCACCCAGAATCATCAATGTAGTTTGAATATCCAGCATGCCTTTGAGTAAGAAACCTGCAGCCACTGCACCGACGTTACCGCCTGCACCGATAATGCCCGCAACGCCACCCAATGCATCACGGTCAATAAATGGCACCAGCGCATACGTTGCACCACATGCCATGTGGGTAAATAGTGCGAATACAGTCATCGTCAGAATCGCCAGCATTGCGCTGTTCATTTGTGAGAACACCACCAAGAACACACCTTCCAGCAGAATCATCAGGAACAATACTTTGGTACGGCCATCCAGACCTTTGCTCAGTGCAACTCGGTCTGACACGATGCCACCCAAAGCACGCGCGAATAATGCGAGTAAGCCAAAAATCCCCGCAGCCATACCCGCTTCTTTCAGGCCAAACTCGAAGTTTTCTACGTAGTACATTGCCACGATGTTGTGAATGAAAATTTCAATACCAAAACAAGCCGCATAGGCACCAAACAGGATCCAGACACGGTAGTTTTTAGCAGCATGCATCAGAATCGCCATACCACCTTTTTTGTCACTACCGACGCTAATGCCTTGTGCACGTAACTCACTAAAGTTGCCTTGCGGACAGTCTTGAGTCAGTTTCCAGTACAAGAACCCTACGATCACCATCATTACACCTGGAACGATCAGCGCGATTCTCCAGCCCATTGCCTGTTCAACACCGAACATCACTAGCGCAGCAAGAACCAAAGGCATTAGTGCCTGAGTTGCACCACCACCGGCATTCCCCCAACCTGCTGATGCAGCATTTGCAGTACCAACGACGTTTGGCGCAAACATGATGCTGGTGTGATATTGGGTAATCACGAAGCTGGCACCAATGGCGCCAATCAATAAGCGGAAGAACAAGAAGGATTCGTAGCTATTAGAAGCTGCAACACCAAAGACAGGAATACTGCCAATGATCAGTAATGCAGAATAGGTTTTACGTGGACCATATTTGTCACACAGTGGACCGACAATCAGACGAACCAGAATGGTGATCGCAACCGCTGCAATATTAATGTTGGCGATTTGTGCTTTGGTCAGATTGAATTCACCTGCAATCACTGGCATCAGTGGCGCACAGGCAAACCAGGCAAAGAAACAGACAAAGAATGCCAGCCAGCTCATGTGGAAGGCACGCATTGCTGCGCTGGAAAAACTGAATAGACTTATTTTAGTTGCTTTTTGAGCTTGTAAATTTGAAGACATGACCCTCTTCCTCCAGAACTGAACGTTATAAATATCCTGGCCTGTTGCTTTGGCAGGTCAGAATCGAACAGAACGGACGTCATTGGCCGTCTAAATTTTCATGTATGAGTCGCCTTTGACTCAATACTTTCATCTCGGTAAATACTTTGCAGGATCTGTGCCAATTTTATAAAAATAGCTTTTTTACTTATTTTTTAGTGATAAAGCGCTGGCTCAACTTATTTATAGGCATCGCAATCCCCTACGATATTGATGGAATTGCACCGTTTAAAAGCCTTTGCACAAAAAGGAATCATAAAAATGCAGGAAACCCTGCTTTATACTGCCTATAAATGGCGCAAAAATTGCATATAAATGCACTCAAGATGTACCGATCATTGGATCAAAATAAAGCTGTAATATGCCAAAACTTAAAATTGCACTCATTGATGACAATGCCGAGCGTGCTGAATTTATTCAGGATTCTTTGACCACACATGATTTTATTGTTGTAGCCTGCCTGATCGTCCATGATCTGAGCATGGTACATGTCAAGAATCTACAGGCAGATGTCATTTTATTAAATATGGATCACCCGCACCGAGACATTATCGAAAGCTGTGTAACTCAATATGAATTACCTACGGTTCTATTTACCCAAAACTCCAACAAGGACACCATCAAGAGCGCGATTGATGCCGGTGTGACGGCGTATATTGTCGATGGTATTGACCCAAGCAAACTAAATAGCATCATGGAGATTTCCATTGAGCAATTTCATAAGCATAAAAAGCTATTGGATGATCTCAAGGAAACTCAGGATAAGCTGGCAGACCGCCGAGACATCGATAAAGCCAAATCCTTGTTAATACAACTGCACTCCATGAGCGAAGAACAGGCCTTTGCCCTGCTGCGTAAAAATGCCATGAGTCACCGCATTACCTTGGGTGAAATGGCGCGCCGTCTTTTAGATGCACAAAAACTATTATCGGGCGAATAAGGAGAAGATAATGTCTGAACTGGAACAGCATGAAATCAATATCGGTTTTATTCCCTTGCTCGATTGTGTCGCAATTCTCTGGGCAGAAAAACAGTGCTATTTTCAGGAACAAGGCCTGAAAGTGAACCTGATCCGTGAAGCGTCTTGGGCTAGCTTGCGAGACCGTCTGGCGTATGGCTTTCTGGATGCCGCACATTGTCTGTCTGCGATGTTACCTGCAGCAGCTTTAGGTCAGGATCAACTCAAAGCCAATCTGCAAACGCCATTAGTGTTGAGTATCAATCAGGCCTTTATCAGCCTGCGTCAGGAGTTGTGTTATGCACTGGATTTACCACCGAATAGTGATGAAAAATTTAGCTCACACCAAGTGGTACAATTGCTAAAAGAAAATAAACCGGTCAATCTGGCACATGTGTATAAATACTCGATCCACCATTTTTGCTTACGTGAATGGTTAGCACTCACCGATCCGGATTTTGCTAAAAGCTTTCATATGTTGACTTCCCCACCACCTTCAATGGTGAAAGGCATTGCCCAGCATATTTTTGATGGTTTTTGTGTCGGTGAACCTTGGAATATTCAGGCGCAGATTGAAGGTCATAGTTTTATTGTCGCTTCCAGTCCAAATATCATTCCGGCAGTAGCAGATAAAGTATTAGCAGTCACTCAGGAATGGGCTGAACAGCATCCGCAGACTTTAAAGGCATTAGTGACCGCGATTCAAAAAGCCCAAGCCGATCTGCAACACATGGAAGATTTATCTGACGTCTGGCAGATGCTGGTGGAATACCAGATCATCCAGTTTGAATGTTCTGCGCAGCAACATGTGTATGACTTCCATAAAATCCAGAAGATTATCCGTAATATGCATGGTGAAAGTGCTGAACCGAAATTAGCAGATTTTATCTGGCTGCTGGATCAGATCCAGAAATGGGATGATGTTGAACTTTCTCAAGAAGACCAACAGCAAATTGCCCAGCAGTGTATTTATCAGCAAGATTCAGTGGTGATTTAAAATTATTGCAATAAAAAACCCAGAATTGTTCTGGGTCTTTTTTATTTACTATGTGATTTAGCTGAACGCTTGCTGCAAATCCAGTTGCATGAATTTTTGCAAGGACAATTTTCCAGCGATAATCTGATTGATGAATTGTGACATTTCATCATACAAAGTCTCATATAGCTGCGGTTCTAATGCCATATGTCTTAACTGGATCTGTAAATGCATCAACAGTTCCTGCTGTTCGCATTCACCCTGTTCCAGAGCATAGATATAGCCCAACACTGCGCCTTTTAAAACCACATCAAATGGCAAACTATATTTAAGCAAGGTCGATAATGAACCCATAACCCGTTCATTGTGTTCCAGCTTTCTTAAAGGTTCACGCCCTACACGGGCACATGGGTCCTGATAAGCATAGGCACAGGATTCAGTAAAACTTTGCGCCAGACGCTCCAGTTCTGAAGCATGCTTAGGAATCTGGTAGCAGAGACCATGTTTGACCTGCGCTAAAGCCTGCTGCATGAATTTTCTGATTGCATGATCTGACATGGCCACGCCAATGGTCTGATGACCGCGCAGGCTGGCATACCACGCCATCATCGCATGTACACCATTCCATAAGCGGTTTTTAATCAGCTGGATATTAGCAATATCATCTACCAGAATCATCTGGCGCATTTTAGCCAATAATGGACTGTTATTTTCCACATAGATTGGCATATCCGTTTCGGCATTAAACAGAATCAGATCCATAGACTGCAGAATATGACTAGGCTGGAAATTACGGCGCAAGTCTTCAATATACAAACCGGCCTGATGTTCCTGCTCTGCATTCAGGGCTGTAGAATCATCCAGATCAACTACGGACAGATCTTCATCCAGCTGATACTGTTTGAACATATTGTATTTGATGCGCAGCTGACGGTACAGTTTCTGGTCAGACAGTTTGGATACCATGCGGTTCACCACTGTGTCACAGAAATAATGCTGATCCATAATGTGTTGCGCTGTCTGTTCGTCCGTAATCTGTTTCAGACGGCTCAGAATCTGCTGCATCACCAGCTGTTTGGCTCCGATTTTATTCAGGATAATTAACAGCGTCAGCGGTTGCTCATAAGCCAGGTATCGTGCATATAAACCCTGTGCAATCACCTCTGCTTCAGAAACCAGAGCTTCCTCAGGGACACAGACTGTGACTAGACTGGATTCAATATACATGTTCTGCATTTGCTCCAGATCATGCGCATCAATCACACCCATATTTTCAATACGCTGGTCAAAAGAGTTCTGACCATAACGAATGCAATAGGTACCAAATGCATTTACGGCAGACTGATAGAGTGGATTACGGGTCGAGGCAATAATTTTGCGTGGACGCGTATAGCCATCCCAGTGTGATAACACCTGAGCCAGATAACCACCGCCAATCGCACCGAAACCGTGAATCCCGACCGTTAACTGATTCAGCGTTTGCGGAAATGTCGTCTCAAGTTCAGGCATTTCTAGCACCGGAACAAACTGGTTCAGATCTGTCAGAAAATCTTCCATCGTTTCATAATAATACTGGGCTTGTGCCAGCATTGATTCATTCGGCGTTTTAATATCTTTAAAAAGTACCGTCATGCCACCTGCATCATAGGCAGATCGCAGGCCATTTTCAGAATCTTCAAACATCAGGCATTGAGCCGGACTTAAATTGATTTTTTCGGCTACGCTGATAAAAATTTCTGGATGAGGTTTCCCCTGTTTAATCTCATCGCCACACACCAGCACATCAAAAAATTTATAGACATTGGCATTGATCAGATATTCTTCTGCGATCGCACGTCGGCTCGAAGTCGCCACAGCCATTTTCAGGCCTGCCTTGCGTAGGCGTTCCAGTACTTGTAATAAACCTTTTTTAATTGGAACACCATAATTGCGTACATGTTCTAGTTCCAGTACATCAGCACGCTGGCGGATCTCGGCATAAGGAACGTCTTGCCCATAACGCTCTTTGGCCAGCTGCTCGGCACTACGAGCACTTAAGCCCAAGCACTGCATTAAATAGTTTTCAGAAAATTCGACGCCGATCAGCTCACGTGAAGCTTGTTGCAAGGTTTGAAAGCGCAAACGTTCAGTATCAAACATGGTTCCATCCATATCGAAAATTGCGCCGTGTACGATTTGATTTTTAAATTCTAGCATTGCTCCCCTTTTATAATTCAATGAGTTAAGAAGTGAACAATACCTTAAAGAAAATAAGAGATTAAATAAACCGATGTAAAGATATGAAATATTTCTGACTATAAATTGATCAATAAAGACTATAATACGATTATTTATGTTTCTAGATGTAATCAAACTGTTAACTTAAGTAAGCTGTTAGTCCTGCCTATCAGTTTAAATTTTTCTTTTGAAATATCAGGTTATTTTATCATTTTGAATGTTTCTGCTTATCATGGCATCCATTTTGCTTAATCAGTATTACGTTTTATAAAAATTGTAATATTGAGGGGCAACACTATGAGTTACGTTGCACGTGAACTCAGTCAAAGAAATAAAATACTGTTTGGCTTGGGGTCTTTTTTAATACCGATCTTGATTTGGTGTGCAGTCAGTTATTTGCCATTTATCTGGCATCCACAAGTCCAGATTGTCGATTCAGGCAGCGTCAGCTATTTACAGGTCGGTAGTCGTATTGATAAGGATATCTTTTTCTCTGCTGCGCAATCCGCAGTGGATCAAGGTCTGGCGCCGCCCCAAGGTATTCTGGTCAATCCGATCTATCTGCCTGCCCCGCATGAAGTGGCGATCGCATTGGTCACTGCATTTACCACAGAACCTGCTCAAGCCAATGCCCCATGGTTTCATGAAAGCCTGTGGCACAGTATCAAACTGGTATTTACTGCCTTCTTTATTTCTTCCCTGATCGGTATTCCACTCGGTATTTTATGTGGTTTCTCTAATAAAATTTCCCAACTGACCGAGCCATTTGTTGAGTTTTTCCGCTATCTGCCAGCTCCAGCCTTTGGTGCGCTTGCGGTCGCTATTTTAGGCATCAATGATGCACCAAAAGTAGCCATCATTGTGATTGGAACCCTGTTCCAGCAAATCCTGATCATTGCCAATACCACACGACTAGTCGATCGCAGTCTGATTGAAGCCGGTTTTACCCTAGGTACCAATAAATTAAAAAGCCTGTTTCATGTGGTCATTCCAGCAGCTCTTCCTGAAATTTACCGTAACTTGCGCGTACTGCTCGGCTGGGCATGGACTTACCTGATCGTGGCTGAACTGATCGGTAGCACGTCTGGTATTACTTGGTTTATTACCCAGCAGGCCCGTTATCAGAATTTTGACAATGTTTTTGCAGCAATCTTGATCATTGGGGTAATTGGTCTGCTCTGTGACGTGATTTTAATGAAATTGGGACAACGCTTATTTAAATGGAAACCGGGAGCAAACTGATGCAAAACACTGAATTTAATACCCGCGAATATTTTGACAAGATTTATAGCCGTCCAGTCATCTTGGAAGCCAAACAGCTCACTCAATCCTTTAAGCATGGCAAAACTGAACGCACCATTTTAAATGGCATTGATCTGAAAATTCATAAACGTGAGTTTATCTGTGTGATTGGTCCATCGGGTTGCGGTAAATCGACCTTTAGCCGCGTTGTTGCTGGGCTTGATTCTTATACCAGCGGTGAAATTCTGGTGGATGGCAAGCCGATTACTGGCCCCAGCCCGGAACGTGGCATGGTGTTTCAGGGCTATACCTTGTTTCCATGGAAGACCGTGAAAGAAAACATCATGTTTGGCCCGAAAATGAAAGGTCAAAGTAATGCTTCTGCTGAGGCGCAGGCACGTGAATGGATCAACATTATTGGCCTGGAAAAATATCAGGATCAATACCCGCATCAACTCTCAGGCGGAATGAAACAGCGTGTTGCGATTGCCCGCGCCTTGGTCAATGAACCCAAAGTATTGCTGATGGATGAACCTTTTGGTGCACTGGATCCACATACGCGCCAAAAAATGCAGCGTCACCTGATGGATTTATGGCAAAACATCGACATTACCATCATTTTCGTGACCCACGATATGGATGAAGCCATCTTGCTGGCAGACCGGATTGTGGCGCTGAAAGCCAATCCTGGTGAAATCAAGGAAATTATTGAAGTAGATTTACCACGTCCACGCCATCCAGATCTGATGCTGACTCCGGAATTTAAACAGCTTCGCGAGCACGTCAATCATCTGGTACATGCACAGGAGGATGAGTTGGATCCTGCACTAGCCGATCTTCCAGAAATTCCACGCTTAACCAAAGTCAGTACAAGCAAATAATCCATTTAAAAAAAGAGCCTTTGGGACGACCCAAAGGTTTTAATCGCTGTGTTGGACGACCAACAATAAGGTGATTGCAATGCAAGACCAATACGTACTCCCACTCGTCGATATTTCTAAAATGCAAAGTCCACATCTGGCCGATCGTCTTGAAGTTGCGGCAGCTTTAGACCAGGCCTGTAAAGATGTCGGATTCCTTTATCTTAAAGGGGATCAGTTTAATTTTGATTATGCCAAGTCACTGGTTGAACTAGCCAAATCCTATTTCGAGCAGGATCTGGACACAAAAATGCAGCACTATATTGGCCAATCCAGTAACCATAGCGGTTATGTGCCAATTGGTGAAGAACAGTTCGCGGGCAACAGTTATGACCTCAAAGAAGCCTATGATGTGAATTATGACTATCAGGGTTCCAGAACAGACTGCCCATTGCTAGGCCCAACCTTATGGCCTGCATATCCAAATTTTAAAGCCATTGTCAGCCAATATTACGGTCACTTGCGCACCATTAGCGAACAGATTTTTGCTGCTTTTGCCCTGGCTCTCGGTGTCAAAGAAGATTTCTTTGCCGATAAAATTAATGATGCGCCAAGTCAATTGCGCCTGATTCATTATCCGTACAATCCGGATATCAAAGATGCCGAAGGCATCGGCGCACATACCGACTATGAATGCTTTACCTTGCTGCTGCCTACCGCGCCAGGTTTACAGGTGCTGAACAAAGCCGGTGAATGGATTGATATTCCATTGATTGAAAATACGCTAGTGATGAACATAGGGGACATGATGGAAATCCTGTCCAATGGCAAATACCTAGCGACCAAACACCGTGTAAAAAAAGTCTCTGAAGAACGTTATTCCTTCCCGCTGTTCTGTGCCTGTAACTATGACACCGTGATAGAACCGATGGTAAAAACCAATGATTCCAAATATAACCCTTTGATTGGTGGTGAACACCTGTTTAACCAGACTGCACAGACGTTCCAGTATCTAAAACGACGCATTGCTGCAGGTGAACTGGTCCTAAAAAATGCGGTTCCACTGTCTTCCTTTGGTCTAAATGAAAAAGCAGAGGCGGCATCATGAACCTGTTAGAAGCCATAAAAACCTTAAACCCAACCACTGCTCAACCTGAAGTTGTTCCGAGCTTTTTATATGGGGCATTTCGCAGGAAAAGCATCAGCTTCTTTAATGGCCTGACCGATCAAAACACCATTGTGTACTGGTTCCAGTCGCGCAGCTTTACTATTGATCTACGCCTGAAAAGTCAGAATGATACGCCGGTGACAGAACGTCAGGGCTGGATTGGTAATACGGTATGGGATGATGCAACACAGCTCTTGTCCTGGGAAGTAGAAGACTACGCCAATTACCAGAATCATGTGCAGTGGCCTGAACCCGCAAAACTGCATGCGCTCGGGAACTGCATTCTGGAATTTTCACCAAGCAATGTCTATGTCGAAGACTGGCGCCAGCAAGTAAAGAAAGGCCTGTTCTTAGGCCTACGCCTAGAATCTGCGGTAGATGTCCAATCAGGTGCAAAGCTGGAAATGGATGGTGGTCTGATCATCTGTGATGATCATATTGCTTATGCCCTGACCCGCTTGCCAGAGGTACAAACTCAGGTTGCAGAACTAGATATCAAGTCAGCCAATGCCACTTCATTTGATCTATTACAAAGCTTTGAAGTCTCTATTGGTACTCAGGGCTTCAGTAAAACCTACAGCACTCGTACCGGTGCAACTGGGCAAGCCTTTGACCTGGACAATTTTGAAATTCTGGATGCAACCCATCTGGTCCAGCATGTAGAAGTTGAGGGCCGTGCAATTGATCTGATTTTTGAGGTAGATATCTATCAACCTGAATATGAGTTTCAGCACACGACCACCACGACTGCAGAAGCAGCACAGTGGATGAGCATAGAACAGAATCACCTGCTCCATCATGCAGAACGGGTGTTATAAGGAGGAATATGGCTTTTTTATATCTATTCGTCGCTATTCTTGCAGAAGTCATCGCGACTTCTGCACTAAAGGCATCTAATGGCTTTAGCGTACTCTGGCCGTCAATTACCACATTTGTTGGCTATGCGATTGCCATTTTCTTTCTTTCCATGGCCATGAAAACCATTCCAATGGGTATTGCTTATGCGATCTGGTCTGGCGCAGGCATTATCCTGATTTCTACAGTGGGACTGCTGGTGTTCAAGCAGCAACTGGATATTCCAGCACTGATTGGCCTGTCTTTCATGATCGTGGGGATTATTTTTATTAATATCTTTTCCAAAAGTGTTGAACTTTGATTTTTTAATATTAGCGTTTTTTCATCAGTCATTTTTTAATTACTAAGAAGTAAATTCCCTCTCCTTATAGGAGAGGGTTAGGGAGAGGTTCTTTCTAATAAATACCCTCATCCTCTTGCGAAGCTATGCTTCTCATCCCAGAGGGAGAAGGAACTTTCAATATCCATTGAATATGAATATTAACGATCATTTTTCGATTTATAAAAGATATCTACTCATCTAATAATAAAAAATCCCCGAAACCGGGGATTTTTTATTGTCTGGATTTCGACTTATTTCAGCTCTTGCACCAGGGTCGGTACAATTACGCCATCGACATTCATTTCAGTGCTATAAATGCCGTTGGTGACGTTGAACTTGTTGACGTGATAGCTTGAACCATAGATCGAATCGAAGCCATCTCCTTTGGTAAAGACTTTCTTGTTGGCTTCCAGATCCAGCAAGTGTGTACCATCCACAAACTGCATATAGGCTTTGGCATCTACACCGACACGTTTCGACATGATTTCTACAGCATCTGCACGTGTTGCCGGGTCATTGATATATTTAACGGTTTTATCCCAAACTTGAATGACCTTTTTCCATTGCTCTTTATTGGCTTCCAGATGCGCAGGATTCACAGTTAAAGTGTCATAAATCAGACCAGCTTTATCTTTAGAGCTGAAAATAATTTTTGACCCGGCAACCGCAGATAAGGCCTGATTCGCGACTGGCTGCCATACTGCAATCGCATCAATATCCGCTGTTGCAAAGACCTGTGGCAGTTCATTGGTCATGGTGTTAACCAGTTTCACTTCATTCAGTTTAACCTTTGCATCATCCAGAGCAGTCGATAGCAGCAAGTGATCGACCAGACCTTTTTCAGTGGCAACAGTTTTACCGCGTAGATCCTGAATCGAGTTAATTCCATTCTTGGCAATGATCACGTCATTTCCAGCTGAATAATCCGTCGCCAGAATCATCACGCCTTTAGTACCACCAGAGCCAGTCACCAGATTATCACCATTGGTTACCATGACTGCATCCAGCTGATTTGCGGCAAAGGCAGACAATGAAGCTGAATAGTCAAACCATTTAAAATCGACATTCACGCCTGCTTCTTTTAACCAGCCTTTTTCAATCGCCACTTGCCAAGCTACCCAACCTGGCCAGTCGCTATAGCCGATACGAATCGGCTGAGTATTTACACTGCCTTTGGCCTGACCAGATGATTCTGGAACTTTCGCCGTATTGTCACAACCGCTCATAAAAATTGCGCAGCAAACAGATGCTGCTAAAGTTACTTTCTTGATCATTGTGCGATTTCCCCTATGCAATTACATTTAAAACGTGTATTTGAAAGTTGTTTTGATTTAATAAAGTCTCGCCAGCCACCAAAATGACTGATGTCAGTTGCATCTTCAAGCGCATAGCCTTCGCAGATAAAACCTTTAACCCAACTGCCATCTGCCAGCTGTACATTGCCAATGCCCAGCGGTGCTGGAACTTCCGCCACGATCTGGCCAAAGTTGGCAAACGGAATCTCCCAGACTTCCACTTCGATTTCTTGACCTTTACTGTGATGCTGCAAACCTGGTTTTGGTGGTGTGGTATTTTTCAGTGCAAACAGTTTGTAGCTGGCTGCGGTTTTGGTTTTTTGCACTAAAGTGCCACCACGTGTGGTGAGCTGGAAGTTCAATGGCATACCAGTCAGATGCGCACCGACGACTGCCAGTTTTACTGCATGCTGTGACTGAATCTGGCTTGTTTGTTCATAAGTTTTTTGCGAAGTGCCCAGTGTTAAAGCTGTTGCCTGCTGCCAGCTCTGACCAAAGTTCGCCAGTGCCTGATCCATCCAGGCGGGTGCAATAAAGGTCACCCCACTTGGCAAACCATCAGCACGAATTGCATTAGGCAGTGCCAAAGCCGATAAATCCGCAAAATTCACAAAGTTGGTATAAGCGCCCATGTGGCTGTTTTTGACTAATGGATCCGCTTCCACATCAGCAATCTTGTAGATGGTTGGAGCCGTTGGCACCATCAAGGCATCAAAGTCTGCCAGCGCCAGATTGATCTGACGAGCCAATTGCGCTCGTTCATATTCCGCCTGCATCATATCGACAGCATTAAAGTTGTCTGCCTGACTGATGATCTGGTTGATCACCGGATGGGTCACCTCACGAGAAACCAGTTTTTCAACAGCGTTGGTCCGTTCTGCTACCCAAGCCTTGTTATACAGTGCTGAAGCCAGCTGATTGAAAATGCTGAAATCAATGGCTTCAACTGCATAACCCAGCTGTTTTACACGAGTAATTGCCAATTCAAAGGCTTTTTCAGTTTCAGCATCGCCATAGAATTCCAGTTGTGCCGGAATCGCGATTTTGCCTTTGGAAAATTGGGTTGGCACATTGGCTGGATGCTGGCGTGAATATTCATCTGTCGCGTCATAGCCTTGCATAATCTGCGCAACTTGCCAGGCATCATCAATAGTCAAGGCAAAGACTGAAATCACATCAATAGTGCGGCACGCTGGCACCAGACCTGTGGTAGAGAACCAGCCTTTGGTGGGTTTCAGGCCGACAATATTGTTATGTCCAGCTGGTACACGACCTGAACCCGCCGTATCGGTACCTAAACTAAAAGGCACCTGACCATTCGCCACTGCCACCGATGAACCAGAGCTTGAACCGCCACTGATATATTCCGGATTAAAGCTGTTTTTCACTGCGCCGTAGGGTGAACGCACTCCAACTAAGCCAGTCGCAAACTGGTCCAAGTTGGTTTTACCTACGACAATAGCCCCTGCTGCTTTTAATTTAGCCACCACCGTCGCATCGCTGGTTGCCAGATAAGTGGCTTCCTTGCAGGCTGCAGTAGTATAAAAACCGGCAACATCAATATTGTCTTTGACTGCGAATGGAATGCCGTAGAGTGGCAATTCGGCTGGTGATTTTCCTGTTAAGGCATCAATTTGTGCTTGTAATTGTTCTGCAGATGCAATTGAAATCCAGGCATGATCATCATTCTGAAATGATGCAACATAATCGATCAGGTCCTGTAACTGAATCTGCTGCTGTTGGTAGGCGTTCTGCCAGTCTTGAATTGTCCATAAAGTATTCATGACAATACTCCTTTATTGGTATTTTGGGGAATGGGAGGCATCACGGCATCCATCAGTTCCAGGTGTCCTTTGAGTACCCCTTTTAATGCAATAAATTGTTCACTAATTTCTTTCAGATCACTGCTCACGCCCTGCATCAGCATCACTTGCAGGACTTTCTGATCATCCAGCTGGATATGCAGCGAGCTGATCACCTGTTCCAGATATTGCTGTTGCAGATCGACCAGCTGGGAACGTAACGGTTTCAGGCTGACGTCATAGACTAAGGTCAGTGTGCCGACCATGACTTCATCACGAGAAACCAGTTCATCAATCAGGTGGCGGTTAATCATGTCGACGATAGCCTGCGAGCGGCTTTCATAGTGCTGCTCGACAATTTTCTGATCCATGGCCTGTAAGGTGGTTTCCGGCACGGTGATACTGATTCGTGCCAATTTCGGTTTAGACACGTCTGCTTTCCTTCAGTGAATCCTGTTTGACATAAAGCCCAGCGCGCACGCTGAGCAGTTCAATGAAAAATTGGGCAAATGGATGCAGCTTGGCTTTTTTGCTTTGATTATTCATGCGCATCTCCTTGGGTATTACTGAATGTAAATTTCGTATTACTTAAGGAAATGCAGAAATCGTGCCAGTTTTAGGTCGGGAAATTTGCTAATTACGAGGAGAAAAGGCAGAAATCCAGCTCAAAAAAAGCCCCATCAACGGTTATGGGGCTTATTTGGAATCAAAATGAGTGAATTAATTCACCAAGAGGTCGTTAAATTAATCATGTACTGTAATTATTTTTAGACATGATGGATTGATCGAGAATTGCGTCTGGTTCTTCAAGTAATATGCTCTCCTCTTTTAATTCGGTATATAAATAAAAGCAGAAAATATGCCAAATATAAAGAGTTTTTTATTATTGAAAAATCTATTTAAAACAGCAATTTAAAGCATAATAAATACTACAAAATGTTTCTAAAATATTTATGCGCCAAGAGTGATCAAACTTGCACCAAAACGATATCAAAAGGGGTTTCATGGTACAGTTTTCGATAATGGAATCTTCATCAATTACTCTTCGCTAGCTTTAATTATGAATGCTAAAACCACTCAGATTCAGGTTTTGATTAAAATTTGCACTATAGGCTAATTTATATACAATAAATTCCATAAAAATGCCCGAACAATAAGGAAATTTAATGAAGACTTCGACTCTCCTTCGTACTGCCATTCTTTGTACACCTTTTATTTTTGCGGCATGTAGCAAAACCGAGCAAGCAGAAACCTCCAAAACCGAAATTCAGCAGGAAGAAACCACACAAACTGCCGAAACTGCACCAGCACAAGCTTTTGACATCAGTAAAATTCCTCTGAGCACAGCAACACTCGGTGACTTTCCTTATATTTCCCTGCCAGATGGTTATATCTATCAAAATACTGAACAGCGCAATTTTGAGCGCGTTCCATTCTGGACAGGACAGCAACTGGAATGGGTCGAAGGACAATTATTCAGCTCAGGCATTACTTCGAAACCGGAGTATAAAGAAGGTAATTTTTTAGAAATTCAGCGTAATCTGGAAAGTGTGATCAAGGATTTGGGCGGTGTAGAAATTGCCAATAGCCAGATTCCAAAAGACATTATCGAGAAAATTCCGAAGGATTTTCAGGTGCAATATTATGCTGGCTTAGGTGATATTTTTAACTACCCGACCAAGACTTATGTAGTTCGCCAGGAAGATAAGACTGCATGGTTCCAGCTGACCCAATCTGGCAATTATATTTCGCTGATGGTGGCTGAATCCAAACCTTTAAATGTGACTGCCAAAGCCTTAACTTCAAGTGCACTAAAACAAAGTCTGGATCAGGACAATAAAGTCAGTGTACAGATTAACTTTGCAACCGATAAAGCTGAGATTTTACCGGACTCTCAAACGCAAATTGAGCAGATTGTTGCTTTATTAAAAGATAACCCGGATTTAAAACTGGGTATTTATGGTCATACCGACAATACTGGTGATGTAGCACATAATTTAAAGCTGTCTGAACAGCGTGCGCAAAGTGTGGTTACTGCCCTGACCAAAGCAGGTATTGAAAGCAACCGTTTAACCGCTAAAGGTTTCGGGGATACGCAGCCTGTTGCAGATAATGCCAATGAAGATGGTAAGGCAAAGAATCGTCGAGTGGAGTTGGTGAAGCTTTAAGTGTTAGTCACGATAAGTTATTAATAATTTTTGCATTTTTAATTTAAACTTATGCTGAGATCATAAGTTTTTAATCCCACCAAAAAACATTTAAAAGAAAATACCACCTCATGTGGTGATATTTTCTTAAGTTAATTTTTAAATGAGATAAATTAGGCTAAACTCTCTTCTTTTAAGTCTTCAATACTTTGCACTAATGCCTCGAATTGGATTTTATCAACTGCCTTTAAACGTTCAAGGACGAATTTAGCAGCCTGAATCATTTCCTGAGACGAGATAGGTTTCATTGTACGATCAAAAAGTTCTTCAGCATGAGAGTATTCATTAACTATCCTATCTATTAACTTAAAATGATTCATATTATTTTCAGCATCAAAAAAATTTTCTCTAAATAAAGACTTTTTATAATCAGTTGGATACTTAAAATAAGTATATACTTCAAAAAACTTACGCATATTATTACTAATGTTATATATTTGATCAGGATTCAAATCATCATTACTATGAGCACAGTTCCATATTTGAGAAAATAAATAATTAAACTCAGTATTATATTTTTTTAAATAGTTTGGTAATTCAGTAATTTCACTAATAAAATTGTTTTTTCTTATATGATAAAAACCAACATCTTCAATTTTACTTTTCTTAGTTGTACTACACGAAGGATCACCACAACTTTTAATTGTGTTTTGAAAAAATGGTTTATTTAGTTTTCTTAGATATTTAAAAAACTCAAGATTATGAGTGGAGATAAATAATTGTTTATAATTACTATCCGCACAAATTATAGTATCAATCAGACTATAAATATAAAATATATTATTAGAGTCTAAGCTAGATATAGGATCATCTATATAAATTATATACTTAAATAATTCATTGATATTTTTTAAATTATAAACAATCGCTATAAAATAGCAAAAAGCTACTAATGTACATTCACCTTCACTAAGGTTATACGCCTCTTCTCCATCTCTAATGATTTTAAATTTACCTAAATTTTCTTCCTCTTTTAAGGATTCTAGTTTTAAGCTTTCATGACCAAAAAAACTATTGAGAAATTTATTAACTAAGTCACTAGCTGCTTTTTGTGTACTTATTTGTGCATTTAATTTTTCAATTTCTTCATTAATTCTTAATTTTAAAAACTCAATCTGCTTTAATCTATCCTCTATTTTTTGTTCAATACACATACAGCTTTCTAAAGAATCTTTAAGTTTATTTAGTTCTTTCTGCTTAGTTAAGCAATCGAAATCAATTAGATATTTAATAATGTAAAACTCTAAAACCAATAACTTGATTAAAGATTGTTCACTATCAATGTTTATTGTGAAATTATCGTTTTTATTACACAATTCAACTATTTCATTATAAATTTTGATGAAATTTTCAATATTTCTTTCTATGTTATCGAGGTTAAAATAAATAGCTTCATAAATATTGTCTAATTTTTCTTTTAGTTGATCCTCTATTAAATTAAAGTTTTTATTTAATTCATATATATTTTCCTTTATCATACTGATTTTTAAACAGTATTCATTTTTAAAACTATCATAAAAATACACTTCCGGATCTACTAAATCATCTATTATACGTTGTAGAGCTTTTGTAATCTTTGTTTTCTCATCTATAAGATTTTTAATTTCCTGTCTAAAGATCTCATCTTTGTTATTTATATAGCTTTCATACTCTTGTAATAGCGATTCTTGCAACTTACCCCCACAAAACTCACAAAATTCTTTATTGTGGTGTTGATGAAGTTTATATCCCTCATTAATCCAATCTTTAAAAAAAGCATTTATTTCTTTATAAGCTGTTTGTTCGATGACCCTTTCTAACCGATCTCTTACGTTGCGTAGAAAATTAGCGAAAGTATTTCTAATTGTTTGTTCTTTATTTTCAATTTTAATTTCTGGCTTTCTTGTTACTGCCATGTCTTTAATTTTTAAGGTAATATCATCTTCACTATAGGTTTGTATCAAAGATGAATTTTTCTGAATTATTAATTTGATATCTTCTTCTAAATCAGGTCGTCGATACGTACGTGCTGTTTTTCTGAGACCCATTCGTTCCAGTTCACGAGCTTTATCAGTAAGACTCGTATTTATTACCTTTTCTAACTCAATTTTTTTATTGTCTATTTCCTTTTTTTCATTATTTATTCGTTCTTGAATAGATCTTTCACTCTCCTCAACAGTATTTATCTTTTCTAAAGACTGGTTCAGATCTTTAATTTTTCCATTAATTTCAATTAGATTCTCACCAATAACAACAGCATCAAAGCTTTTTATGCTACCAACTTCATTATCATTAAAAAGCAAGAAAGATAAATTTTCATTAATAAAATCCTTATTAAAAATTAATAAATTCTTATCATTTTCTTTAAAATTTTCTTCATTTAATACAATCTTATTTTCAAATTCCAATTTAAATTTTGGAGCACTATATTTGGAGAGATGATTTTTATTTTTAATTATAGAAATGATCCTTGAAAGCGTTGTTTTACCTGAGTAATTTGCACCATACAATATATTCATTTTCTTAAAATAATTTTTTTCTGGCAGCCCTTTGAAATTTTTATAACTGCCAAAATTAGTAATTTCTATATTTTTTAACATTCTGGGGCCCTAAAAAATAATTATTATTAATCATGATGTTGTAAATTTATCATAACTTATTTTATGAAATCTATAATGATAAATTTCCTTTTGCGCAAAAAAACCGTCCTTATGGACGGTCTTTTTTTGTTTCTTAAATCATCAAGCCACTGGTGCCAAGGTAAACAACACCTGCCCTGTTTTCACTGTTTGCCCTTTTTCAATCGTAATCGTATCTACACGCATACGCTCAGGAGCAATAATCGGAATCTCAATCTTCATCGCTTCAATCACGGCCAAGGTTGCACCTTCTTCTACAATATCGCCCGACTGACATTCAATTTTCCAAATCGAACCCGGCATATGCGATTCCACTGCACAACCACCTTCCGGAATGGCAACCGTTTCACCATCATCCACAGCATCCAGACTTTCAGAGACATATTCTGCCAGTCCAGCTTCATGCCAGCGACGGCGTTCCGCTTCAAAGTTCGCTTGTTGCGTTGCCTTAAACTCGCTAATGGTGTCGGCATTGTCGGTCAGGAACTGGTTGTACTCTTTCAGGTTCAACACGCCTTCTTCAATACGCAGTTTCAGACGACCTGCCTTAAAGTCCTCACGCATTTGCATCAGTTCTTCTTCAGACACTTCATAGAACTTGATCTGGTCAAAGAAGCGCAATAACCATGGCTTGCCTTGCTCGAAGTCCGCATTTTTACGGTAGCGTGACCACATTTGCGTAGTACGACCCACAAACTGATAACCACCTGGACCTTCCATACCGTAGACGCACATATAAGCCCCGCCGATACCGACAGCATTTTCAGGGGTCCAGGTACGTGCCGGATTATATTTCGTGGTGACTAAACGTTGACGCGGATCAAGCGGAGTTGCCACTGGTGCACCTAAATATACATCGCCTAGGCCCATGACCAGATAGCTGGCGTTATACACCACATCTTTGACTGCATGTTTATCCTTCAAGCCATTAATACGGCGGATAAACTCGATATTGTCTGGACACCACGGTGCATCTGGACGCACAGTTTGCATATAGCGTTCAGTTGCCAGCTGGGTTTGCGAATCTTCCCAAGCCAGTGGCAGATACACAGTACGTGATGGCACTTCCATTTCAGTCACATCAGGTAATTCAGTTTCAGCAACTTGCAGCAGACGCAACAGGTCGAGCTGATCCAGCTTGATTGAATCAAAATGGATTTGCAGCGAACGGATGCCCGGTGTCAGGTCGATAATGCCCGGAATATTCTGTTTTTGAACCCATTGCATCAAGGCATGAATACGGAACCGCAGGTTCAGATCTAGCACCAGCTCACCATATTCCACCAGCATGTAATTGTTACCTGCTGGGCGATACACCACATCTGGCGCACCATTTTCACCTTTTAAGGTATCCAGTACGGCATTTTTCAACGTAGCTAGTTCAGGATAGAAGGATTCATTGAATGAAACTTCTTGGGTATCCAGTGCTTCAAGCTGCGCATGATATTTTTCATTCAGCAATTTGGCTTGATGATAGCTGACTGGAACAAATTTCACTTTATCACCGGCTTTGAGCTGACCGAGTTTCCACAGCTCCGAATTGATTACCACCGCGGGACAGACAAAACCACCCAAACTTGGGCCATCTGGACCGAGGATAATTGGCATATCGCCAGTAAAGTCGATCGCACCAATGGCATAGGCATTGTCATGAATATTCGATGGATGCAGACCGGCTTCACCACCATCTTCACGTGCCCATTCAGGTTTTGGACCAATCAAACGGATACCGGTACGGCTCGAGTTAAAGTGGATTTCAAAGGTATTGGCAAAGAAGGTATCGATGTCATTTTTGGTAAAGAAGTCTGGTGCACCATGCGGGCCATACATCACCGCAATTTCCCATTCATGGCTGAATGTCGGCACTTGATCAGGTGTCAGCGCTTTGACTGCATCAGATGTAAATGCGTTGATTGGAAGCATATCGCCAATCAGCAGATTACGGCCGGCATGACCGCCAAACTGACCGAGGGTAAAGGTCGCTTGTGAACCTAAATATTCAGGCACATTCAGACCGCCTTTAATACCGATATAGGTACGGCAACCGGTCGCGATCTTGCCACATTTTAAAATCTGACCTTTACGAACATTGACGGTTTGCCACATTGGCACAGCCACACCATCAAGCGTTGATGGCATGTCACCACCGGCCAGTACAATCTGGCTATCACAGTGGAATTTCAGTGTCGGACCTTGCAGGGTACATTCCAGCCCGGCGGTATTTGATGGGTTGCCCAATAATTGGTTTGCCACATTCAGAGACAATGGATCAATCGCGCCTGATGGTGGCACACCGACGTCCCAGTAACCGAGACGACCTGTCACATCTTGTACTGCAGTTTGAATGCCCGCTTGCAGCACTTCGATTTTTTGGGTTTTCCACTCAAAGGTATTCAGGAAACGTGTGGTTTGCGTACCGGCTTTAAAGACATCACAGTCGATAATATTTTGCAGATATTCCAGGTTGGTTTCGATACCCGCCACTTGAGTTTTCGCCAATGTATCCGTCATCGCCTGAATGGCTGCGTCACGATCATCTGCTGTGACAATGATTTTGGCAATCATCGGATCATAGAAAGACGATACATTCGAACCAGTTTCCACCCAGGTTTCGTTACGTGCATTGGCATCAAACTCGACATAGGTCAGCAGACCGGCACTTGGCTGGAAGTTCTTAATTGGATCTTCGGCATAGAGACGTACCTGAATCGAATGACCTTTCGATTCTAATTTTTCACTTGGTGCAGTCCAATCACCGCTGGCCAATGTCACCATCCATTCCACCAGGTCCACACCAAAGACTTGCTCCGTCACGCCATGTTCGACTTGCAGACGGGTATTCACTTCCAGGAAGTAGAATTCCTGGGTGTCGGTGTCCATGACAAATTCAACCGTACCCGCAGAACGGTAGTTCACTGACTCCATCAGTTGAATCGCCACATTCTGGATATAGGCACGTTGTTCATCTGTAATGTGTGGTGCTGGGGTTTCCTCGATCACTTTCTGGTTACGGCGTTGTACCGAACAATCGCGTTCACCGAGAGCAATGACCTTGCCTTGGCCATCACCAAAAATCTGCACTTCGATGTGACGGGCATTTTGTACAAATTTTTCCAGGTACAGACCTGCATCTTTAAAGTTGGCTTGTGCCAGGTACGATACGGTCGCGTAAGCATCTTTCAGCTCAGCTTCATTCCAGACCAGACGCATGCCAATACCGCCACCACCGGCGGTACTTTTCAGCATGACTGGGTAACCGATACGCGCCGCTTCTGTCAGTGCTTCCGCTTCATCTGCCAGTAATTGACTGCCTGGAAGCAAGGGCACATTGGCCTGAATTGCCAGCTCACGCGCTGTATGCTTTAAACCGAAAGCACGCATTTGTGCCGAGTTTGGCCCAATGAAAGCAATGCCTTGTGCTTCACACAGGTCGCAGAATTCAGCATTTTCAGACAGGAAACCATAACCCGGATGAATTGCTTGAGCACCGGCCTGTTTCGCGACTTCCAGAATTTTTTCAACATTCAGGTAGCTTTGGCTGGCTGGTGCTTCACCGATATACACCGCCTCATCCGCAAGAGTGACATGTAGCGAATCACGATCGGCTTCGGAATAAACGGCTACAGATTGAATCCCCAGTTTTTTCAGGGTACGGATCACGCGGCAGGCAATCGCACCACGGTTGGCAATCAGAACTTTATTAAACATGCTTAAGCCTCCTCGCCTTCACGTACAACTAGCTGGATTTGTGTCGGGTTATAGGCATTACATGGGTTGTTCAATTGCGGACAGTTCGAGATCAGTACGATCAGGTCCATTTCCGCCTTGATTTCCACATACTTGCCCGGTGCCGAAATACCATCATCAAATTTCAGGTGACCATCGGCAGTCACCGGCACATTCATAAAGAAGTTGATGTTTGGACCGATGTGACGCACGTTTAAGCCATGTTTTTTCGCGACCGGATGTTTTGCCAGCGCATACATAAAATTGTTACGGCAGCTATGCATTGGGTATTTGTCATGTGCATAACGGACGGTATTACTTTCACATGAACATGCACCGCCTAAAGTGTCGTGACGGCCACAGTTATCGTCATTGATTACGGCAATGGCACGGCCAAAGTTGCTGTATAAAGTGATGCCTTTTTCCAGATAAATTTGCTGGTTAATCGCCAGTGTATCGGTTGCGCTATAACGCTCTTCAGGATTTTCAGCAGAGATAAATAAGGTATCGACTGCCTGATTCCCTTCAAGATCAATAATGCGGAAATACTGGCCTTTTTTGACTTCGCACATCCATGCTTCACCGGCAGGACAGATTTCGCTAAGTACGGTTTTTTCGAATTGTTGTAGAGCTGTCATGTTTATTCTCCTGCCTTAAACGTTAGAAAGTGCGTAGTAACGTGCGTTGTTCTGGAATGCACGCTGGTTCTGTGGACAGGAGTCGCGACAAATATCGGTTTCGCCCAAGCTATTGGCTTTAAATAATGACAATTGAATGTCAGCTGGTTGATATTCCGCACTATTATCCAGACCATGCGGTGCAGCAGACAGGAACACCAGACAATCCATTTCAAAACGCAGTTCAATGATTTGATCGGTATTGTCTGAAGGCACATAAGACAATGCACCGGCATCATTTGGCGTCACTTTAGAGAATAGATTCACGGTCGCACTCAGGTCAGTCTGGCCTAGAGAGAATTTAGATAATTCAACCAACAGACCATCTAAACCGCTTTGGTACATGTCATTGCGGGCATCCTGGAAGGTACGGATGCCAAACTGCTTTTCAATCTGTTCAGGACGGGATGGACCACAGAAGGTATCGTTCCAGCCAGCTTCATCTTTGACGATGGAAGCCATCACACGACCCAGATCGGAATACAGCACATTACCTGCTGTCAGGTATGCGGTATGTTGGCCTTTCAGACTATCTGGCATGTTGTAACGTTCTAGTTTGTCTTCAGCATTGACACAGAACAGAGATAAGTTGGCATTGGTACCGAGTGCCTTGAATTGCAGAACCGCACCTTTTTGAATGCGCCCGGACCAATGATGCCCTCCCGGCAGGATTTCAGTCCAAAGTGTTTGATTGTTATGGTACTTATTGTCTATTACGCCCATGTGCATGACCTCTCTAAGGTTTTTGTTCCAACCTCCCGGGCTTTTATCCCTCCGTGTAGCTCAAATCGAGCCGTGAACTCTCGGTCTCAGTCGCAGTCTTTTAAATATGACTGCCGGAACCCTAGATCACTTTATGATGCTTAGATAAATGCAAATGCTGTGCCAATTCAGTATTACGATTTTTCAATCAAGTAATACTATTTTGGTGTAGTTAATGGACAATGAAGGTGCAAATGTGGCTTTTAATGAATCAAGATGTACCAAAAATAAAAAATCCCGACTTAGACCGGGATTTTTAAATAGTGAGATCAACTATTTCTAAATAGCTCTGAGCATGAACGCTATTTACTTAAAATTTCATGTAGTAAATGACGTAACCATTGATGACTAGTCTTATGGTGGCACGACATGTGCCAGTATTGCTTCACAGAATAAGTCGGGAATGCAATCGGTGCATTAAAGATCTTTAAATTACCACGTGATAGCAATACTTCACTTAAATAGTAAGGCACGGTAGCGATCGCATCGGTTTCTTGTACCACTAGTCCTACGCCTAGATAACTTGGTAGACGCATCAGGATGTCACGTTTAAGTTCCAGATTTAGTAACTCGTTTTCAATATGGTAATGCCCCATCCCGGCATCAATATCAATATGGGTTTCCCGCAGATAATCTTCTGTGGTCATACTGTCGCCAGTCAGGCGTGGATGATCTTTCGCCGCAATCACCACATAATATTGTTCAAACAGTTTCTGCTGATAAAAGCCATTTTCCAGATTCGGTAAAAAGCCTAATGCCAGATCAATTTCGCCATTGGCCATCTGGTAACTGGTTTCTGAAGTAATCGGGCGCACATTTAGACGGATATGTGAGGCATGCTCTTTTAAGTATTGGGAAATTTTAGGTAGCAATACCAGATGCGATACATCGGTCATAGCCAAAGTAAAACGCTGCTGTGAAGTGGTCTGATCAAAATCAATGGTAAAGTTATTAATGGCTTCAACTTTACTTAATGCTTCACTGACCAATGGAAATAGCTGCTTGGACAAATCCGTCGGCAGCATTTCATTACCAATACGCAAAAATAAGGGATCATTATAATGCTGACGGATTTTATTCAGTAGATTACTCACCGTCGGCTGGCTCATATCCAGATAATCGGCTGCATGGGAGACGTTCTTAAATTTGTAGACATAATAAAAGATGCTGAGTAATTTACAGTCAAGTTCAAACACAGAAACACATTTCCTTCAATTTTTTAATAATTTTGGCAGGTCTATCATCCGCGCAATTTAATCCAGTGCCAATGTCCAAATATAACACTTTGCAACTATCTGTATGATCACTCAGGCCGCATTTTGCTATAAAAATATTATTTGACCACTATGTAAAATAGTCCAAAACTGCTTCAAGCTTAATGATTACATATACTTTTCTTCTTCAGCTTAAACACTTCAGCCGCATGTTATATACTCAGCCGCACAGAATAGACTGTGAAAACTAGGGGAAAGGTGTCAGATGTTTCAGGGCAAAAAGCTGGTGTGTTTTGATTTGGATGGCACCTTGATTGATTCTGTCGGCATCTGGAACCAGGTAGATGCTGCCCTGATTCAGGAACTTTCCGGGATTGAGGTCGATTTAAATCAGATCCAGCAACAACGCGATCTACAGCTAACTGCAGTTCGGCATTTGCCTGATCCTTATCTGGAATATTGTGGTTATCTCAAAGCGCAATACGGTTTTGAACTGCCTAAAGAGGAAGTTAAAAACCGTCGCTACAGCATTTCCCGGCATTTTCTGGATCATGTGGTAGAGCTTAAACCACAAGCCGATTTACTGATTCAGACACTTAAACAGCAAGACATACAAATGGCCTTAACCACAACCACCAGCCTATTCAACGTGCAGCGTTATCTGGACAATAATCAGAACATCAATCAAAAGATCAATTTTCAGGATGACTTTGCCCTGCTGCTGACCCGTGAAAATGTACAAAATATCAAGCCACATCCGGAAGTCTATTTAAACGTACTAAAGCATTTTGACGTTGAAGCTCAAGACTGCCTAATTGTTGAGGACTCTCTGATTGGTGTAGAGGCAGCTAACAATGCAGGTATTGAAGTAGTCGCTGTTTATGACCAGTATTCCGAACATGAAATGGATCTGATCAAGGACAAAGCGGATTATTTTGTGCAAAACTTTACCGAATTATTAATGCACGTGGCCGAGTCAATTGCATAAAAGATGCCATGAATACGAGGTATTCATGGCATCGGGATATTATCTCTGGAATCTTTAGCTTAGACCATTATCGGACGTTTTTATAGACTAAACCCAAATGACAATATTTACGGGTTTGTTTCAAATTATGTGGTTTTATGCATGCTGCCCGTTTTTTCAAAGTTTGCATGCCAGGACAAGGCTTCTTCAAGCAGATGTGGCGTTTGTCCACCTCGGGCACAGGCACGCTCAAAGTAATCATTCAGGGCATCTCGATAATCGGGATGAGCGCAAATATCAATCATCTTGCGGGCGCGTTCACGTGGAGCCAGCCCACGTAGGTCTGCCAGGCCATTTTCAGTGACCAGCACATCAATATCATGTCCGGTATGATCAACATGACTCACCATTGGCACTACAGAAGAAATCGCCCCGCCTTTGGCCACAGATTTGCTCACGAAAATCGCAATATGTGCATTCCGGGTATAATCGCCTGAACCGCCAATCCCATTCATCATTTTGGTACCGGTCACATGAGTTGAATTGACGTTGCCATAAATATCGAATTCCAGTGCGGTATTAATGGCAATTACCCCAAGACGGCGAATAATTTCAGGATTATTGGAAATTTCCTGTGGTCGCAACACAATTCTGTCTTTGTATTGCTCAAAATTCTTCATGACATGTTTTGCACACGAATCTGATAGAGTCATGGAACAACCCGAAGCAAAAGTCATTTTCCCAGCATCGATTAATTTAAATGTACAGTCTTGTAATACTTCGGAATACATTTCCAGGTGATGAAAATTGGAGTGTTCAAATCCGGAAAACACCGCATTAGCAATCGAGCCTACCCCGGATTGAAGTGGTCCGAGATGTTGTGGCAAACGCCCTGCTGCTACTTCTCCCTCAAAAAACTGAATCAAGTGTCGAGCAATCGCCAAGGTATCCTCATCCGGTTCATCCATGTGGAAAGAGGTATCCGGAATGTCATTTAGCACAATGGCAGCAATTTTTTCCGGATTGACCTGAATACCGCCAGTACCGATCCGGTCACCGGCATGAATGATCGGAATCGGTGAACGGTTTGGACGGGCTTTAGGGACATAAATATCATGTACGCCTTCGAGAATCGGATTGATGCTGTTATCAATTTCCACAATCACATGCTCGGCCATTTCCACAAAGTTGGCCGAATTTCCGCATGAACCGGTTGGAATAATCTCCCCATCCTCAGTAATGGCAGTGGCTGCAATGATGGCTACATTGATCGGTGGCAAGTTGTGATGCCGGATATGATCCGCTATTTCAGATAAATGTTGGTCGATATACATCACTTCGCCTGCATTAATCGATTTACGCAGGCCAGGATCAGCCTGATAAGGATAACGGCGTTCGATCGCATGCGCTTCATTGAGTCGACCATCAATCCGATTACCCAGGCTCGCACCTGTAGCCAGGGTAATTTTGAGTGGATGTGCTTTGGCATGATCAGCCAAAGCGAGCGGTACAGTTTTCGCCTCACCTGCACCGCCAAAACCGCTTAAACCCACGACAGCACCGTCTTGAATCAATTCAATCGCCTGCTCAGCAGACATCACTTTGTCGCGGAGAGCGACACAGCGGATGCGATCTAAACCATTCATAATCAGAATCTCAACAATAAATTTATTGGTTGCCAGCCTCCCAGCGTGCTGAAAAAATGGCTTTTGACTTGTGCATTCCCGTTCTTAATTGATTGTTCCATTAAGAAATGCTTAGATCAGCTCAATGGCGATGGCAGTGGCTTCACCGCCACCAATACATAAAGCAGCAACCCCCTTTTTACCACCGGTACGTTTTAAGGCATGCAATAAGGTCACAATGATGCGCGAGCCGGAAGAACCCAATGGATGACCCAATGCACAGGCACCGCCATTAATATTCACTTTGGCTGGATCAAGATGAAAGGCATCAATCGCGGCCATGGTTACCATCGCAAAGGCTTCATTAATCTCCCAAAGATCAACTTCTGCAGCATCCCAGCCCGCTTTTTTCAGGACTTTCTCAATCGCACCGACTGGGGCAATGGTAAATTCAGAAGGATGACGCGAGTTGGCGGCATACGCCACAATTTTCGCCCATGGTTTTAAACCACGTTCTGTTGCTATTTCTTCAGAGGTCAGGACGAGCGCTGATGCCCCATCAGAAATGGAACTGGCATTAGCGGCGGTAATGGTACCTTCTTTTTTGAAGGCTGGACGTAAACTTGGAATTTTTTCAGGTTTGGCGCTTAAAGGTTGTTCATCCGTATCCACAATGGTGTCACCTTTACGGGTTGACACGGTAACCGGAACGATTTCTTCATGAAAATAACCTTGATCAATCGCATTTAAAGCTTTATTCAATGAATTGATAGCAAAAGCGTCCTGCTGTTCACGGGTATAGCCTTTCTTGTCTGCCATTTCCTGTGCCAATGCACCCATGGAAAGTCCAGTTTCTGCATCTTCTAGACCTTCCTGAAGCATATGGTCGGTGATTTTGCCATGTCCCATACGGTGACCAGCACGTGCTTTGTCCAGAATATAGGGCGCATTACTCATGGATTCCATCCCGCCAGCTACCACAATTTCTGCTGAGCCGGCTGTGATCGCATCCGCGGCCTGCATGACCGCTTTCATACCTGAACCACAGATTTTATTGACTGTGGTTGCACCTGTGGTATCCGGTAAACCTGCCTGACGCATGGCCTGTCGCGCCGGCGCCTGTTTTAAACCTGCTGGCAGGACGCAGCCAAAAATCACCTCATCAACATCGTTCGGTTGTAATCCAGCGCGTGCAACAGCTTCTTTAATGGTTGCTGCACCTAAATCCGGTGCGGTCAGTGCAGAGAGCGAGCCATGGAAACTGCCCATCGCGGTACGGACACCATTCAAAATAACAGTCATCTTTTACATCCTAATTTATAACTTCTTTAGTTTGACCTAGCTTTGCACTCTGCCATTTCCAGCTTTGTTAACTGACTTTAAGATTGTGCAGTAAAATATTCTTCTGGTAACTGCATCATCAGATCAGCCCCAGCTTGAATACGCTGTAGTCGTGCCGCCAAGTCAGGTAAAACTTTACTGGCATAGTACTGCGCCAAAATCAGTTTATTCTGAAAGAAGCTTTCTTCTTTCACTTGAGCTGCCTGACTGATCCGGGCATACATATATACAAAGCTGAGCAAGCCAACTACATGTAAATAATCCACTGCAACTGCATTGCTAAAGTCTGGAGATTGTTTAGCCTGTTCAAGAATAAATTGGGTAATCTCTTCAACTTGCTGACAGACATCCAAAGCTGCAGTTTTAATCGCTAAACCATCATCCAGGCCTTGCACAAATCCACGAATTTCAGTGATATATTCATTGATATAAGCACCGCCACATTTGATGGTTTTGCGGCCAATCAGATCCTGTGCCTGCACACCATTGGTACCTTCGTAAATCTGGGAAATACGCAGGTCACGAATACATTGCTCCATGCCCCATTCACGAATATAGCCATGTCCACCAAAGACCATTTGTGCTTCTAGACATGTATCCAGCGCTTTGTCGGTTAAGTAGGCTTTGGCAATTGGGGTAAGCAAAGCAACACGATCGGTGGCTTTACGGATGGCTTCTTGATCGGTGGAGTATTTGGTAATGTCGAGCTGCTGCCCCACATAGACGGCAAAGGCCCGTGATGCCTCATTATTGGCACGCGCATTGAGCAACATACGGCGTACGTCACCATGCACCAAAATCGAATCCGCTGGTTTTTCAGGTGACTTTGTACCGGATGCAGAGCGGCCTTGCAGGCGGTTGATCGCATATTCTGCAGCATTCTGGTAGGCAAATTCTGCTGCACCAATGCCCTGGATGCCCATAGATAAACGCTCGTAATTCATCATTACGAACATGGCAGCCAGCCCTTCATTTTCGTTACCCACCAGATAACCTTTGGCACCATCAAAATTCATGACACAGGTTGCAGAGCCTTTGATTCCCATTTTGTGTTCAACTGAACCGGCTGCTACTGCATTGCGGTAACCAATTGAACCATCAGCATTCACCAAAAATTTCGGCACGATAAACATGGAAATACCGCGTGAACCTGCTGGTGCATTTGGTGTCTTTGCCAACACTAGGTGAATGATATTTTCACACAGGTCATGTTCACCACTAGTGATAAAAATTTTGGTTCCGGTAATGCTGTAGGAGCCGTCTTCATTCGGTTCTGCCTTGGTTTTGATCATGCCAAGATCGGTGCCGGCATGTGGCTCAGTCAGACACATGGTGCCAGACCATTCACCTGTATAGAATTTTGGCAGATAAGTCTGTTTCTGTTCTAGTGAGGCACGATCATTGATGGCCATCCCTGCCCCCACCGTTAACAGCGGATAGAGCATGAAGGATGGATTGGTACTCCAGATCATTTCATCTGCCAGCACCGTCAGCATTTTTGGCATGCTCTGACCGCCCCATTCTTCTGGTGCGCCAAGCCCTACCCAGCCACCTTCCGCAAACTGTGTAAATGCTTCTTTAAAACCTTTCGGCGTGGTCACTTCACCATGATTAAAATGGACGCCACCTTCTTCATCACTGGAACGGTTCAGGTCCAGGATGACATTTTTCGAAAACTTCGCCATTTCTTCCAGAATGGCATTGGCGGTGGCCATATCCAGATGCGCGAGATTTTCATTGCCCTGCCAGAATTCATCAGCCTTAAACACATCATTTAAAATAAACTCCATGTCTTTAAGGGGCGCGTTATAAATAGACATATTGCTTTCCTTGTATGAAGACTGTGCATATAGATATGGCTTGAATATTTAGTTGTTTTTAGAAGCACTGCTGAAATCACGGTTTTATTTACAGGTAGATTGGAACAAGTAGGATTAGATTTTCTATGGGCTGGTGTAGAACGTAAAACCGTATTTGATTGCTTGACTCTTCAGCTTAAACATTAAGCATATCTTGACTACTTCATCATTACGCTTAATGTGTGATGAATAACACATGGTTTCTGTAAATTAATTTTAACGCAATAAAAAAGATGCCATGAATGATTCCCGGTTCATGGCATCGTGGTTTGTTATCTCTGAATTGATTAGATTAGAGCATTATTTGGCTTTTTTGTAGACTGAGCCTGAACCTACAAGGTTGCCAGTTTTTTCGTCAATTGCAAAATCAACTACCCCCGCACCAGCATTGATTTGAAGAACACCATGCTCGTTGACTGAAGCCGGCATTGGATTTTTCTTCTCGGTTTTACCCGTCGCTTTCTCTTTAATCGTATTGGTAATGAAATAGTTTTCACCATTTTTGGAAATCACCAGGATGTTTTCCAGTTTTGGATTTTCCAGGGTATTTTTCCAGTTCCCCTGATAATCTGGTGCTGGCGCTTCAGTGAGGTTACAAGCAGTTAACATCAATAATAAGGAGATTCCTGAAAAATATTTAAGATATTTCAAAACTAAGACCTTGGCGTGTTACGACGCGGCCATTATAGGAAGAACTTGCTAGAGAATAAGCGAGTTGTTGTAGGCAAAGCGTTTCAGCCGTACCGAGTCTGTTTTTTATTGGTGATTTTTTGAAAAAAATCCTTCATATTTTATTCATAAAAGATGACCTATTACTTAATTATTCTAATGAATAAGATATTTTATAATGTCCAAATGCGAGCATGCAGCACATATTTCCAGTTCAACAGGTATCAATTTAAATACATCTAGCAAGAACTCATACTCATTCACTATTCATAAATAATTCAGATAAAAAAAATCCCCAATAACCCATCCAAAGTTATTGAGGAGTACCAAACCGGTTAAGAAACATCAGCACCTGATGCTGTTCAAAGAAACTGATTAAAAGAATTTGGCTTTTACACCATTAAAAATAGATTTTACGCTTTGCACTTTTTCCGCAATCTGTGTATGCCATTCGTTTGGCACTGAGCATTTTGCAACGCGAACCCAAACAGTTGAGAACTGTTTCATGAAACTGGCTTCATTATAGTGAATGCCATATTCAGCACAGAGTGCTTTGATTTTCGGCGCCACTTCAGAATAACGGTTTGCTGGCATATCCGGGAACAAATGGTGCTCAATCTGATGACTCAAGTTACCACTTAAAATATGCAGCCATTCGGTACCACTGAAATTACTCGAACCACGGATCTGACGCAGATACCATTCTGCTCGGGTTTCATTGTCTGTATTGTCCATCTCAAAGGTTTCAGCATCTTCAGTGAAATGACCATTAAAGATGACCGCTGAAGCCCATAAGCTACGAATCACATTGGCAACGGCATTACCTGTAAATACTGGAATCGCATTTGGACCAGCAATAATCGGGAAGAATACATAATCTTTCAGAACCTGACGGCGCATTTTTTTACGTAGCGGTGCTGCCTCATCCCAGACCTGTTTCCAGGTTTTGGTTTTGTAGGCAATTACATCTTCCAGATGTAGACGCTGCACTCCCACATACCATTCAAAGAACACCATTAACTGAATGGTCAATGGAATATTCCAGATAAAACGCAGTTCCCAAGGCTGAGATTCACTAACACGAATCAGGCCATAACCGACATCATGGTCCATACCAACAATATTGGTATAAGTATGGTGAATATAGTTATGCGTGTATTTCCAGTCATCGCCAGTAGCAATGGTATCCCAGTCATAGGTCGAACCATTTAAACTCGGATCATTCATCCAGTCGAACTGACCGTGCATCACGTTATGGCCAAGTTCCATATTTTCCACGATCTTGGAAATACCAAGCAGACCTGTACCCAGTAACCATACCGGTGGTAACCAGCCAGCCACCATCAACATGCCCCGGGAAGCAATCTCGCTATAACGGACAAAATTACGGATTTTATAGATGTATTCAGCATCTTTTTCACCCACATCCTCCATTACTTCACGGCGAATGGCATCCACTTTGGCACCAAACTCCTGAATCTGTTCTGGGCTTAAAAATTGGGTCTTACTGTGCCGCTTAAAATCAATTTGCATATTCATATGGGAGTACCTTCTTATTTTTCTAGGGATTAAAGATTAATCACCACAGGACTAACGGCCTGGGAGATACACAGCTTAATCGGGGTATTGCTCTCGTGGTCAATTTCACCTGTCAGGATATTTTTCACCGAACCACTGAGTTTGGTGCAGGAACAGGTATTACAGATGCCCATACGGCAGCCGTGTGCAGGGCGCAAACCAGCCTGTTCAGCACTTTCCAGAATGGTAGAACTGGCCTGGAATTCCTGATGTGATCGTTGGAACTGCACCGGTTGTGCTTTTACTTTTTCATCTACCACGATCTGGAAATATTCAGAATGGAAACTGGATTTCACAGAAAGCTTTTCAGCAATACGATGCGCTGTTTTCATCATCGCCGCTGAACCACAGGCATAAATTTCACGCTGTTCAAAATCTGGAACCAGCTTGTTCAGTAACTGCACGCTCAGATGCTGTTTATGCTCCAGAGTATTGAAGTGATGATATTTCAAGTGTGGATGCATCAGTGCTAGTGTTTTGATTTCGGCATGAAAGGCATCATCACGGGTAAAATAGATCAGATCGATCGGATGCTGAAACTGCACCACGGCTTTTTGTAGCAAGGAATAAATTGCGGTGATTCCACTGCCTGAAGCCAGCAATAAAATGGATTTAGGTGAATTCAGCATGGTGAATTCGCCCTGTGGCTGTGAAAGTTCAACCACTGCACCCAGTTGCAAGGAGCTTAAGGCACGCGATACTTTGCCCTGCTGTTTAACAGCAATAATCACATCGCCATTTTTTAGAATCGTAACCACAGAATAATGACGCTGATGCAAAACCCCATCCAGTCTTAAAGTGACAGCGACATTCTGTCCAGGCTGAAATTTTTTAGCCTGAAAATTGAAATTAGGACGGAGCTGGATCTTATAAAAATCACTGCCAATAAGCTGGATGTTGATGACTTCTGCCTTAACTTTTTTCAATGCCAAAGTTGGATGAATTTTTTCAGCAATGAAATCAACGAAGTCTTCGCGAATCCAGTGAGGCTTGTAGCTTTGCATACTTGTCATTTTTATTACCTCATACAGAAACAGAATTAATGTACATCTGTCTATTTATTATGCATTCAGAATATAGGCTTTTATGATTCGTTCCATGTCAATTCGGGTCAAATCATGTTTCTATCAGTAAAATTCGTGTTTTTTGTCAGACAAAATGATGCGTTTTTGATTAAAGCTCGGTTTCAGTCTGTAAATCTACAGCTCATTTCAGCCAGTACATATTATTTGGATAAGCTATTTTTTTGAGCTATATGGATATAAATATGCAAAAGGCTGACCACATTTCTGTAGTCAGCCTTTTTATTTAGGAAGAATTAAAACGTATTATTCTACCGCGGGGCTGAGTTCTGTTTCCTGATCCAGCAATACTGTTCCAAACTTTTCACGTAGGTCTTTTTTCAGCATCTTGCCCGTGCCACTCAGTGGAATCGCATCAACAAAAATCACTTTGTCTGGCACCTGCCATTTCGCCACTTTGTCGCCAAAATAATCGAGCAGTTCCAATTCGGTGAGTTGACTGTCAGGCTTCTTGATCGCAATCAAAATTGGTCGTTCATCCCATTTTGGATGCTGAGCTGCAATCACAGCTGCCATGGTGATTTGCGGATGTCCCATCGCCAGGTTTTCTAATTCCACTGAAGAGATCCATTCTCCACCAGATTTAATCAGATCCTTGGCACGGTCGCTGATCTTCATAAAACCATCTTCATTCAGGGTGGCAATATCACCCGTATCAAACCAGCCGTCTGCGGTTAAAGAAGCTTCTTCCTTACCGAAATAATTATTGATAATCCAGTGACCACGAATTTGTAAATTGCCTGTGGTTTCACCATCGCGAGTAAGTTCATTAGACCCATTTTCTTCATCAGCTAAACGCAGATCGACTCCAAATGGCGGACGGCCTTGAGAAAGACGAATTTCCAGACGTTCTTCTTCACTTAAATCCAGATGTTTGGCTTTGATTTGATTGGCTGCACCAAGTGGGCTAGTTTCGGTCATACCCCAAGCATGGATGGTTTCACAATCAAACTGATCTTTAAATACTTTTAGCATGGACGGCGGACATGCTGAGCCACCAACCACATTGCGTTTCAGGCTTTCTAACTTAGAACCAGTCTGCTGTGCTGCTGCAATCAGACCTTGCCAGATAGTTGGCACACCCAAAGCAACGGATACTTTATAGGTATCAATCAGATTGACCAGACTGGCACCATCCAGACCAGGGCCTGGAAGAATTAAAGTACAACCGACCATCGCTGCTGCATACGGCGTACCCCAGGCATTGACATGGAACATCGGTACTACAGGTAGCATGATGTCTCGTGCAGAGACATTTAAAGAATCTGGCAGACTGATGGCGAAACTATGCAAAGTAGTAGAACGGTGGCTATAAAGCACCCCTTTTGGATGTCCTGTAGTTCCAGAAGTATAACAGAGAGAGCTGGCTGCATTTTCATTTAGTACAGGCCAATCAAAAGTATCGGATTGATCAGCAATGAGTTCGTCATAAAATTTTACTTCGGGAATGGCTTCAAGGATGGAATCATCTTTTGCATCGAGACAGATAAAATGCTCCACCTTGCTCAGCATCGGTTTCACTGCCTTGATCAATGGTGCAAAGGTTTTATCAAATAGAATCACGCGATCAGATGCATCATTAATGATAAATACCAACTGTTCTGGAAATAGACGTGGATTGATGGTGTGGCAAACAAAGCCACTACCTGAAATGGCATACCAGGATTCCAGATGGCGATGATTATTCCATGCAATGGTTGCAACACGGTCGCCGTGTTCAAGACCCAGCTGATTCAGCACATTGGCAAACCGTTTGGCGTTGCTGCGAATTTCACCCCAGGTGGTATGGGTCATGCTGAGATCGGTATTTTTTGAAATCACTGCAGTATCGGCATGATAGCGTCCGGCATGTTCAATCATGCTACTAATCAGTAACGGCTGAAACATCATATTTCCAAGCATGGTTTGCTCCTTTATCCTTGTTATACATCCATATTGTTGTCGAGTTTTTTAGATATTTTTATTCAAGCAATAATGTGCAGACAAACAGATCCTGCAAAATAAACTCATTACTTAACTTGAATCTAACAAGGAAAAAGCTGAAATCAAGTAGCAAAATGTGACAAAAACGCCCTAGTTTTGGCAAGCAAATAAAAGTTTAAGTTTTTATATGAGAATAATTATCTGAATAAAAATCCCGGTCATTGAACCGGGATTTTGAATTATTTGATACCTGAGAAAAACAGGTTATCAGCATTGACCACAAAGGCCACGCCCAGACAGAACAGTCCTGCATAAATCGCGAACCAAATAATCATTTTTTTAAAAGCCTCATCAGAAATACTGCTGTCGGCATATTTCGGTGCTTTTTTATCTTCGTCTGGAGTCATCTGCTCACCTGTCGCTGGATTTAGGGACTATAGCTATTATCGGTCGATTTACTGAGTATAAGTAGATACAAAAGTTACCTAAACAAATATAACAGATGGCGCATAATCACCTTAACTGTTATATTTAATCCGACCAAATAAGTCATATATGACGCTAAATCTACCATTTTTATTTTTCTTGATCTATGTATAAATTTGAAAAGCTCGCGCGCAGCATACACCAAATGATTGAAGATGGAATCTGGAAAGCCCATGACAAACTCCCATCGTTACGCGAGCAGTCTGAACTTTCTGGTTATAGTCTGATGACAGTATTAAATGCCTATCAGGAACTAGAAGCACAAGGATGGCTGTATGCGAAGGACAAATCTGGCTATTACATTGCAGAACGTGCGGATCTAGAAATTAATTCCAATAAAGAAATACTACCCGCACAAGAAAAAATACAGATTAATTCTGTAGTATTTAACTATCTGAAAGATACTCAAGCACACGATATTGTGCCCTTAGGTTCCGCATTTCCCAATCCGGAACTGCTATTTAATAACAAATTTATGCAGCTGCTGTCCCAGCATGCGAAACGCAAAAATAGCTATTTGAATCATCCGAATATGCCACCGGGCAATCTGGAATTACGTCAGATCATCGCCGGACGCTATCAATTGCAAGGTATATCATGCCATTCGGATGACATTGTCATTACATCTGGTGCTCTAGATGCCCTGAATCTATCTCTACAAGCCCTTACTCAGCCCGGTGACTTTATCCTGTTACAGGAAACGGTATTTTATGGCGCTTGGCAAGCAGCAGAACGTTTAGGATTAAACGTGGTTACCCTTCCTGATGATCCTGAATCGGGTTTTGATCTGGACGCTTTTGAAAAAGCCTTAAAACAGTACCCGATTAAAGTCTGCTGGCTGATGCTGAATGCACAAAATCCGATTGGCTATACCGTATCTGCAATCATTAAGAAAAAGATTGCTCAGCTACTTTTCCAGTATCAGGTACATCTGATTGAGGATGATGTTTATCAAGAGTTGAATTTTGGCAAAGAAAAACCGGTTTCGGTAAAACACTTCGACCAGCACAACATGGTGCTGCACTGTGGTTCATTTTCCAAAACCTTGGGTATGGGTGCCCGAGTCGGCTGGGTCTTTGCTGGTTCCTACTCCAATGCCATTCAACATGTACAGCTGATGAGTACGCTGACGGTTAGTCCACTGCTGCAGAATGCCTTAGTGGATTTTGTCGCCCATCATCATTATGAAAAGCATTTGCGCAGCCTGCGCCGTCATTTAGACCAGAACAAAAAACGATTTTATCAGGAACTTAAAGGCAGACTGCCTGAAGACTGTCAGATTCACTATTTTCCGACAGGTTATTTTTTGTGGGTAGAACTGCCCGAAAGTATGGATTCCCAACAGTTATATATAGATTTGCTTGAGCAGAAAATTTCTATTGCACCGAGTCTTTTATTTAGACCGAAACATACGGCACAGAACTTTATTCGCCTGAACTGTTCTTTTGAATGGACCGATGAACTTGCTACAACTCTAGATCAGATCATTTATCAAATTAAGAAAAATAAAAAAGCGTGAACTTAGTTCACGCTTTTTTATAAATAACTTTCGTAATTTATGCCCAGATCACCAGCATTGCTGCAATCACCACTAATCCTAAGCCCCAGTGCTCGGCACGTGCCAGTTTTTCTTTAAAGAAATAAGCGGAAATCAGTAGACTGAACAGGATTTCGATTTGTCCCAAGGTTTTCACGACTGGCACGCTTATCATACTCATGGCGGTAAACCAACCGAGTGATGCTATAAAGCTGCAGAAGCTGACTTTAAAGGTTAAACCTAGACGTTGCCACATGGCGACTAAGGTTTCTCGGCTAAACAGGCTCAGGTAAATCAGCATACTGATGCACTGGAAACCGATCACCGAAACCAGCACCCATGAAGCACGATGCACGGTTGGCAACATTGTCAGTTCCAGACTGGCTTCACGGACCAAAAGTGAAGTAATAGCAAAGCTCAAACCACTTCCGATTCCGATGGCTAAAGTCTTGGTGGATAGACCGGTGAGCTGGTTGCCTTTACTCAGCAGGAATACCGCATAACCACCGATCAGCACCCCGATCCATGCGAGTACAGAAAGATGATCTGATAGGAAAATCACCCCGATAATGGCAGCCAGAATCGCTTCACTTTTTGCCAGTCCAACTCCAATCGCATAATTTTTCTGTTTAAACAGTTGCACCATCAAGGCGGTTGCCAGAATTTGGCTGATACTCGCAATCAGGATATAGATCCAGTACTTCGGGGTAAAATGCACCACACTTTCTACCGGTTTGAAGTGGTATAAAGCTGTAATGTAAAGCCCTGCTAGCGGAAAGCCAAACAGGAAACGTGCCAGTGTCACGCCCCAAATATCGACAGTGGTACTGAGCTGTTTTTGAAAGGCATTTCGCCAGGCCTGCATAAATGCAGCCATTAAAGTAAAGAAAATCCAGCTGATTGCCATAAGGTCATCTGCTAATACATTAAAAGTAAAATATTTTATGCATTAGCAGACGTTATGACTAATTAAAAATGGAATGTGGGTTAATAGCAGAAAGTTTGGATTGCTTATTTATTTCTTTTTAAACCAAGAAGATCTAAACGCGGATGGTTTGGAACATTTATCCCGTAACCATTCGGTATCCTTTCAGCTACATAGAATGGAATTTTCTGTTCCTCACAAATCTTCTTTAATAACTTCTTATTAGAGTCTTCGATTTTGATTCCTGAAATAACAGTACATAGCCTTTCGCGCAAACATCACAAGCTAGCAATTAATACTTTCACCCTCCTCCCAATCTTCTCTTAAAGGGAGAAGGAACTATAACAAATTAAAATCCCTCCTAACCTCCCTTTGGCAAAGGGAGGAAAGTCCCTCTTTATAAAAGAGGGATTTAGGGAGATTCTTAAAACAAGAAATAACGCTGCGCCATCGGCAATACTTCTGCCGGTTCACAAGTCAGCAACTTACCATCTGCACGGACTTCATAAATTTCCGGATCAACTTCCATCACCGGACAGTACGTATTCAGCTTCATATCCTTTTTCTGGATATTTCGCGTGTTCTTACATGGACTGATCAGCTTTTTCAGATTCAGTTTCTCATGAACGCCGGCATCAATAGCTACCTGCGATAGGAAAGTAATACAGGTATTATGCACACCACGCGGATAAGCACCAAACATAGGACGGTAATGTACTGGCTGTGGCGTTGGAATTGACGCATTGATGTCACCCATTGGCGCTGCTGCAATCATACCACCTTTAATGATCATTGAAGGTTTTACACCAAAGAAAGCCGGTTTCCACAGTACCAGATCCGCCAGTTTGCCCTCTTCCACCGAACCAATTTCATGACTTAGGCCATGGGTAATCGCTGGGTTGATCGTATATTTGGCGATATAACGTTTCACGCGGTTATTGTCATGCGTTGCATTATCACCTTCTAAAGGCCCACGTTGTACCTTCATTTTATGTGCAGTTTGCCAGGTACGAATCACCACTTCACCAACACGACCCATCGCCTGCGAGTCTGAGGACATCATGGCAATCGCACCCATATCCTGCAAAATATCCTCTGCGGCAATGGTTTCACGGCGGATACGGCTTTCAGCAAACGCCACATCTTCTGCAATTGCAGGATCAAGATGGTGACAGACCATCAGCATGTCCAAATGTTCATCAATGGTATTGATGGTATATGGACGGGTTGGATTGGTTGAAGATGGCAATACATTCGACTGGCCAATCGCTTTCAAAATATCAGGCGCATGCCCACCACCCGCACCTTCGGTATGGTAAGTATGAATAGTACGGTTTTTAAATGCTGCCAAAGTTTCTTCTAGAAAGCCACTTTCATTTAGTGTGTCTGTATGGATCGCTACCTGTACATCATACTGATCTGCCACTGTTAAACAGTTGTCGATGGCGGCAGGTGTAGAACCCCAGTCTTCATGTAGTTTCAATCCAACCACACCGGCTTTAATCTGCTCAGCAATTGGTTCCGGCTGGCTTAAATTTCCTTTACCTAACAAACCGATATTCATTGGCAAGTCATCAATCGCTTGAAGCATGGTTGAAATATGCCAAGGTCCCGGTGTTACTGTGGTTGCAGAAGTTCCTGCTGCTGGTCCTGTACCTCCACCAATCATAGTGGTAATCCCAGACATCAATGCAGTTTCGACCTGTTGCGGGCAAATCCAGTGAATATGGGTATCTACACCACCGGCTGTCAGAATCTGTCCTTCACCGGCAATCACTTCGGTTGCAGCACCTAGGGGAATGGTAATATCTGGCTGAATATCCGGGTTACCGGCTTTACCAATTTTCCAGATACGACCATTTTTTAAACCGACATCGGCTTTAACAATGCCCCACCAGTCTACAATCAAGGCATTGGTAATCACGGTATCCGCGACTTCATCAGCGAGTAACTGGGATTGTCCCATACCATCACGGATGACCTTACCACCACCAAATTTGACTTCTTCACCATAGGTGGTCAGGTCCTGTTCGACTTCAATAAACAGCTCGGTATCGGCTAAACGGACACGGTCACCCACCGTTGGACCAAACATTTCCGTATAAGCGCGGCGTGACATTTTCATTTTATTGTTATCCTCTTAGTCCAACTTACCCATGACACGACCCGCAAAGCCATACACTTCACGCTTGCCTGCCAATGCCACCAGTTCAACATCACGGCTTTGGCCTGGCTCAAATCGCACTGCGGTTCCTGCTGCAATATTCAGGCGATAACCTTTGGCTTGTTCACGGTCAAACTGCAAAGCATCATTCGCTTCATAAAAATGAAAATGTGAACCCACCTGAATCGGACGGTCACCAGCATTAGACACCGTAAGTTTTAAAGTCTGCCGACCGACATTCATTTCAATGTCCAGATCTGGCGTAATAATTTCCCCTGGAATCATAATCTGCTCCTAGACAATCGGCTGATGCACAGTGACAAGTTTGGAACCATCCGGGAAAGTCGCTTCAACCTGAACTTCAGCAATCATTTCCGGCACGCCTTCCATCACATCTTCACGCTTGAGCAAAGTCGTACCGAAATGCATCAGCTCACTCACGCTCATACCATCACGCGCACCTTCCAGCAATGCTGCTGAAATAAAAGCAATGGCTTCCGGGTAATTCAGCTTCAGTCCGCGTGCCTTACGACGCTCCGCCACCAGTCCTGCAGTAAAAATCAGTAGCTTGTCTTTTTCTGTGGGATTGAGTTCCATATCTCTTTCCTAATATATTTCAATTTTTCTAAAGCAAATTTTGTGCAAGGTTAATCTCCCCAAACCCCTCTTTTTCAAAGAGGGTTTTTTTCAGCTCTTTTAAAAGCTAAAGCTGATGAAAATTCACTAGCAATCGAATCCATAATGAAGCCCCTCCCTTTATTAAAGGGAGGTCGGGAGGGATTCAATGTTCATTACCTTCCCTCTCTTGCGAGACGTTGTCTCTCATCCCAAAGGGAGGGAGAACCTTACCAGTTAAATAGATGTTACTCCTTCTCCCTCTGGGAGAAGGTTGGGATGAGGGTGAGAACAAAATTACGTCCTCCAAATCCTCGGAAACTCTTCATCTAGACCAAACCAGTAACGGCGTAATCTTGCACGAATCGCAGCAAAGGCATCATGACACTGGCGCACATCATCTCCGAGATAACGGGCTGTGATCACATCATCTAGCAAGGTCAAAGTCACCGGAACATCCATACGCATAATCAATTCACGGATTAGATCCAGATGCTCATCCAGATAAAAGCTGGCACGGTATTTTTCCGGCGGCACCGCCCAGAAGCTACCCATCACTGCATGACCATTCATGCCGAGGCAAGATTTTAGCCATCGATCCTGACCAAAAAATTTCAACTGATCTGCAACCAACAGCTTTGAACCGCGATACAGTAAAAATCGGCTACGATAACCACCCTGCTCAAACTGCTCAGATCTTGCCTGACGACCAATGACCAGCATGTCCCAGCCAATAAAACTGGCAGTTTGATCGAGCTGAATCGTGGTTGAGGCATGCGCATTGGCCCCATCAAACAGCATGGTTTCTTGTGGCAGCCATTCAAAAATTCCCTGTTCTTCCACCCGGATATCAATATGCTGATAGGCCTGTTTTAGATTTGTCTTGTACCATTTGCCTGCTCCTGGCGTAGTGACAAGCCCATGCGCATGCGGTCCAACCTTCATGTCAAAGCTGAGATGATCACCACCGGCAATCCCGGCAGGTGGATGCACAATAATGGCGTGGCAGACCCCGGTCTTTTCAGGCCATAGCATTTTCTGCACACGCACCGGCCCTTCATGCCTGCGATGCTGCAGGATGGTTCGTCCTGTGCTGGCATCTGCTTCAAACCCCAGTTGCAAACGTGCAAACCAGAGTTTTGTTGCCGATCCGTGTTCTGCTTCTACCACGCTATTCATCTTGCTGTGCACTAATCCTGACTGACCGAGTTAGGCCTTAAACAGACCCTGTTTTTCAATGAATTCGATAATCTGTTCCAGACCATCTTTGGTTTTCATATTGGAGAACAGAAATGGCTTCTCTCCACGCATACGTTTCGCATCCTGATCCATCACATCAAGATTGGCACCCACCATTGGTGCAAGGTCAGTTTTATTAATGATCAACAAGTCCGACTTGGTAATACCTGGACCACCTTTACGAGGAATCTTTTCACCACCGGCAACATCAATCACATATAAAGTTAGATCAGAAAGCTCAGGACTAAATGTCGCAGCCAGGTTATCGCCGCCACTTTCAATGATGATCAATTCCAGACCATCAAACTTTTCACATAGATCATCAATCGCAGCCAGGTTAATGGATGCATCTTCACGAATTGCAGTATGCGGACAGCCACCTGTTTCTACACCGACAATACGGTCTGGTGACATGGCTTCATTACGGGTCAGAAAGTTGGAGTCTTCCTTGGTATAGATGTCATTGGTGACCACGGCCATGTTGTATTTATTACGCAATGCCTGACATAAATTCAGGGTTAGCGCCGTTTTACCTGAACCGACTGGACCACCGATACCAACGCGTAATGGACTACGTTCTGACATAATTTTTCCTTTAATTTTTAAGATCTAAATAAACGTGAATATTGATTTTCATGGTGCATACTGAGCATGGCGTAATTGGGTAAAGCACTACTCATCTCGTCATCGCTCAGGGCGATGGCACGCTGAATTAGTGCCGGAATTTCCCCATGCAGGTACCACAAAATCCGCTGGCCACTCATCTGCCCCAAAGGCACAGTTTTCACCGCGGCCAATACCTGATTCTCCAGCACTGCAAAGGCATAAGCTGTCAGTACATCATCGACTTCGAGTTGTAGCTCGCCACACAACTGGGCATAAACAGGCACATAGCCATACTGTTTTTTTACTTTTACTGGTCTCTTTAACACATCGCGAATCCAGGCATTCAGTGAAAAAGCCAGCTGTTGCGATTCTGCCAATAGCTCCTTACTTTCCCGGCTCGCTCTGTAAATTTCAGCCCAATTTTGGAATGTGGCTTCATCGTCATAGCTTTGCATTAGGCGCTTTAAAATTGGTAGTTCGAAACGCAGTAATAGCATTTCCAATACTTCATTAAAGTAAGCAATGCTGGAAGCTTCGTCATGAATCAGACCGGTATCAATCGCACTTTCTACGCCTTGCGAATAACAGTAAGCCCCGATCGGCAGCGCCGTCGAAGACAGAGTCAACAAACTGAGTAGCTGCGAAGCCTTAATGTGCGACATGATGCAGCGACTTGATTGGGCTTAAACGGTGGTCATGCTGGTGCTGGGCATAAGCGCCACTTTCTGGTTCAAATGGATGTTGTACCGTATCTACACGTAAGCCTAATCCTTCGACCATCTCAGCCAGAACATGATCTGGTTCAAAATACAGTGCTGTTGGTGTCAGCATCAGCGGTACATGACGGTTACCCAAGTGATAGGCTGCTTTTAAAAGATCAAAATCATGATCTGCGGTGACTTGCATCAAGGTTTCTGGCTTGGCATTTACACGCAGCAATTCACCATTTTCAGTCGCAATCACCGAGCCACTACGTAAAATCCCGGTACGTGGCAGGTCTGCACCAATATCGGTACCATTTTTCAGCGTCGCGCGAAAACGACTTTTTTGACGCGTATCAAAGCTGAGTTCAATGCTTTCAATGTCAGCGGTATGGCTGGCATCTTCCAGACGTTGGGTAAAAATCTTCATCTTGGCCCTATATGCATCAATTTGATTCATCACGTTCCAAAGCGGAACAATTGATCAAAAAACAGAAAATATTGCATCAAAATAAAGCATTTATCGTGCCAAGATAGAAATTCAATTTTCTTACATAAAAATTGAGAATGACATTTCACCTATCTTCAACTCAAGCTAAACTATGAAGGCAGCCCCTCTATTGAGTAATTCGATTTTTGTTAGTTAAGTGACTGAATTAAAAGTGTTAATTTAACTGATTTATAAAGGATTATTTTAAGTTAAATTACTCAAGCATGCCGGTTCCATGCTTTTCACGGAGTGCAGATGAAATATTTTGAATGTCCCAAATGTGAGCATCAGATCTTTTTCTATTCGACTGAATGCCATCACTGCAAGTCTCCGATTGGCTATATTGCATCGGAAAAGGACATGTGCACTTTTGAAAAACGTAGTGAAGATGAATGGATTCCGCTGAAATCGGAATATCGCGCCACGCACTATAAGCCCTGCTATAACTATACCCACTATCAGGTCTGTAACTGGATGATTCCGGGGGATTGTGACGAGGATTACTGTGAATCTTGTCAGCTGACCCATATCATTCCGAATCTGGACGATCCTGAGGTCATCACATATTGGTCCCGCCTGGAACAGGCAAAACGGCGCTTTTTATATCTCACCCAGCGCATGAACATGATGCCGCGTCCCAAACGTTCGGATGATGATAAGTTTGGCCTACGTTTTAATTTTCTATTGCCGATGGATGGGAAACCGGTTTTAACCGGACATTCCAATGGCCTGATTACTATGAATGCCATTGAAGCAGATGTGGTGTATCGGGAAACCACGCGTATTGATATGGGCGAAAATTATCGCACTCTTTTGGGTCACTTCCGCCATGAAAGTGGGCATTTTTATCTGAGTGTCATGCAACATCTGCATCCAGAACTTATTGAAGAATTTAGACTTTATTTTGGAGATGAGCGTCAGGACTATGCAGCTGCACTGCAGCGCCATTATGAAAAAGGTGCGCCAGAAGATTGGCAGGAAAAATACATTAGTACCTATGCCACCTCACATCCATGGGAAGACTGGGCAGAAACTTGGGCGCATTATCTGCATATCATGGAAACATTGGAAACCGCTTTCTATGCCGGTTTGCGTGTAGATGGAAATGGTAAAACTCTAGCGAGCATGTCCTTTAAAGAATGTCCGATTGGCGGCAAAGATTTTGAGCACATTCTGGATAATTGGATCACTTTAACTTTCAACCTGAATGCCCTAAATCGAAGTATGGGCCTAGAAGATGCTTATCCATTTACGCTCACTGAAGTGGTGAAAGACAAGCTGCGTTTTATCCACCGCCATGTGCTGGATAAAATGTTTAAGGAAGGTGAATCAGAAAACAGATAGCCAGAATCACAGCAGCATCATTAAAGGAAAATAATTTCCCTCTAAATTGCAATTTAATGACCAGATCCTGGTAATTTTCAGAAATTTAGTGAATATACGATTAATTATTAAACTATTTTATCACGATGCACGACCATAGTTTGATAGTCATTTAATCTGAAAATAATTAGGCTGTTATTGTTCTTTTTCGACACGTTAGTAAAGATAAGATGAGCAGTGTAAGACAACAGAACTTTCTTTTGCGTAAAGAAAAAATCCTCAGCATGGCCGAAAGCTTGCTGCTGGATAATAACGAAGATATTACGCTGAATGAACTTGCCAGTGAAATGGATATTGCCAAGGGGACCATTTACAAGCATTTTAAAAGTAAAAACCAGTTATATCTGGAATTGATTATTTTAAATGAAAAACGTCTGCTAGAGATTTCCAAACGTTTTAATGCCGATTTCCGTACCTATGTGTCGGAATATATGCTCTATCATTTGCATAATTCCAATCGGACCATTCTATTGCATATGATTGAAGAGCGCCTGACCAATACTGAAAAAGGTTTGAAGGAGCTGTTTCAGGAACTGTATCAGGTCCGTGAAGAACGTATTCTGAGTATCCGTGACATTACCCGTGACTATCTGGATGCCAACCATAGCAGCATGTCAATCCGTGATTACCTGTCCTTTATCTGGACGGTGACTTATGGTGCGTCGCTGTTACTCAATTCCACCAGCTATCAAAAAGCGATTGGTTCACGGGAACGTCTGATTGAACTATATGTCAATCAAGCGCTGATGCTTGCACCAAGTACCACTGCATAAAAAAGCCTGACATTCATGTCAGGCTAGCAGTTTATATCGCTGCTTATACTGCTACAGGTGGAAAACCATCTTCAGTCAACGCGGCAACGATTTCATCCTGATGAACACCAGTCTCTACTTCAACCAGCTTTTTCTCCACGTCAATTTCAACGTGTGCATGTTCATCCAGATCCTTGATGGTTGCAGTGACACTACGTGCACAACCGCCACAAGTCATATTTTCAATATGAAATTTCATGTATTTACTCCTTAAAGTTAATTCAATTTTATCTTGAAGCTTGTACTTTTGCAGGTTATTGATTTGTATCCAGCCCCTGCTCAATGCCCTGTAAAATTGCACAGTCTGACTGTTCATTACCAGCACAACGTGCCACAGACTGCTTGAGAATTTCCACCATGGCTTGCATGTCCTGGATTCTCTGTTCCATTGTAGTGATATGCTTTTGTGCCAGAGCTTTCACTTCGCTGCTCTGCCGCAATTCATTTCGCCATAATCCCAACAGTTCTTTCATTTGATCTGAGGAAAAACCAAGCTCGCGTGCATGCTGAATAAAACTGAGCATACGAATATCTGCTTCACTATAATCACGATAGCCGCTTTCGCTACGTTTCGGCTTTGGTAACAGACCAATCTCTTCATAATAGCGAATCATTTTGGCCGCAATACCAGAACGTTTGGCGGCTTGTCCAATATTCATTGATCTACTCCTGCGCTGATACCGGCTGATACAGCTTTAAACGCAAAGCATTACTCACGACAAATACCGAAGATAATGCCATCGCACCTGCAGCAAACATTGGCGAAAGCAAGATGCCAAAGAATGGATACAAGATACCGGCAGCAATTGGAATCAGCGCAATATTATAAACAAAGGCCCAGAACAGGTTCTGTCGGATATTCTTGATCGTGGCCTGACTGATACCAATCCCGGTCGCCACATGCTGCAGATTGCCTGACATCAGCACCACATCGGCAGCTTCAATTGCTACATCAGTGCCTGTCCCTATCGCCATACCGACATCCGCCTGTGCCAGTGCCGGTGCATCATTAATACCATCACCAACAAAAGTCACAATGCCATGCTGTTCTTGCAACACTTTAACCGCATCAACTTTTTCATGTGGTAGCACTTCGGCAATCACATGGTCAATTTTGAGTTGTTGTGCGACAGCATTGGCTGTATGTGGATTATCACCCGTAATCATCGCCACTTTCAGTCCCTGACGATGCAGCTCTTCAATGGCTTTAAAGGTCGTATCTTTAATCGGATCAGCTACAGCAATAATCGCTGCCAGCTGACTATTCATTGCAGCATAGAGTGGCGTTTTTCCTTCTCGCCCTAATTTAGCCGCAATTTCAGCAAAACTTGCAGTGTTTAAACCGAGCTGCTGCATCAAGCGTTCTGCACCGATCTGAATTTCTTGATCACCAATTTGTGCTTTAATGCCAGCACCGGTAATTGAATCAAATTCACTGACTTCGAGTAATTCAATCTGCAACTCTTTAGCAGCCTGCACAATCGCATAGGCAATCGGATGTTCAGATTTGGCTTCGACTGAAGCAATTAGTTGCAATACCTGCTGTTCATTAAAACCTTCTTGTATCTGAAAATCGGTGAGTACTGGTTTACCTTCTGTAAGGGTTCCGGTTTTATCGACTGCTACCACTTTGGTTTGTTGCAGCAGTTGCAAAGCTTCACCTTTACGGAACAGCACACCAAGTTCGGCAGCACGCCCGGTTCCGACCATGATCGAGGTTGGGGTAGCCAGCCCCATGGCACAAGGACAGGCAATAATTAACACGGCTACGGCGCTAACCAGAGCATAAGTCAGCTGAGGTTCAGGTCCAACCAGAAACCAGATAATAAAGGTCAATAGAGCCAAACCCATCACAGCAGGTACAAACCACAAGGTGACTTTGTCCACCGCTGCCTGAATTGGCAGCTTGGCACCCTGTGCCTGCTCCACCATTTTAATGATCTGCGCCAGTACTGAATCTTCACCCACAGCAGTGGCACGAATTTGCAAAGTACCATTCTGGTTAATGGTGCCACCTACCACTTTGTCTTCAATATTTTTTGCAACCGGTACTGGTTCACCAGTGACCATCGCTTCATCCACATAGCTCTGACCGGAAATCACTACGCCATCCACCGCGACTTTCTCACCCGGACGGATTTCAATGGTCATGCCTTGCTGCACTGCAGAAATCGGCAGGTCTAGCCATTGTCCATCCTGTAATACTCGTGCCGTTTTAGGTTGAAGTCCAATGAGATATTGAATCGCTTGTGATGTTTTCCCCTTGGCACGTGCTTCCAGATAACGCCCGAGCAGAATCAAGGCAATAATCACGGCTGCCGCTTCAAAATAGACATGCACCGTGGCTTGTGGCAGCAAGGACGGGAAGAAAGTTGCAATTACTGAGAACAGATAAGCTGCCGATGTACCGACTGTGACCAGCGAATTCATATCCGGTGCCAGACGCAGCAAGGCTGGAATCCCATGCTGGTAGAAGCGCCGTCCCGGAAATAGTAATACCAACGTGGTCAGTACAAACTGGATATACCAGCTATTCTGGGTACCAATATTGTGTGCAATCCAATGATGGAAGGCCGGAATCAGATGCGATCCCATTTCCAGAATAAATACTGGCAGTGCCAGTGCCAAAGCAATCCATAAATCCCGATACAGCGCTGCGGTTTCTTCAACTTTTTTCTGCTGGAAATTTTGCTGTTCGGCAAAATTCACTTTTGTTGTTTTCAGCTGTGCCTCATAGCCAGCTTTTTTCACCGCTTGAATCAGATCGGCAGCATTTAATTTTGAACCAGATACCTGTGCCGTTTCGGTCGCCAGATTCACGCGTGCAGCAGTGACTCCTTCTACCTTGTTTAGTGCCTTTTCCACCCGTGCGACACAAGATGCACAGGTCATACCATCAATACTGAATTCCAGCTGATCCGCCTTGACATCAAAACCTGCTTTTTGAATGGCTTTGACTAAGGTTTGCTGTTGTAAGAAACCAACCGAAGTAACATAAGCCTTTTCAGTAGACAAATTCACATTTGCTTCAAGCACTTCTGGTATTTTCTTGAGGGCTTTTTCAATTCGTGCTGCACAGGAAGCACAAGTCATGCCTTCAATATCCAGCTCGAATTTCTGCTGCGCCACACTAAAGCCAGTTCGTTCTATTTTCTGGATAATCTCAGAATATGGAATCACGCGTTCAGCACTGATCGAAGCCTTTTCCGTAGATAGGTTCACATTGGCAGAAACCACGCCTTCGATTTTCTTTAGGGTTTTTTCGACCCGCGCCACGCAAGATGCACAGGTCATGCCTTCAATCTGTACAGTGTATTGATACAGCTGATTGTAAGACTGTTCCTGCATGGCACATCTCCTTCATTTTATTGATGCTTTAAATCTAGCCTATAGCTTAAACCTTCCTATGGTTGGAAGGTCAAGTATTTAACAATGAAAATAAAAAAAGCCCGAATCACAGATCCAGGCTTTTTGCTGTACTACTGAATAATTACTAAGAATTATTCCGCAGAAATATCTTCAAACAATATTGAAGATAGATAGCGTTCACCACCGTCTGGCAGGATCACCACAATGTTTTTGCCTGCATTTTCTGGACGAGCAGCTAGTTTTGCTGCTGCCGCCATTGCCGCACCACTTGAGATACCGACCAAGATGCCTTCCTGAGATGCAGTTTTACGTGCCCATTCTACTGCTTCGCCACTTTCGATCGCGATCACTTCATCAACCAAATCCAAATCGAGGTTACCCGGAATGAAGTTGGCACCGATCCCCTGGATTTTGTGTGGTCCAGGTGTCAGATTTTCACCGCGTTTCGCCTGACCAATAATTGGTGACTCAGCTGGTTCAACAGCTACCGAGTAGATCGGCTGGTTACGTACTTTTTCGAAGTAACGTGAAATACCAGAAATGGTACCGCCAGTACCTACACCCGCTACCAGAATATCGACCTTACCGCCAGTCGCTTCCCAGATTTCAGGACCTGTGGTCTCTTCGTGAATTTTCGGGTTAGCTGGATTTTCAAACTGTTGTGGCAAGAAATATGTTTCAGGCTGTTCAGTTACCAGACGAACTGCTTCATCGACTGCGCCTTTCATGCCTTTCGCTGGTTCAGTCAGAATCAGATTCGCACCAAAGGCTTTTACCACTTTACGACGTTCAACACTCATGCTGGCTGGCATAGTCAATGTTAATGGGTAGCCTTTTGCTGCAGCAACAAACGCCAGCGCAATACCAGTATTACCGCTGGTTGGCTCAACAATGTGCATACCTGGTTTTAATTTGCCAGATTTTTCAGCGTCTGCGATCAGTGCTGCTCCGATACGACATTTCACCGAAAATGCCGGGTTACGGCTTTCAACCTTCGCGAGTACAGTCGCCTCGCCTGTGATTGCACGGTTAATGCGTACAAGCGGTGTATTGCCAATTGCTTCTGCATTGTTGCTGTAAACCGCTATTCCCAAGTTGTTGGGAGTAGGAAATGCTGAATCTGTACTCATTAGAATATCCCTGATGTTATTAGCTCGAATTGCACTATCATCATACAAGTATTTCCGGATTTTGTAGAAGATAGTGGAATCTGCACTCTATTATGGCAAATCAACTGCTGTATAAGTCATTAATATGCAATAAAAATAACTGATTATTCAATGGCAAATATATAATTTTTATTGATATTTTAATTCACAAAAAGCCATAGAAATAAGTGACTTTTACCGATTTATAAGGCTTTCAGACCTTTATAATCGTTCGCGCTGTATTTTATCTCTATGGACATTCTGAATGAATACCGATCTTGAAATCACCACCATGCGTGATTCAGCTGATCAGGTGGTTGGCATCCTGAAATCTCTTGCAAACACTGACCGTCTTATCATCCTATGTCATCTTTCCCAGGCTGAACTTAACGTTTCCCAAATCGAAAACCTTACCCATATCCAGCAACCTACACTTTCCCAACAACTGATGATGTTACGTAAAAGTGATGTGGTCAGTACCCGCCGCGATGGCAAGCAAATTTTCTATTCCATTAAAGATCAAAATCTGGTGGTGATCCTGAATACGCTATATCAACTTTACTGTGTAAAAGCTTAAGCATTTCATCTAGAGTCTAAACTTCTACCTTAGTCTTTGGGGATTGTCTTTCAGATTCAGATAATCCCTTTTATAACTAAGTGATGCTAAGGTCTGGTCAGATCATTTTTTGCATGAGGGTTGATCAAGGGCTACTTTAAGCCATGATTTCTTAGCAGAAAATATGCATAATATATCTATATTTGTGATTTAGACTCTTATATGTCCAATTCGAAGCCAAAACTACTGCAATTATTACCGGCCTGGTCATGGTTAAGCCATTATAGTCCGGTTAAATTCAAGTCCGATGTACTGGCTTCGTTGATTGTAGTCGCCATGCTGGTACCACAAGGCATGGCTTATGCCATGTTGGCCGGATTGCCGCCGATCATGGGGTTGTATGCCAGCATCCTGCCGATGATTCTATACGCCATGCTGGGCAGTAGCAGTACCTTGTCAATTGGTCCTGTAGCCATCATTTCCATGATGACCTTTGCTACGCTGAATCCGTTGTTTGAAGTCGGTTCGCCAGTCTATATCGAAGCCGCCACCTTATTAGCTCTGATGGTCGGTATTATTTCCCTATTATTAGGCTTGCTACGTTTTGGCTTCCTGATTCAGCTGATCAGCCATCCGGTGATTCAGAGTTTTATCATCGCTTCTGCTCTCTTGATTGCCATTGGCCAGTTTAAGTTTCTGGTCGATGTGCCCTTACAGGCCAATAACCTTCAGCAGTTTGTGCTTAGCCTGCTTGAATATATCCATTTGATTCACTGGCCAAGCCTTGTCTTTGGGCTACTGTCTATTGGCTTGCTAATCTATATTCCGAAAATTCTCAAATCTCAGGCAGTCCAAAGCCGGATTGGATCAACGGATTTTTTGGTACGTGCTGTACCGCTAATGCTGGTCGCTTTAGGTATTGTTGCTGTGGTGTATTTAAACCTGCAGACTGAAGGCATTAAAACCGTTGGTGCGATTCCTTCCGGCTTTCCGCCCTTAAGTTTTCCGCACTGGAACTGGGAACTGGTCATGACCTTACTTCCTGGTGCGACCATGATTGCTATGATCAGCTTTGTGGAGTCACTCTCGATTGCTCAGGCAACAGCGTTGCAACAACGTAGTCAACTCAATAGTAATCAGGAACTGATTGCACTAGGCATTGCCAACATCAGTGCTGGCATTAGTTCTGCCTTTCCAGTCACCGGCAGCTTATCGCGGACCGTGGTGAATGCTGATGCTGGTGCCAGAACACCAATGGCGGGTGTGCTGTCCTCCCTGCTGATTATTATCGTCAGCCTGTTCTTTACCGGTTTTTTTGAAGATCTACCGCTTGCAATTCTTGCAGCGACGATCATCGTGTCGATCTGGAAGCTGGTCGACTTCCAGCCCTTTATGAATGCCTGGCGTTATTCTAAAGCAGACGGTATTGCCATGTGGGTGACCTTCTTTGGCGTGGTGCTGATTGATATTTCGACCGGTTTGATCATCGGGATTATTTCTACCTTTGTGCTGATGCTTTGGCGTATTAGCCGTCCGCATATCGCGGTAGTCGGTCTGATTGAAGGTACGCAACATTTCCGTAACGTACAGCGCCATCAGGTACTAACTTCGGATCAAGTGCTTTCCCTGCGTATTGATGAAAACTTGACTTTCCTGAATGCCAATGCCTTTAAGGGTTTTTTGATTAATGCAGTCAGTGGCAAAGAACAGCTTGAACATGTGATCCTGAATTGTTCAAGTATTAGCGATATTGATCTGAGCGCTTTAGAAATGTTGGAAGATATTAATACCGAGCTGTCTAAGCTCCATATCCGTCTGCACTTTGCTGAAGTTAAAGGACCCGTCATGGATCGCTTACAGGAATCCAAATTGCTCAAGCATCTTAGTGGACGGATTTATCTGACCCATTATCAGGCGATTCGGGATTTATCTCCGGATCTGTTTAGCGATCGCACTAAGGACTATTCTATTTAAGTCTTTTGACAACTATTAAAATGAAAGGATCAAATCAGAAAGTCTCTACAAATATCAACAGAATTGATTCTTTTTCTTAAAGCATTTTTATAGAAAATATGGCATATACATTTTCATCTTAAAATTTTGTTTATGACCTGATTTTGAGTAAAATATAGACAAATAAATGATTTGGTTTTCTGTAATTATTATTTATTTTCATAAACTTATATTTAAACTAAAAATATATTTTAAGCACATAGAATTTTAAGTATAAAATAACGCAAATTTTTTCCGCATTTAGCCCTCGTAATTTACACAAGGCAACCTTATGTTTTCTGCCCTTTCGCGTATGAGTTTAGTCTCCCGAATCATCATCGCCATTATTCTTGGTGTTGGTGTCGCGCTGGTTTTTCCAGAATATGCGCCCTACCTCAGCCTGCTAGGCGACCTGTTTATTAAAGCGCTTAAATCTGTCGCGCCTATCCTGGTTTTCATTTTAGTCCTGGCTTCCATTGCTAACTTTAAAGTTGGTCAAGGCAACTCCCGTATGCGTCCGATTATGTACTTGTATGCGATTGGCATGTTCCTAGCTGCAGTCAGTGCTGTAGTTGCCAGCATCGTGTTTCCAAGTACGCTGTTCCTGGACGTTGCCGCGCAAGGTGACTTACAGCCACCAGGCAGCTTAAGTGAAATCTTGAAAAATCTGCTGCTCAGCTTTGTTTCTAACCCGGTTGTTGCCATCTCTGAAGCGAACTTTATTGGTATTCTGGCTTGGTCAGTCGCATTAGGTATTGCTTTCCGCCATGCATCTGAAACTACAAAAACCGTTTTAAATGATGCAGCGAATGCCATTAACTATGTAATTCGTCTGGTGATTAGCTTTGCACCTGTGGGTATTTTTGGTCTGGTAGCGGTTACTTTTGCGGAAGCAGGTCTGGAAACGCTGGAAAGCTACGGCCATTTACTCGCAGTATTGCTCGGTACGATGGCTTTTGTTGCACTCGTGATCAACCCATTGCTTGTTGCTTTAGTGACACGTGCTAATCCTTATCCACTGGTATTTACCTGCTTACGCGAAAGTGGCATTACGGCATTCTTTACCCGTAGTTCAGCTGCAAATATTCCGGTGAATATGGATCTTGCGAAACGCCTAGGTGTGTCTGAATCAACTTCAAGTGTCGCGATTCCACTGGGTGCAGCCATCAACATGGCTGGCGCATCTGTGACCATCACTGTATTGTCTCTCGCAGCTGTAAATACACTGGGCATCAATGTTGATTTCACCACTATGATCATTCTGTCTGTGGTGGCGACTGTATCTGCATGTGGTGCTTCAGGTGTCGCTGGCGGTTCATTACTGTTAATTCCTGTGGCATGTGGCCTGTTCGGTATTTCTTCTGATATCGCAATGCAAGTCGTTGCTATTGGTATGGTGATCAGCGTATTGCAGGATTCAACTGAAACTGCACTCAACTCATCAACTGACGTTTTATTTACAACAGCTGTAGACCGCGCATCTAATTGATCTTATATTGATAATTCAATATTTTTGTCATTAGATGTTGAGTTGTTATGCCATTACAGCGTTTACCCATCTGGGTTCAACTGGGTGCATTTTTTCTTGCCGTGAATGCCGGCATGATTAATGTACTCGGTCTGATCACCGTCCTGCACCAATCCGTTTCCCATATGACCGGCAATGTCAGCATGCTAGCGATGGCACTGGTAAATTGGGAACCGAATCATATTGTGTATCTGGTTCTGGTGACGGCATGTTATGTCATTGGCTCAATGTACAGCGGACTCATTCTGGGAAATAGCCACTTTCAGCTAGGACGCCTTTATGGCTATCCGCTTAGCTTGGTGGCTTTTTTTATTCTGCTGAGCTGGGTATTACTGCCTTATTTTCCTCGTTATGGTCTGCTTTGGGCGTGTACAGCCATGGGTGTGCAAAATGCCATGGTCAGCCACTATAAAGGTACGATTATCCGTACTACGCATTTATCCGGTGTATTGACCGATCTAGGACTGTCATTAGGCTACAAGTTGCGTGGACTGGAGGTTGAATCCCGGCGTACTATCCTGCATTTGCTAATCTTGATCGGATTTTTAATTGGCGGTGTGCTTGCCAGCTGGATTTATCCTTCTTTAAAATTAAACGCATTCCTGATCCCGGCAGCACTCAGCCTTAGTCTAAGTCTGATTTACTGGATCATCTATTTACGTTATCGACACTTACAGCATTAATTTTCTGGAAATTCTCATGGTTAAAAACGCATTACAGGCACAATTGTTAAAGGCAGGTCTGGTCGATAATAAGAAAGCAAAAAAACTGTCGAAACAGGCCGTACATGAAAAGCGCACTGGTGATAGCAGCGAAGCTGAAATCAAGGCACAAATCGAAAAAGCCAAACAGGAAAAGCTAGCTAAAGATCAGGCGATTGAGCAAGAGAAAAAAGCAGCATTACAAGAGAAAGAACTTAAAGCGTCTATCATGCAAATGATCAATCAGCATAAAATTCGTGATACCGACGGCGAAATTTCCTATCAGTTTATTGATGATTCAAAAATCAAGAAAGTTTATCTGAATCAGCAAATTTATAATGCCCTCGTTGCAGGCAGCCTGGTGATTGCCCGCGAAAATGAAAGCTATGCTTTCCTGCCTAAAGCACTGGCAGACCGTATCAATGCCAAAATGGAAGGCTTTATCATCGTCAATAATTCTGAGAAGAATGAACAAACCACCGATGAAGAAGATCCATATGCAGCTTATGTGATTCCTGATGACCTGATGTGGTAATCCGTTAAAACAAAAAGCTCCCAGATCGGGAGCTTTTTTAATGTCGATTAAAATAATAATTCGAGGTAAAAAATCAAACTGGCTGCATTGTATCCGCCATCAGCTCCTGAATAAATTGATCAAAGCGTTGCCCTTGCTCAGGCGAATGCTCCCAGATGCTGCGTCCTAAATACTTAGCTTCGTCGAAAGCTTCATCCTCATAAATAATAGTATTTAGAAAATGTGCGCCTGGAATGTCTTTAAGTAAATTCTGATTCGCTGCCATCTGCTCTATTTCAATCTGCTGTGGTGCACGCATCAGCATCCCATATACCTTTAACCGAGTGTTGAACTGTGAAACGCTAATTGCCAGCTGCAGCATCTCGCTATACATCTCCTGATCTTCAGCATCTACTGATAAAGGAATAATCAGTTTATCTGCTTGCAGCAGCACCGAGCGTAATGCGTAAGTATCATGCCCAGCGATATCAATGACGATATCATCATATTGAGATTTTGCTTTTTCAATACGATGCGCCAACTCATCTGGATGGTCTTTTAAAGAGATATGTTCAAAGCCAAAACCTTTACGATGTAACGCTACCCATTCAAAATTCTGCTTGTTGTCATCAGTGTCAATATACAAGGTGCTGCCCTGCAAACGTAGATATTCTGTCAGGTTCATCGCTAAGGTACTTTTACCTGAACCTCGTTTCGGGCTGGTCACCACAAAAATCGTCATATTTATTTCCCCATTTTTAATTTAAAAAGATTGCATTAAATACTTAAAATAATTATGGTTTTAAAATGAACGATTTCACTTAAAAAGTCAAAATTCATTGAAATCTGAAAAAGAAAAAGCACCCATAGGCGCTTTTCTAAAAACTTTTCTGATTATTAGTTTAGATTCTATTCTCCAATGAACAAGACTGCATCCCGTTGATCAGTGTTTTCTGCAAGGATATAAATGGTTTGCCTTTCTTGTTGACTCTGGCTCAGCAGAATGCCATTAACTTCCTGTGTCCCGTTCAGACAACTGGAACTCGCAGAATCTGTAAAAACTAGGTTGATAGTATAATATGGCGCATTATTTTCCGTGCTCACTCTTCCTGCAAATGCGCACGGCTCCTGATTCCCGACAGTTCCTGTAATCACTCCGCTGCTACTAATATTGACCGCAGTAACGACATCATTGGATAAAGTCGTGGTTCGACCACTATAACTTCCTACAAGGCTGGATATACTTGTATTGTCACGACTAAAATTAACGTTATAAATAAGGTTAAAAGGCTGATTAGCTACATTATTAAGATTACCCTGCAGGTTTCTGTCCGCTGTATAGGTACCATTTAACGCTACACTGGCAATTTGATTCAGCGCAAAATTATAGTCTCGAATATCAGAAGCACTAACGGTATTACCCGATAAAGAAAAACGCCCATGCATGATACCCGTATAACCATCACTACCGGGCGGTGAATACAATAACCAGAAATTACTGTTTTTCTCAATCACGCCCAATATTGAGCGTTGGCTCAGATTCCCATCTGTCAAACTGCCGTTATAAATACCCATTAACCGGCTCGAAGATGATCCATCTACACCTCTAAAAATATCATCATTGCCATCACCGCAGGCATTCAGCACCAAGGCTAGACTAATAATTGCTAACTGTTTTTGCATGATTCGCCCCTTGGTATTCTTGTAGGAGGGTGATCTTTAGATATTCCTCTGTATCATAGCTGGGCTACTTATGAGCTGCCATAAAATGCCGATAAAGTCTCATGTTCGCCTGATGTAATTATTATCTTTAAAGAGATTCTTGATGCGTTAAGCAAAGCATCAGCCTGATCGCTGATTAATAAATCTCTAAACAATAGAACCTGATGCTCTACCCATTTCTATCTCTTTTTATAAGAATAATATTGATGGATCAAAATACTTCACTAAGAAAGATATGTTTTAAAACGTTATCCAAGGTTAATAAATAATCACTAAGCATATAAACTGTATGGAATTTTTATATTCAAGAGAAAGATCAGTTGGAACAGTTTAGTTTTATTCGGAACATTCAAGATTGGGCGGATCAATATCCCTGGTTGGAAATGCTGTCTTCCTTAAGCATTGTTCTTGTACTGGCATTTATCGCCAATCTGTTTGCCAAACAAGTGGTTGTTCGCGGAATTCGTAAACTGATTTCCAAGCTGTCTTTTGCCAACAATACAATCTTTGCTGAACACAGCGTCATTCGTCGGATTGCCAATATCGTACCGGCTATCGTGATCATGAATGGCATCGTTACCGTGCCGCACTTATCAGACAAAGTTCAGACCTTTGTACAAATGGGCGCGCAGGCCTTTATTTTCCTGACCATTGCTTTGGCATTGGGTGAATTACTGAATATTTTCAATCTGATTTATCAGCGTAATCCTAAATCACGCAATAAGCCGATTAAAGGCTATTTGCAGCTGGTTAAACTGCTGATTTTTATCGTCTGCGGTTTAATGATTCTGGGGACTTTCCTGAAAAAGGATGTATTTACCTTGCTGGCTGGTTTTGGTGCGATGGCTGCTGTACTGATGTTGGTATTTCAAAATACCATTTTGTCTCTGGTGGCTTCGGTACAAATTTCATCTTATGACATGGTACGCATTGGCGACTGGATCGAAATGCCTTCGCTGAATGCCGATGGTGATGTGATTGATATGTCATTACATACTGTGACCGTGCAAAACTTTGATAAGACGGTTACCACTATTCCAACCAATAAACTGGTGACTGATACTTTCAAAAACTGGCGAGGGATGCAGGAAGCCGGTGCACGTCGTATTAAACGTTCGATTCATATTGATCAAAGCAGCGTACATTTTATGACTGAGGAAGAACAAACCAAACTGAAAAACTTCATTCTGCTCGATCATTACCTGAATACCAAGACTGAAGAACTGGTTAAATTTAACCAGCAACTGCAGCATCATTCACAATATAACCAGCGCCGTCTAACCAATTTAGGCACCTTTCGTGCCTATCTGGAGTTTTACCTGCAACAACATCCTGGTATTGCTAAAAACTTTTCTCTAATGGTGCGTCAACTCCAACCGACTAGTGAAGGTTTGCCCCTGGAAATCTATGCCTTTACCAATACCACGGTATGGACAGAGTATGAAAATATTCAGTCTGACATCATGGATCATGTACTGGCGATTATTCCGGAATTCGGTCTGAAAGTGTATCAGGCACCTTCGGGCAGCGATTTTAAAGAAGCATTTACAGCGCCTTCTTCTCCAATTATCACTTAATCTAAACTTGCCTAATCTGAGCCTGAAATATTGTGTCATTTCAGGCTTTTTACTGGGCTCTCTATTAAGCCGTTTCAATATCTTATTAAGATTTCTATCCAAACAACATTAACTTTTCCAGGTTTTAGGGTTTGCAACCTAAAGTTTGATTTAGTTAATCATTTTGTGGCAATTTCACCTTATTTCAGGCTTATAAAAACAGAATCCTTTATAATCCGTGAAAAGCAAAATGCATGATAAAAGAGTACACAAATGTTTCGATGGCTTGAACGGCTGGTGGATCCCTATCCGACCAAAAACCTGAACCAACCCTTGCCCACCAAGTTTTTCCCCTTTGTCTGGCAGGCGGCTTATGGCGTACGCCGTTATCTGTTGATTCTTGTACTGTGTACTGCAGGTGCAGCCAGTTTTGAAGCCTTGTTATATTCCAAAATTGGTGATCTGGTGAATTGGCTCAGCCAAAGCCAGCCGGAAACTTTTCTGGAACAACACACGACCAATCTGACCCTACTTGCAGTGGTCTTACTGGCGAATATCTTCTTTGCCAGTGCCCAGTCTTTAATCAAGCATCAAATTTTATACAGCAACTTCCCGATGCGTCTGCGCTGGCGTTTCCATAATCTGCTGCTTAAACAAAGTCTGGATTTCTTCCATAATGACTTTGCCGGCCGTTTATCGGCTAAGGTCATGCAAACCTCACTGGCGATCCGTGAATTCTGGGTCATTCTTGGCGATATGCTGGCTTATGTAGTGATTTACTTCATTACCATTAATGTCGTACTCGGTTCAATTTCTGCCTATCTGATTATTCCGCTCATGGTTTGGCTTGTACTATTTATTATTGCAGCCAGCTATTTTATTCCACGACTGAGCAAAATCTCTCATCAACAGGCCGATGCCCGTGCGGTAATGACTGGTCGCGTGACTGATGCCTATACCAATATTCAGACCGTCAAACTGTTTGCCCATGCAGGTCGTGAAAGCCAGTATGCCAAAGCCTCTATGCAAGAGTTTATGGTCACGGTCTATAAACAGATGCGACTGGGTGCGCAGTATGAAATCAGTATTCTATTGCTCAGTGTCGTACTATATGGTGGCGTATTAGGCACAGCAATCTGGCTATGGATGGAAGGTCAAGCCCAGCTCGGGATTATTGCTGCAACTACGGCGATGGTTCTGAAACTGAACAGTATTGCTGAATTCCTGATGTGGCAGACCTCGCAACTTTTTGAAAATGTCGGAACTATTCAAGATGGTATGGGCACTTTGGGTAAATCCATTTCGATTCAGGACAAACCGGATGCCAAAGAACTGCAATTGCAACGAGGCGAAATCAAGTTTGATAATGTCAGCTTTGCCTATAATGATAAAAATGTAATTGATGGCTTGAACCTGACCATTCGACCGGGCGAAAAAATCGGTGTGGTGGGTCGTTCCGGTGCGGGTAAATCCACCCTAATTCAACTCTTGCTGAATTTCTATCGTATTGACCAAGGTCGTATTTTAATCGATGGGCAAAATATTGAAGATGTGACTCAAGATAGCCTGCGCAAGAATATTGCCATGGTGACGCAGGACACGTCACTGCTGCATCGTAGTGTGGCTGAAAACATTAAATATGGCCGTCCAAGTGCGACCGATGAAGAAATGTTTGCAGCAGTGCGTAAAGCTGAGGCAGAAGAATTCATTCCACAACTCAGCGATCTGCGTGGCAAACGTGGCTATGATGCCTACGTTGGCGAACGCGGCGTGAAGCTGTCTGGTGGTCAGCGTCAGCGTATTGCGATTGCCCGTGTCTTCCTGAAAGATGCACCGATTTTAATTCTGGATGAAGCGACCAGCGCGCTGGATTCAGAAGTTGAAGCCGCGATTCAGAGCAGTTTGGATGAGCTGATGAAAGGCAAGACTGTCATTGCAATCGCACATCGTCTTTCTACCATTGCACAAATGGACCGATTGATTGTGCTGGATCAAGGCAAGATCGTCGAGCAAGGTACGCATGACGAATTGGTAGCATTAAATAGAATTTATGCGCATCTCTGGCAGCGTCAGACTGGCGGATTTTTAATGGAACACGATACAAAAGAACAAGGATAGAACATGTTATATCTGGAAGACCTGAAGATTGGTGATGAGTTTAAAAGCCGTAGTTATCGTATGACTGAGGCAGAAATTTTACAGTTTGCTGAAAAATTTGACCCCCAAACCTTTCATACTGATGCACAGCAGGCACAAAAACATCCCATCTTTAAAGGTCTGGCAGCAAGTGGCTGGCATACTGCTGCGGTGGTGATGCGTTTATGGAGTGAATGTTTTCCGATTGCCTATGGCCTGGTTGGTACAGATTCACACGTACGTTGGCCTTGTCCAACCCGTCCTGATGATGAGATTCGGGTCATTGTCACCATTACAGACATTAAACCTTCACAGCGTAAACCAGATCGTGGCATTGTTCGTTATGAAACTCAGGCATTGAACCAGAAAGATCAGGTTCTATTTAATTCGACGACCAATATTTTAGTATTTAAGCAAGAATTTACAGCAGTTTAGTTTGATTTTCACCCACATTTCAGGCTAATCTGCTTGAAGTGTTTGGGTAAGGCTCAGCATTTTGTCCAACAATTTTAAAGATAAAACTGGCTGTTTCATGCCAATATGGGCAAATAAATAGAAAAAATTTGACTGAGTGCAACGGATCGCGCATGAAGATGATTGCTCCACGCCAAGACCAAGGCATCCCCGGCGTTTATGGCCTTTTGCTTCTCGACGTTATCTCCCGCTGGGGCTATAACGATGAGTCGCTATTCAAACCTTTTGGACTGACCAGTGAACAGTTGGCAGATCCTGAGTTCCGCATTCCTACCGTCATTGCCAATGATATGGTCAAGCACGCACTCAAGCTGACTGGTGAACCCACCTTGGGCTATCACCTGGGTACACAGATGCGTATTTCTATTCATGGCTTTATTGGCTATGCCATCATGACGGCAAACAATATTACTGAAGCTTTGGTATTGGCGAACCGTTTTATCCAGCTGCGCTTGCCATTCCTGCAACTGTTTTTCTCGACTTTTGGGGTCAAGGCAACGGTACAGCTGCAAACTGATATTCAGATGGAACCGCTGCGTACAGAAATTTCGATTGCTCTGATGATTGGACTGATCAGTATGGCCAAAGCCATTACTGGAATTAGTGATGCAACTGGTGAAGTCGACTTCGATTTTAAAAAGCCGGAAGGCTTTGAACGCTTTATGGCGAAGTTTCCCACCCATCAGTTCCGTTTTGAACAGCCCCATCTGTTACTCAGCTTTGATAAAAGCTATCTGATGAACAAGCTGGTACATGCTGACCCGATTGCCAGCCAAATTGCGATTAACCAATGTGAAGCTGAACTTTCTGCCTTGGGTGAACGCCATCGTATTGCCATGCGTGTGCGGGATATTCTAACCAATTCAGAACAGCATTATCTCAGTATTGAAGCCGTCGCAGACCGTCTGCATATGTCTGATCGTACTCTGAAACGTCAGCTGGCGGCTGAAGGTACTTCTTTCTCTACCTTGGTGGATGAGGTGCGTTATCGACATGCGACTTCCCTGCTTTCACGAACTGATTTCACGCTGGAACAGATTGCCGATGAGCTCGGTTATAGTGATGTCGCCAACTTCAGTCGTGCCTTTAAACGCTGGAGTGGTCGTAGTCCAAGCAACTGGCGTAAAGATCCATACCTATAAGCCTTTTGTTTTGCAGCAAAAGAATGTATAAATCATGTCAAAAATGAACCTAAGCGATTTAAGGAGTTATCAATGAATCATCCTTCAGAATTAAAGTACGCAAGTACACATGAATGGGTACGCATTGAGGGTGATCTTGTGGTGACTGGTATTTCTGACCATGCACAGGATGCTTTAGGTGACCTGGTCTATGTTGAAGCGCCAGATCTTGATTCACACGTGACCGCAGGTCAGCAAGCAGGTGTTGTTGAATCTGTAAAAACAGCATCAGACATCCATGCACCTGTTTCGGGTATCGTGGTTGAAATCAACCCTGCACTTGAAGATGACCCAGATTTCATTAATGACGATCCGTATGGCAAAGGCTGGATCTACAAAATCAAGCCAGACAATATCGCTGATGTTGAAAAACTGTTAAGCAATACCGACTATGAAGCAGGTCTATAATTTAACCTGTTTTTAAGAATCAGCCTGCGGGCTGATTTTTTTATATCTGAATTTTTAAGACCTCATACAGATTAAAATGACGCCACATTCATTCGATTTTATTGTATTATTCACATATTCTCCCATATAGTCATCGTGACGCGCTTCGATGCTGAACATAGATTCAGCATACTCCATAAAAAAAATACTGATTTTGGCCTAGCGTCTCACATTAAAAATTTAGGACAACTATGAACGCAACAGTAATGCCGTTGTGGACGAAGCCGTTTTTGCTTTGTCTGGCAAATAATATGTTTTTATTCATTTTTTATTTTGCTCAAACCACAATTTTACCGATTTATATCCTGAAAGAACTTGGTGGCACTGTAACAGAAGCCGGTTTAACCCTGACACTCTTTATGGTTTCAGCTATTGTGATCCGCCCATTCAGTGGCTTGATTATTGAAAAATTTGGACAGCGCCGTACTTTAATTATCTCGGCAACCATGTTCTGTTTCATCGCTTTTGGCTATTTATTTATTAGCAACATGACCAGTTTATATGTGCTGCGTTTAATGCATGGGGTCTGGTTTAGTATTCTCACTACCGTCTGTGTTCCAGTGGTAAACCAGTTTATTCCAGACAGTCGCCGTGGTGAAGGCATGGGTTATTATGCTATGTCGGTGAATCTCGGCATTGTACTTGGACCACTGATTGGCTTAGGGTTAATTCCTTATTTAAGCTATACCATGGTAACTGCTGTACTTGTAGCCATGATCTTTATTGGTTATATCTTCTGCTTTCTAATTCCGGTTCAGGAAGTCAAGCAACCTGTCAGAGAAGCTGAAAAGTCTAAACTGGGCTTAAGTGATTTTGTTGAAAAAAAATCTCTGACTGTTGCCTTGATGGTCATGATGATTTCCTTCTCTTATGCCAGCATCATGTCCTTTATCGCGCCTTTTGCCAGCACGATTCATCTGATGCAGTACGCAGGCTTATTTTTTGTAGTCTTTGCCATTTCCATGATGAGCTTACGTCCGATTACTGGGAAAATTTATGACCGTAAAGGTCCACAATATGTGATTTATCCTGCTATTTTCACTTTTAGTATGGGTTTACTGGTCTTAAGTCAGATTCATACATTGACTGGTTTTATGCTGGCAGCGGTGCTGATTGGATTGGGTTTTGGTAGTGCTCAGCCTTGTCTGCAAACTCTTGCCATTCAGCGTGCGCCTAAACACCGAATCGGCTATGCGACGTCAACTTTCTATACCTGTTATGATATTGGAATTGCGATTGGCTCCTTGGTGGTTGGGATGATGATTGCCCAGCAAAGCTTTAGTTTCGCTTTTATTATTTGTGCAGTTTTAACCGCCTTAAGTCTGCTGTATTTTAAATTCGTGGTTCAACATAAAACTGTTTTGGCTTAATCCTGCAATAAAAAACCGACATCATTTCATGTCGGTTTTTTATTTAGCACTTCGAAGATTTATTAAGCTTGTTCTGCTGTACTTTTATCTTCGTCAGTTTCATCATCCGGCTTTTTCTCTTCAACCATGCTAAATGCAGTTGCTGTATTATTCGCGGCTGCATTGGCACGAGAACTTTTCAGTTTGATTTGCAGACGTAATTCATTGGTCGAGTCAGCATTACGCAATGCTTCTTCATAAGAAATCGCACCTTCGTTATACAGATCAAATAAGGCCTGGTCAAAAGTCTGCATTCCGAGTTCACGTGATTTGCCCATAATCGCTTTCAGCTCATGGAAATCGCCTTTCAAAATCAGGTCAGATACCAACGGCGTATTCAGCATGATCTCGACTGCGGCACGACGTCCCTTGCCATCTTCCGTTCGGATCAATCGTTGAGAGACAATCGCTTTCATATTGGAAGACAGATCCATGAGCAACTGGTTACGGCGTTCTTCCGGGAAAAAGTTAATAATGCGGTCCAGTGTCTGGTTGGCATTATTGGAATGCAGCGTACCCAAACATAAATGCCCAGTTTCAGCAAAAGCAATCGCATGTTCCATGGTTTCGGTATCACGAATCTCACCAATCAGAATTACATCTGGTGCCTGACGCAAGGTATTTTTTAAAGCATTGTGCCAGGAATGGCTATCTACACCGACTTCGCGATGCGTGATCATCGATTTCTTATGTTTATGTACATATTCCACCGGGTCTTCTACAGTAATGATATGCCCAGCAGAGTTTTCATTACGATAATCGATCAACGCAGCCAGTGAGGTTGACTTACCTGAACCTGTACCGCCTACCACCAGTACCAAACCGCGTTTTTCCATAATCACATGCTTGAGCGATTCTGGTAATTTTAGTTTCTGGAAATTTGGAATTTCTGCGGTAATGGTACGAATGACCATGCCAACATTCAGCTGCTGCTGGAACACGTTGACACGGAAACGTGAAACTCCCGGTACGGTAATGGCAAAGTTACATTCCAGTTCGGTTTCATATTCCTTACGCTGCTTTTCATTCATTAACGCATAAGCAAACAGTTTGGTTTTCTCTGGGGTAAGTTCCTGTTGCCCAAAAGGCTTCATTAAGCCCTGATGTTTAATACTAGGTGGAAAGTCCGCGGTAATGAACAAGTCTGAACCACCATATTCAACCACTTTGGTCAACATATGGTGCATAAATTTACGTGCTTCTTCTAATAACTCTGCCGTGAACATGTTTCCCCCTGCAATGCACAACTGTATGAATCTTCAAAACAGATTCATGCCTATAAATTTTGATTTTTATTGTGCAGCGTTTTTGCAAAAGGCTCAAATAGATTTGATTTATAAAGATTAATTTTTAAAAGCATTCTGTGACCTGATTCAAAGAAAATAAAAATAAAGGGTAATGATCTAGATGTATCTAGAATCTATTTTTAACTATAAAAATAATTTGATTTCATATTTTTGAAAAAAGAATGAGGAATTCATTCAAGCGAATCAAGATGGGTTTTATTTTTAGAAAGAAAATTAAAAACATGGGTGGCTAAAGCTTGGCGAGCTTTAAGCCACCACAGAGAATACATCATTAACTAAACTTCATTTTTTTATCAAAATGCTATAGCTTAGCTTCTAGAGAGTGTCGTTTCTTTAGACTGTTCCAGTATCGTCATCTTGCTGCCTTCTTCCTGAAGAGCCGGATTGATGCGACTGCTTTTTAATTTAATTTGCAAACGCATTTCATTACTCGAATCTGCATTACGCAAGGCTTCGTCATAAGAAATAATACCCTGGTTATATAGATCAAAAAGTGCCTGATCAAAGGTCTGCATGCCCAGTTCACGCGAGCGCGCCATAATGGTTTTCAGCTCGTAAAAATCTCCTTTACGGATAAAGTCTGAGACCAACGGCGTATTCAGCAGAATTTCTACAGCCGCACGGCGACCTTGACCATCCTCGGTACGAATCAGACGTTGAGAAATCACAGCTTTCATATTGGCAGATAAATCCAATAACAGCTGATTGCGGCGCTCTTCCGGAAAGAAGTTGATAATACGATCCAGAGCCTGATCAGCATTATTAGAATGCAAGGTGGCCAAACACAAGTGACCGGATTCCGCAAAGGCAATTGCCTGCTCCATACTGTCAGTATCCCGAATTTCACCAATCACGATGACATCCGGAGCCTGACGCATGGTATTGATCAGGGCATTATGCCAAGAGATGCAATCTACACCAATTTCACGTTGGGTAATCATGGACTTTTTATGCTGATAAACATATTCCACCGGATCTTCTATGGTAACGATATGTCCTTCTGAGTAAGTATTCCGATGATCAATCATGGCTGCCAGCGTAGTCGATTTACCCACACCTGTTGCGCCCACGATCAACACTAGTCCGCGTTTTTCCATAACGACCTGTTGCAGCGAATTCGGTAGCCCTAATTGCTGAAAACTTGGAATATCCGTAGTAATGGTCCTGATCACCATGCCAACGTTATGCTGTTGCTGAAAGACATTCACCCTGAAACGAGATACACCCGGTACACTGATCCCAAAATTGCAATCCATGACTGATTCAAATTCTTTGATCTGCCGATCATTCATCAAGGCATAGGCAAACAGGCGGGTTTTATCTGCCGCCAGTTTCTGCTGACCAAAAGGCTTCATCAAACCCTGCTGTTTGATACTCGGCGGAAAATCAGCAGTAATAAAAAGATCTGAGCCGCCATATTCAACCACTTTGGTCAGCATATGGTGCATAAATTTACGTGCTTCATCGAGCAATTCGGGTGTATACATATCAAAGTCCCTCGGATCATATTTATCTCGCAACTTAAAATGGCTTGATGCAGATCCTGAAAAATTATTGTTATTGTTGAATCAATTATTATTTTGATAGTTCTATTAAATTGTTTTAATCATCATTATTTTGTATTTTTAACTTAGAGAATACACTGAGTGAAAATCTTTAAGCTTTATTCATCTCAGTTACATTCGCTATTGCCTTTCCCCAACAGCTTGAGGAAAGGCCTGACTACTGATTTAAGCACTACGCTTTAAACCTTCCAGTCGCAATGAATCTGTCATATTTAACAACAGTTGCTCGGTTTTTGTCCAGCCCAGACATCCATCTGTAACTGACTGACCATAAACCATATCTTCTGAAATTTTCTGATTCCCATCAACTAGATGGCTTTCCAGCATCACACCGCGAATATTGGTTTGTAAACGTTCTGCCACGATCTGCGCCAGCACTTCAGGTTGCAGCGTCGGATTTTTTGAGCTATTACCATGACTACAGTCAATTACCAATGCCGGCAATTCTGCTGAATGTTTGGCTTTGATTTTTTCAATTTCAGATAACTGGTAGTTCGGACCACTATTTGAGCCACGCAGAATCAGATGCGCTTTTGGATTCCCTTTAGAATGCAGAATACATGGTAAACCTGATTGACTCATGCCTATGAACTGGTGTGAATGAGAGGCAGACTGAATCGCATCTAAAGCAATCTGAATCGAACCGTCGGTGCCATTTTTGAAGCCTATGCTGTACGGCATGTGACTAGAAATTTCACGATGGATCTGAGATTCACTGGTACGCGCGCCAATTGCGCCCCAAGCCAGTAAATCGTCGAAGTACGCCGTTGCTATTGGACTCAAAATTTCCGAAGCAATCGGTAAACCCATACCGATAATTTTCAGGTAAAGATCGCGGGATTTTTCCAGCCCCTGCTGCATATTGGATGAACCATCTAGCTCCGGATCATATAAGAAACCTTTCCAGCCAACAGTTGTACGTGGTTTTTCAATGTAAGTACGCATCACCAGAAAAATCTGGTCAGAAATTTGTGCCTGTAACTGTTTTAATTTTTCTGCGTATTCGAGTGCGGAGGCTTCATCATGAATGGAGCAAGGTCCGGTAATCACCATCAGGCGGTGATCTTTACCCTCTAAAATGTTTTGTATAGTTTGTCGCTGTCCGGCAATCTGTTCAGCTAATTGTGGAGACAATGGCAATTGTGCCTTGAGTTGAGCCGGTAGGCTTAATAAAGTTTCAGTATGCTGTTGTTGTGAGGTAATAACGCTATTCATGACTTTCATCCTTTGGACTGATCGATACAGTCCGAACTTTTATTTGAGCTTTATGGGTCTATGTGTCTGTGTACTAAGGTTCATCACCTGATTAAAGTAGAACCAATAAAAGTTGCTAAAGTATGAATAGTTAAAGTAAGTCATGGTTGTCTCCAAAATTTGTAAATATAACAAGCATAAAAAAACCTGATCAGGGTTGCCGATCAGGTATAAACTGGGTGGGCAACCTTTTACTTGCCCGAACGCGTTCAGGCAATCATCTAAACTGCCAGAAATAATAATAAGCGTTTGAGTTTACAGGTTGCTTGAGCATGTTATGTCATTCAAAAAAATGTGAATATGAAATTTAAAATACGCGGTATATCGATATTTGACAAGAGATAATTGTAAAAAAAATATTTATTAGTGTGCCTATTTCTATTTATCAATCCATTTGTTTGTCATAGATCTATCTAAGATTGGCAAGACCCAAATATACATCCGGCCTTGCCAACATTTAGCGATTTAATCCTGAATCAGGATTAACGTGAAACACGATTCCAGGCATCACGCATCGCGTATTTAGCCTGTTCCCAAGTTAAACGCGACTCGCCTTTCACCTGTTCCCATTTGACACGTAAATCTGTTTCGGCATCTTCAAAACGGGTATTGGCATCATAATGAGCACGGTTTTCATAACCAACCTGATACGCCGTATGATAATCGCGGTCATAATTTAGATCGCTATAGCTGGTACGTGCTTCAGCATAATAAGGTGCATTGATTGAGTTTTCACGCCAATAGGCTTCTTCTTCGGTTGGGTTTACTGCTTCACCAACACCGTGGCCAGCAAGTCCCCCAACCACTGCACCGACTACACCACCGACAGCAGTGCCGACTGGTCCAGCAGCAGTACCTATCGCTGCACCAGCAGCTGCACCACCTGCAGCACCGATACCAGTACCCACCGGATGCGCACCTGGTTCACCAGTAATCGGATCGGCATTTAAATCATCACGTACATCTTTTGGAGAATTCTTAATTACATCACGATCAAAATTATCATTCGACATAGAGCTTATCCTTATTGTTGAAAATGGTTTTCTTAACGCATATCAATATGCTTCCACCACTATAAAGGGCTAAGCTGGAATGACTTTAGAAGGCTTGTGCGGATTCAGTTAAGCTCTGTGAGAGTTTAAGTGGCAAATGTATCCAAAATAAAATGAAATAAACATAAAAAAGACCGGTATTTACCGGCCTTTCATTATTGATCAGCTTAGTCGAAGTGAATGACTGTGCGGATCGACTTGCCTTCATGCATCAGATCAAATGCTTCATTAATCTGTTCAAGCGGCATGGTGTGCGTTACAAATGGTTCAAGCTGAATATCACCTTTCATGGCTTGTTCTACCATACCTGGTAATTGCGAACGACCTTTCACACCACCAAACGCTGTTCCCATCCATTTACGACCGGTCACCAGCTGGAACGGACGAGTCGAAATTTCTTTACCTGCACCAGCAACGCCAATAATCACAGATTGACCCCAGCCACGGTGTGCACATTCCAGTGCAGAACGCATCACATCAACATTACCGATACATTCAAATGAATGGTCTACGCCCCAGCCAGTCATTTCTACAATCACTTGCTGAATTGGCTTGTCATAGTCTTTTGGATTCAGGAAGTCGGTTGCACCAAACTGTTTCGCCAGTTCAAATTTATCCGCATTGGTATCTACCGCAATAATACGGCCTGCTTTGGCTTGATGTGCTCCTTGTACGACTGCAAGACCGATACCACCGAGACCGAATACAGCAACAGTATCGCCTTCCTGTACTTTCGCAGTGTTATGCACTGCGCCAATACCAGTTGTTACGCCACAACCTAATAAACAAACGTGTTCATGATTGGCTTCCGGATTAATTTTCGCCAAAGATACTTCAGCCACTACGGTATATTCAGAGAAAGTTGAACAGCCCATGTAGTGGTAAATTGGCTCACCATTATAAGAAAAACGCGTTGTACCGTCTGGCATTACACCTTTACCTTGGGTAGCACGTACAGCTACACACAAGTTGGTTTTGCCAGATTTACAAAATAGGCATTCACCACATTCAGCGGTATAGAGAGGAATCACGTGATCGCCTGGTTTCAAGCTGGTGACACCTTCACCCACTTCAACCACCACACCTGCACCTTCATGGCCAAGAATTGCCGGGAATACCCCTTCAGGATCTTCACCCGATAAAGTGAAGGCATCAGTATGACATACGCCTGTATGGCTAATTTTAACCAGAACTTCGCCAGCTTTTGGTGGTGCGACATCCACTTCAACAATCTTTAATGGCTCGCCTGGACCGAACGCTACCGCTGCACGTGATTTCATTTACAACTATCCTTTGTATGCTGTTTTAACAGATGACTAACAGTAACCTCTTTCTATTCTGAGATTCAACTATTAACATCAAGAATATAGGAAGAATAAAGACCAATAATTGATGGAAACTCAATGACTCACCGCACTAACACACTTTGTATCAGTTTTATTAGCGTATCCATTTTTTTGACAGGCTGTGAGTTAGATCCAAACACATCGACTAAAGCAAAGATTACCCCAGTTCAATCCCAACACTGGATCCAAAAGGCTGAAGCTCGGGAAAATGTACAAGAAGGTTTAACCGCTTATTTACCACTATATGACGGTTTTATGAGTATTGCTGCACGTCTGCATCTAATTAATCACGCCAAGCATCATCTCGATCTGCAATATTACATCTGGAATGATGACTTTATTGGCAACCTGGTCTTGTCACAATTATTGAAAGCTGCCGATCGCGGCGTAAAAGTCCGACTGTTAATTGATGACCAGAATGGAAACCAGCTGGATGACAAGCTGCTTGCACTGAGTCAGCATCCCAATATCGAAACCAAATTATTTAATCCCTATAAATTCCGTTCTTTTCGTGCCTTGGATTATGGGCTGCGTTTAAAGAAAGTAAATCACCGTATGCACAATAAGCTGATTATTGCTGATGGCAGTGTAGCTGTCACTGGTGGACGCAATATCAGCAGTGAATATTTCGAAGCGAGCAATGATTTCCAGTTTACCGATGTCGATATTTTCTTTGCTGGAAATGCAGTAAAAAATGCCAATCAGTCTTTTATCAATTTCTGGAATGATACGCTGAGCTATGATATTCAGCAGGTTTTAAATGAAAAATCTGAGCCAAAGGATCTCGTTAACTTACGCAAATTATTTGCTCAAACCCGCTTTGATGCCGAGAAAACCCAGCGTCGTGTCAATGCTGCGGAACAAGAGATAGCCAAGCAATTACAAACACGTCCAGTGCAATGGGCCAAAGCACATTTTGTCGCAGATGCCCCGATCAAGGCTCGTCATACCATTAATGACGAGGATTTCATCTATACCCAGATGCTGGATTTGATGGGTGAACCGAAGAAGCAGCTAGAATTAGTATCTTCCTATTTTGTACCGACTCAATGGGGAACCGATTATCTGAGCAAGCGCGCCCGTAATGGCTTAAAAGTACGGGTGGTTACCAATTCATTTTTGGCCAATGATGTGCCTGTAGTACATGCTTATTACCAGCAATACCGTACCCAGCTGCTTAAAAATGGCATCGAAATTTGGGAATTTAAACCATATATTGAACGTCGGGAACGTACCTGGTATGAGAAAATGACAGGTAATGTGATCCCGGCTAAAAACAAAAATAGCTCGAGTCTACATGCCAAGTTTTTCTATACGGACGGCAAGGTCTTTATTGGTTCCTTTAATTTTGATCCTCGTTCCGCACGCCTGAATACAGAAGTCGGACTAGTGATTGAATCGGATAAACTTCAGGATGAAATTACCAAAGCATTGGATAAATATCTGCCACAGATTGCCTATCAGCTTAAACTGAATGATCAGGGTGAAATTATCTGGCTGGATCAACAGGAGGATGGGAAAACATTGGAATTCCTACATGATCCTGAAACAACCCGATTCCAGCGTTTTATGATGCATCTGGTCACTACTTTTCCGGCTGAATGGGCAATGTAATGACAAGAAGATGACAAAGGTGAATTTTCAATTAAATTTCCACTTATTTGACTGATTGATTAATTGAAAATTGTGTAGCTTTTAGACGTTTATTCGATCAATGTGGTGATGATCTATACCAGAGCAAAAGATTGCCTTAAAATTACACTTTTCTAGTTTTATGCGAAGTTTTTTCGCCACACTCCCATGCAATTTTTTGATTTAAGCCGTCAGTTTAAGCTGAGTGATATTCTTACGCCGACCAAAACTCTTCAAGAATTATCCGGTCAGGAATGGTTTCTCGCCAAAATCCGCGTAGAGCATGACTGTATTAATGATACAGAAGTGGTTGAGGGTCAGGCTATTATTCAATCTAATGAAAATATTCAGATTGAACTGGAATGGTTGATTCAGGATTCTGGCTATGATCTGCAAGTGTTATTTAAGGGTATAGAAACTGATGCCAGTGAAGAAACTCTGGTTGTGGTCAAAGGCGCTCAACTGGTGGATGAACAGCAACAATTATTGTCTTCGCAAGCTTTGAGTTTATGGATTGATGGCACTCTATTACCTTTATTGCCGAATATTCGTCGTGACATTAAATCCCGTTTAAATCTTTGGGACTATGTTGAATATGATGGTTAAGCTTGAAAGCTGTAATCTAAAATTTTAAAGGCGATCTACTCGCCTTATTTTATTTTTAAAATTCTATATTGAGATGAATGCCAAGTCGTGGTATCTCAGAGATTTTATTTTTTATCTTATGCTATGTTAATGAAAATAATAATGAGTACAGCATATGATGATAGATATTCAGCCTCATGATTGGCTTAAGATCAGAAACGTTGTTGCTGATGCACAGCGCGCTGCTATGCACTGCTCTATCTCGACATCACTCCCCATGGATTTCCTACAAGTAGTCCAATCGGCACTTTATTTTTAGATCAACATAAGCCAGCTGGTTTTTTCTTTGACTGCTACTGTACCAGTCTGGAACAGAATCTACCGCATAGTTCAAAAGCTTGTATTCAAGCTGTAAACAGTAGCCGCTCATTTTGGCTTACATCTTTAGTGAAAGGAAAATTTAGCAATTATCCCGGTGTACGTTTGTATGCAGAAATTGGTGAGCTGCGTCTTGCAACTCAAGCTGAATTGGATTTGGTTAACCGCAGGATTAAACCACTGAAATGGACCAAAGGCAGCCGCCTGGTCTGGTCTGACTTTACCCATGTTAGAGATATTCAGGTGCATGGCTTTAAATGGGTCGAATATCCACAGATGATGCCTGCTACCTAAATTAAAACTTACTATCAGTAATTAAATAACTATAATTTTTCATAAGCAGCTTTTCTAAGTTTGAATGCTTTGTCGGCTGAGCTGAATAGTGAAGAATCCGATGCAATTGCGATCTTTTCAATTTATAGATAAGCCTTAGTACTTAACGCTTATAACTAAAACCTAAATCAGCCCAGCATCTAAAAATAGCTCACGGTAAGCCTCTGCCTTTTTCTCCAAAGCTAATGGATAGGCTCGTGATGATGATGGCATTCGATATAGCTTTAGGTCACGTCCGGCAAAGATCGCATCACTTGGCTGTCCAATCATAGGTTTTTCTGTACCTTCTGGCATGGACAGCATCAGGGTTTCTGTCGCTTTATCGCCTGTGGTCATAATGCTATGACATAAAGGCATTTGGGAAAGCAGTTTGTTCAGGTCAGTTGGTGTAACGATTTCAAGGAATTTATCTGAAGCATTGCCCTTCAAACGTCGGATCTGATAAGCCGTATCAAAAATGGCAATCCCTTTTTCCAGCAGAAATTCCCGGATCAGCATTTCCTGAAAATTCTTATTGGCGAGATCCAGAAAATAATCTTTATTATGAAAGAAAATTAATCCAAAAATCCGCCACATATCATTTTGATAATTCGGATAATAGAAATGCATTTTCCATCGAGTTGCTGGTGGTGGAAAACTGCCCATCATCAGAAGTTTGGCATTTTCAGGTAGAAAAGGTTCTAGAGGATGAGTTTCAATATCCGACATAAAATTCCACTAAATTGGCGTATAGAAATTCTATTCTAGAATTTTTGGCGGATTTTTGTAGCAACTTCCTGTCCCCAAAGCGTATAAACTTCTTTACTCGGGTGAAAACCATCTTTGGCCATTTCCAGATTGAGTGCCCGATATTGTTTGATATCGTATTCAATCCACTGCATATTGGCTTTCTTGCTGACAAATTTTTCCAGCTCACAGTTCATGGCTTTGGCATAACGACCAAATAGCCACGCTAATGGATTTGGTAAAGCTGGGAACATGTTCATTGGCGGAACACCAGCAGCAATAATCATTTCAGGGCTAAAGCGAGTTTCAATCGCTGAGTAAAGTTTTTGCTGTTTTTTGATCCAGACATCTGCTGGCATCAGCTTGGTGACATCATTCACACCCACTGAAGTCACCACGACATCATAATGCTCAGCCGGAATTTCTTCCAATACACGAATCACTTTAGACGTGGTATCCCCAGTTTTGGCTTGAAGTTTCCAGCGAATCTGATAGTCCTGCTGAAGCTGACTTAGGATCGCGCCAGTTAAAGCTTCTTCCTGATGATCCACGCCCACACCCGCTGCTGCTGAATCCCCAACTATCAGGATGGATAAAGGTTTCCCCTGTCCAATCAGACCTTCACGATCACCAACAGGCTCTGGCAGACGTAAGGTATTTTTCTTTACGCGATTCCCTTGGATGACGAGCGCAGGAATTAAGGCAAGAGTGGCAGCTTTGAGCAACATAATGATTTAATTTATATGAAGATAAAAAGAATTTTACCGTAATTTAAGATTTTCGAGTAATAACTCCATAGTCACTTTTGATGAATATTCACATTTTATAATTTATCTAACAGCTATATACCTTCCCGTAATAATGAATTCATTATGTTGTAAACCTCACCGATCTTGGCACAAGACCTAAAGACCCCCTGTGAACATATCTATGAGTTCCGATAAATCCTTATATAGGATACCTTGCAGCATTTCCTTGGAAAAAATTAAATTATAGATATAAAAAATCCTGCAATTAGCAGGATTTTCAGTGGTCCATTTTTTATTTGACTTTGATATCATTCCAGCGGTTTAAACGACGGAATGTGCCAATATCATTAAAGCGAACCCCCACTTCTTTCATGACTTTATGCGCTGTTTTGGCGGTCATCTGACGGATATAAAATGGTTCTTTTACCACAAAGTGATGGATCGCATGCGTTGCACCAAAGTTAAAGCAGAACAACTGGAATGGCGTCATCCACCATGGATTCAGCACTTGGGTCTGTTTGATCACATCACGCGGGTCGATATCACCGTAATAATGCATATTTGAGCTGACAAATTGGAGGCAGAATGAACGCAGGTAGTTTGGTAATACCCAAATCACTGCCATTAAATTCACCCATGGCATGGCATCGATAATGCTTTGTGACCACAGCATGTCATAACCAAACATCGGTATGATGGCATTAGAGATATGAAATACTGCAAATAAATAGCACAAACCATAATAGATAATACTTAAAGGCAAAAAGCCAAATAGCTGAGAAATCTGTGCAGTTTTACGTTCATTTTCTGGTTGTTTTTCTAAAAAAGCATGAATCATTTTGTACATGCGAAATGGACGCAGGTACACAGACATTAATTGGTCACTGATCACCAGAACACGACGAATACCCCACGGCATACCATTACTGATGCCACGTTCTTCAAGGTCACTTTCAGTTCCTGAAAATTTATGGTGATGTAAATGCATGCGACGACGCGCCCATGGACTGATCGTATTCGGACGTGCTAACCAGACCAGAGCCAGCATCAAATGATGTGCCCATGGCATTTTTTTAAAATACATATAGTGGATCAGATCATGTTCCAATTCATGCGTTAAAGAAGCAAATATCGCAATTAATGGAATGGTCATCCATGCCGATAAATATCCATAATAAAAGGCCAATGCCGATACAACCATTCCCGACCAGGCAAAAGCCAAGATACTTGCACCAATGAAATTTTGATGTTTCAGGATAGGATATCGTGCTCGCAGGTCTTCGCCAGCCTGCATGACAACAGTTCTGACTTTGGCAATCCGCTGCTGACTGGTCATATCGGAGGATGAAGACATATGTACAACCTTTAATTTATGGACAGGTGTACATTAAAGGAAAATACAGAAAATAAAAGTTGATATTTCCCGTTTTTAAAGCAGGATGTTTAGAAAAACAGCAGTTGTTACAAAATAAATTTTTCTTCCTTAAACATGTATTTAATTTAATCAATTCACCTTTAAAAATTGAGTAAATACACTAATTTTGTATATAAATATCAGTTTCTAAATTAAGGATTTATAGAGTTGAAAGCTTACCAATAGAAGTAAAGCCTTAAATTTCCGAATAAATAATATTAAATAACTATGAAATTTTAATTCCTAGGAATCATTTTGAATTTTAATTAATATTTAATCTTATTCATAGTAACTTACAAGCTAGCTATAGAAACATGCTCGTTTCACTTGTGAAAGAACTGGATTTATTTTTAAAAGTTTTAGAACATTCATGGTGATTAAAATTATGAAAAAGTCATTATTCCTTTCAGCATTATTTTGTAGTGGTACTGCTTTTGCAGTATGCAACCCTAATATCAATCAGACAGACCTTAATATTTGTACAATGAATGAATATAAGAAGGCTGATCAAGAATTGAATAAAGTATATGCTGCTTATACTGTAAAATTAGATCATACACGAAAAAGCCAAGTAAAAGCGGTACAGTTAAATTGGATCAAATATAAAGACAGCGACTGTAAATATGAAGCTTCTGCATATGAAGGCGGTTCAATTCAATCGCTTATACTGAATAGCTGTTTAACTAAAAAAACAAAGTTACGTACTCAAGAGTTAAAGGCATATTTGGCTGAAGAAAATCTCTAGTCATTCGTATTAAAAAACCATCCATTTGACGTAGTGACTGTTAGTTATTTGAAGTGAAATAATTGATGGCTAAATATATTTATTAACGATTATTGCCTTTAAAAATCAGATCACATTTACCTGATATCTGTTTACCATTTACGTTGACGACCATAACCGTACCACGTGCTTTACCTTTACATGCATTTCGTGCTGCTAGATCATTCATGGCCTTATGATCTAATACATTCGCTTGAACAGGTTTAAAGCCAATCTGACATGAACCTTTTACAGTACGGCCATCTATTTTTGTGGTGAGTTTTACATGCGGCCCTTTTCCCTCACATAATCGGGTCGTGTCTGGAATTTTTCTTTCATCAGATGCTGCTTGAGCAATTGGCACTACCATTACCCACATAGCAATAATAAAAGCTATTTTTTTCATTTACTTATAAACCTATAAAACAGATATTCGCCAACTATCAGCTATGCTAAACCATAATGGATGGTGATATGTATAAAAAACAATCTCCATACATATTATTTTCTTATTTTTATAGTCAGAATGTTTCAATTCCAAAAGTAAAAAAGCCCCATTTGGAGCTTTTTTATTATTCCAAAGATGAATTACCCTAGTTTATTTACGAGTTTTAATGGCAATACCTTCATGGCTAATCCTAAAGGTAACCAAGGCCACTTTGGCACATAGGCTTTGACAGGTGCTTTTTCAATTTCAGCAGCCAATAAACGTGAACCGGTTTTTTCATCCACTTCAAACGGCAGCTTGTTTGCGCCTTCATTGATTTCGGTACGGATATAACCCGGGAAGATCGTCGTCACTTTAATTGGTGTATCAATTAATTCTGCACGGATCCCTTCCGCCAAATGAGCCACTCCTGCCTTGCTTGCACCATAAGCTGTCAGATGTTTTGGCATACCCCGCATAGCACTCATGGAAGAGATCATCACTAGATGACCTGAGTTTTGTGCACGAAAAATTTCCACTGCAGCTTCACATTGTGCCAGTGCAGAAATAAAGTTGGTTTCGACTGTGGCTTTATTGATGGCAAAATTACCTTTACCGATACGACGGCCTTTACCGACACCTGCATTGACAATAATCCGGTCAATCGTGCCAAACTCTTCCTTAAAGGCACGAAATACTTCAAAGACTTGGTCGTAATTGGTCACATCCAAAGTTTTGGCAATGACCTGAATACCATACTGGCTTTCCAGTTCTTCTTTTAAAGCCTCTAAACGTTCTAAACGACGTGCGCAGATTGCCAGGTTATAGCCTTTTTGTGCAAATTCACGTGCCATACCTGCACCGATTCCTGAACTTGCCCCGGTAATTAGAATTGTTTTCGCCATTTTTTATTCCTTTAAAATTATTCTGTTCCGAATCGTTTAGATCCAAGTGAGTAATTCTGGTTGATTTGCTTTAATAAAATGATGCTCGTTCAAACTGAGTAACTGTGGTTCATTACCCACGAGGCGTAAAGTAGTCATGCTGGTATTAGCAATCGCCCAGTTTAAGGCAAAGGTTTTGTTGGGGCTCAAGCCTAAAATTTTCCCTGCTGCTACAGAAATTACTCCACCTGAAGTAAACACTACTGCATAACGTGGTTTACTTTCAGAAAGTTGATCGCATAGATCTTGCAATGCCGATTCGACACGGTTTTTAAAATCTGGCCAAGATTCTTCATATTCATGGTGATAATCTCCACCCGTCCAGCGTTCAATCGCCCCTTCAAAGATTTTGCTTAAATACGCTCGTGGATTGGCATGCTGAGCAACATCTTCCTTTAATAATTCTGGCTGATTAAATCGCGGCTCATATTTGGCAAAAACCTGAGTATGGTTAAACTCATTCCAGGCAGGGTTCGTGATGATTTCATTTTCAGGAAAACACTCATCTAAACAAAGTTGCGCCGTTTGCTGATGACGCTGCATGGATCCAGCCACCACAACCGGTGCTTCCTTAAGAATAGAATCAAAATAGCGACCGAGTAACTTGGCTTGTAGTTCACCATTGGGAGAAAGTTGATCATAGCTTTCTGCCCCAAAAGATGCCTGGCCATGTCGAATCAGGTAAATGGTGGTCATTTTGGCATTAACTCTTTAAATTTGTTCATATACTTCTGAGCCAGATCATTGGCTTCAATTTTCTGCTTACCAATCAGCTTTAATGCACGGATATGCAGTGCATGAATCACCACCCAGAAATCTTTAAACGCTGGGTTATTGGTTTGCTTATGGTAGTAACGGTAATAGATCTGCTGGGCAATAACGGCTAAACGGAAAACCCCAAATACTTCATAGAAAGTCCAATTCTCAGGCTGTAATCCAGTTTTTTCCAGATAGTAATCCACCACTTCCTTACGGGTGAACATACCTTTCAGATTAGTAGGTTGACGGCGGGTTGCTTTAAAAATGGCATTGTCAGTCTCTTCAACCCAATATGCTAAAGCAGAACCTAAATCCATCAACGGATCACCGAGCGTTGCCATTTCCCAATCCAGTACACCAATCACCTGTGTTGGGTTATTAGGATCCAGAATGACATTATCAAAACGCCAGTCATTATGAATTACACAGGTTTTGGAATCGGCAGGAATATTATCCTTGAGCCAGTTACGTACATATTTAAATGAAGGCACATTAATGGTTTTAGCTTTATCATAACGACTATCCCAACCTTCTACCTGTCGTCGGCAATAACCTTCACCTTTACCTATTTTTTCCAGTTCAGTACCTTGATACGGTACTTGATGCAGCTCGATCAGTTTATCAATGACATTGATACACAGTTCACGTACCTGAGCTTCACTAAAATTTAACTCTTTAGGCAAATTGGCACGTGGAATAATGCCTTCAATGCGTTTCATCACATAGAAGTCACATCCGATCACGGATTCATCCTGACATAGCAGCAGCATTTCCGGAATAACTGGATAATGATCAGCCAGTGCATGTTGTACATGATACTCACGCGCCATGTCATGTGCAGATTTGGCTTTAGTGCCTTTTGGTGGACGACGTAGAATTAAATCAGCATTGCTATATTTCAGACGATATGTCCAGTTCGAAGCACCACCAGAATATTGGGTCACTTCAACCGGACCTTCAATATTTTCACCGTGTTCAATCAGCCAGTTTCCTACAGCGCGAACATCCAGTTCTTCACCCTCACGAACTTTTCCACCGACATCAATGACTGCCATAATTTTTCCTTAAAATCTTTCTACGATCTAAATATCTTTAAACTTAAAACTTATTTTTTATGGCGCGTACTATAACCACGTTTTGCCAGTTCTAATTTTGCAATCATACCTTTATGCACTTCATCTGGACCATCCGCCAAACGTAGCGCACGTGCCTGAGCAAAGAAACCAGTCAATGGTGTATCACGGGAAACTCCAGCACCGCCATGAATCTGGATTGCCATATCTACGACTTTTTCCAGCACACTTGGTGCCACAACTTTAATTGCAGAAATTTCTGTTAAAGCCGCCATATTCCCTAAAGTATCCATTTTATAAGCAGCATACAAGGTTAATAATCGAGCCTGGTCAATCGCCACTCGTGCTTCTGCGACACGTTCCAGATTGCCACCAAGTTTGAGAATTTCTTTGCCAAACGCCGTCCGGCTCATGCCACGGTCAATCATCAATTCCAGCGATTTTTCAGCCGCTCCGATGCAGCGCATACAGTGATGGATCCGACCTGGGCCTAAACGGCCCTGGGCAATTTCAAAACCTTGACCAGCACCGCCAATGAAATTGGAGACAGGCACACGGACATTATCAAAACTGACTTCGCCGTGGCCATGTGGTGCATCGTAGTCACCAAAGACTGGTAGCATGCGTTCAATTTTCACGCCTGCAGTATCTACTGGGACTAGCACCATGGAATGTTGATGATGACGGTCTTTGGTTTCGTCCGGAGTATGTGCCATAAAAATAATGATCTTGGCATTGGGATCACCTAGACCAGATGACCACCATTTACGGCCATTTAAAACAATTTCATCACCTTCGATAACCGCCGTTGCCTGCATATTAGTGGCATCGCTGGAGGCAACAGCAGGTTCGGTCATACAGAATACTGAGCGAATTTTCCCATCAAGAAGTGGCATTAGCCATTGTTGTTTTTGTTCATCAGACCCATAACGCCATAATACTTCCATATTGCCACTATCAGGCGCATTACAGTTAAATACTGTTGGCGCGATGAGACTACGTCCAGTCAGTTCAGCAATATGTGCGTATTCCTGTACTGACAAACCTTGACCTAAATCAGGACAAGGTAAGAACATGTTCCAAAGCTCTGCTGCTTTGGCTTTCGTTTTTAAATTTTCTATTTCTGCTGGCCATTGCCATTTAGTCCAGTCACCGCCCTGATTCAGTTCGTGCACTTTAGCCCAGAAATCTGCCTCAATCGGTTCGATCTCATCTCTGATAAATTTGCTGGTACGTTCGACGTAGTCCTGTGCACGTGCTGATAGTTCAAACATGGCAACTTCCCTCTGGATATGATTATTCTGCTTTACAAGACCTTAACCCAAAATCTATTATGAATAAAATGATTTAATTCCATAGTTCAATATGCAGCAGATTCATAATAAAAAGAGTATCGATATTCGCAGTTTTCATCATATTGATATCAATTTATATCCACTTTTTGTCGCCATCTTTGAACAGAAAAGCATTTCCCGTGCTGCACAAATATTGTCGATTACCCAGTCTGCTGCCAGTCATGCTTTACAACGTCTTAGACAGCATTTACAGGATGATCTGTTTGTTCGGACTGGTAGCAAGATGCAGCCTACGCCGTTTGCAGATCAAATTTACCCTCAAATTAAACATGCTCTTATTACGATTCAGAATATTTCGATGCAGCACCAGCTGTTTGAACCAAGCATGGTGCAGAGTTTGAAAATTGCTGTACATGATGAAATTGAACCGATGATTCTACCGAAACTGATTGAACATTTTCAGCGTTTTAATCTGGATATCCAGTTCATGAGTATTAAACTGGACCGGAAAAATATTGTGTCTGATCTTGCAACACAGCAAGTGGATTTTGTAGTAGATCTGGAACAGTCTTTGGGAGACAAAATCCATTTTGAATTACTTGATCAAGATGAATTTGTGGTCTGTACTCAACAGCAACAAGTGACAGAAAAAAGTTATCTCGCCTCTCCACATATTGGTGTATCTTCGCGCCGTACGGGTGTATTAGTCGAAGATCTATATTTAAACCGTAAACAATTATCCCGGCAAATTTTCTTACGCTGCCAGCATTACTCTACGGCGTTACAAATTTTGCAGCAGCATCCATCAGCAATGCTCACCATCCCGAGAAATGTTTTAAGTCATCTGCATGTTGATGAAATTCTGAAAATTTTTGAAGTTCCTGTAAAACTGCCGAAAATAAATATGGGAATGTATTGGTATAAGGAACTGCAACAGAATAAAAGACATCAATTTTTAAGAAGTGAAATTAATAAAATTTTTGCTTAGGCTATTTTGATAAGTAGATATTAAATTTTGCTTAGGCTATTTGTAAAAGTCTTAAAAGGGAAATTTTCAGAGATTGAAATTCAGTTTTAGACAATTGCTTAGGCTATTTTATTTGCCTAAAAAACCTCCATGCAAACGGTTACAAAGCCTTATGCCACAGCGCTTTGCTCTAAAATGAGCGTTCTAAGTCAGCTATTACTTCGTCTGACTGCGCTAGTTTTGGATTTTACTTTTGTTGCATCTCTCGACTTCTTGGCAAATTGTGCTTGGCCTTGTGGCTTTGTGTTTCTCTTATTATTTGCTGCATAAACTTGTAGTATTTTTGCAGGAACTGTTCCGTCCTTTTAAAAAGGGAAAAAAATACTGGTGTCGCGTCAAAGCAGTCAGTGATGGCGATACCCTCACCTGCTACCGTTTCAATATCCGTCGTTCGGAAACCCGCTTACGCTTTGCCTATGTGGATGCACCGGAATCCAGCCAGGCCTATGGCAAGGAATCCCAGCAATTGGTCGCCAAAATGATCAAGAATCGATTGATCCGTGTGCAAATTACCGATATTGACCGTTATGGCCGTTGCGTCGGTGTCATTTACCGACGTCGTAAAAATGTCAATGAAGAACTCATCAAGCGTGGTGCAGCTTGGGTTTATGAAGAATATATCCGTGACAAGAAACACCTCTCCTATCTGATGAACTTGCAAAGCAATGCCAAGAAAAATAAGAAAGGTCTCTGGCGTGGTACACATCCAGTACGACCAAGCGTATACCGTAAACAGAAAAAATCCTGAACATAAAAAAGAGCCTTTTCGGCTCTTTTCTTTATTTCAACTGATGCTTGTAGATAGTCTCAGTAAATTCTCCAAATACAGAGACTTTTTCAAATAGATGCTCGCTATACATTAAGTCATCAATCAAACGCTCAGCATCTGAGTTTTGTATTCCACTTAACTGGGTCACCAGTTCAATATTGGCAGTCGTGATCTCTTTACAAACTTCAGCCACTGGATCAGTTTTTCTTTTCCATAATAGTTTTCTAAATTCGATTTCAGTTAAATCGAAATGCTGTTGCATCAATTTTTGCTGAATAACTTGAACACCAAATGATTCGACTAAGATTTTTAGCGAACTGTCCAATTCAGTTCCAATGACAATCAGACTCTTACAATGTGGATCGAGTAAAGCTTTAAATACGGCATAGCGCTGTAAATCTTGCACAGAACAACTATCAACTGCTAAATTAAAACAGATATCCATTTCTTGCAAAGCCTGCGTATGTTTTAGTTGCAGTGCTTCTACCCGGAAATATTCTCCTAATACCTGTTGCAGTTCAGCATTGGCTGGACTGATAAAGATGGTTTTGTGTTTTAAAACGGATAATATCAGCGGGCTAAAGACATAACTGAGTCGTGAAGCATCAAATTGATCCAGCAACATCACATGATGAATCGTTTCAGTATGAGCGCGTTTTTCTGCCACGTCTTTAAATGCTTGGATCAGCTGTTCAGATGAAGTCATTGCAGGTTGAACCAAGTCTGCTATCAAATTGGAACTGCTTGTTAAGCAATTACTTATCATTGTTGTTAGCTCTAGATCCTGCATCAATTCACCTTTTCCACTGTACCCATCAAGATTTGCATCTTAAAGAAAATCAGAGGTTTTTCCCACCAGATTAGTGCTTTTCATCCTTGAAATATCTGTTAAGTGATATCGAAACTACTGATACATATCTTGAATTTTCAATTTTATAGGCGTACATTACCCATATTTAGTTAACCTGGTTAACATTATTCCTTATGGATACTTCCTCCCGCTTCCGTTTTGCACTGCTACGCTGTGCCCGTCTGCTTGGCGATGAAGTCAATGCTGTATTGCTTGAGCATGACTTGAATTATTCGCTATGGCAAAGCCTGGTCATTATCAAGATGAATGGGCAATGCACCGCGCTGGATATTGCGCATGAACTGCAAATTTCCAAACCGGCAGTAACTAAACGTTTAAATACTTTAATTGAAATGAATCTGATTGAATCACTTCCGACGACAGACAAACGCCAGAAGCTGTTACAGCTATCTACCCTAGGTGAACAGCAATTCCAGCAATGTAGCGACAAGATCGATGATTTAGAAACTGAATTGCTACATGGTTTTGACAAAAGCCAACTAAAACAGGCGCATGCTTTTATTTTAGATTTTATGAATTCCCTTCAAAGTAGAAAGGACCAACACCATGGCTGAAGCTCAATCTAAACTTTGGACGAAAAATTTTATTTTTCTCAGTGCAATGAACTTCCAGCTGGTTCTGGTGTTCTATCTATTGGTCATTGTCAGTGTGGGTTATGCCTTAGCTGAGCTGAATGCCACCACTGCACAAGCAGGCTTAATCTCCGGTGTGTTCGTGGTCGGGACTTTGGTCGGTCGTTTGCTCATCGGGAAATTTCTGCCGAATCTGGGCGCCAAAGCCAGTCTGGTTGCCGGTGCCTTGGGCTTTTTCTTGTTCTCGGGTCTGTATTTTATTCCTATGGAGATTCCTTATCTGATCGCTCTGCGTTTTGCGCATGGTTTTATGATGGGTGTTGCTGGGACTGTCATTGGGACTGTTATTGCTCAGACCATTCCAGCAACTCGTCGTGGTGAAGGTATTGGCTATTTTAGTACAAGTAGTACGCTCGCCACTGCAATCGGTCCATTCCTGGCGATTTGGCTCATGTCAGAATATGACTATAAGGTGATTTTTGCTTTTACTTCATTTGTAGCACTGACCTGTCTGCTCTTCAGTTTGGGTGTGGATACTTCAAAAGTAAAACTAGCTCCAAAATCGGGTACGCAACAATCTACACAGCCGACTTCTCGTCTAGCGCAATTTGTTGAGCCTAAAGCTTTTCCTATTGCGGTGATTATCCTGATTGCTGGTGCATGTTATTCCGGTGTACTTTCCTTCCTTAATCTGTATGCTAAAGAAATTGACCTGTTGCAGGCAGCTTCGTTCTTCTTTCTGATGTATGCCGCAGCGATTCTGATTTCTCGTCCATTTACTGGACCATTAATGGATCGTAAAGGCGAAAACATCATTATGTATCCAGCGATTGTGCTCATGGCGATTGGGATTGGCTTGCTTAGTCAAGCACATAATTCATGGATGCTGCTCACGAGTGCAGCTTTATTAGGTTTTGGTTATGGCAATATTCAATCGATTTGTCAGACCATTGCGGTAAAAAGTACCACTATTGAGCGTATGGGTTTGGCAACATCGACCTTCTTTATTGCACTGGATGCAGCACTTGGTTTTGGACCGTATTTTATTGGTCAGTTTCTAGATCAGATGGGTTACCAGCATCTGTACTTATATAGTGCGATCATTACACTTAGCTGCCTGCTTTGGTATTACCTGCTGCATGGCCGTAAAGTCAAAGTTAAAGCAGTTAACGCTTAATAGCAGTCTTAATCATCACTGGGAATGGCCAATCAGGCACGACTCTTATTGTAATTTGATACCTCTGAATATTTAGTAAGACTAGTTTTAAAATTTAATTAGTACAAAAAAATGCGCCTCTATAGGCGCATTTTTTTATTGGAAGCAAGAAATAGAAATACTTAAGCAGCGTTGTCTTGTACACCAAACTTCTTAAAAATCTGGTTGCGCTTAGACGGGAAAATATTAGCCTTCATCAGATCACCTTGATAATGCGCATATACACGCTTATCCATCATTTTGTACCACAACGGCGGCACCAAAGCCGGAATCAGCATGGTGGCATAACCGCTTGGCAAAACCGGTGCTTCTTTAAAATTGCGTAATGCCTGAAATGGCCGGCTTGGAAAAGCATGGTGATCAGAATGGCGCTGTAACTGATACAGGAATAAATTGGTCACGATATTGTTATTATTCCAGCTGTGCTCAGGCAAAGTGCGCTCATATTTTCCATCTGCATTTTTGGCACGCTTTAAACCATAATGCTCAATATAATTCACAATTTCAAAGAGTGAAATACCATAAAGAGCTTGTGTAATTGAATATGGAATCACTTGTTTTCCGAAGGTTTTCACCATTAATGCATGATAACTGGCACTCATTGCCCAGCCATGAAACAGCTCATTTTCTTTAGAAAAGAATTTTAGCCCTTTACGTTTTAAACGACGCGTTTCAATATCAAGGGCAGACTTAATACCACCGATGACAGTTCTTGGTAAAAAGCGATAGAAAGATTCGCCCATTTGAGAAGATGCTGGATCTTCAGGCGTTGCCACACGTTTATGATGCCCATATGGATGCTCAATACGAAAATGGTTATAAGCAACTGGCATTAAAGTTAAATGCGACAGGTAATGGTCTTTCTTCGCTGGACGGTGACATAACTCATGAGCCGTATTAATCCCAACTCCATTAATCGCGCCCATGGAAATACCCAATAATACTTGATCCAGTAAAGAGACATTCTGGCGGGTCACGACATAGCCTGCAAATGCATTTGCCGCCATTTGCAAAGGAATAAACATTTTTACGATACGGTCATAATAAGGATCTTTGACCAAAGCCTTGATCTGATCATCACTGGGATTATTTTCATCTTCGCCAATCAATGCATCCAATGTCGGAATAATCACGTGTAATAATAACGGCCCTCCCATGGCAAAAACTTTCTTGGTGGCTTTCGGTCCAAAATGGTAGCCAGCCAGAATTCCCATACCAATGACGGGTAGACCGGGGCTCAACAGCCATCCAAAACGCTTTTTATCTAGCTGACGACCTTTCAGCAACTGAGCATCCTGCTCCAGGCGAATATTTGAAATTTTTGCAGGGGCATTCATTGCGACCCTCCTGTTTTATGTTACCCTGCCCCTATAGTTGAATAATTCAGCGTATGTGCACAGTTGTTAGCGTCCAGAAAAGCTATGTCAGCGTCTTTGTCCTGATTAGCCTATTTCTGACCCCAATTCACATGCGGACTTAAATAAAAATATCCTTCAAATTCAGAATAGAACACGCATGGATGCGCTTAGTAAAATTTTTGATGATATACATCTGGCCAGATCAGAATACATCTATCTGAATGTCTATCACCCATATCGACTGACGTATAAGCATGAGCCGTCGATGCTGGCCTATGTGATTTTGCATGGACAAGCACAACTCAGCTTTGAAGATTCAGAAAACATAATTGCTCTAAAGCAAGGTGATCTGGTTCTGCTTCCTTCAGCTAAAGCCCATCAGCTGCATTGCCTAAATGATCATGAACTGACAGAACATAGTCCGATTAATAACTTCTTTACCACACATTCCCAGCAAAATATTGATTTCGGTCAAATTCAGCCACAGCGCAGTTTTATTTTGGCAATTCGTTCCAAAATGGATATCCAGATGGCGCGTCCGCTGATTGCCTCACTACCAGATTATCTGCATATCCAGCATATTTTGAGTGATTCCGCACCGGAATGGTTACAGGTCGGATTACAGTTCCTCGCGCTAGAAACCCAGCACACACGTCCAGGCCGTGACCGGATTCTCGATCATCTGGTCAGTATTTTACTTATTGAATGTGTGCGAGATTATATTTTAAATGCCCAGCATGCTTCGAGCTGGTTGAATGCCTTAAGCCACCCTGAACTCTCTAGTGCTTTAGCTGCTATTCATGGTCAGCCTGAACAGAGCTGGACTGTCGAAAGCCTGGCAGAACAGTGTCATATGTCACGTTCCAAGTTTGCCCAGCTCTTTACCCAAGTGGTGGGTGAAACACCTTTGGCTTATCTGCAACAGCATCGTATGCGTCTGGCAGCACGTTATTTAAGAGATGGCTTACTGACCGTGCAACAGATTGCACATCGTGTGGGATATTCTTCAGAAACGGCCTTTAGCCAAAGCTTTAAAAAGCACTTTGAACTGACCCCGAGTCAATATCGTCAGCAGCATCAGGGTCAATAAAGATTTATAAGATTATTTAACCAGCTCTAGAATAGCAGCAACAGGATCTTCACTATTACCTGAAAGCAGTTGCTTATGCATGGTTAGATGTTGCATTGCCTGAATTTGAGCTGTTTCTACATTCATTAATGCTTCAATCTCGGCAGCAAGCTTTTCAGGCGTTGCCTCAGATTGGATCAACTCCTGAATCACTTTCTTGCCCGCAATAATATTTGGCAATGAATAGTACTGAATTTTCACCAAGAGTTTAGCAATGCGATAGGTCAGCCAATGTAGCTTATAGAACGTTACCATTGGACGATGTAACAACATGGCTTCCAAGGTTGCAGTACCCGAAGCCAATGCCACAATATCCGCTGCATTCATCACCTGACGACCAATTTTGGAATCGCTACTGGTATTTTCCATCAGTTTAATTTTGGCTTTAAGACTGTCTGGATAGCTATTTAATAAAGCTTCAATCTGCTGCTTGCGTGCGTCATTGATCGCTGGAACCAGGAAAATATACTCAGGATGCTTCTGTTGCAGAATCTGTGCTGCTTCCAGTACCAATGGTCCAAGACGTTCGATTTCACCACGGCGACTGCCGGGCAGCAAAGCAATATATTTCTGGGCAGGATCAAGACCAAGTTCCTGCTTCGCTTCAGCCAATGGATTTTGTATTGGTAACTGGCTTGCTAAAGGATGTCCAACAAATGCCGCTGGCACGTGCCATTTTTGATAAAAAGCTTTTTCAAATGGGAATAAACACAGTACCAGATCTATACTGGCTTTAATGCCATGCACACGACCCTGACGCCATGCCCAAACGGATGGACTAACATACTGAACAGTTTTGATCGGCAACTGACCTTGCTTGATGCTCTTGGATAAACGCAGGTTAAAGTCCGGCGCATCAATACCAATAAATACATCGACTGGATCTTTCGTCCAGGTTTCAACCAGTCCGTCACGTACCGCAAACAGCTTACGAATATCTTTAAGGACTTCGACAATACCCATAACCGATAGAATATCCATCGGATAATAGCTTTTAAAACCTTCTGCAATCATCTGTGGACCACCAATACCTTCAAATTCAGCATCAATGCCCTGCTCACGAAAACGACGAATCAGACTGGCACCTAAGGTATCTCCCGATACTTCACCTACGACGATTCCAATTTTAAGCTTCCGTTTTTGCAAGATGTGATCCTCAAAGAATTGCTGTCAGCATATTAACATAAGACGAAAAATTTAAAGTTGAACTTGATTCCGATCTGTATGAAATCGTTTAAAAACTATAAGTATGAAAATTTAAAGTTTTATATCTATGGAGATAGTAATATATGAAGATTGCTTAGGCTAAATTTTGACAAGTTTTACCGGAATCATAATATGATTTAAAAAGCTCAATTAAAAAATTAATAGGGATAAATGAATCTCCCAAAATCCAATCACGCTTATCACTTAAAGCCTGTTTTTAAATCAAACAAACCTTTATATTCCGATAAAGAAGAAATTTCATCCTTTTAATCAAATTCTATGGATTTAGGCCTATTCATCTTCATAGTGTTTTCTAACTATAAGAAACTTCTTGTGAAACCTTATCAATCCTATCATTCAGACCAAATTATTAGATTCTAAAATACTTATTTAATCACATGCTTTATCTTTTTTTGGAATAAGCAATTCACTAATCAAGACAACTACTTATCTTTAAAAGTCATAACATATGCTCGTTTTTAGATATTGGCATATATAGATGTTTGGTCCGATTGAATTTATTTTGGCAGGTGTTTTGGTAGGTTTCTGTGTCGGAATTACCGGCGTCGGTGGTGGTTCTTTAATGACCCCGATTCTGATTACCCTGCTTAAGGTCGAACCGCATATTGCCATTGGTACCGATCTACTCTATGCCGCAATTTCTAAATTCTGTGGCTCAATGGTGCATGCCAAAAAAATGAATATTGTCTGGCCAATCGTAATCTGGCTAGCTATTGGCAGTATTCCTGCATCATTAGTAACACACTGGGTACTGGAAAATTACCTGAGTCAATCTACGAATTATAAAGCCACATTGACCATGGTTCTTGGCTTTATGCTGACACTAACCGGTATTTCAATTGTGTTCCGTGGTTCAATTGAAAAGTTCTTTAATAAATACCGTAAACAAGAACTGCCAGATATGACTCAGGATCTATCAAAGGTTGACTTCAAATCTGGTAAAAAACGCGCGCTGATTATCATCATGGGGATCGTGCTGGGTGTATTTGTGACTTTGTCTTCAGTCGGTGCTGGTGCTTTCGGTATTATGGCGCTGATTCTAATGTTCCCGAATTTACCGATGATCCGTATTATCGGTTCTGATGTGGTGCATGCCGTACTTCTAACTTTAGTCGCAGGCTTGGGCCATATGAGCGCAGGTAATGTAGACTTTAGCTTGTTAGGCTGGTTACTTTGTGGTTCTATTCCAGCGATCGTGATCGGCACGCTGATCAGTTCACGTATGCCTGAGAAAATTATCCGTAAAATTCTGGGTATTACATTGTTCTGTCTAGGTGTGAACTTTATCGTAAATCCAGTCAAGTCTAAACCTGCCCAACCTACTCAACCCGAGCTGGCAACGGCAGTAGAAAAAACACAGGCCGTTTAAACTAAACCTCAGATTCATCACTTTTTTTTCAAAGATTTATTCATCTTTTTTATAACAAAGTGACGCATCATTCATGTTATATTCAGGCTATTAAACAATCTTTTGTATGATCAAACCAGTGACGGCAATGAATACACTACAGTCAAATCCTATTTCACAATCAGATATTGATGATGTGAATATCCAAAGCATGATTCCTCTTGTAACTCCAGCGCAATTAAAGACTGAGTTGCCTTTGACTGAAAATGCTTATCAAACCGTACTGAAAGGTCGTGAAACGATTCGCAATATTCTAGATGGCAAAGATAAACGTCTTTTTGTCGTGATTGGCCCATGTTCAATTCACGATCCTGAAGCTGCTAAAGAATATGCTGAACGCCTGAAAGTGATCAGCGAAAAAGTAAAAGATACCTTGTATCTAGTGATGCGTGTGTATTTTGAAAAACCACGTACCACGATTGGCTGGAAAGGTCTGATAAATGACCCAGACATGAATGATTCTTTCAACATTGAGAAAGGTCTGCGCATTGGCCGTAAACTTCTGCTTGAACTGAATGAAAAAGGTTTGCCGTGTGCCACTGAAGCACTTGATCCAAACTCTCCACAGTACTATCAAGATTTAATTTCATGGTCAGCGATCGGTGCACGTACCACTGAAAGTCAGACTCACCGTGAAATGTCATCTGGCCTGTCTTCACCAGTTGGTTTCAAAAATGGTACGGATGGCGGTCTAACTGTGGCTACCAATGCGATGCAATCAGTAAAACACGGTCATAGCTTCCTCGGTTTGAATGATCAAGGTCAGGTTGCGGTGATCCGTACTTCAGGTAACCCATACGCACACGTGGTTCTACGTGGTGGTAATGGCAAGCCTAACTACGATGCAGGTTCTGTGGCTGAAGCTGAGCAAGCGCTGGCAAAAGCTAAAGTAAGCACCAAAATCATGATTGATACCAGTCATGCAAACTCGAACAAAGACCCGTACTTACAACCATTAGTATTGAAAAATATTACTGAACAAATTATTGATGGAAATAAATCAATTGTTGGTATTATGGTAGAAAGTCATCTCAAAGGTGGCCGTCAGGATATCCCGGCGAACCTTTGCGATCTAGAATACGGCAAATCAGTGACTGATGGCTGTATCGACTGGGAAACGACTGAAAAGGCATTACTTGATATGCATGAAGCGTTAAAGGACGTTTTACCAAATCGCTAAGCGATTGATCAAAACGCCATCGAAAGATGGCGTTTGCATTTCTACATAAGGAAAATGATCTGATGAATGAAATTGAAACTGCACTCAGTCAAATCAATAATTTTCAATTCATCCATGAACACCTGTTTACTTCGGGGCAACCAACAGCTGAGGAGCTGCAGCT